>NZ_AXAP01000025.1 GCF_000472865.1 Bradyrhizobium elkanii WSM2783 | reverse complement strand
CGTCCACCGCATCTCACCGCAACGTTCGTGACGATCGCGACCCGCCCCTCATCCGCCGTGAGACGCGCGGAGTTAAATCACTGATTTGCCCGACGACGAAAGCGGAATGTTTTTCGCGCGAGGGCTGGACGAGGCAAATCAACTTGGAATCGCTGGTGAATTTTTCTCCGCCGTCATTCCGGGGCGATGCGAAGCATGGAGCCCGGAATGACGGATGGAGAGAGAACGAAGAACGATCAGCTTAGGTGACGCAGCGGCCGGGCTGCAGGCGCTTTGCTACTTCGGTCAGCACGCTCACCACGGGCTCGCAGGCGACCGTCATCCTGCGCTCGCCGGATTTGATCAACGCAGGCGGCTTGGGGTGGCTGCGCGCCTCGTCCCTGACGACGGGAACGCGGATCACGACCGAGGTCTCGGCCAGGCTGTCGAGCTTCAGCGAAATGGTTTCGGTTTTGCCGTTGGCTGCCGGAACTGTCGCCCGGTCGGCCTTCGCCGTACGGTTGACGTCATGTTCCGCCTTGGTGGAGGTGATGAGGCTCTGGCCCCCGATGAGATCATGCCCGGAGGCAAATTGCACGGCGCCGAAGGTCAAAGAAACGGCGAGCGCACCTAAAATTCCCTTCAATATCTGTGACATGGCGATTCATCCCTCGCCCCATGGCGATCACGAACACAACTCGAACGAAACGCCCCCGTTCGTATGTCTGCGGATCACTTAACCGTGTTCAAAATTATTTTCGGAATCTCGGAACGTTTTTTCGCGGTCCGCGTCGTTCTGGCAGCCGGTTATTCCCCCTGCCCCATTGACCGGCGATGTAGGGCGCGACCGTGGTGATGCCGGTCGCGCTCTACTTTTTTGTCGGAGTTTTCGTCGGAGTTTTCGAGGGGCAGGCCGGCTTCCCTACCTTCGGCGGTCAGTGCCCCATGGCCCGCTCCTGGAAGCTCCGGGGCCTATTCGATTGCCAACGCGAAGTGGTGACCGTCTCACCCAAGCTGTTGCGGCCGGTGGTGATGGTGTACGTGCCATGCTTCGAAGTCGAAGTGGTCGTGGTGTATCCCAAGCTGTCCCTGCGCGTGCGGGTAACGATTTCTGTATCAGCGTGGGCGGCTCCGGCGCTAAAGACGACAAGCGCCAGCAAGACCATAATACGCATTTGATGACTCCCTAATAGAAAGCCGACCAAAGCTGCCTTTGGCCGGACCTTCCACGTGCACACCCTCTGAGAAAGAGCCGGCGACTTACTTCAGGCCGTCGTCCACCGCTACCAACTTGGTATTGAGATCGGTGCCGATGGCTCGAAGGGTGCCGATGATCACGACGGCAATAAGAGCGGCAATCAGACCGTACTCGATGGCGGTCGCGCCAGACTCGTCCTTAATGAAACGGGAAACAAGGTTACGCACGGCTGGTCTCCTGGGATGGTTGTGTGGCTGAACGCATGCAACCATATGCGGACCGGCCTAAAGGTCGGTGAATCCAAAGCCGCGAACTCTCTTAAGCAGGGTTAACCTGAAGAGATTGCATTCGAAACAAATACTCGTCACGCGCAACCGGCAAGGCGAACAGCATCGCCCAGCACAAAGGTCACATGAAAGGCGGATGTCTCGGTGCAAAAAATCCGGCGCGCCGTGCGGCACGCCGGATCAGTCGACCTAACCAGAGTCAGTTCACGCCGAGGCGGCGCGCGGCGCACGGTTGCGCGAATTGCGCTGGAAGAACAGCGCCTGGCTCGCAACGGCCGAGACCATTGCGGGCTGGAACGGCTTTGAGATCAGGAACGCCGGCTCCGGGCGCTCGCCGGTCAGGAAGCGTTCGGGATAGGCGGTGATGAACACCACCGGCACCTCGAACACGCGCAATAGCTCATTCACCGCGTCCAGCCCCGACGAACCGTCGGCGAGCTGGATGTCGGCGAGGATCAGGCCGGGCTTCTTGTTCTTGGCGAGCGCCACCGCATCCGAATGGGTGCGGGCGACGCCGATGACATTGTGGCCGAGATTTCGCACGAGGCTTTCCAGATCCATCGCGATGAAGGTCTCGTCCTCGATAATCAGGACGTCGGTCGCGATCTCGGCGGCCATCTCACGGCCGGCGGCATCCGTGAGCTTGCGCGTCTCGCCGATATCGATGTTGAGGATGTAGGCCACCTCCTCTTCCGAGAAGCCCTCCAGCGACAGCAGGAGGAAGGCCTGCCGCGGCAGCGGCGTGATGTTGGAAAGCCGGCGCTCCGGCGGCAGCGCCAACGTTGCTACCTCGGCGTTGTCGTTGATCGAGACCGAATTCCAGATCTGGGTGAACAGCCGGAACAGCCCGGCACGCGGACCGTGCGTTTCATCCAGAAGCGCGGGGTCCTGAAGCAGGGCCTCCAGCATGGCCGCGACATAGGCGTCGCCCGACGCCTGGTTTCCGGTCAGCGCGCGGGCGTAGCGCCGCAACAATGGCAAGTGTTCGGCAACGAGCTGCGATCGGGACATTCCCACTCCATCCTTGTGTTCGAGGCAATTGCCTGAAACGCCTTATATCTCTCGGGCCGGCACATCCGGTGGGGCGACCCGCCTTCCCCTTGAGCGTTACGCCCGGACTACGCTTGAGCGCCGATAAAGTTCCACAAAAAGTTCCGGACATTCGGAACTTTCGGGCGAACTTCGAATTAGCGTACGACCGGCAGCAAACGCGGCCAAGACCGAATTTCGAGGAAACTGCTTGGAACACAGGGACTTAACCTCTCGGGGAAACGTGGATCAGATCATGAAGGAAACCAAGAAGCAGGGCGGTCTCAACGCTGAGATCCAATCGAGAATCGGCCACCAGCTTCGCGCCATGTACGATGATGTGGTGCGACAGGGCGTGCCGGACCGCTTTGCGGAGCTTATCCGCAAGCTCGATGACCCCGCGGAGGCCGCCAAGCATTTGGCAGAGACTGACGAGCAGCAAGCAGCAAAAAATGACGGGAGGGACTGATGCCTCTCACCGACCAACTTCGCGACGATATTTTGGCGTCGGTGCCAAGCCTACGCGCGTTCGCGATTTCGCTCTCCGGCAATGGTGACCGCGCCGACGATCTGGTGCAGGAGACCTTGTTGCGCGCAATCGCCAACATCGACTCGTTCCAACCCGGCTCGAACCTGCCGGCCTGGCTGTTCACCATCCTGCGCAACCTGTTCCGCTCCGACTATCGCAAGCGGCGGCGCGAGGTGGAGGACGCCGAGGGCAACTATGCCAAGACTCTGAAGACCCAGCCTGCGCAGAATGCGCATCTGGAGTTCGAGGAGTTTCGCGCCGCACTCGACAAGCTGCCGCAAGACCAGCGTGAAGCTTTGATCCTGGTCGGTGCGTCCGGCTTCTCATACGAGGACGCGGCTGCGATCTGCGGCTGCGCCGTCGGCACCATCAAGAGCCGCGTCAACCGCGCGCGATCGAAATTGAGCGCATTGCTCTATGTCGAAGGCGCGGAAGATTTCGGCCCCGATGACACCGTGCGCGCCGTGATCGGCGGCAACGGCGGCTGATGCTCGCCAGCTCTTGATCGTCATGCGCGGGCTTGACCCGCACATCCATCTCGGAAAAGAGATTTTTCTGAGGGATGCTGGATTGCCGGGTCAAGCCCGGCAATGACGGCGAGAGCAATGCGTAGGATGGGCAAAGCCAACGGGTCGCGCGAACGCGCGCCCGATGACAGGCTCCGCGCGCCCGCCTTCTCTTGCACCGCCCGTGAATGGTGGGCACGCTGCGCTCCTACACACTTACCTACGGATCTATTCCGACGGCGTGCTCCTACTTATCCCCTCACCCTGAGGAGGTCGCCAACGGGTCCGCGCGAAGCGCGGCCCGATGACAGGCTCCGCGACCGTCTCGAAGAGCGAGGCCACCGGCGGGGCCTCATGGTTCGAGATGGTCGCTACGCGGCTCCTCACCAGGAGGGGAAGCAGGGTCGCCACCGGCCTGCAATCAGCGCGCCGGCCGCACCGGTGCGGAAAACTTCTCCGTGCGGTCGCGCTCGTTCATGTCGATGACGGTTTCCATCGGCGCGGTGAGCTCGTAGACGTAGCTGATGTCGGTGAAGTAGCGTTTCGCCGTCCCGCCGAGCGCTTCGGGGGCGACGCGGTCGAGCAGGATCAGGCCGAAATCGGAATCGGGGCGGCGGGTGGCTTCGCTGGTGTTGAACTCCTCCCAGCGGAAATGAAAGATCGCCTCCGCATCCTTGCCGTTGACTTCCCAGTTAGCGACGATGTGCGGATGCTTGCCGACCAGGGACAGGCCCTCGTCGGAATGCGAGGCGAGCTCGAAGAACAACAGCGACAGCGACTGCGCGGCGCGCGCGCTGACCGCGATATCGGGACCGGAGATCGCGATGCGCTCGGCATGAGGGATCGCGCGGGCCTCGAACAGTCCCTTCAGCTTCACGCCCTGCCACTGGCTCTCGCTGAGCAGCGTGACCACGTTCGACATGGCGTGGATGCGGCCGATCAGGAGATCGCGCGCGGCATCGATGTCCGAGCCATGGCGCAATGTGCGCGTGACGATCGACTGGATCACGGCCAGGATGTTCTTGACCCGGTGGTTGAGCTCGTCGATCACAGCGGTCAGCCGCCGCTCGAACCCGATCCTCACCTCGATCTCGCGGCTGAGCCGAAGATTGTTGTAGGCCACATAGCCGAACAGGCCGCAGACGATGCCGGTCAGCGCGAGGCCGATCGCCGCCACGATCGCTGCGGTCTGGTTCGCCCGCGCGGCGGCGGAGGTCTTGGCGTAATAAGCGAGTGACCAATCGCGGCCGCCGAACGTCACCGTCCGGACCATCGACGGCGCCGGCCCATCCGGCCGCACTGCGCGCGAGGTGATGACGCCCTGGTCGTTGGCGACCAGCTCGTCGTTGGAATCGCGCGGGTCCTTCAGCACCACCGAGAACAGCGACATATCGTCATTCGCCAGCATCAACGGCCCGAGCTCATACGAAAATGTGACGAATCCCGCGGGCTCCGAAGCGCCCTGCTGAAACACCGGCGCGGCGAGCGCGACCCCGATCGGCCCATTCTGGCGCAACAGCGGAATCGGATCCGACGCCACGGGCTTGCCGTCCGCCATCGCCTGCGCCAGCATCGGCCCGATCACGGAATGGTGGTCGAAGCTGCGGCCCGGCAGGATGATGGTCTCCGGCGTCCGCGGCTCCAGGTCCATCATCACGTTGACGGGCTTGTCGAGCGCCTTGATGTCGAGGGGCTGGTCGTCGAAGTCGCGGATGGTCGGATTGGGGAAGCCGGCCTTCTTCAGCTCCTGCTCCGCCGCCGGGAGCTCGTCGGGCCTGAGCCGCGCAATCCAGGCGGCAATCACGAAATCGGTCTTGAAGGCATAGATCGAGGAGCGCAGCGGCTGCAGCATGTCTGCCTTCACCACCGACGGCGCGCGAAACAGGCCCGAGGAGACGCGGGCGAGCAATTCGCGCTCGGTGAGCCGGTCCTGCACCAGGCTGGCGTGGACGTCGATCGCCCGCGCCAGCGCGATGCCGTCGAGCGTCAGCTCCTGCTCGTGCACGCGATAGGCCGCGAGACCGGAGAGCAGCACCCCGATCAGCGCAATGAAGGCGATAATGAAGCCCAGCCGGACCACGCTGTTACTCGGAGACTGTGGGTTGGCGGAGATGAACAGCGGACATCTGGCGTCTGCGGGGGCGACAACGATCGGATACGGGGTGAACGCCAACCGCGGCGGAATATGGAGTGGCGAGCATCGGTACGCAACGGAAGGCGGCAATTAACGTGGACGACGGCCGGCGCCGGCTCCAGCTGGCGAAAGCAGCGTCAGAGTTGGCTAATGGGAGTGGCTGGATTTTGTTCCCATTGCGGCAAGGAATATTTCGTCGCACCCGCCGTTTGCAGCTTGCGTGAAAGTAGTGAGCGTAACCCGGACCGCTCGTGGACGTCGACGCAGATGTCCCGGGTTGCGCGTCGCTTCACCCGGGACTACGAGCTCACCGCGTTAAAAATATTAACAAATCGGATATCATATTAACACACGATTCAACCCGCCCTTGCCTTGCCTTTGGCAGAGGCTTTCGGGCGCAGGCCGCCCTTGGCCTCAATGAAGGCGATGATGCGCTCAAGCCCGTCGCTCTTCTTGAGGTTGGTCATGACGAAGGGACGCTCACCGCGCATCCGCTTCGCATCGGTCTCCATCTTCTCAAGCGACGCGCCGACATGAGGAGCGAGGTCGATCTTGTTGATCACCAGCAGGTCGGAACGGGTGATGCCGGGGCCGCCCTTGGATGGGATCTTGTCGCCGGCGGCGACATCGATGACATAGATCGTGAGGTCGGCAAGCTCCGGCGAAAAGGTTGCGGCCAGGTTGTCGCCACCGGACTCGATCAGCACCAGATCGAGGCCAGGAAATTTCGCGCGCATGTCGGCGACCGCCGCCAGATTCATCGAGGCGTCCTCGCGGATCGCGGTGTGCGGACAGCCGCCGGTCTCGACACCGGCGATGCGGTCCGGCGTGAGCGAGCCCGAGCGCACCAGGAACTCGGCGTCCCATTTGGTGTAGATGTCGTTGGTGATCGCGGCGATGTCGTAACGCTCGCGCATCGATTTGCAGAGCAGGTCCATCAGCGCGGTCTTGCCAGATCCGACCGGACCTCCGACGCCGACGCGAAGCGGGCCGTGAGAAGAAGATGTCATGGGAGCGCCTCTATCGTCGTCCCTGCGAAAGCAGGGACCCATAACCACCGGAGTTGATTGTCGAGAAAGGCTGTGGCCCCGACCCGATATAGCCACGAACATTTGTGGTTATGGGTCCCCGCCTTCGCGGGGACGACGGAGAGAGCGGGGACGACGGAGAGGGTCGGGACAACAAAGAGCGCGTCATGACCGGAACAGCCTCGTATATTGCGTCTCGTGGCGCAGGCTGGCGAGATCGGCGCGGAAGGTGGCGCTGCCGAGATCGTCGAGCGACGCGTCGCGCGCGCGGATTGCGGTCGCGCTGACCACGGGTTCGAGAGCGGCGAGCAGGCGCTGGCTATCGGTCTGGCCGAGCGGGATCAGGCGGGCACCGGCGGAGATCCAGTTCGAGACCACCCCATGGAAGAACGCGTGCAGCACCGGCGCAAGCGGAATGTCGTGCGCGGCGCTGACCAGGCCGACCGCGACGGGATAGACGATCGCGCCGTCGCAGGCGGCGATGAACTCGTCGAAGCCGGGCGAGAACCAGGCGGCGCGCGCCGTGTCGATGAAGGCGCGGCCCTGCGTCGTGGTCTCGAGCTGGCGCTCGCGCGAGGGCACGAAGGCGGCGGCCAGCTCGGCGATCTCGCGCAGCTTTGCAAGGTCGCGCACCATGGTCGCCTGATGCGTCCGGGCGAGGAACACGCCATCGCAGAAGCCGGAGCCGTCGCTCAGCATCGCGGCGAGCCAGCCGCGCAGTGAGGCGGCATCCTTGATGTCGCCGGCCTCGACCGCCCATTCGAGGCCGCTGGAATAGGAGAAGGCCCCGACCGGGAACGACGGCGACAGCCAGGTCATCAAACGGTAGAGCGAGGCGGCCTCGCTCTCCGTCATCCCACCCCACGCCTCGCTGCGCGGCAGCTCATTTGTGGTCATGAGCATGGGAGTGGTCGTGATGGTGGTGATGGTCGTGATCGCAATGCTCGTCGTGGTGATGATGATCGTGATCACCGTGATGGTGGTGGTGATCATCATGATCATGATCGTGGCCATGATCATGCGCATGGTCATGGCCGGTGTGGTGATGCGCGGCCGCGTCGCCTTCATGCGCATGGCCGGCATAGGCGCCGCCTTCGGGATCGAACGGCGCCTCGATCTCGATCACGCGTGCACCCAGCCCCTTCACCATCGCCTCGATGACGTGATCGCGCCGGATGCGCAGGCCCTTCTTCATGATCTGCGTCGGCAGATGGCGGTTGCCGAGATGCCAGGCGACGCGGATCAGATGGTGCGGGTCGGCGCCGCGGATCTCCAGAAGCGGCTCGGGCGCGGCCACCACCTCGACCAGCCGGCCGTCCTCCAGGACCAGTGCGTCGCCGCCGCGCAGCGCGATCGCGTTCTCGAGATCGAGCAGGAATTCCAATCCGCGCGTGCCCGTCATCGCCATCCGACGGCGGTGGCGGTCGTCGAAATCGAGCACCACGGTGTCGGCCGCCGGCTCATTCCAGCGGTGTTGCGGCTTGACGGACGTCGCGCGGATCATCTGGCTTTCTCTTTTACCGAACTTCGACCTTCTCAGGCGTGATCACTTCGATCTTCGGCGGGGCCGAGAAGCACTTCACGGCGACGCGGCCAAAGGTCTTCATGTGATCGGCGGTGCGGTGCGGCACCAGCGCCTCGGCATTCTCCCACTGCTCGACGAACACCATCTTGGTCGGATCGGTGACGCTCTCGTGCAGATCATAGGCGATATTGCCGGGCTCCTTCCGCGTCTCCTTGATGCAGGCGGTGGCGGCCGCAATGAATTCGGCGCGCGTTTCAGGCTTAATGGTCAGTGTAGCGACGACGTAGATCACGGAATTTCCTCCCGGCTTTGGTTTCTGGGCGTATTTGCCGGAGAGGTTTTAGAACATGAAATAGCGCTGCGCCAGCGGCAGCACCTCGGCGGGCGCGCAGGTCAGAAGCTCGCCGTCGGCGCGCACCTCATAGGTCTCCGGATCGACCTCGATCCTGGGCGTGGCGTCATTGTGGATCATGCTCTTCTTGGAGATCTTGCCGCGCGTGTTCTGGACCGCATAGAGCTTCTTGCCGATACCAAGCTTGCGCGCCAGCCCGCCGGCGACCGCCGCCTTGGACGTGAAGACCACCGAGGATGCGGTGAGCGATTTTCCGTACGCCGCAAACATCGGCTGGTAATGCACCGGCTGCGGGGTCGGGATCGAGGCGTTGGGGTCGCCCATCGGCGCCGCCACGATCGAGCCGCCCTTGATGATCAGGTCCGGCTTGGCGCCGAAGAACGCCGGCGACCACAGCACAAGGTCGGCGAGCTTGCCCTTCTCGACCGAGCCGATCAGCTTGGAGACGCCGTGCGCGATCGCGGGGTTGATGGTGTATTTGGCGATGTAGCGCTTGACGCGGAAATTGTCGTTGTTGCCCTTCTCCTGCGGCAGCGATCCGCGCTGCTTCTTCATCTTGTCCGCGGTCTGCCAGGTGCGGATGATGACCTCGCCGAGCCGGCCCATGGCCTGCGAATCCGAGGACATCATCGAGAGCGCGCCGAGATCGTGCAGGATATCTTCCGCTGCGATCGTCTCCTTGCGGATGCGGCTTTCGGCAAAGGCGAGATCTTCGGCGATCGAGGGATCGAGGTGGTGGCACACCATCAGCATGTCCAGATGCTCGTCGATGGTGTTGCGCGTAAACGGGCGCGTCGGGTTGGTCGAGGACGGCAGCACGTTCTTCAGCCCGGCGATCTTGATGATATCAGGGGCGTGGCCGCCGCCGGCACCCTCGGTGTGGAAGGCGTGGATGGTGCGGCCCTTGAACGCCTTCACCGTATCCTCGACGAAGCCGGATTCGTTGAGCGTGTCGGTGTGGATCATCACCTGGATATCGTGATCGTCAGCGACCGCAAGACAGTTGTCGATCGCCGCCGGCGTCGTGCCCCAGTCCTCATGCAGCTTCAGCGCGCAGGCGCCGCCCTTGATCATCTCGACCAGCGCCGCCGGCCGCGATGCGTTGCCCTTGCCGGAGATGCCGAGATTGACCGGGAAGGCGTCGAAGGACTGGATCATCCGCCCCATGTGCCAGGGCCCCGGCGTGCAGGTCGTCGCGAAGGTGCCGTGCGAGGGGCCGGTGCCGCCGCCCAGCATCGAGGTGACGCCGCTCATCAATGCATGCTCGATCTGCTGCGGACAGATGAAATGGATGTGGCTGTCGAATCCCCCTGCGGTGAGGATCTTGCCCTCGCCCGCGATCACATCGGTGCCGGGGCCGATGATGATGTCGACATTGGGCTGGATGTCGGGATTGCCGGCCTTGCCCATCGCGGAGATCATGCCTTCCTTGATCGCGACGTCGGCCTTCACGATGCCCCAATGGTCGACGATCAGCGCGTTGGTGATGACGGTATCCGCCGCCCCTTGCGCGCTCGTGACCTGCGACTGCCCCATGCCGTCGCGGATCACCTTGCCGCCGCCGAACTTCACCTCCTCGCCATAGGTGGTGAAATCCTTCTCCACCTCGATGATGAGATCGGTGTCGGCGAGCCGCACACGATCGCCGGTGGTGGGCCCGAACATGTCGGCATAGACGGAACGTTTGATCTTCACGGACACTGTAAGCCCCCTACTTCACTTGCCTTCAAAACGCGCTTTTCGCGGTTTTGGCGGCTTCATCAAATTTGGCATCGAGCATCGGGTTGACGCCCCGACATCCGGCGACGACTTTTTCGGCCCATATGACATAGGCGGCGAGATCTTCGCGCTCGTCTTCGCTCAGGTTCGGCCCGATACGGGCGCGCGTGTTGCTGATCTTGTCCGCGATCTTGATCATCTTGGCGCCGGGCGATTTGTGCGGGGCGTCCTCAATCTGCTTTTGCCGGCGCTGGGTCTTCGACAACGTCATGTCGTCGGTCACCTCGACCACGAGCGCGGCGACGCGCTCGCTAAATTTTGCCGCCAGTTCCTCGCGCGTGGCGTCGGTGTCCTCGACCGTGTCGTGCAGCCAGCCGGCCGCCACCAGTTCGGCGTCGGCGCCATCGGTCGCTGTTGCGAGCAGGTTCGCGACCTCGGCGAGGTGATTGATATAGGGTTCATTGCCACGACCCTTGCGGGCCATGCCCGTGTGGCGATGCGCGGCGAACTCGGCGGCTTCGGAGATGAGGCGGATTGGCTGCGGCATGGCGAAAAACTCCTTTTTGCCTCAACCGCGCCACCGCGCACTCCGTTCCTGCCTTGCGAACGAGGGGACGGCCGGGCGACAGCGAACATGGCGCCAAGGATCACAGCTTGCCCTTCACCTCGCCGCGGAAGCCGTGGATGACGCGTTTGCCTGCGAGGGCGACGAGCTGGACGTCGCGGGTCTGGCCCGGTTCAAAGCGGACCGCGGTGCCGGCGGCGATGTCGAGGCGCATGCCGCGGGCTTTCTTGCGGTCGAATTTGAGGGCCGGGTTGGTCTCGAAGAAATGGTAGTGCGAGCCGACCTGGATCGGGCGGTCACCGGTGTTGGCGACGGTGAGCGTCACGGTCTTGCGGCCGGCATTGAGCTCGATCTCGCCGTCCTGGATGAAGAGTTCGCCGGGAATCATGTGTGCTACCTCGTATCGCTCTGCTGCGTCATGGCCGGGCTTGACCCGGCCATCCACGTCTCACCACTCAGCCCAAAGGCGTGGATGCCCGGGTCGAGCCCGGGCATGACAACGTTGATGGACTTGCGCTCCTCACCGGATCGGCTCGTGCACGGTGACGAGCTTCGTCCCGTCCGGGAACGTCGCCTCCACCTGGATGTCGTGGATCATCTCGGCAATTCCCTCCATCACCTGCGCCCGGGTCAGGACCTGTGCGCCGGCCTGCATCAGGTCGGCGACGGTGCGGCCGTCGCGCGCCCCTTCGACGATGAAGTCGGTGATCAGGGCGATGGCCTCGGGATGGTTCAGCTTGACGCCGCGCTCGAGCCTGCGGCGCGCCACCATGGCGGCCATCGAGACCAGGAGCTTGTCCTTTTCGCGGGGAGACAAATTCATGCGGGCACTCTGATGGTTTTCGAATGATTAGTTGAGCCACAGCCTCGGCAGCGGGACGGCGGAGGCGCGGCCGAGCACCGTCATCATGTCGGCGCGCAGCCTCATCGCATCTTGGGCACAGAAGCGCGCCATTGCAAACCCATTCCAGCAGGAGACGCCGACTTCACCACGGAAGGAATCCTGCGCCTCGCGTATACGCTCCACGACCGCCTCATCTCCGGGCACGATCAGCGCAGTGCCGATCGCGACGCCGCCATTGGCGACAGCTGATAGGGCGAGCTTTTCACCGATATGGCCGTCGAGCCGGATGGTCTCGGCAAACACCAATCTGCCACCGCGGCGCATCCGCCAGCGGTCGACGAATTCGCCATGGCGCATGGTCTCGCCCATGGCCGAGCGGCCGAACACCACGATTTCACACAGCAGCAGCGACGCGCCCTCCGAGAGGTCGATATCGATCCGCCGCGAAATCCGGGCGCGGTCGAACAGGATGGTCTCCTGCGGCAGCCAGGACAGATGCGAACCGGTTGCGGCTCTCAGCGCGATATTGAGCTGGGCGGCGGGTCCGGCCGCACGATAGACTTTCTCGGCGGCGGCTGTCGTCAGCGTCAGCCGCGCGCCCTCACCAGCAGCGATATCGATGTCAAAGCGATCACCGCCGGCAACCCCGCCAGCGGTATTGACGAACACCGCCGACAGCCCCTCGCCCTCCGGCGACGGAAAACGCACCCGCAGCGAGCCGGATTCGTGCAAGTCGCCGCGGCGGGTAACACCATCCTGCAGATGCACACCGAACCGCACCGCGCCGCGAGCACGGTTGGCCGCAAAGGTCGCTGCATCAGCGCGTGCATTCTCGGTGTGCATCCGTCCCCCCGTTGGCCGGTTGCGTCCCTTATAGCGCCATTTGGCGGGAGATTTCAGCGGGATCGAGATTGGAGCGGTCGCAGGCATATTTCACCGCGCCACGGTCCATCACCGCAAAGGAGTCGCCGAGCTCGCAGGCGAAATCGAGATATTGCTCGACCAGCACGATCGCGATGTTGCCGAGATTGCGCAAATAGGAGATGGCGCGGCCGATGTCCTTGATGATCGAGGGTTGGATGCCCTCGGTCGGCTCGTCCAAAAGCAACAGTTTCGGCCGCATCACCAGCGCGCGGCCGATCGCCAGTTGCTGTTGCTGGCCGCCGGAGAGGTCGCCGCCGCGGCGGCCGAGCATCGATTGCAGCACCGGAAACAGCGAGAACACGTCGTCCGGGATGAAGCGGTTCTCGCGCTTGAGCGGACCGAAGCCGGTCTTGAGATTTTCCTCCACCGTCAGCAGCGGAAAGATCTCGCGGCCCTGCGGCACGAAGCCGATGCCGCGCCGCGCGCGCTCATACGGCCTCAAACCGGTGATGTCGCTGCCGTCGAACTCGATAGAGCCCGACGCGATCGGATATTGGCCGACCATCGCGCGAAGCAGCGAGGTCTTGCCGACGCCGTTGCGCCCGAGCACGCAGGTGACCTTGCCGGGTTCGGCCGACAGCGAGACGCCGCGTAGCGCCTGCGCTGCGCCATAGAAAAGGTTGATGTTCTCGACCTTCAACATCGCTCACCTACCCAGATACACTTCGACAACCCGCTCGTTCGACGACACCTGGTCGATGCTCCCCTCCGCCAGCACCGTGCCTTCATGCAGGCAGGTCACCTTGACGCCGAGCTCGCGCACGAAGGTCATGTCGTGCTCGACCACCATGATGGTATGGTCCTTGTTGATCTCCTTGAGCAGCTCCGCGGTCTGGTGAGTCTCGACATCGGTCATTCCGGCAACGGGCTCGTCGACCAATAGCAGCTTCGGATCCTGCGCCAGCAGCATGCCGATCTCCAGCCACTGTTTCTGGCCGTGCGACAGGCTGCCGGCGAGACGGTTGCGCGCGTCGGTCAGACGGATGGTCTCCAGCACTTTCTGGATGCGCTCGGTCTCGGCCCTGCTCTCGCGCCAGAACAGCGTGCCGCGCACGCTGTGGTCGACATTGAGCGCGAGCAGGAGATTGTCCTGCACGGTCTGGCTTTCGAACACCGTCGGCTTCTGGAATTTGCGGCCGATACCGAGCTCGGCGATGCGGGTCTCGTCCAGCCGGGTCAGGTCGGTGACCCCGTCGAACAGCACGGTGCCTTCATCCGGCTTGGTCTTGCCGGTGATGATGTCCATCATCGTGGTCTTGCCGGCGCCGTTCGGGCCGATGATGGCGCGCATCTCGCCGGGCTCGAGCGCGAGCGAGAGGTTGTTGATGGCGTGGAAGCCGTCGAAGGAAACGTGCACGCCATCGAGATAGAGCATCGCGGACGTGGCACGGGTATCCATCACGTTCATTGCGCCTGCTCCGCCGAATTGGGTTCGCTGATGCCGTCCTCGCGCGCGGCGCTTTCCACGGCCGCGACGCGCTGCGCCCTCCATGGCTCCCACCAGGAATTGAAGGTGCCGACGATGCCCTTCGGCAGCAGCAGCGTCACCAGGATGAACAGCGCGCCCAGCATGAACAGCCAGTACGGCGCGAGTGGCCCTGAGGTGAAGAACGTCTTGGCATAGTTGACGACGACGGCGCCAAGCGCAGCGCCGACCAGCGTGCCGCGGCCGCCGACGGCGACCCAGATCACCGCCTCAATTGAATTGCCCGGCGCGAATTCGCTCGGATTGATGATGCCGACCTGCGGCACATAAAGCGCGCCCGCAACGCCGGCCATGCAGGCCGACAGCGTGAACACGAACAGCTTGTAGGATTCGACGCGATAGCCGAGGAAGCGGGTGCGGCTTTCGGCATCGCGCACTGCGATCAAGACCTTGCCGAGCTTCGAGGTCACGATCGCCCGGCAGATCAAAAAGCCGATGATCAGCGCTAGGCAGCTCAGCGCGAACAAAGCGGCGCGGGTGCCGTCGGCCTGGACGTTGAAGCCCAGGATGTCCTTGAAGTCGGTCAGGCCGTTGTTGCCGCCGAAGCCGAAATCATTGCGGAAGAAGGCAAGCAGCAGCGCATAGGTCATCGCCTGGGTGATGATCGAGAGATAGACCCCGGTGACGCGGGAGCGGAAGGCGAGCCAGCCGAAGCAGAAGGCGAGCAGGCCCGGCACCACCAGCACCATCAAGGCGGCGAAGGGGAACATATCGAAGCCGTACCAGTACCAGGGCAGCTTGTCCCAGTTCAGGAACACCATGAAGTCGGGCAGGATCGGATTGCCGTAGACGCCGCGGCTGCCGATCTGGCGCATCAGATACATGCCCATGGCGTAGCCGCCGAGCGCGAAGAAGGCGCCGTGGCCGAGCGAGAGGATGCCGCAATAGCCCCAGATCAAATCGATGGAGAGCGCGAGGATGGCGTAGCAGACATATTTGCCCCACAGCGCGACCAGATAGGTCGGCACCTGCAGGAACGAGCCCTGCGGCAGCAACAGGTTGGACAACGGGACCAGGATGCCGACGGCCGCGACGATCAGGATGAAGGCGGTCGCGGCGCGGTCCAGCGAGCGGGTGAGGATATGCGCGCTCATGCTTCCACCGCCCGCCCTTTCAGCGCGAACAGGCCGCGCGGCCGCTTCTGGATGAACAGGATGATCAGGACCAGGATGGCGATCTTGCCAAGCACGGCACCGGCGACCGGCTCCAGGAACTTGTTGGCGATCCCCAACGTGAAGGCGCCGACCAGCGTGCCCCAGAGATTGCCGACGCCGCCGAACACGACGACCATGAAACTGTCGATGATGTAGCTCTGGCCGAGATTGGGGCTGACATTGTCGATCTGCGACAGTGCGACACCGGCGATGCCGGCAATCCCCGAACCGAGGCCGAAGGTCAGCGCGTCGACGCGCGAGGTGGCAATGCCCATCGAGGCGGCCATGCGGCGGTTCTGGGTCACCGCGCGCATCTCGAGCCCGAGCGCGGTGTAGCCCAGCATCGCGAGCAGGATCACGAACACCGCCAGCGTGAAGCAGAGAATCCAGAGCCGGTTATAGGTGATGGTGATCTGGCCAAGCTCGAACGCGCCGCTCATCCATGAGGGGTTGCCGACCTCGCGGTTGGTCGGGCCGAACATTGTGCGCACCGCCTGCTGCAGCACCAGCGACAGGCCCCATGTCGCCAGCAGCGTTTCCAGCGGACGGCCGTAGAGGAAGCGGATGATGCTGCGCTCGATCGCAACGCCAATCCCGCCCGCGACCAGGAAGGCCAGCGGCACGGCGATCAGGAGTGAATAGTCGAACAGGCCGGGGTAACGCGTGCGAATCACCTCCTGCACCACGAAGGTGGTGTAGGCGCCTATCATCACCATCTCGCCATGCGCCATGTTGATGACGCCCATCACGCCGAAGGTGATGGCAAGCCCGATTGCGGCCAGCAGCAGCACCGAGCCAAGCGAGAGACCATACCAGGCGTTCTGCACCGCCGACCACATCGCAAGATTGCTCTGGATCGAGGAGATCGCGCCGGTGATGGCCTGCGCCACCAGCGGCGGCTGGTCGGAGCCGGCGCTGGTGAGTAGCGCCAGCGCTTCCTGGTCGCCGCGGGCCTTGATGACCGCGACAGCATCGAGCTTGTCGTTATCGGAGGCGTCAGACTTGAACAGGATGATCGCTGCACGGGCCTCGGTGAACGCCTGCTTGGCCGCCTTGTCGGTCTCCTTCGCGAGCGCGCCCTCCACCACGGGAAGCGCGTTCTCGTCATGGCTCTTGAAGACGGATTGCGCGGCAGCGACGCGCTTCGCCGGGTCGGGCGAGAGCAGCGTCAGGCTGCCAAGCGCGGCCTCGACCGTGCGGCGCAGGCGGTTGTTGAGACGGACGGACGCCGCATTGTCCGGCAGCTTGTCGACCACAGCGCCGGTGGCGGCATCGATGATCTTGCCGTCTGCCTGCGTGATGAAGACTTTCTTGCTCTCAGGATCGGCCGACAGCCGCTCCTCCTGGAGCGCCGAGATGATCGGGAAGGCGAGCGGATTGCCCGAGCTTGCGACCGCCTCGATCGCTTCCGCGGTATCGGAAAATTCGTCATTGGCGAACTTGGCGACCGCATCCTCGAACGGGCCCGCGAAGGCGGGCAGCGCGAAGCAAGCAATCAGCAGGACTGAAAGAACGAGCGCGCGAAAACGCTCAAGAAAATAACCAAACACGTGACGACCCCGGCAGGAGTGGTGAGGAGAAGGCGACGAACACCGCCGCCTTCTCCAGTCTCTTGGAAGGTTGTTGAATGAACGGATCAGATCAGGAGCCCTGACCGCCGCACTTGTTGGTCTTGGTGTTCCAGTTGCCGCACTTCTTGCCGACCCAATCGCCGATCAGGTCCCTGGAGCCTTCGAGCTCCTTCGACCAGGCATCGCCCGCGACGAGGCCGGGAGTCTTCCACACCACGTCGAACTGGCCGTTGCCCTTGATCTCGCCGATGAACACCGGCTTGGTGATGTGGTGGTTCGGCAGCATCTTGGAGACACCGCCGGTCAGGTTCGGCGCTTCGATGCCGGGCAGCGCGTCGATCACCTTGTCCGGATCGGTCGACTTCACCTTCTCGACCGCCTTCACCCACATGTTGAAGCCGATGTAGTACGCTTCCATCGGGTCGTTGGTCACGCGCTTCGGATTCTTGGTGTAGGCCTGCCAGTCCTTGATGAACTTCTCGTTGGCGGGCGTCTTGATCGACTCGAAGTAGTTCCAGGCGGCGAGATGGCCGACCAGCGGCTTGGTGTCAATGCCGGCGAGTTCTTCCTCACCGACCGAGAACGCGACCACCGGGATGTCGGTCGCCTTGATACCCTGGTTGCCGAGCTCCTTGTAGAATGGAACGTTGGCGTCGCCGTTGATGGTGGAGACCACCGCCGTCTTCTTGCCGGCCGAGCCGAACTTCTTGATGTCGGCCACGATCGTCTGCCAGTCGCTATGACCGAACGGCGTGTAATTGATCATGATATCTTCCTGCTTGACGCCCTTCGACTTCAAGTAGGCTTCCAGGATCTTGTTGGTGGTGCGCGGATAGACGTAGTCGGTGCCCGCCAGCACCCAGCGCTTCACCTTCTCGTCCTTCATCAGGTAGTCGACCGCGGGGATCGCCTGCTGGTTCGGAGCGGCGCCGGTGTAGAACACGTTGCGCTCGGACTCTTCGCCCTCATACTGCACGGGGTAGAACAGGATGTTGTTCAGCTCCTTGAACACCGGGAGCACGGATTTGCGCGACACCGAGGTCCAGCAGCCGAACACGACCGCGACCTTGTCCTTGGTGATGAGCTCGCGCGCCTTTTCCGCGAACAGCGGCCAGTTCGATGCGGGATCGACGACGACAGCCTCGAGCTTCTTGCCGAGCACGCCGCCTTTCTTGTTCTGCTCGTCGATCAGGAAGAGAATCGTATCCTTCAGCGTGGTCTCGCTGATGGCCATGGTGCCGGAGAGTGAATGCAGGACGCCGACCTTGATGGTGTCGTCGGCCGCTTTGGCCGGAGAAAATGGCGACGACGCCAAGCCCAAAACCAGGCCTGCGGCGGCAGCGAGCCAGCCGCGGCGGCTCAGCCTTGCTATATCGTGAGTAAGCTGTGTGATCATGAAATGTCATCTCCCTGACGCAGGCGTGAACGCATGCGAACGGCCCCACGGCCGCCTGCGACAAAAGGAATCGCAAGAACCATGCCACGGTCGAGGCACCGCTTAAGGCACTGCTGGCGCAGCGCAATTTGGCGTTTCAGGAAGAATGCAGACAACGGCAGCCCAATTATTGGGCGACAAAAATGTATGCCAAAGCGGCAATCAGTTCATTTTTTGAGCAGTTAGACCGAGCTGGCTAAATTTCCGGCAGCCAATTGTGACGCTGTCGCGACATCGGACTGGCCCCTGCAATAGCAACTTCGCTCCCGAGGCCGACCCAATCCGAGGAGAGTTTACCTTGAAAGTGCCGCGTTCATGTTCCATATGACTGCCATGACCCGCGCGAATCGCCGGGTCGGCGCAAGCTTGCGTGTTCTAGGCCGCCTTGGTTCCAACCAGCCTCGGCGGCTTTTGGCTTGCCTTTGATCAGCCAACAGCACCGATGCCCCAAACACGCGGGTATCACTGATGCCCTCACGCGCCCGGCCGACATGGCCGGCGCGCCTGACGTTTTGATGGAAAGACCTCCCTTTTGACCTCCTTTCAGGATTTCGGCCTTGCCGATCCCATCGCCCGCGCGCTTCGGGAAGAGAACTACGTCACCCCCACTCCGATCCAGGCCCAGACCATTCCGCTCGCGCTCGAAGGCCGCGATGTGATCGGCATAGCGCAAACCGGCACCGGCAAGACCGCTTCCTTTGCGCTGCCGATCCTCAACCGGCTGCTGGAGAACCGCACCAAGGTGCAACCGAAGTCATGCCGCGTGCTGGTGCTCTCGCCGACCCGCGAATTGTCGGGGCAGATCCTCGACAGCTTCAATGCCTATGGCCGCCACATCCGCCTCTCTTCCGCGCTCGCGATCGGCGGCGTGCCGATGGGCCGGCAGGTCCGCTCGGTGATGCAGGGAGTTGAAGTCATGGTGGCCACCCCCGGCCGCCTGCTCGACCTCGTGCAGAGCAACGGCCTGAAGCTCAACCAGGTCGAGTTCCTGGTGCTCGATGAAGCCGACCGCATGCTCGACATGGGCTTCATCAACGACATCAGGAAGATCGTCGCCAAGCTGCCGCAGAAGCGACAGACGCTGTTCTTCTCGGCGACGATGCCGAAGGATATCGCCGAGCTCGCCGAAGCGATGCTGCGTGGTCCGGCCCGCGTGGCGGTAACACCGGTGTCCTCGACCGCCGAGCGCGTCACGCAGCGCATCATCCAGGTCGATTTCACCGCCAAGCCCGCCATACTGGCGCAACTGCTGAAGCAGGAACCGGTCAACCGCGCGCTGGTGTTCACCCGCACCAAGCACGGTGCCGACAAGGTGGTGAAGGGGCTGGAGAAGGCCGGCATCGCGGCTAACGCTATACACGGCAACAAGTCGCAGAATCACCGCGAGCGCACGCTGGCGGCATTTCGTTCCGGCGAAATCCGCACCTTGGTCGCGACCGACATCGCCGCGCGCGGCATCGACGTCGACGGCATCAGCCATGTCGTCAATTACGACCTGCCCAACGTGCCGGAGACCTATGTGCACCGCATCGGCCGCACCGCACGCGCCGGCGCCGACGGCGTTGCAATCTCGCTGATCGCGGGCGCAGAGGAGATGGGATACTTGCGCGACATCGAACGGCTGATCCGGGTGGCGCTGCCGCGCGAAGATCGCCGTACACCGGGCAGTCGCGAGCAGGCGCCTGCTCCCGCCGCCCCACATCGGGCGGCTGGACGATCGGCTCAGCGCCCCCATCAGACCAGAGGAAATGAATCACCTCAGGCAGCAAAAGGCCCTCGCCGCCGCCGCCGTCGAGGTGGTAAGAATGGCGCGCCACAGGCGAACCGGGGCGAGTCGCCACGTCCGCCGCAGATCGGCAAGAGCGAGGGTAAGCAGGGCGGCATTCAAGGCGTCGCCTTCTTGCACCGCGAAAGCCGGGCGAAACCGCAGCCCAACCGCAACAACCAAACGCAGCACTAGCCGTCTATCGATTCTGGAGAACCACATGGCTAAGGAAGAGCTGATCCAGTTCGAGGGGCTGGTGACCGAAATCCTCCCCGACGCACGCTATCGCGTGCAACTCGATACCGGACACGAGATTGTCGCCTATACGGCCGGCAAGATGAAGAAGAACCGCATCAAGACGCTGGCCGGCGACCGGGTTACGATTGAAATGTCGCCCTACGACCTCGAGAAGGGGCGGCTGATTTTCCGTCACAAGGATGAACGCCCGAGTTCGCCCGGCGGCCCGCCACGCGGCCAGCCGCCACGGGGCGGCCAGTTCCGCCGCCGCTGACGTGCCCCGAAGCCGTCCGGAATCGCGCACGACGCCCTGATGTCTTGCGCGATCCCTGCGGTTTCCACGTTCGAACGAAATCCGCGCACGTCAGGATTGTTTTAGGCCCGTTTTTCGCATAATATCGGGTTAATCGATTTTCGGCCGGACGACATTAGCCATCCACCGGTATCCCGGTTCGGCGCTGACGACCCTTCCAAAATTCGATCCACCAGCCTGCCACAAGCGGGCTTTGACTTGTCTATCTGAGAAGGGACTATCCCGTGAGCATGGGAACCGTGAAGTGGTTTAACGCAACCAAGGGCTACGGCTTCATTCAGCCCGATGACGGCGGCAACGACGTGTTCGTGCACATCAGCGCTGTCGAGCGCGCTGGCTTGGGCACGCTGCGCGAAGGCCAGAAGATCTCCTACGAGATCGTGTCCGATCGTCGGTCCGGCAAATCCGCCGCCGACAACCTGCGTTCGGCAGGCTGACCGACGACGGGCCTGCGTCCGCAGCGCCCATACGCATCAAGAACACTGAACAAAGAGAAGCCGCGCCGACCGCGCGGCTTCTCGCTTTAAGAAACCGGCGTGCAGCTACTGCTTGGCTTGATGGGCGGCGGATAGTCGACGCAGGGCGACTGTCTCGGGCGGGTGTAGGCTTGGTCTTGCCATGGAATGTCGGTCTTGAGCACGTAACTAGTTAGCGACTTGTATTTGTAACTGACCTCGCTCCAGATCAGCCAGGTATTCGGTATCAATAACCCCGGTGGAACCGGTACCGTATCATTCGGCTTGTGCGGCGAATTCTGAAGCGCGGCTGTCGGCGAGCCGCTCATTGTGACGGTGGCCGACTGGCTCCACTGGATCTTCGCGATGCCATTCTTGTCGATGAATACTTCCGAGACGGTCGCGGTCAGCGGTGTCAAGGAATAAGGCAACAGGATTGCTCCGCTCAGGGCGAAGACATTCTGCATGTCCGTGGTGGTGACGCTGTTCAGCGATTGCGACGTCAGGTCGGATGCCGCGCGCGCCACCAGCGCCAGCTTGCGCTGGATGGCGACGAAGGAGCTGACCTCGACCGTTCCGAAGACCAGCACCAGCATGATGGGCACGATCAGCGCGAACTCGGTCGCTGCCACGCCGCGGCAATCGTTGACGAGATTGCGGACCTGGCGGCGCACGTGCCAGATCGATGAGAGAAACCTCATTTTCATCGTTTCGCTCATGAGCATGTCGTCCCGCCATTTAGGAAGGGCTCGTTCCTGAAGACCGCGATTGCCGACAACAGGCGTTTGCTGCCATTCAGATTGGAGGGGTCGTAGCCGAGCACGTCTCCAAAGTTGAGCATCTTGGTGACGATGACGGGCCACTGATAGAACAACCTGGCCACGACGAAATTGCCGTCTTGGCCAGGACAGTATTTCATATCATCGATGAAGGCGCCGCCCGAACCGATCTGGTTAGGGATTTTGATCACGTTGACCTGCGGGTAACTACGAACGTCGACATAGATGCCCTTGCAGTCGAACATGAAACTGAGCTTGTGGGCGCAGACCGCATTCTTGAAGTCCTGCGGACTGAGCGAGCCGCTTTGCGCCTGTCCGGTCAGGACCAAGCGCGCGGAATCCTGGGTGATCGTCTCGAGCACCTGGCCGGCGAAGAATATCAGCGCCGTCTCGATGATCGCAAACAACAACACGAAGAACACCGGAGCGACGAGGGCGAATTCGACGGCGGTTACGCCGCGACGATCGCGGCGAAACCGGCGCAACAATTTCCGGAAAGAGCCTGGAGGCTGTGGCATCGGAGGAGTCTCGTAGCGGGGTGGTGCCGCAACGATTATCTGAAACAGATTGTCGAAATGTTTCGTCGGATCGCGACAGCACGACCCGTTCCGTTAGGCCGGCGTTAAGCATGGGCGGACAGCGCAAGGCCGCCGCCGACGGCCTCTGCAGGTTTCGTTAGTTGGGGGATGACGGTTTGGGGGCGGTCCCGCCCTGCCCGCTTGCCTGGGTGCTGAGCGAGCCGGCCTGATCGATCGTGGACTTGAAGTAGTTCTCGCCGTCGCCGAGCGTCACGCGGCGCTGGCAGATCGGCATGCAGCTATAGGATTCCCGCTCGATGCCGCGATAGACGGTGACGAGCTGGTCGCTCGGGCCCTGGACCTGGATCTGGCGGTCGACCAGGATCTCGCCGTTGCGGTCCATCGCGATGAAATTGGTGGCGCCGTAGCCCTTGCCCGTGACGACCACGACGCCGCCGGTCTGCAGCGTCACATCGGCGATCATGGGGTTGCCGACCACGATGGTGGCGATGCCGGTCGGGAGCTTGACGAGCTTGGCCTGGTCGACATTGACCTCGATCCGATCAGGATCGGCCGCGGCAAAGCTTGCGGAAGGCCATGCCGCGGCGGCTGCGAGAAGGCTGAAGGCAAGACCCGCCAACGTGCGGACACGCTCTGACTTGAACGACATACTCTACCCCGGGGCATTGACAAGCCGGCAACCGCGATACGCAGCGGAAGCGACACCCGACAAAGCTAAACTGACAACAATTCATGAACGAAGTGCAAAAAGCGCTTCCGCAATTTCATCCGCATTCATTTCCGGAGACGCCTGCCCGGTGAGGATCAATCGCGAGGCGGCACGGACGCGATCGCTGCATTCTTGGCGTGGCGCTCCACAGAGGAGCACGATCGAGTCTCATCCAACCCAGCATATGTGCATTTTACGGATTGTCTTAAGCCCGCGTTGACTCTGCGTCGGAACTGTCAAATTTGGTACGATCTTTCTGCAATCGAATTAACTGCTGCGCAATTGTCGCACCCCTAGGTTCGCGTGCATGGTCACGGTGCTGAGAACGCCGGGGAGACCAAAACGCTAAGTTCGACCAGCCACGTGCACACCAGGAGCAATCTATGAAGAACCTCGTTTCGCGTTTCATTAAGGACGAATCCGGCGCGACCGCCATCGAATACGGCCTGATCGCCGCCCTCATTGCCGTCGTGATCATTGGCACCCTTCGAGTCATCGGCACCGATCTCAACGCCAAGTTGGTCCAAGTGGACAACGGGCTGAAGTAATCGGCTCTTTTCGGCACAAAGGCCCCGGCGATCCGGGGCCTTTGTCTTATTCGTCGAGTTGAACCGCGAAAATATGCGTAGATCAACCGTTCCACGACTTGCGGCGACAAAGGCCTCCTTTCGCGCCGGTCATCTGAACGACGCATCCGCACAGATCGTCTGCGTCGCCCTGGCACTGGCAGTTGTCACGCTCGCCTGGCGCATTGCGGCAGTCTGGTGACGTGCCGGCCTTCGCCGATTATTCATCTCTCGCGGCTAGATTCGAGGCGCCACTCATCCTGACCGCTCGGGCTCGCGTAATCACATGATCCTCGACATTCTTCGCCTGCTGCTGTTTCCCGCACTGATGGCGTTCGCGGCTGCAAGCGACCTTGTCAGCATGACGATTTCAAACCGTGTGTCGCTGGCGCTCGTGGCGGGCTTCGTCGTGCTCGCGCTTGCGAGCGGCATGGGGCTCTATGAGGTGCTTTCGCATGCCGGTGCCGGCGCCGCCGTGCTCGCGGCTGGATTTGCCTGCTTTGCGTTCGGCTGGATTGGCGGCGGGGACGCCAAGGTTGCAGCCGGCGCTGCGCTCTGGTTCGGCTTCGATCATCTCCTGCCCTATCTGCTCTATGCGTCCGTGTTCGGCGGCGCGCTGACGCTGCTGCTGCTCCAGTTCCGACGATGGCCGCTGCCCTACCCGCTGCTGGGCCAGGCCTGGCTGCTGCGGCTGCACGCCAAGGAGACCGGCATTCCCTACGGCATCGCGCTCGCGCTTGGCGCGCTCGTGATCTATCCCGAGACCGGGTGGATGAAGGCGGTCGACTTCGCGCATTTCGTAATGCGTTGAAAGGGCGGAAGTAACTGCCCGTTAAGGCGATTTAGATACGCCTCATTAACCATGCTTTGACGAATAGCTGGTCAACTGCCGATCACGGCGGCGGAACCGTCGCGTCGTCCTGTGGAAAGTGAAGCGTAATGAACACCGCACGCATTGTGGTCTTGGCTATCGCCGGCGTTGCCGGCCTCGCGGCCCTGTATCTGGCGAGCGGAAGCAATAACCAGCCCGCTCCCAAATCCCAGCCGGCGGCGCAACTGCCAACCATCGACATTCTCGTCGCGAAGTCCGACATCGGTCTAGGCCAGTCGGTCAAGGCCGACGATTTGCAGTGGCAGACCTGGCCAGCCTCGAGCGCGAGCGGCTCGTATATGCGGCGCGACGGCAAGGCCGACGCCATGAAGGACGTCATCGGCTCGATTGCCCGCGCCCCCTTCATCGCCGGCGAGCCGATCCGCGAGCAGAAGCTGGTGAAGGCCGATGGCAGCGGCTTCATGGCCGCGATCCTGCCGTCCGGCATGCGCGCGATTTCGACCGAAATCTCGCCGGAGACCGCTGCCGGCGGCTTCATCCTGCCGAACGACCGGGTCGACGTCATTCTCTCCCGGCGCGAGAAGAACCCGGACGGCCAGGGCGCAGACATCGTCAATTCGGAGATCATCCTGAGCAATGTCCGCGTGCTCGCGATCGACCAGGCGCCGAAGGAGAAGGACGGTACCAGCGCGCTGATCGGCAAGACCGTGACGCTCGAGCTCAAGCCCGAACAGGCGGAAACGCTGGCGCGTGCGCGCCAGAGCGGCACGCTGACGCTGGCGCTGCGCAGCATCGCCGACGTCAATATCGTCGAGGCCAACGCCGACAATCAAACACGCCGGCGCGGCCAAAGCATCAACGTCATCCGGTACGGCATCGCCAGCCCGCAAACGGTACAGAAGTGAGCGAAAGGGCGCAGGGAATGAAGGGCTGGGGGAATCGATCGATGATGCGGGCTTTCGTCGTTCGCGCCCTGTCGTTTTCGGCCGCTGTCGCCTTCACACTGAACCCGGCCCTGACGCCGGTGGTGGCGAGCGATTACCGCGTCGCGGCGCCGCCCGCGGCCGACGGTCAAGCCAGTGCGCGCTTCCTGTCGCTCGGGGTCGGCAAATCGGTCGTGATCGACCTGCCGCGCGACATCAAGGACGTGCTGGTGGCCGATCCCAAGATCGCCAATGCCGTGATCCGCTCCTCGCAGCGCGCCTACATCATCGGCGCCGCGGTCGGCCAGACCAACATCGTGTTCTTCGATTCTGCCGGCGCGCAGATCGCCGCCTATGACATCGCCGTTAAACGCGACCTCAATGGGGTACGCGCGGCGCTCCGCCAGGCGCTGCCGCATGCCGACATCCAGATCGACGGCGTCGGCGACGGCGTGGTGCTGACCGGCACGGCCTCGAGCCCGATCGAGGCGCAGCAGGCCGGCGATCTCGCCGCGCGGCTTGCCGGCGGCGCTGAAAAGGTAGTCAATTCGATCGTGGTCCGCGGCCGCGACCAGGTGATGCTCAAGGTCACCGTCGCCGAGGTCGCGCGCAACATCATCAAGCAGCTCGGCATCGACCTCACCGCCAACCTGAACTACGGCACCGCGGTGGTGAGTTTCAGGAACGACAACCCCTTCACCGCCTTTGGTCGCCCGCTGCTGCCCAACAACACGGCGACAACCGCGTTCGGCGCCAGCCCCTCGGTATCGGCAACGCTGCGCGCGATGGAAAGCGCGGGCGTGGTGCGAACGCTGGCCGAGCCGAACCTGACGGCCATTTCCGGCGAGTCGGCCACCTTCATCGCCGGCGGCGAATTCCCGATCCCCGCAGGCTACTCCTGCGACCCCGTCACCCATGTCTGTATCACGCAGATCCAGTTCAAGAAATTCGGCATCTCCTTGAACTTCACTCCGGTCGTGCTGACCGAAGGCCGCATCAGCCTGCGGGTGATGACCGAAGTGTCCGAACTGTCGAACGACAATTCGATCACGCTCTCGCAATCCGTCACCGCCAATCAAGTGAACACGCTGACCATTCCCTCGATCAAGACCCGCCGCGCGGAAACGACCCTGGAAATCCCCTCTGGCGGCGCGATGGCGATGGCCGGCTTGATCCAGGAGCAGACCAAGCAGGCCATCAACGGCTTTCCGGGTCTTGCCCAACTGCCGATTCTCGGCACGCTGTTCCGCAGCCGCGACTTCGTCAACAACCAGACCGAGTTGATGGTGCTGGTGACCCCCTATGTCGTGCGCGCGGTGGCGCAGAAGGACCTGTCGCGACCGGATGACGGCTTTGCCAACGCCTCGGACCCGCAGGCCGACTTCCTCGGCAGCATCAACCGCATCTATGGCGTGCCGGGCCGTACCGAGCCGGGGCGAAATTACCGCGGCACCTACGGCTTCATTACCGACTGAGGCGGGACGATGACACCCAAGCTGACATCCAAACGTTCCGCCGATCGCAGCCGCGCCCTCGCCCGTCTCGGGGTACTGATCGGCATTGCCGTGGCGCTCGGTGCCTGTCGGCACACGGATGATTCGCCGCTCGCGAGCTATCCCGACGATTATCGCCTGCGCCATCCGATCGCAGTCCAGGAAGCCGACCGCTCCATCGTGGTGTTCGCCGGCAGCGGCCGCGGCGGCCTCACCGCCGAACAGCGCGCCGACGTGATGGGGCTGGCGCAGACCTGGCTGCGCGAAGGCACGGGCACGATCAGCATCGACACACCGGTCGGTACGCCGAATGCGCGCGCCGCCGCTGATTCCCTGCGTGAGATCCAGGCGACCTTCGCCGCCGCCGGCGTGCCGCCGCGCGCGGTTGCCGTGCGCCAGTATCACCCCGAGGATCCGCGCCATTTCGCGGCCATCAGGATCAACTATGCACGGATCTCGGCGGTGGCCGGCCCGTGCGGCACCTGGCCGGAGGACCTTGGACCGTCGATCAACAACAAGAGCTATTTCGACAACAAGCCCTATTACAATTTCGGCTGTGCCTACCAGCGCAACCTCGCCGCCATGGTCGACAATCCGAGTGACCTCGTGCAACCGCGCGCGGAGACGCCGCCATACACCGAGCGGCGTGACATCGCCTTCGCGAAATACCGGAAGGGCACCTCGACGACGACGACCTATCCCGAGGCCGACAAGGCCAAGCTGAGCGATGTGGGCAAATGATCAGCTACGCGCGCCAGAATTCCGACACCCAGCCTGACGTCCCGCCGCCGACGGAGGAACATATCGCGCCGGCGCCGCGGGTGTCCGTGCAGGCATTCTGCGACACGGTGGAGACCGCCGCCGCGGTGCAGTCTGCCGGCGAGGACCGCAGGCTCGCCAAGGCGCATCTGAAGATCCAGATGGGCGGCATGGCCGCTGCCATCGAGGCGTATCGCTCGGCGCCGACGCCGAACGTCATCATCCTGGAAACCGGGGCCAATGGCGACATCCTCGGCGGTCTCGACCAACTTGCCGCGGTCTGCGACGCCGGCACGCGCGTGATCGTGATCGGGCGCCTCAACGATGTCGCGCTCTATCGCGAATTGGTGCGCCGCGGCGTCAGCGACTACATGATCGCGCCTGTTGTCGCCATCGACGTGGTGCGCTCGGTCTGCAACCTGTTCTCGGCGCCCGAGGCCAAGGCGGTCGGGCGCATCCTTGCCGTGGTCGGCGCCAAGGGCGGCGTCGGCGCGTCCACGGTGGCGCATAACGTCGCCTGGGCGATCGCGCGCGACCTGGCGCTGGATTCCGTCGTCGCCGATCTCGATCTCGCCTTCGGCACCGCCGGCCTCGACTACAACCAGGATCCGCCGCAGGGCATCGCCGAGGCCGTGTTCTCGCCCGACCGCGTCGACACCGCCTTCATCGACCGGCTGCTGTCGAAATGCACCGATCACTTGAGCCTGCTGGCGGCGCCGGCCACGCTCGACCGCGTCTACGATTTCGGCGCCGAGGCGTTCGATGCGATCTTCGACACGCTTCGCACCACCATGCCCTGCACCGTGCTCGACGTCCCCCACCAATGGTCGGGCTGGACCAAGCGGGCACTGATCGCCGCCGACGACATCCTGGTGGTCGCAGTCCCCGACCTTGCCAACCTTCGCAACACCAAGAACCTGGTTGACCTCTTGAAGGCCTCGCGGCCGAACGACCGCGCGCCGCTCTACTGCCTCAACCAGGTCGGCGTGCCGAAGCGCCCCGAGATCAACGCCGCCGAATTCGCCAAGGCGATCGAGGCCGAGCCGATCGCGACGATTCCGTTCGATCCGCAGATCTTCGGCTCGGCCGCCAATAACGGCCAGATGATCGCGGAGATCTCCGCCAATCATCGCACCATCGAGATGTTCCTTCAGATCGCGCAGCGGCTGACGGGCCGCGGCGAGACCAAGAAAACCAAAGGGTCGTTCCTGTCGCCCCTGCTGGGGAAGCTGCGGGCGAAATAGCCGCTCTGGAGTAGAGTCGTGTTTGGTAAGCGTAGCGCAAATGACAGTGAAGTGCGGGCACTGAGGCCCGCTGCTCACGCGCCGGAACCTTCGGCCGCAGCCACGCCGGCGCGCGAGATGGCGCCTCCGACCATGCCTTCGCCCCCGATCGCCCCGCCCAAGCCGCCGCCGGCGCCGACCGTCGACACGCGTCGGTCCGACACTTACTACCAGGTCAAGGCCACCATCTTCGGCGCGCTGATCGAGGCGATCGATCTCGCCCAGCTCGCCAAGCTCGACGGCGATTCCGCGCGCGAGGAAATTCGCGACATCGTCAACGAGATCATCGCGATCAAGAACATCGTGATGTCGATCGCCGAGCAGGAGGACCTGCTCGACGACATCTGCAACGACGTGCTCGGCTACGGTCCGCTCGAGCCGCTGTTGTCGCGCGACGACATCGCCGACATCATGGTCAACGGCGCCGGCACGGTTTACATCGAGGTCGGCGGCAAGATCCAGCGCACCGGCATCCGCTTCCGTGACAACCAGCAGCTCCTCAACATCTGCCAGCGCATCGTCAGCCAGGTCGGCCGCCGCGTCGACGAATCCTCGCCGATCTGCGACGCGCGCCTCGCCGACGGTTCGCGCGTCAACGCCATCGTGCCGCCGCTCGCGATCGACGGGCCCGCGCTCACCATTCGTAAGTTCAAGAAGGACAAGCTGACGCTGGAGCAGCTCGTCAAGTTCGGCGCGATCACGCCGGAAGGCGCAAGCATCCTGCAGATCATCGGCCGCGTCCGCTGCAACGTCTTGATTTCCGGCGGCACCGGCTCGGGCAAGACCACCCTGCTGAACTGCCTGACCAACTATATCGAGCACGACGAGCGCATCATCACCTGCGAGGACGCCGCCGAGCTGCAACTGCAGCAGCCGCACGTGGTCCGGCTGGAGACCCGGCCGCCCAACATCGAAGGCGAAGGCCAGGTCACGATGCGCGAACTGGTCCGCAACTGCCTGCGTATGCGCCCCGAGCGCATCATCGTCGGCGAGGTCCGCGGACCGGAGGCGTTCGACCTGTTGCAGGCGATGAACACCGGCCACGACGGCTCGATGGGCACGCTGCACGCCAACAACCCGCGCGAGGCGCTGTCGCGCTGCGAATCCATGATCACGATGGGTGGCTTCGCGCTGCCCTCGCGCACCATCCGCGAGATGATCTGCGCCTCGATCGACGTCATCATCCAGGCGGCGCGCCTGCGCGACGGCTCCCGCCGCATCACCCACATCACCGAGGTGATGGGCATGGAAGGCGACACCATCATCACGCAGGACGTCTTCCTGTATGACATCGTCGGCGAAGACGCCAACGGCAAGATCATCGGCCGGCATCGTTCGACCGGCATCGGCCGGCCGAAATTCTGGGAGCGCGCCCGCTACTACAACGAGGAGAATCGCCTGGCCGCCGCGCTCGACGCCGCCGAAGCGCCGCCGCCGGCATAAGGAAGCCGATGATGAACCTGCAATCGCTTGCCCTCGCCTTCCTCGCGGCAACCGCCGTCGGCGGCCTCGGCTGGGTCTTCCTCTATCCTTTGCTGTCGGGGGAGAAGCAGGCGGAAGCGCGCCGCGCCTCCATTGGCCGCTCCGAACCCGCAACCGTTCGGCAGGCCGAACGAACCCAGCGTTCGCGCCGCGAGCAGGTCGAAGGGACCTTGCGCGAGCTCGACGCGCGACGGCAGAAGGAGGCGAAGCTTCCGCTGAGCAAGCGCCTGACCCAGGCCGGCCTCGACTGGACGCCTCAGAAGTACTGGATCATTTCCGCCGTCCTTGCAGCGATCGGCTTTGCGCTCTCCTACGTGATCGGCGGCGGACTGCTCGGCGCAGTAGGCATTGCCTTCGCCGCCGGCTTCGGACTGCCGCGCTGGCTGCTCGGTTACCTGAAAAAGCGCCGTGAGGCAGCGTTCCTCAAGGCGCTCCCCGACGCCGTCGACGTGATCGTGCGCGGCATCAAGGCCGGCCTGCCGTTGTTTGAATCGCTCAAGGTGGTCGCCAGCGACTCGCCTGAACCGCTCAAGAGCGAGTTCAAGGCGATCATCGAGACACAGACCATCGGCATGCCGCTCGGCGATGCCTGCGCCCGCCTTTACGAGAGCATGCCGCTGCCGGAAGCGAACTTCTTCGGCATCGTGGTCTCGATCCAGCAAAAATCCGGCGGCAATCTCTCGGAAGCGCTTGGCAACCTCTCCCGCGTGCTGCGCGACCGCAAGAAGATGAAAGAGAAGATCAAGGCGATGTCGATGGAAGCCAAGGCTTCCGCAAGCATCATCGGCGCACTGCCCCCGACCGTCATGACGCTCGTCTATATCACAGCACCCGATTACATCTCCCTGCTGTGGACCCATCCGACCGGCCAACTGATGCTGGTCGCCTGCGTGCTCTGGATGAGCATCGGCGTCTTCGTGATGAAGAAGATGATTAATTTCGATTTCTGATGGGTGAAGCATGATTGATCTTCTGGCCAGCAAGCTCCACGACGTCAGGTTCATGACCATGCTGCTTGCGGCGATCGCCGTGAGCGCAACCTGCTACTCGCTGATCATGCCGTTGTTCGCCGGCGAGAACCTGCAGAAGCGGATGAAGGCGGTGGCGAGCGAACGCGAGCGCATCCGCCAGCGCGAACGCGAGCGGATGGCCAAATCGGAGAAAGCGTCGCTGCGGCAGGCGCCGAGGCAATTCGTCTCCAAGGTCGTGGAAGACCTCAACCTAAGCAAATGGGTGGCGCAGGAGAGCGCTCGCGACAAGCTCATTATGGCCGGCTATCGCGGCAACGCACCCTACATCACCTTTCTGTTCTTCCGTGCCCTGACGCCGATCGCCATGCTGGTCGGCGCCGTACTGTATGTTTTCGTGATTGCGAAACTGGAGGGCTCGATGCTGATGAATATCGGCATCTGCCTCGGCGCGGCGTATCTCGGATTGCAGGCGCCCATGCTGTTCCTGAAGAACGCCATCACCAAGCGTCAGCTTTCGATCAGGCGCGCTTTCCCCGATGCTCTCGACCTGCTCTTGATCTGCGTCGAGTCCGGCATGTCGGTCGAGGTCGCTTTCAGGAGAGTCGCAACCGAGATCGTCGGGCAATCGGTCGCGCTGTCCGAAGAGTTCACGCTCACCACGGCGGAGCTCTCCTACCTGCAGGACCGCAAGACGGCCTATGAAAACCTCGCCGCCCGCACCGGGCTCGAGAGCGTGAAGTCGGTCTGCCTGGCGCTGCAGCAGTCCGAGCGCTACGGCACGCCGCTCGGCCAGAGCCTGCGCGTGATGGCGCAGGAAAATCGCGATATGCGCATGTCGGAGGCCGAGAAGAAAGCTGCCGCGCTGCCGCCGAAACTGACGGTACCGATGATCCTGTTCTTCCTGCCCTGCCTCTTCATCGTCATTCTCGGACCGAGCTACATCAGGATCACCGAGTTGCACTGAACCGGTTGCGCGCGTCCCCGCGAGAGCATTTTCGAGCGAAGAAGTGGATACCGGTTCGCGTGAAGAAAACGCGTCAAAAAAAGAATCTAGAGCTTCGGTTCTGATTCAATCAGAACCGAAAATGCTCGAGAGAACTGGAGCTGGAACGCCGGAGACGGATCAGTCGTCGCGCGCGACGATCGGCACCGGTTTCGCCGCTGCGGTTCGCGGATTGTCCCGGCCCTTCAGCATGTCGCGGAGGTAGGCGACATTGGCGGCGGCTTCGTCCGCCGGCAGGTCGGCCTTGACGATATTCTCGGCTTCCGCGAACCGGCCCTGCAAGCCGACCACCAGGGCAAAGTTCTGCCGCACCCGGCTGTCGGCCCGGCTGCTGGCATAGGCACGGCGCAGATTCTCTTCCGCCTTGGGCAGGTCGCGGCTCAGCATGTATGACAGGCCGAGATTGGACAGCACGGACGGCTCGTCCGGCGCGAGGCGCAGCGCGCTCGCATAATAGCGGCGCGCCTCGTCATGCCGGCCAAGCCTGTCGAGCGTGGTTCCCTGCACCGACAGGATGCGCCAATCGGGATTGTCGGGTGAGTGCGCGCGGCTCAGCACGTCGAACGCCGCCTGCGCATTGCCGTTGTCGGCAAGCGCCCGGCCGTAGGCTGCGAGCAGTGGCCGGTTGCCGGGATTGGCGATGGTGGCCTGTTCCAGCATCGCGACCGCCTGCGCCCGCTGTCCGGTCGTACGCAGCGCCTGACTGTAACCGATCGCGGCTTCGACATCCTTCGGATTGGCGCGATAGCGCTCGCCATAGAATTCGACGGCGCGGCGCGGGTCATCCGGCGCGGCTGCGGCAGTCCTCGTCCGTGTGGTCAGGGAGCCCGCGACGTCGGAGAGCGTCTGGCAGCCGCCAAGACTTGCCGCCAGCAGCGCCGAAAGGGCAGCCGACGCGAGCGCGCGGGCAAGACTGGACTGTCGACGCATGGCGCTTTAACTCACAATTTCGCGCGAAAAGAACGAGCCGAATGCACCAGCAATAGACTGTTAACCCTAACGTCTGGTTAATTAGGCAGCGCCCCTGCCGTTTGCGCCCCTGCCATTGATGAGAGTCGCATGCCATCCATCTTCGAAACTGCATCCGTGTCGAACGCCATTCCCATCACCTTCGTCACCAAATCGAACTGGGAGCAGATCCGCGAGACGCTTCCCGCGCATGCGCGGCAGTTCGCGCAGGCCAATGGCTTTGCGGCCAGGCCCGGCAAATATCTCGCGCTTCCGGCGCCCGACGGTTCGCTCGCACAGGTGCTGTTCGGACTTGAGGATGAGGCAAGCCGGTCGCGCGATCCATTCCGGCCGGGCAGCCTGCCCGGATTGCTGCCATCAGGCCTCTACCGCTTCGCCAATGCGCCGCACGATACGCGGCTCGCCGCACTCGCCTTTGCGCTCGGCAGCTACCGTTTCGGCCGCTATCGCAAGGCGGAAGCGCCCGATGTGCAGCTGGTGCCGCCGGATGGCGTCGACGCGGCAGACCTGGCGCGCATGGTGGAGGCCGCATGCCTGGCGCGCGACCTCATCAACACGCCCTCGAACGACATGGGGCCGCAAGAGCTGGCGCAGGCGGCGGAGCAGGTCGCGGCGCGGTTCGGCGCCACTTTCAACTGCATCATCGGCGACGAGCTGGTGCGACAGAATTTTCCGCTGATCCACGCCGTCGGCATGGCGTCGAACCGCGCGCCGCGGCTGATCGATTTCACCTGGGGCAACCCCGATCACCCCAAGGTGACGCTGGTCGGCAAGGGCGTCTGCTTCGACACCGGCGGGCTCGATCTGAAACCATCGAGCGGCATGCTCATCATGAAGAAGGACATGGGCGGCGCCGCCAATGTGCTGGCGCTGGCACAGATGGTGATGGATGCGAAGCTCAAGATACGGCTGCGCGTGCTGATCCCCGCGGTCGAGAATGCGGTCGCGGGCAACGCCTTCCGCCCGCTCGACATCTTCACCTCGCGCAAGGGGCTGACGGTTGAGATCGGCAACACCGACGCCGAGGGACGGCTGGTGCTTGCCGACGCGCTGGCGCTCGCCGATGAGGAGAAGCCGGATCTCCTGATCGATTTGGGTACGCTGACCGGCGCCGCGCGCGTGGCGTTGGGGCCGGACCTGCCGCCATTCTATACGCAGGACGATACGCTGGCCGCGGAGGTGGCGGCGCATGCGAGAGCGGAGCATGATCCATTATGGCGCATGCCGCTATGGCCTGCCTACGATGCCTGGCTGGATTCGAAGACCGCCGACATCACCAACGCGCCGTCGGGCACCTTCGCCGGTTCGATCACGTGCGCGCTGTTCCTGCAGCGCTTCGTCGAGCACGCCAAACGCTGGCTGCATGTCGATATCTACGGCTGGACTCCCAGCGCGAAACCGGCGCGGCCCGAGGGCGGCGAATGCCAGGCGGCGCGCGCGATCTACAAACTGTTGAGCCAGCGCTATGGATGATCCGCGCCTGACACCTTCCCGCGGCGACATCGCAGCCAAATATCTCGAAGGCAAGGTGCGCGCTGAGCGCTTCGTTGCGGGCGAGGAGTTCGAGATCGCGCACGCTCTCGCACCGCTCCGCGACGGCCCCCGCTCCGACGCTACGCTGCTGACGCAGGCTCTGAAGGGCGAGCGCGTCACCATCTATGACCGCAACAGCGAGGGATTCGCCTGGGGCCAGCTTGGCAGCGACGGCTATGTCGGCTGGCTGCCCGACGCCGCACTGGCAAAACCTTCCGCCGCGCCGACCCACAAGGTGACGGCGCTGCGGACTTTTGCGTTCCCCGGTCCCTCGATCAAGCTACCGCCGGTCGAGACGCTGTCGCTCGGCGCCAGGCTGAACGTCGCGCGCGAGGACGGCACGTTCGCGGTGACGCGCGAGGGCTGGTATCTGCCGCGCCGCCATGTCGGCAGCATCGACGGGATCGAGGATGATTTCGTCACCGTGGCCGAACGTTTCGTCGGCACGCCCTATCTCTGGGGCGGCAAGAGCAGCCTCGGTATCGATTGCTCCGGCCTGGTGCAGGTCGCGCTGACCGCCGCCGGCACCGGCTGTCCGCGCGACAGCGACATGCAGCAGCAAGGCCTCGGGCGCGAGCTGAGCGCGGCGGAAGCAAAGAAACTGCAACGCGGCGACCTGATCTTCTGGAAGGGCCATGTCGCCATCGTGCGCGATGCGACCACGATCGTGCATGCCAATGCGCATCACATGGCAACCGTGATCGAGCACACCACGGAAGCCATCGCCCGCATCAAGGCCGCCGGCAGCGACGTGGTCGCGATCAAGCGGCTTTAACTCGTAGCCCGGGTGGAGCGCAGCGCAACCCGGGACAGCTGCTTCAAGGTCCCACCGGCGGACCCCGGGTTATGGACTAACGATGGCGCTCCTTCACCTCTCCCATTGGGAGAGGTCGGCGCGCAGCGCCGGGTGAGGGGCTCCGCTCTCTCGAGGGACCTGCCCCCTCACCCGATTTGCTTGCGCAAATCGACCTCGCCCCGCTGGGGAGAGGTGAACCGAGCCCGCGGCTCCCTCAACGCGACTCGAGACAGGCCAGCATGGAGTTACGTCGCCACGGCACCATTGCCTGCCGTCTCCAGGCGGAAGGCGGCGGCGAAGAGGGCGCGGGTGTAGTTGCTCTTCGGGTTCTTGAACAGTTCGGAGGCCGGGCCCTCCTCCTCGACCTTGCCGGATTTCATCACGATCAGATGGCTGGCGAGCGACGCCACCACGCGCAGATCGTGCGAGATGAACATGTAGGTGAGATCGCGCTTGCGCTGCAATTCGCGCAAGAGGTCGACCATCTGCGCCTGGAACAGCATGTCGAGCGCGCTGGTCGGCTCGTCGAGCACCACGAAATTCGGCTCCAGCACCACCGCGCGCGCGATCGAGATGCGCTGGCGCTGGCCGCCGGAAAATTCATGCGGATAGCGGAAGCGCCATTCCGGCTTGAGGCCGACATCCGTCAGTGCCTTGATCACCCGCGCCTCGCGCTCCTCGGCCGACAACTGGCGCTGATGAACGGTCAACCCTTCGGCCACGATGTCGCCGACCGACATGCGCGGGCTCAGCGCGCCGAACGGATCCTGGAACACGATCTGCATGTCGCGGCGGAACGGCCGCATCTGCTTGAAGCGCAGGCCCTGGATGTTGCTTCCCAAGAATACGATCGGCCCATCCGAGGAGATCAATCGCAGCAGCGCGAGACCGAGTGTGGTCTTGCCCGAGCCGGATTCGCCGACCACGCCGAGCGTCTCGCCCTTGCGCACGGCGATGCTGACGCCGTCGACCGCCTTGATATGACCGACAGTCGAGCGCAGCAATCCGCGCTTGATCGGGAACCAGACCTTCAGATTATCCGCCGACATCACCACCGGCTGGTCCGGGCGCGGCGGCGCCGGATCGGGCTTCGGCTCCGCGGCGAGGAGATCGCGGGTGTAAGGATGCTTCGGCGCGGTGAAGACCTGCTCGACCGGACCGTGCTCGACGATCTTGCCGCCATTCATGACGCAGACGGTGTCGGCGATTCGGCGGACGATGCCGAGATCATGGGTGATGAACAGCATGCTCATGCCGAGCCGGGTGCGGATTTCGGCCAGCAGCGCCAGGATCTGCGCCTGCACCGTGACGTCGAGCGCCGTCGTCGGCTCATCCGCGATCAAAAGGTCCGGCTCGTTGGCGAGCGCCATCGCGATCATCACGCGCTGACGCTGGCCGCCGGAAAGCTGATGCGGATAGCTCTGCAGCCGCGTTTCCGGCTCGGGAATGCCAACTTGCGTCAGGAGCTCGATGGTGCGCGCCCGCGCCGCCGCGCCGCGCACACCGCTGTGCAGCGACAGGATCTCGCCGATCTGCGACTCGATGGTGTGCAGCGGATTGAGCGAGGTCATCGGCTCCTGGAAGATGATCGAGATGTCGTTGCCCCGCACCTCGCGCATCTCGCGCTCCGACGCAGTAAGAAGGTCGCGCCCCTTGAATCGGACGCTGCCGGAAGGATGTGACGCGGCCGGATAGGGTAACAGCCTCAGGACCGACAATGCGCTGACGGATTTGCCCGAGCCGGATTCGCCGACCAGCGCGACGCATTCGCCGCGCTTGATCGAGAACGAAACATGGTCGACCGCGATCGACGGGCCGAAGGCGACCGAAAGGTCGCGGACATCGAGCAGCGGCTGGTTGATGGCGTCCATGATGCGGCCTCTACCTGAACGTCTTGCGCGGGTCGAAGGCGTCACGCGCGGCCTCGCCGATGAAGATCAGCAGCGAGAGCATGATCGCGACCGAGAAGAAGCCGGTGAAGCCGAGCCACGGCGCCTGCACATTGGCCTTGCCCTGCGCCAGCAATTCACCGAGCGAAGGCGAGCCCGGCGGCAAGCCAAACCCTAAGAAGTCCAGCGCGGTCAGCGTCATCACCGAGGACGAGACGATGAAGGGCAGGAAGGTCATGGTCGCCACCATCGCGTTCGGCAACAGGTGGCGGAACATGATCACCGCATTGGAGACGCCGAGCGCGCGCGCCGCCTGGATGTACTCGAAATTGCGCCCGCGCAAAAATTCCGCGCGCACCAGGCCGACCAGCGACACCCAGGAGAACAAGAGGAGGATGCCGAGCAGGATGAAGAAGCCCGGTGGCAGCACCGCCGAGATGATCAGCAGCAGATAGAGCGAGGGGATCGCGGTCCAGACCTCGATCAGGCGCTGGAACGTCAGATCGATCCAGCCGCCGAAATAGCCCTGCACGCCGCCGGCGGCGACGCCGATGATCGAGGACAGGATGGTCAGCGTCAGGCCGAACAGCACCGAAATCCGGAAACCATAGATCAGGCGTGCCACCACGTCGCGGCCCTGGTCGTCGGTGCCAAGCCAGTTGTATTCGAGGTCGCGGCAGCCGCTGAGCTGCTTCCTCTCGACCACCTCCTTGCACTGCGCTTCGGTCAGGAGCCAGGTCGGCTTCGACGGCGCCGGCGTCGGCAAATCGAGATTGTGGGTGTCGTAGGAATAGCGGATTGGCGGCCAGATGATGGTGCCGCCCTTGGCCGCGATCTGCTTCTGCAAATAGGGATCGCGGTAATCCGCCGTGGTCTCGAAATCGCCGCCGAACGTCGTCTCCGCGTAATTGAAGAGCACCGGCCAATAGAGCCGGCCGTCATATTTGACCATCAGCGGGCGATCATTGGCGATGAAATTGGCGAACAGCGAGATCACGAACAGCGCGAGGAAGATCCAGAACGACCAGTAGCCCCGGCGGTTGGCCTTGAAGTTCTGCCAGCGGCGCTTGTTGAGCGGTGACGGCTCGAAGGGATGGCGGCTCGGCGGCACCGCTTCGCCGAGTGGCGATTGCGTGGTGGTCTCGACAGGCTGTGGCGCAAGCATCGTCATCAGACTTCCCTCGCCTCGAAATCGATCCTTGGATCGATCCACATGTAAGCGAGATCGGAGATCAGGTTCACGACCAGACCGACCAGCGAAAAGATGAACAGCGTGCCGAACACGACAGGATAGTCGCGGTTCAGCACGCTCTCGAAGCCGAGCAGGCCGAGCCCGTCGAGCGAGAAGATGGTCTCGATCAAAAGCGAGCCGGAGAAGAAGGCGTGGATGAACGCGCTCGGAAAGCCCGCGATCACGATCAGCATCGCATTACGGAAGATGTGGCCGTACAGCACCTGCCGCTCACTGCAGCCCTTCGCGCGCGCGGTCATGACATACTGCTTGCGGATCTCATCCAGGAACGAGTTCTTGGTCAGCAGCGTCATGGTGGCAAACGCCCCGAGCGCCATCGAGATCAAGGGCAGCGTGATGTGCCAGAAATAGTCGATGATTTTCCAGTACCAGGGGAACTGCGACCAGCCGTCCGAGGTCAGCCCGCGCAGCGGGAACAGGTTGAAGAACGAGCCGCCGGCGAACAGGATGATCAGCAGGATCGCAAACAGGAAGCCGGGAATCGCAAAGCCGATGATGACCACCGCCGAAGTCCAAGTGTCGAACCGCGAGCCGTCATGCACGGCCTTGCGGATGCCAAGCGGAATCGAGATCAGGTAGGTCAGCAGCGTCATCCAGATGCCGAGCGACATCGACACCGGCAGCTTCTCCTTGATCAGCTGGATCACGCTGACGTCGCGAAAATAGCTCTTGCCGAAATCGAAGCGAGCGAAGTTCCACACCATCAGCAGGAAGCGCTCGGGCGCCGGCTTGTCGAAGCCGAACTGCTTTTCGAGATTCTTGATGAAGGCCGGATCGAGGCCCTGCGCGCCGCGGTACTTCGAGTTGACGGTGTCCGCCGAAGCGCCGCCCGGCGCGCGCGCGGCAAAATCGCCGCCGGAAGACCCCGAGACTCGCGAGGAGCCGCCGGTATCGGCGCCGGAGAGCTGGGCCAGCACGCGCTCGACCGGGCCGCCCGGCGCGAACTGCACGACCACAAAGGACACGAAGAGGATGCCGAGCAGCGTCGGCACCATCAGGAGAATGCGGCGGGCGATATAGGCGCTCATGTCTTACTTCGCCTGTTCGGCGTTGCCGGCCTTGGCCGGGTCGGCCCACCAGTTATCCGGCGCTCCCACGCCTTGTGCATAGCGCGCCGGCTTCGGCGGATGGGCGAACAGATCCCAATAGGCCACCTTGTGCGTGTTGGCGTACCACTGCGGCACCCAATAGCGCCCGGCGCGGAAGACGCGATCGAAAGCACGGCATGCGGTGGTCAGTTCCGCTCTGCTGTCAGCGGCGATGATCTTCTCGATCAGCGCATCGATCACCGGGCTCGAAATGCCCGCGAGGTTGTTGGAACCCTTGATGTTTGCGGTCTGTGAGGAGAAGAACGGGCGCATGGTATCGCCCGGCGTCGCCGACATCGAGAAGCGCTGGATGGTCATGTCGAAATCAAAATCCTCCAGCCGCGCGCGGTACTGCACGGCATCGATCAGGCGGAAGGTGGCGTCGATGCCGAGCGTAGCGAGGTTCTTGATGTAGGGCCCGTGATGTGGCTGGATCGAGGCTTCGTCATTGAGGAATTCGATGGTGAAGGGCTCGCCGTTCGGCAGCAACCGCTTGCCGTCCTTGACGACACAGCCGGCGTCGCTCAGCAGCTGCGCCGCCTTGCGCAATAGCGCCCTGTCCTGCCCCGAACCATCAGACACCGGCGGCACGAAGGGCTTGCCGAACACCTCGTCCGGCACCTGGCCGCGGAACGGTTCGAGCAATGCCAGCTCTTCCGGCGACGGTGGGCCGGAGACCATCATGTCCGAATTCTGGAACGGCGAATGGGTGCGCGCATAGGCGCCGTACATGATGGTCTTGTTGGTCCACTCGAAATCGAAGGCGTAGATCAGCGCCTCGCGCACACGCGGGTCTTTGAACTTGTCGCGGCGCAAGTTGATGAACCAGCCCTGCGCGCCCGACGGCGTCTCGTCCGGCAACAACTCGCGCTTGACGCGGCCTTCCTTGATGGCTGGGAAATCATAGCGCGTGGCCCAGATGCGCGCGGTGAACTCTTCCCGGTAGAGATAATTCCTGCCCGTGAAACCCTCGAAGGCGACGTCGCGGTCGCGATAGAATTCGTAGCGGACGGTGTCGAAATTGTAGCTGCCGCGGCAGACCGGAAGATCGGCCGCCCACCAGTCCTTGACGCGATCATATTCGATGAAGCGGTTGACCTCGAACCGGCCGACCTTGTACGGCCCCGACCCGAGCGGCGTATCCAGCGTCGATTCATCGAACGCGCGCTTGGCGTAATAGGCCTTCGAGAAGATCGGCAGGGTTGCAACATAAAGCGGCACGTCGCGCGCGCGCTTCGGCGCGAAGCTGACGACGACGGTGGCATCGTCGAGCGCCTCGGCCTTGATGAAGTCGCGGAGCTGAACCAGGATCAGCGGGTGCCCCTTTTCCTTCAACGTGTTCAGCGAGAACGCGACGTCATGAGCGGTCAGCTTCGAGCCATCGTGAAAGCGCGCCTCGGGGCGCATGGTGAAGGTGTAGGTGAGTTTGTCTGGCGAAATCCGCACCGACTTTGCGGCCAGCCCATATATCGCATCGGGCTCGTCACCGGCGCGCGCCATCAGCGCCGTGAACGTCATGTCCATGCCCTGCGCCCCCTCACCCTTGAGGATGTAGGCGTTGAGCGAATTGAACGTGAAATAGGACTGATTGTAGGCGCGGACCGACGGGATCAGCGAGAACGTGCCGCCCTTGGGGGCATTCACGTTGACATAGTCGAAATGGTGGAAGTCGGCGGGATATTTCAAGTCGCCGAACGCCGACATGCCGTGCATGTCGGCGCCATTATCGGCGGCTGCCGGACGAAGCCGCGTCGCGCATAGCGCACCGATACCGAAGCCGAGCGCGTGCCGACGGGTGAATAGCGCCATGCGCGAAAAATCCCTCAAGACCGTTTGCCGAGCCGGTTCGCCCTCTCCGCGTCGTACCACCACAACGAGGGCAGGCCAGAGCGCGCGTATTTCGGCAGTTCCGCATGGCCGAAGCGATCCCAGAGCGCATAGCGCGCGTAGGGATAGCCGAACTGCGGCACCACGTAGAAATTCCAGAGCAGCACCCGGTCCAGCGCCTTGGTCGCGGCGACGAGGCTGGCGCGGTCCTTGGCGAAGATGACCTTCTCGATCAACGCATCCACTGCCGGGTTCTTGATGCCGATGGTATTCTTGGATCCCTGCTGATCCGCGGCCTGCGACCCCCAGAATTCGCGCTGCTCATTGCCGGGCGAGAGCGACTGGCCCCAGAGGTCGGTGATGATGTCGAAATCGAAACTGCGGATGCGGTTCTCGTACTGCACGTCGTCGACGACGCGGATCGAGGTCGTGACGCCGATGCGTTCCAGCGACGGCTTGAAGAACAGCGCGATCCGCTCCGAGGAAGGATCCTGCACCAGGATCTCCACGCTCACCGGCTTGCCCGACGGATCGACCAGCTTGCGCTCGCGCACCTCGAAGCCGGCTTCCTTCAACAGCCTGGTGGCCTCGCGCAAATTGGCGCGCACCGCTTCGGGATTGCCGCCGACCGGGTTCGTGTACGGCGTCGTGAAGACTTCGGGCGGCACCTTGTCACGCACCGTCTCGAGGAGTTCGAGCTCCTGCCCCTGCGGCAAGCCGGAAGAGGCCAATTCGGTACCCTCGAAATAGCTGTTGATGCGCTTGTACTGACCATAGAAGAGCTGCTTGTTCATCTCCTCGAAATCGAACGCAAAGTTGAAGGCGCGCCGGAGGCGGGCGTCTTTGAATTGATCGCGGCGCAGGTTGAGCACGAAGCCCTGCATGCGGCCGGAATCGTTGATCGGAAACTCCTGCTTGACGACGCGTTTCTCGGTCACGGCCGGGAAGTCATACGCGGTCGCCCACTGCTTCGCCGAATTCTCGGTGATCCAGTCCGCCTGGTCGGCCTTGAAAGCTTCGAGCGCGACGACGTTGTCACGGAAGAATTCGAAACGCAGCTCGTCGAAATTGTTCTGGCCGATCTGGACCGGCAACTTGGCGCCCCAATAGTCCTTCACGCGCTCGAGCCGGACCGAGCGGCCGGCGACGAAATCGGCGATCCGGTAAGCGCCCGAGCCGAGCGGCTTCTCCAGCGTGGTCGCGGAAACGTCGCGCTTGCGGCCCTGGCTGTCGGTGCCTTCCCAGTAATGCTTCGGCAGCACCATCAGCTCGCCGACGATGTGCGGCAATTCGCGATTGCCGGGAGCGTCGAAGGTGAATTTGACGTCGCGCTCGCCGCTCTTTTCGGCCTTTACCACGTGCCGGTAGTAGGACGAATAGAACGGGCTCTGCTTCTTCAATGTCTCGAGCGAGAAGATGACATCCTCCGGCGTCACCGGCTTGCCGTCGTGCCAGCGCGCCTCCTTGCGCAGCCGGTAGATCACCCAGCTGTAGTCGTCGGGGTGGGCCGCGCTTTCGGCGAGCAGGCCGTATTCGGTCGCGATCTCGTCCTGCGAGCGCGACATCAGCGTCTCATAGATCATGATCGCGGCCGGTGCGATCGAACCTTTCACGCCCATCACCGCGACGTTGAAGTTGTCGAATGTGCCGAGCGAGATAATCCGCGCGATGCCGCCTTTCGGTGCATCCGGATTGACGTAGTCGAAACGCTGGAAGCCGGCCGGATATTTGATATCGCCGAACAGCGACAGCGCGTGGCGCCACGCTGGCTCGCTGCCTCCCGGGTCCGCCTGCGCGCTCGACATCGCCGGGATGCCGGCTGCCACGCCCATGATGGGGGTCAGCGCGGCCACCGCGCCGGTCTGCAGAAGGTGTCGTCGGGTAATGGCCAAAGGGAGCTTCCTGTCGTGAACCGGGGTTACGCACTAAGTGCGTAATATAGGGCAAGGTTTCGGCGGATTATGTTGCTTTTTCCTCATCTTGGAAGCCTGGGGGCCATCACGTCTGCGGCGAAACGTCCCGCTGACAAAGATGCGACCCATACGGAAACGGCCAGGCAATGCCTGGCCGTTCCGATTGAATCCATGAGGGAAATGCTATTTCTGCGCGGTCGGCAGCGGCTGGGGATGATCCGACAGCGAGTTCAGGTAGGCGATCACGTCTGCGCGCTCGCTGTCCTTTGGAATACCGGCAAAACCCATCGCGGTGCCCGGGATGAAACCCTTCGGGTTGGTGAGGAACTTGTTGAGGTCGTCGAAGGTCCAGGTGCCGCCCTTGGCCTTCATCGCGGCCGAGAAGTTGAACCCGCGTCCCTCGCCCCTCGGCTCGCCGACGATGCCAAAGAGATTCGGGCCAACCCGGTTCGGGCCGCCCTTCTCGAAGGTGTGGCAGGCCGCGCACTTCTTGGCGGCCGCGGCGCCCTTTTCCACAGAAGCGGTCTGCAGCAGTTTCTCGATCGGCTCGGACGATGCGGCGGCTTCCGCCGGTCCGCCCTTACTCTCCTCTTTCACGGCGATCTCGAAACCGGGCTTCTCCAGCGGCTTGGGCGTGAACACCGCCTGCGCGGCAAAGCTCGTCACCAGGATAATGAGGCAGGTGCCGAGAATCGCACCCAGAATCTTGTTGAGTTCGAAGGAGTCCATTTCGGATCAGGCTCCAGGCCGAAAATGTCGACTTCAGGCGGGCCGAACGGCCGCGGGGGTGAGCCTCGGAATCAGCCCTCGTCGCGCCTCCCCCGAGCAGAGTGGAGATATCGGTTTGCCTGCGCTCTGGCAACCCGTATAAACGCGCCGACTTTCGTCCCGTCCCCACTCTGTTTCCTGCCTCCGGCAGGGTTTTGAATAGATGTCCGACCCGCGGAATTTGGTGCTGATTCCCGCCCGCATGGCGGCCACGAGGCTGCCGGGCAAGCCGCTCCTCGACATTGCCGGCCAGCCGATGATCGTGCACGTACTGCGGCGCGCAATCGAAGCCGATATCGGCCGCGTCGCGGTCGCAACCGACACGCCGGAGATTGCCGCGGCGGTCAGGAGCGCCGGTGGGGAGGTGGTGATGACCCGCGCCGATCACCCCTCCGGCTCCGACCGCATCTTTGAGGCCGCGACCACGCTCGATCCTGCCGGCAACGCCGAGATCGTGGTCAACCTGCAGGGCGATTTCCCGACCATCGCGCCCGACACGATCCGGGCCGTGCTGCCGCCGCTCGACGACGGCGCAGTCGATATCGCCACCCTCGCCTCCGAGATCCACACCGAAGAGGAAAGCCTCAATCCGAACGTGGTGAAGGCGGTCGGCTCGCCGATCACGGCAGGGCGGCTGCGCGCGCTCTATTTCACCCGCGCCACCGCGCCGTACGGCGACGGCCCGCGCTACCATCATATCGGCCTCTACGCCTATCGCCGCGCCGCGCTGGAGCGCTTCGTGCGGCTGCCGCCCTCGCCCCTGGAACAGCAGGAGAAACTCGAGCAGCTCCGCGCGCTGGAGGCCGGGATGCGGATCGACGTCACCATTGTCGACACCGTGCCGCGCGGCGTCGACACCCCGGCCGACCTCGAAACCGCCCGGCGCATACTGGCGAAAACCTGAACCGCTGCTAAAACCCCCGCCATGACCAAGAAGCTGAAAATCGCCTTTCAGGGCGAGCCCGGAGCCAATTCCCACATCGCGATCGTCGAGGCCTATCCCGACGCCGAGCCGATGCCGTGCGCGACCTTCGAGGACGCTCTGTCGGCGATTTCCTCGGGCGAAGCCGATCTCGGCATGATCCCGATCGAGAACTCGGTCGCCGGCCGCGTCGCCGACATCCACCATCTGTTGCCGGCCTCGGGCCTGTTCATCGTCGGCGAATGGTTCCTGCCGGTCCGGCATCAGTTGATGGCGGTGAAGGGGACGAAGCTCGGCGACATCAGGAGCGTGGAGAGCCATGTGCACGCGCTTGGCCAGTGCCGGCGCATCATCCGCAAGCTCGGCGTCAGGCCGATCGTCGCCGGCGATACCGCAGGCAGCGCGCGCGACATCTCCGAACGCGGCGACAAGAGCGTCGCCGCCATCGCCTCGCGCCTTGCCGCCGACATCTATGGCCTTGATATCCTCGCCGAGGACATCGAGGACGAAGCCCACAACACCACCCGCTTCGTGGTGCTGGCACGCGAAGCCAAATGGGCCGAGCAGGATTCAGGCCCCCTGGTCACCACATTTGTTTTCCGGGTGCGCAATTTGCCCGCCGCGCTCTACAAGGCGCTCGGCGGCTTTGCCACCAACGGCGTCAACATGACCAAGCTCGAAAGCTACATGGTCGACGGCAATTTCTTCGCGACGCAATTTTATGCCGACGTCGACGGCCATCCGTATGATCGCGGACTGGCCTTTGCGCTGGAAGAGCTGAAATTCTTCTCCCGCGAATTCCGCATCGTGGGCGTCTATCCCGCCCACCCCTTCCGCGCGACGTTCAGCGAAAAAGCGGATTGATCCCGCGAGTGAGGGGCGCACGCCTTTCTCCCAACGTCGTCCCGGGCTTGACCCGGGACCCATAACCACAGGACTCCGTGGTTAGAAGACGCCGGAACTGCTTGCGCGCGTAACAACCGGCATCGGTGGTTATGGGTCCCGGCTCAAGGCCGGGACGACGCTAAGCCGCCTCCTTCTTCCCACGCCCGAACGCATCCGCCAGCAGGCTGTAAGACTTCTTCCGCGCCTCGTGATCGAACACCGCGGAGATGATCATCAGCTCATCGGCCTCGGTCGCCGCGATCAGCGGCTGCAATTTTGCCATCACCGTCGCGGGGCTGCCGACGAAGAAACGCGCGCGGTTCCGCGTGATGGAAGCGCGCTCGGCGTCCGTATAGGGATAGGCCAGCGCCTCCTCGACGCTGGGCAGCGGCAGATACTGGCCGCGGTCCCGGCGCAGGCGGTTGAGGTCCATCGACAGCGCCAGCTTTTCCGCCTCTTCATCGGTCTCGGCCGCCACCGCCGCCACTGCGAGGATCGCATATGGCGTCTGGCGCCAGGGCGACGGCTTGAAATGGGCGCGGTAGTTGATCATCGCATCGACCGCGTCATGGGTCGCGAAATGATGCGCGAAGCCGAAGCCCATGCCGACTTGCGCGGCGAGCTCGGACGAATAGCCGCTGGAGCCGAGCAGCCAGATCGGCGGCAGCGGCGAATCGTCGGGCATCGCCACCACATTGTTGAAGGGGTGGCCGGGCGGGAAATCCCGCGTCTCCCAGAGCGTCAGTTCATGCAGCCGCTCCAGGAAATCGTCGCCCTCGCGGCGGTCGAGCCGGCTCCGCAGCGCATAGGCGGTGGCGCCGTCGGTGCCGGGCGCCCGCCCGAGGCCCAGATCGATGCGACCGGGGAACAGCGCCTCCAGCATCTTGAAGCGCTCGGCGACCACCAGCGGCGCATGGTTGGGCAACATCACGCCGCCGGAGCCGACGCGGATGTTCCTGGTGACGGCAGCGATCTGCCCAATCATCAGATCCGGCGCGGGGCTCGCGACGGAAGCAAGGTTGTGGTGCTCGGCGAGCCAGTACCTGATATAGCCGAGCCCATCGACGTGGCGCGCCAGATCGATGCTGTTGCGCAGCGCTGCGGCGGGCTTTGTGGCTGTGGTGACGACCGAAAGGTCCAGGACGGAAAGCGGGATCATCGCACCAAGCTAGGGCGACACATTGAAACCACAAAGCCCCTCCGCGTGCAGATCAGCTCCGCGACACTCTGAACCTGAAGCCGATCGAGAGTGGGACAAAATATCGTTAATCCGCAATAATTCACCTTTGCCCACACCGGAGGAGGGAACTGACTTTCCCATGAACTACAGAATATGGCTATAATTTCCGGATTTTCGCGATAAGCCGCGAAACTCATACTCTTGCCCATTACGAATTCAGGTTGCCATCGAGAGCCAGCATATTCATCAAAAGTGGGCAAAATCCCATTATCGATGGGCTGTTTGGGCGACCCGCTTTGCCCTATCTTACCTGCTCTACCGCCCAGCCTGTCGCCGATTGTTCCGTGGAGCTTGTGAGAGCCATGACCGAGGTTGCTGCCCCGCCGTTCAGGACTCCCGCCATTTCCTTCGAGTTCTTCCCGCCGAAGACCGAGGAGATGGAGCGGAACCTGTGGGACACGATCAACCGGCTTGCGCCGCTGTCGCCCACCTTCGTCTCGGTGACCTATGGCGCCGGCGGATCGACCCGCGAGCGCACCCATTCGACCATCGCGCGCATCCTGAATGAAACCAGGCTGTTGCCGGCCGCGCATCTGACCTGCGTCAGCGCCTCCCGCGGCGAGATCGACGAGATTGTCGACCGCTATCACGAGGTCGGCGTCCGCCACATCGTGGCGCTGCGCGGCGACCCGCCGGGCGGCATCGGCACGCCCTATTACACGCATCCGGACGGCTACCAGAGCTCGCCGGAGCTGGTCGCCGGCATCAAGAAGCGTCATCCCGATATCGAGGTGTCGGTCTCGGCCTATCCGGAAAAACATCCGGAGAGCGCGACCTTCGACGCCGATATCGACACGCTGAAGGCCAAGGTCGATGCCGGCGCCACCCGCGCGATCACCCAGGTGTTCTTCGACAACGATCTCTACTTCCGCTACCTCGACCGGGTGCGGGCGCGCGGCATCGAGATCCCGATCGTGCCGGGCATCATGCCGATGCACAATTTCAAGCAGGCCCGCAATTTCGTCACCCGCGCCGGCACCACGGTGCCGGACTGGTTTGCCGCGAAATTCGAAGGCCTCGATGACGATGCCGAGACCCGCAAACTGGTGGCAGCTACGGTTGCCGCCGGCCAGGTGCAGAAGCTCGCAAAACACGGCGTCGACACCTTCCATTTCTACACCATGAACCGCGCCGATCTCGTGTTCGCGATCAGCCATCTGCTCGGCATCCGTCCGAACGGCGCCAAGAAAGCTGCTTGAAGAAAGCTGCCTGATCAAATGACCGTACCCGTCTCTTCCAAGCGTACCGCCCTCATCGCCGCCGCGCGCGAGCGCATCCTCGTGCTTGACGGCGCCATGGGCACCATGATCCAGGGCCTGCAATTCGACGAGGCCGCCTTCCGTGGCGAGCGCTTCAAGGATTTCCATCGCGACATCAGGGGCAACAACGACGTCCTGATCCTGACGCAAGCGCAGGCGATCGAGGACATCCACGCCGCCTATCTGCGCGCCGGCGCCGACATCGTCGCGACCAACACCTTCTCCTCGACCTCGATCGCGCAAGCCGACTACGACATGTCGGACCTCGCCTATGAGCTCAACCGCGAGGGCGCCAGGCTCGCGCGCGCCGCCGCCGAGAAGGTCAGTGCCGAGGACGGCAGGCCGCGCTTCGTCGCAGGCGCCCTGGGGCCCACCAACCGCACCGCCTCCATCTCGCCCGACGTCTCCAATCCCGGCTATCGCGCGGTGACGTTCGACGATCTGCGCAAGGCCTATGGCGAGCAGATCAACGGCCTGCTCGACGGCGGCGCCGATCTTCTCCTGGTCGAAACCATCTTCGACACGCTCAATGCCAAGGCCGCGCTGTATGCGATCTCCGAGATTACGGAAGAGCGCGGCATCGATGTGCCCGTGATGATCTCGGGCACCATCACCGACAAGTCCGGCCGCCTGCTCTCGGGACAGTTGCCGGAAGCGTTCTGGAATTCGGTGCGGCATGCCAAGCCGATCACGATCGGCTTCAACTGCGCGCTCGGCGCGGAGGACCTGCGCAGCCACATCGCAGACATCGGCCGCGTCGCCGATACGCTCGTCTGCGCCTATCCGAACGCCGGCCTGCCCAACGAATTCGGGCAGTACGACGAGACGCCGGACTATATGGCGCGGCTGATCGGCGAGTTCGCAGCAGCAGGCCTCGTCAACATCGTCGGCGGCTGCTGCGGCACCACGCCGGACCATATCGCCGCGATTGCCGCGGCGGTTGCGCCGCACAAGCCGCGCATTGTTCCTGAGATCGCGCCGCGTCTCCGGCTGTCAGGCCTCGAGCCGTTCGCGCTGACCGACGCCATTCCTTTCGTGAACATCGGCGAACGCACCAACGTGACGGGATCGGCGCGCTTCCGCAAGCTGATCACCGCGGGCGACTACACGGCCGCGCTGCAGGTGGCGCGTGACCAGGTCGAGAATGGCGCGCAGATCATCGACGTCAACATGGACGAGGGCCTTCTGGATTCCGAGAAGGCGATGGTGACGTTCCTCAACCTCGTCGCCGCCGAGCCCGATATCGCCCGCGTGCCTGTCATGGTCGACTCCTCGAAATTCGCCGTGATCGAGGCCGGGCTGAAATGCATCCAGGGCAAGCCTGTGGTGAACTCGATTTCGATGAAGGAAGGCGAGGAGAAGTTCATCCACGAGGCCACGATCGCCAAGCGTCATGGCGCAGCCGTCGTGGTGATGGCGTTCGACGAGACGGGACAAGCCGACACGTTCGCCCGCAAGACCGAGATCTGCAAGCGCGCTTACAATGTCCTGGTGAACCGGCTCGATTTCCCGGCCGAGGACATCATCTTCGATCCGAACATCTTCGCGATCGCGACCGGGATCGAGGAGCACAACAATTACGGTGTCGATTTCATCGAGGCCACGCGCTGGATCCGCCAGAACCTGCCCGGCGCGCATATTTCCGGCGGCGTCTCCAATCTCTCGTTCTCGTTCCGCGGCAACGAGCCGGTGCGCGAGGCGATGCATTCGGTGTTCCTGTATCACGCCATCAAGGCCGGCATGGACATGGGCATCGTCAATGCCGGGCAGATGATCGTCTATGACGACATCGATCCCGAACTGCGGCAGGTGTGCGAGGACGTCATCCTCAACCGCGATCCCGGCGCTTCCGAGCGACTGCTGGCGCTCGCCGAAAAATTCCGCGGCAAGGAGAGGCAGAGCAAGGAAGCCGATCTCGCCTGGCGCGAATGGCCGGTCGAGAAGCGGCTCAGCCACGCACTGGTGCACGGCATCACCGAATTCATCGAGCAGGATACCGAGGAGGCCCGACAGGCATCTTCCCGTCCGCTCGACGTCATCGAGGGTCCCTTGATGGCCGGCATGAACGTGGTCGGCGATCTCTTCGGCGACGGCAAGATGTTCCTGCCGCAGGTGGTGAAGTCCGCGCGCGTGATGAAGCAGGCAGTCGCCTATCTGATGCCGTTCATGGAGGAGGAAAAGGCACGCAACCTCGCCAATGGCGTGGCCGGCGACGGCCGCAACGCCGCTGGCAAGATCGTGCTCGCCACTGTGAAGGGCGACGTCCACGACATCGGCAAGAACATCGTCGGCATCGTGCTGCAATGTAACAATTTCGAGGTCATCGACCTCGGCGTGATGGTGCCGGCGGCAAAGATCATCGAGACGGCAAAGGCCGAAGGCGCTGATATCATCGGCCTCTCCGGCCTGATCACGCCCTCGCTCGACGAGATGAGCTTTCTTGCCGGCGAGCTGGAGCGCGAGGGCCTGAACCTGCCGCTCCTGATCGGCGGCGCCACCACCAGCCGCGTCCATACCGCCGTGAAGATCGATCCGAACTATCCGGGCGGACCAGTCGTCCACGTCAATGACGCCAGTCGCGCGGTCGGAGTCGCCTCCTCGCTGCTCTCGCCCGAGAAGCGCGAGGCCTATGCCGCCGATATCCGCGCCGAATACGCAAAGATCTCCGCGGCACATTTCCGAGCGCAGCAGGACAAGAAACGGCTGAAGCTTGCGGATGCCCGCGCCAATGGCGTCAAGATCGATTTCGCCAAGACGCCGCCGAAGCAGCCGGCCTTCTTCGGCATCAAGAGCTTCGATGCCTACGATCTGGCGGAACTGGCAAAATACATCGACTGGACGCCGTTCTTCCAGACCTGGGAATTGACCGGGCGCTTCCCGGCCATCCTCGACGATCCGAAGGTCGGCGAGGTCGCGCGCTCGCTCTATGATGATGCGCAGAAGATGCTTGAGCGCATCATCGCGGAGAAATGGTTCACGGCGCGCGCCACCATCGGCTTCTGGCCCGCCAATGCCGAAGGCGACGACATCGCCGTCTATGCCGACGAGACGCGCAAGAAGAAGATCGCGACCTTCCACACGCTGCGCCAGCAGCTCGAGAAGCGCGAAGGCCGCTTCAACGCCGCGCTGTCGGACTTCATCGCGCCAGTATCGTCGGGCGTACCTGACTATATCGGCGGGTTCGTCGTCACCGCGGGCATCGGCGAGGACGCGGTCGCCGACCGCTTCAAGAACGCCAATGACGATTACTCCTCGATCCTGTGCAAGGCGCTGGCCGATCGCCTCGCCGAAGCTTTCGCCGAGCGCATGCACCAGCGCGTGCGCAAGGAATTCTGGGGCTATGCGCCCGACGAGACGTTCTCGTCGGACGAGTTGATCCTGGAGAAATACCAGGGCATCCGCCCGGCGCCCGGCTATCCCGCGCAGCCCGACCACACCGAGAAGCAGACGCTGTTCGCGCTGCTCGACGCCGAGAACACGGCCGGCGTGAAGCTGACGGAGAGCTTTGCGATGTGGCCGGGCTCCTCGGTCTCCGGCCTCTATTTCAGCCATCCCGAAAGCTTCTATTTCGGCGTCGGCAAGATCGAGCGCGACCAGGTCGAGGACTATGCCGCGCGCAAGGACATGACCGTCACCGAGATCGAGCGCTGGCTCGCGCCCGTGCTGAACTACATCCCTTCGCAGGAAGCGAAGCAGCCAACGCCCGCGCCCGCACCCGTCGCCACGCCCGCCAACGACGTCACCTCACACCCACCCGGTTGCACCTGCGCCGTCCATCTCGCCTGGCGCAAGAAAGCCGTCGGCGCGGGTTAGCGCGTTTTCGAGCGAAGTGGACACCGGTTCGCGTGAAGAAGACGCGTCAAAACTAGAATCTAGAGCTCCGGTTCTGATTCCATCAGGACCGAAAATGCTCTAGCCGGCCAGCTGCTCGCAATGACGCGGGGATGGGTTCTGATTCAAATTTCAAACAGCTCTCCGCTGTCATCGTCCGGGTTGACCTGACGATCCAGTATTCCAGAGGCGGTTGTGCTTGAGCCGAGAGGCCGCCGGATACTGTATGCCCCGTCATCGCGGGGCATACAGGTACGCGCCGAACCAAAGGGCCCTACTCCGCGGTCCAGCCGCCATCGATGGAGTAGTTGGAGCCGGTGATCTGCGCGGCGTCGTCGCTGCAGAGGAACAATGCGAGCGAGCCGACCTGGTCGGCGGTGACGAATTCCTTGGTCGGCTGGGCCTCGAGCAGCACGTCCTTGATGACCTGCTCCTTGGTCATGTTGCGCACCTTCATGGTCTCCGGAATCTGGTGCTCGACCAGCGGCGTCCAGACATAGCCGGGGCTGATGCAGTTGCAGGTGATCTTGAAGGTCGCAAGCTCGAGTGCCACCGTCTTGGTGAGGCCCGCGATGCCGTGCTTGGCCGAGACATAGGCCGACTTGAAGGGCGAGGCGACCAGCGAATGCGCGGAGGCGGTATTGATGATGCGGCCCCAGCCGCGCTTCTTCATCCCTGGCACCGCGGCGCGGATGCCATGAAACGCCGACGACAGGTTGATCGCGATGATCGCATCCCACTTCTCGATCGGAAATTCCTCGATCGGAGAGACGAACTGGATGCCGGCATTGTTGACGAGGATGTCGACCGAGCCGAAGGTCTTTTCGCCGAGCGCGATCATTTCCGCGATCTCGGCGGGCTTGGTCATGTCGGCCGGCGAATAGGCGGCCTTGACCTTGAAATCGGTCTCGATGCCGGAGCGCTCGCGCTCGATATCGGCCGGCACGCCCATGCCGTTGATGACGACATTGGCCCCCGCGCTGGCGAATTTACGCGCAATCGCCAATCCGATGCCGCTGGTCGAGCCGGTCACGACAGCGGTCTTGCCTGTCAACGTAGCCATATCTGCTTCACTCCTTCTTTGCGGGGAACGGATCGACGTCCCCCGTGAGATCGTAGGTCACCATGGTTTCCCCGGACTGCGGCCGTTCTAGCCATTCTTTGTGACGCATCGACAAATGAACGTCGCGGACGCCCGCCTCCCAATGCTCGACCATGGCGACATGGGAGAAGTCGTAATCCTTCGACGACGTCTCGTAGTTCTTGCTGCGGTAGATCAGGTGCACCACCGTGACGGTGTTCTCCTTGGAGGCCTGCCGCAGCAATTCAACGGAGGGATCGTTCTTCAGATAATCCGGCAGCTTGCCGATGAGATCACGCACCGCCATGCGCGCATTGTGGATCTGCCTGTTCTTGTCGGTGTTCATGCGCGTGCGGCTGGAAAAGCGGATGTCCTTTTCACGCTCGGCCGCCTCCAATAGCGAATTCGGCAACGGTCCGCGGGCGCTGAACAGATCGACCTGGAAGATCAGGAGATCGCGGCGGGTCTCCTCATCAAGCACGAAGTCGAGCGGGGTGTTGGAGGCGATACCGCCATCCCAATAATGCTCGCCTTCGATCAGGACCGCCGGAAAGCCCGGCGGCAGCGCGCCGGAGGCCATGATGTGCTCGGGGCCGATCTTCTTGCCGAGCTTCTTGAACTCGTAATTGTCGAAATACCTGAAATTGCCGGAGGTCACGCCGACGGCGCCGACCGAAAGCCGGGTCTTGAGGTCGTTGATGCGGTCGAAATCGACCAGCCGCTCCAGCGTCTTCTTCAGGGGCGCGGTGTCGTAATAGCTTTGCGACTGCGAACTGCCCATGGGCCAGAACGGCGCTGGCGGAATCCGCGGCGCAAAGAAGCCAGGCACGCCGAATGTCGCGATGATGGCGGCGCTGGTCTCGTTGAACAAAGTGCGGGCGCGGTCGCCGGGCGCTATCGGATTCCAGGATACCGGACGCGACACCATCTCCCAGAATTCCTTTAAGCGCGGCACCTGCTTGTCCGGCTCGTTGCCGGCGATGATCGCGGCATTGACGGCGCCGATCGAGATTCCGGCAACCCAGTCAGGCTCGAAGCCGGCGCGACAGAGCGCCTGAAATGCTCCGGCCTGATATGAGCCAAGGGCGCCGCCGCCCTGCAGGACCAATACGCGCTGCGCCTGCGCGGGCGTCGTGGCGGGCGGAGGATCTGAAGTATCCATCGTGACCGTCAATCAGTGGTGTATAATGGCGCCCACCGTGGCCGCAGTTCGCGACCGCGTCAATCGGCCTGATCTGGCGTGACGATCACGCAGAGTTAGGTTGACGCGAGAATGAGCGTCCAGAACACCTTGTACTTGGTGTTCGGCGCATAGCTCGCAGCAATGCCCAATTTTGTGACACCGCCCTTGAGCATATTGGCCTTGTGTGGCGGCGAATCGCGCCAGCCGGAAAACGCTTCCGCCAGCGTATGATAGCCAGCGGACACGTTTTCGACCGCCACCGTCGCCGGATAGCCGGAGCCTTCCAGCCGTTTGCCGAGCGGGGCCTTCACGTCATGGTCCATCTTGTTGCGCGCCGCCATGGCCTGCGACTGCTGCTCGGCGAGCTTGACGAGCGCAGGGTCCACCACCACGGCGCCGAGGCCGTTGTTCTGGCGATATTGCGAGATCATGGTCGCGGCGGCCTGGGTGTCCAGGACGGCACCGGGTGCAGCCATGTTGACATACATGGCCGGCTGTTCCGGAAGTGGAGTGTCTGTCGCGCAGCCGCCCAGCACCAGAAGCCCAAAGAGGGCGACGGTCGTCCGTTTCACTGAAAGGATTCCCCCAAGGTTGGTCCGCCGTTGTTGCATACCAACCGTGGCTGAATGGTGAACGGGGGGCGTTTTTTTTGCCGCGGCGACAGCGGTCCGCGAGATCCTGTAGCCCGGATGGAGCGAAGCGTAATCCGGGGCCTTTTCGCGCGTGGATGCGAATCCCGGGTTGCGCTCCGCTTCACCCGGGCTACGGCAGCTATTCGTGAGCCGCGAAAATACGGTAGCGGCGGGGTTCCAGCGAGATGATTTCGCCGGCCTGCAGTTCCCGGTCGCGCGGCGCATCGATCTCGATCACGGTCTTGCCTTCGCTGTCGGCAAGCGCGACCTCGGCACGCTGGATCGGGCCGAAGGAGCGGACGTGGCGCACCGCCCCTTCCAGCGATCCGCTTCCCGCCGGGCCGATCTGCATGTCATGGCGGCGCACGAACAATTTGGAGGCGCCGGGCGCCGCACCATTGGCGGCGACGTTGAGCGGCCGGCCGCCGAGCCGGACCGCGCCGTCGCTGACATCGACCGGCAGCACGATGGATTCGCCGATGAAGCCGTGAACGAAGGCCGTCGCCGGATTGTCATAAACCTCGCCGGGGGTGCCGATCTGCTCGATGCGGCCTTTGTCCATGACGACCACGCGGTTGGCGACCTCGAGCGCCTCTTCCTGGTCATGGGTGACGAAGATCGAGGTGACGTGGATCTCCTGATGCAGCGAGCGCAGCCATTGCCTGAGCTCCTTGCGCACCTTGGCATCGAGCGCGCCGAAGGGCTCGTCGAGCAACAGGATGCGCGGCTCGATCGCGAGCGCACGGGCGAGCGCGATGCGCTGGCGCTGGCCACCGGATAGCTGGCTCGGATAGCGGTCGGACAGCCAGTCGAGCTGCACCAGATCGAGCAGCTCCTTGACGCGGGCGCGGATCGCCTTCTCGTCCTTGCGGATCGCGCGCGGCTGCACGCGGAGGCCAAAGGCGACGTTCTCGAACACCGTCATGTGACGGAACAGCGCATAGTGCTGGAACACGAAGCCGACATGGCGCTCGCTGGCGCCGCGGCCCAGCGCGTCCTCGCCGTCGATCGTGACTTCGCCCGCCTCGGGCCAGTCGAGGCCGGCAATGATCCGCAGCAGCGTGGTCTTGCCGGAGCCGGACGGCCCCAGCAGCGCCAACAGCTCGCCGTCGCCGACCTTCAGGCTGACAGTGTCCAGCGCTGCGAAATCGCCGAACTTCTTTACGATATTCTTGACTTCAATCGTCACTGACAATCTGCCCTTCGTCCAGACGCCGTTCGAGGATCGTCTTCACGACCAGCGTGATCAACGCCAGCATCGCAAGCAGCGACGCGATCGCGAACGACGCCACGAACTGATATTCATTATAAAGGATTTCGACCAGCAGCGGCATGGTATTGGTCTGGCCCCGGATATGGCCCGAGACCACCGACACCGCGCCGAACTCGCCCATCGCGCGCGCGTTACACAGCAGGACGCCGTAGAGCAGGCCCCATTTGATGTTGGGCAAGGTGACGCGGAAGAAGGTCTGCAATCCTGACGCGCCCAGCGAGATCGCGGCTTCCTCCTCCTGCGTGCCCTGCTCCTGCATCAATGGAATCAGCGCGCGCGCGACGAAGGGGAAGGTCACGAAGATGGTGGCGAGCGCAATGCCGGGCACCGCGAACAGGATGTGGATGTTGTGCGCCTGCAGCCAGGTCCCGAAGAAACCCTGTGCACCGAACAAGAGCACGAAGACCAGACCCGAGATCACGGGACTGACCGAGAACGGCAGGTCGATCAGCGTGATCAGAAAAGTCTTGCCGGCGAAATCGAATTTCGAGATCGCCCAGGCCGCGATCACGCCGAAGATCAGGTTGAGGCTGACGGAGATCGCCGCGATCAGAAGCGTCAACTGGATCGCCGAGAGCGCCTCCGGCTCGCTGAGCGCCGCGAAATAGGCCGAGATGCCGCGCGAAAACGCTGACGCGAACACCACGACCAGCGGCAGCACCACGAATACGGTGAGGAAGAGCAGCGCCAGCGCGACGATCAGGAAGCGGATCGGCCGGGGCTCGGTGCGCAGATCCCGCTTCGAGGCCGCCGTGTGCGGGCGCACCCTCTCCCGCTGCGAGGGCGGCGAGGCGACATTGAGGTCGGTCTTCGGGGCATAGGCTCGCAACTGCGTGGTGGAGGAAGCCAGGTTCGATTGCAGCGACATCGATCCGGCCCTCTAGTGAGTGGGAATGCGGGTCTGCGCCCAGCGCTGCAGGCGATTGACCGCGAAGATGATGATGAATGAAGCCAGCAGCATGACCACCGCGATCGCGGTGGCATCCGCATAACGAAATTCGGAGAGCCGGATCACGATCAACAACGGCGCGATTTCGGAGACATTCGGCAGATTGCCGGCGATGAAGATGACCGAGCCATATTCGCCGACGGCGCGGGCGAAGGCGAGCGCAAAGCCGGTCAAGAGCGCCGGGATCAAGCTCGGCAGGATCACGCGAAAGACCGTGTGCCAGCGGTCGGCGCCGAGGCTTGCCGCGGCCTCCTCGATCTCCGGATCGAGATCGATCAGCACAGGCTGTACCGTCCGCACCACGAAGGGAATGCCAATGAAGACCATGGCAAGGAAAATGCCGATCGGCGTGAACGCGACCTTGATGCCCAGCTCGGCAAGCGGCGCACCTAACCAGCCCTTCTGCGCAAAGAGCTGGGTCAGCGCGACGCCGGCAACCGCGGTCGGCAGCGCGAAGGGGATATCGACGATCGCATCGAACAGCCGCCGTCCCGGAAAGCGGTAGCGCACCAGCGCCCAGACGATGACCGTGCCCATCACCAGATTGACGCAAGCCGCGGCAAACGAAAGCCCAAACGAAATCTTCAGCGCGCTCAGGGTGCGGCGGCTGGTGACGATGCCCCAGAACTGATCGAAGCTCAGCTCAAACGTCTTGAGAAAGAGACCGGCGAGCGGAATCAGGACGATAACGGAGAGCCATGTCAGGGTCAGTCCCATGGTGAGACCGAACCCCGGCAAAGTGCTGCGCCGTGCAACCGCTGTGCTCACCTATCCCCCTGCTTCTGCCCCCACGGGCCCCGGCCAGATCAATTCTTGTAGATCTGGTCGAACATGCCGCCCTCGGCGAAGTGCTCCTTCTGCGCCTTGGTCCAACCACCGAAAACGTCGTCAATGGTGAAAAGTTCAACCTTGGCGAAGGATTTCTCGTATTCCTTGGCAATCTCCGGATCGCGCGGACGGTAAGAATTACGCGCGGCGATTTCCTGGCCTTCCCTGGTATACCAATATTTCAGATAGGCCTCGGCGACCGCCTTGGTGCCCTTCTTGTCTGCGATCGCATCGACGACCGCGAGCGGCGGCTCGGCGAGGATCGACAGTGGCGGCGAGACGATCTCGAACTTGTCCTTGCCGAACTCGCGCTGCGCCAGAAACGCCTCGTTTTCCCAGGCAAGCAGCACGTCGCCGACGCCGCGCTCGACAAAGGTAACGGTCGAGCCACGCGCGCCGGTGTCGAGCACCGGTACGTTCTGGTAGAGATCGGCGACGAACTTCTTGGCCTTGTCGGCCGAGCCGAACTTCTTCTGTGCATAGCCCCAGGCGGCGAGATAATTCCAGCGAGCGCCGCCCGAGGTCTTCGGGTTCGGCGTGATGACGGCAACGCCTGGCTTGATCAGATCGTCCCAATCCTTGATGCCTTTGGGATTGCCCTTGCGCACCAGGAACACGATGGTCGAGGTGTAGGGCGCGGCATTCTGCGGCAGGCGCTTCTGCCAGTCCGGCGCGATCAATCCTTTGGCCGCGACGGCGTCGACGTCGTAAGCGAGCGCGAGCGTGACCACATCGGCCTGCAAGCCGTCGATCACCGCGCGCGCCTGTGATCCGGAACCGCCATGCGACTGCTTGATCTCGACGGTCTTGCCGGTCTCCTTCTGATAGGCGGCGGCAAACGCCTTGTTGAAATCGACATACAGCTCACGCGTCGGATCATAGGACACATTAAGCAGCGAGTAGTCGGCAGCGAGGGCCGAACTCGCCCACAGCAAACCCGCGACGAGCGGCAGGATACGACGGACCATCTCTATCTCCATTCAAATCGGATGAAGCAACACCGGAGCACGTGGAACATAACTCACGGCGAAGAGCGCTTTAGTCAACGGAACCGCATTTCATTGTTTGCGGCGTGGCAGGGTCATTGTCCTAAGAAGTCTTCATCGTATGAATGCCGCATTCTGTCTTGGCACGACCACGCCAGCGGCCGGCGCGCGCATCCTCATCGGGCGCGGTGCGGCTGGTGCAGGGCATGCAGCCGACCGACATGTATCCGGAGGCAATCAGCGGATGCGGCGGCAGCTTGCCGTCGCGGTAGATCGCCTCGATCTCTTCGCGTGTCGCGTTGGCGAAGGGATTGAATTTCAGGCGCACGCCGTCTTCCTCGACCACGGGGATGTCGGCGCGGGCGCCGCCCTGAAAGCGCTTGCGTCCGTTTAGCCAGGCGGCGAATGGCGCCAGCGCGCGCGTCAGCGGCTCGACCTTGCGGATGCGGCAGCAGGCGTCGGGATCGGAGAACCAGAGATCGCGCTCGGGATCGTCGCGGTGAAGCGTCTCCTCGAGCGGCTTGATCGAGCGAACATCGGTCAGACCAAGCGTGTCGATCAGCGTGTCGCGATAGGCAAGCGTTTCCGCGAACAGCCACCCGGTATCGAGAAAGATCACGGGGATGGCCGGATCGACGTCGGCCATCACCTTGAGCAGCGCCGCTGATTCCGTGCCGAAGGACGAGACCAGCGCAAGGCGCTCGCGGCCGACCGTCTTCAGCGCGGACTCGATAACCTCGAACGGCGTCGCCGCGCGCAGCACGCGATTGAGCTCCTGCACCGACGGCAGCGCCGACAGCGCCTCGATCGACATCTCTGGCGCCAGCGCGTTCATGGGCTGGCGCTTTCGGAATGACGCAATTGCGTGCGGCGGCTCAGCGCGGTGGTGCGGCCGTCGCCGGTCGGCTGGTAGAATACGGTGTAGCGTTTCACCGTCTCCGCGAAGGCGTCCGCATCCTTTTCCTTCTTCACGTCGAGCGCATCGAAGCCGGCGCGCAGCATGAACACGAACTGGTCGCGCAGCACCTGGCCGGTGGCGCGCAATTCGCCCTGGAAGCGATAGCGCTCACGAAGCAGCCGCGCCTGGCTATAGGCGCGGCCGTCGCGGAACGACGGAAACACCAGCGCGACCGCGGCGAGCCGGTCGAGATAGGGCACGAGCTCGTCGAGATCGCGGTTGTTCGGCCAGACCACGCCGACCTTGCCGGGCCGGCGCAGCAGCGCCTCGGGATCGTCAAGGAAGCGCGCCGCCTGCACCAGGATTGCGCCATCAGCCGGGATCTCGGCGCCGTCGGCGACATGGGCGTAGATGTCGGTTGCGATTTTTCCGTTCTTAACGAGTGGCATAGACCCGCTCCTTGAAAGGTTCGACGCCGAGCCGCTTGACCGTGTCGATGAAGAGTTCATCGGGGGAATAGCGCAGCGCCAGATAGGCCTCGACGATGTCCTCGACCACGTCGGCGACCTCGCCATAGGGCACCGAAGGGCCGATCAGCGTACCGAGCGCGGCGCCCTCGTCGGCGCGGCCGCCGATCGTGATCTGATAAAATTCCTCGCCGTTCTTCTCGACACCGAGGATGCCGATATGGCCGACATGGTGATGGCCGCAGGCGTTGATGCAGCCGGAGATATTGATGTGCAGCCGGCCGATCAGGCCTGCGGTGTCGTGATTGGCAAAACGCCGCGTCAATTCCTGCGCGATCGGGATCGAGCGCGCATTCGCCAGAGAGCAGTAGTCGAGCCCTGGGCAGGCGATGATGTCGGAGACCAGGTTCACGTTCGGCGTCGCGAGCCCGGCCTTGTCGAGCGCCTTCCACAGCGCCGGCAGATCGCGCTTGGCGACATGCGGCAGCGCCAGGTTCTGCTCATGGCCGACGCGGATCTCGCCGAAGGAATAGCGGTCGGCGAGATCGGCGATCACATCCATCTGCTCGGCGGTGGCATCGCCGGGCGGGCCGCCGACCGGCTTCAGCGACAGCGTCACGATCGAATAGCCCTGCACCTTATGCGGAAACACCGAGTTCTTGCGCCAGCGCTCGAACAGAGGATCATGCGCCGCCTGCTTCAGCTCATCGGGCATGTGCGGCAGCTTCTCGTAGGCCGGATAGGAAAAGCGCGAGCGCACTTCCTCGATCGCGCCGTCATCGAGCGTCAGCGCGCTGTCGCGCAATTGCTGCCACTCTTCCTCGACTTCCTTGCCGAACTTCTCGATGCCGAGCTCGTGCACGAGGATCTTGATGCGCGCCTTGTAGATGTTGTCGCGGCGGCCATACTGATTGTAGACGCGCAGGATCGCCTCGACATAGCTCAGGATGTCGCGGCCGTGCACGAACGGCTTGATGGTCTTGGCGATGAACGGCGTGCGGCCCAGCCCGCCGCCGACCAGCACCTCGAAGCCGGTCTCGCCATCGGCGTTCTTGTGCAGCCGCAGGCCGATATCGTGGATCTTGATCGCGGCGCGATCGTGCTCGGAGGCGGTGATCGCGATCTTGAACTTGCGCGGCAGGAACGAGAATTCCGGATGCAGCGTGGTGTGCTGCCGCAGCAGCTCCGACCAGATACGGGGATCCTCGACCTCGCCGGGCGCAACGCCCGCCCACTGGTCGGAGGTGACGTTGCGCATGTTGTTGCCGGAGGTCTGCATGGCGTGGATGCCGACCTCGGCAAGATCGGCGAGCGCGTCCGGCAGCTCGGCGAGCTTGATCCAGTTGAACTGGATGTTCTGCCGCGTCGTGAAATGTCCGTAGCCGCGGTCGTAACGGCGCGCGACATGGGCAAGCGCGCGCAATTGCTTTGTTGACAGCGTGCCATAGGGGATCGCGACGCGGAACATATAGGCGTGAAGCTGCAGGTACACGCCGTTCTGCAATCGCAGAATCTTGAATTCGTCCTCGGTGAGTTCGCCGGAAAGCCGGCGCTTCACCTGGTCGCGGAATTCTTCGACACGTTCGTGAAGGAGCGTGCGATCGAGTTCGTCATATGCGTACATGAGGGAGAACCTTAAGCCGGAACCGGAAGCTCGATGGTGAGGCCTTCCGACCGGATATGTTCGCGGAGATTGCCGGGCGCAATCTCTCCATTGTCCTTGATTGCGACAGGCGCGATGTAGGCACCGATCGCGCCGACGTCATCGGCAACCGCTTCGGCGAGCAGCGCCCGCGCATCGTCGGATGTGCGGACGATGGCGGCATCCGCAAGGCGCGATGACCAGCCATGCTGCGGGGTGCGATAGATCACCACGCCGTCATGAGTGCGGTTGGCGGTCACTACCGAAGGCCCGGTAATTCTGATTTTCTTCTGTTCAAGCGGAGAGGTCATTCGGCAGCTTCCAAAAGTTCCGAGATCACTTGGTTGAGGTTGGCATGGCGCCAGGGCGCAGAGTGGGAGACGACGTCGCCGATGACGAGGATGGCGGGGCCGCCATCGATCTTCTCGACCAGCGACGGCAGATGTTCGAGCGTTCCGACCGCGGCCTTGGCATCGGGCCGCGTCACCCGCGCGAACACGCCGACCGGCGTTTGTGGCGAGCGGCCAGCGGCCAACAGGCCGGCGCGGATCGTCGGCGCGGCGGTCATGCCCATATAGACCACGACGGTCATCTTGTTGTCTGTTAGCGCCGACCAGTCGACATTCTCGGCGTCACGCGCCTTGTGCGCGGTGAGGAAGGTGATGCGCAGCGCCTCGTGGCGGAAGGTCAGCGGCGCCTCGAATTGCGCGGCGGCACCTAAGCCCGCCGTGATGCCGGGGATCACCGAATAGGCGACGCCTGCCTGGCGCAGCGCTTCGATCTCTTCGCCGCCCCGGCCGAAGATGAAGGGATCGCCGCCCTTCAGCCGCACCGCGCGCTGTCCCGATTTCGCAGCCTCGATCATCAGTCTGTTGATCGCATCCTGACCAATGCCGGGCTTGCCGACGCGGCGGCCGACCGGAATGCGCGAGGCGTCGCGGCGCACGCGATCGAGAATCTCTGATGACACCAGTTCGTCATAGAACACGACGTCGGCGTCCTGCAGCGCGCGCAGTGCCTTGATGGTGAGGAGATCCGGATCGCCAGGTCCGGCACCAACCAGCGTCACATGGCCCTTGGCCTTGCCGAGCGCGGTCGCGCCGGCAAAGGCGGAGGGATCGGAAATCTGCTGCAACGCCTTCTCGGCTTCGTCTCTCCGACCGGCCAACACCAGCGCGCCGATCGGACCGTCGACAATGCGCTCCCAGAAGCGGCGACGCAGCGCGAATTCGCCGATGCGCGCATGTATAGATTTGCGGAATTGGCCGATGAAGGATGCGAGATCGCCGATGCGGGCCGGCAGCACCGCCTCGATCCGCTCGCGCACGCGGCGCGCCACCACCGGCGAGGCGCCGCCGGTGCCGACGGCGACCACGACATCGCCGCGATCGACGATCGCCGGGAAGATGAAGGTGGAATGCTCGAGATCGTCCATCACATTGACGGGCAGGCCGACAGCCCTCGCGCGCGCCGCCAGCGCAACACCGACATCGCCGGCGCCCGCGCAGAGCACCGCGATGACGCCGCTGAGATCAGCGGCGAGTGGATCGCCCGTTGCGAGATCGATGCGCGTCGCATCGATCCCGCTCACATCATGATTGCCGTCAGTCGCAAACCAGCGGACGCGCGCGCCGGCGGCCGCGAGCAGACGCAGCTTCGCGCGCACGAGATCGCCCGCGCCGACCAGCAGCACCACGCCCGTTTGCAGATCCAGGAACACCGGCAAGAACCGCATGCGCCACTCGCTTCCCCAACTTATGGGTTGACTGGAATTTTATTCTATATATGTGTCGGCAAGCGCCCGCAAAGAGAAATTTATTTCTTCTCTATTGCAGCGCAACTATAGAATTTTCGCCTCCAAAGGCCAAGGCACAGAGATGCATCTTCTCAACAATGAATCCGGCAAAGCACGCTTGCGCGCTTCTGAGCCCAAAGAGGGAATAAAGGTGCCGCGGAAAATCCTCGTCGAAGAACCCGCGACAGCGCCTTCCATGGATCATCTCGACGAACTCGAGGCGCAAAGCATCTACATTCTGCGCGAGGCGTTCGCGCGGCTGAAGAAGCTCGCGCTGCTGTGGTCGCTCGGCAAGGACTCCAACGTGATGATCTGGCTCGCGCGCAAGGCCTTCTTCGGCCGCGTGCCCTTTCCTGCCATGCATGTCGATACCGGCAAGAAATTTCCGGAGATGTATGCCTTCCGCGATCGCTACGCGAAGGAATGGGATCTCGACCTCCGCGTCGAACCCTGCCCGCCGATCGATAGTGTCGATCCCACGCTGCCGCCCGCGGCGCGCTCCGCTGCACGCAAGACCGAGGGCCTGAAGCTCGCGCTGGTCAAGCACGGCTTTGACGGATTGATCGCCGGCATCCGCCGCGACGAAGAGGCGACGCGCGCCAAGGAGCGCGTGTTCTCGCCGCGTGGCCTGGAGGGCGAATGGGACGTGCGCGACCAGCCGCCGGAGTTCTGGGATCATTTCAACGCCTCCCCGCCGCAGGGCGCGCATTTGCGCATCCACCCGATCCTGCATTGGACCGAAGCCGACATCTGGGCTTACACAAGACGCGAGAACATCCCGATTATCCCGCTTTATCTGGCGAAGGATGGCAAGCGCTATCGTTCGCTTGGCGATGCCGACATCACCTTCCCCGTCGCGTCGACCGCGTCAAACATCGATGAGATCCTGGCCGAGCTCGAAGACACCAAGGTGCCGGAACGCGCGGGCCGCGCACTCGATCACGAGACCGAGGATGCGTTCGAGCGGCTGCGTGTCGCCGGTTATCTCTGAGAAGCGAGCTTAAGGCGTTTTCGATGAACATGGTTCTTCCCAGCGCGATCTCCGCGACACCGAACGGCACCACGCGTCCGCAAGTCCGTATCGTCATCGTCGGCCATGTCGATCATGGCAAATCCACGCTCGTCGGCCGCCTCTTGCACGAGACCGGCAGCTTGCCCGACGGCAAGCTCGAAATGCTGAAGGCCGTCAGCGCGCGGCGCGGCATGCCGTTCGAATGGTCGTTCCTGTTGGATGCGCTGCAGACCGAGCGCGACCAGGGCATCACCATCGACACCACGCAGATCCGCTTCCGCACCCGCTCGCGCGACGTCGTGCTGATCGACGCGCCCGGCCACGCCGAATTCCTCCGCAACATGATCACCGGCGCCTCGCAGGCCGACGGCGCCGTGCTGATCATCGACGCGCTGGAGGGCGTGCGCGACCAGACGCGGCGGCACGGCTATCTGCTGCATCTGCTCGGCATCAAGCAGGTCGCGGTCGTCGTCAACAAGATGGACCGGGTCGATTTCAGCGCCGAGCGATTCAAGGAGATCAGCGACGAGATATCGGCGCACCTGATCGGTCTTGGCGTGAAGCCATCGGCGGTGATCCCGATCTCCGCGCGCGACGGCGATGGCGTCGCCGAGCACACGGCGCGGATCGCCTGGTACAAGGGGCCGAGTGTCGTCGAGGCGCTGGACGAACTGGAGCCGGCACGGCCGGCGGAAACCTTGCCGCTGCGGCTGCCGGTGCAGGCGATCTACAAATTCGACGACCGCCGCATCGTCGCGGGCCGCATCGAATCCGGCAGCCTGAAGGCCGGAGACGAGATCGTGATCATGCCGGCTGGCAAGATCGCCAGGATCAAGACGGTCGAGAGCTGGCCGGTCACGCCGCTTCAAGGGCCGCAAACGGCCGGCCGCTCGGTCGGCATCACGCTCGACCGCGAGTTGTTCATCGAGCGCGGCGACGTCATCGGCCATGTCGGCGCGAGCCCGCGCGACACCCGCCGCATCCATGCCCGGATCTTCTGGCTGCACGACAAGCCATTGTCGAAGGGCGACCAGATCCTGATCCGGCTCGGCACCCGCGAGACCCGCGCCAGCGTGGTCGCGATCGAGAAGGCGGTCGATCCCGGCGCGCTCTCCAACGAGGAAACCAATTCGATCGCGCGCAACCATGTCGGCGAGATCGACATCTCGCTGGCGCAGCCGATTGCGGCCGATCCCTATCATGAAAGCCCGCGCACCGGGCGGCTTGTGATCGAGGTCAATGGCCGGATCGCCGGCGGCGGCCTGGTGCTGTCGGTCGATGCCGGCCAGCGCGCGGTGCCGGTCGACATCGTGCCGGTGGAGTCGGCGTTGCGCGCCGACGAGCGTTCGGCCCGCTATCGTCACGGCGGCGCCGTGCTCTGGTTCACGGGGTTGCCCGGCTCCGGCAAATCGACATTGGCGCTCGCGCTGGAGCGGCGGCTGTTCACCAATGGCGGCTCGCCGATCCTGCTCGACGGCGACACCTTGCGGGCCGGCCTCAACAGCGATCTCGGCTTCTCGCACGCCGATCGCAGCGAAAATATCCGCCGTCTCGCGGAGATCGCCACGCATCTTGCGCGCAACGGCCATATCGCGATCGTCGCCGCGGTCTCGCCCGCAGCCTCCGACCGAGCTGCGGCGCGCCGCATCGCCGACAGCGCGTTCCGCGAGATCTATGTCGCGACGCCCGCCGAAATCTGCGAAAGCCGCGATCCCAAGGGCCATTACGCCAAGGCCCGCGCCGGCGGCTTGCCCTCCTTCACCGGCATCACCAATGATTACGAGCCGCCGGCGGGCAACGAACTGACGATCGATACCTCGCGCCGGACAGTCGCCGACGCCGTCGACGAGATCGAACGGATGCTGGCCCAGACCGGCATCCTGTTCGAGGAAGTCGCCGACCTCGCGGCGAATATTTAGAGCGGGATGCCTTATTGCTTGTATTCGGTGGTGACCACAAACTCCCACCTCTCCCAACGGGAGAGGTCGGCGCGAAGCGCCGGGTGAGGGGTTACGGTCCCTCGTTAGAGCTGCGGCCCCTCATCCGATTTGCTGCGCAAATCGACCTCTCCCCGTCGGGGAGAGGTCGGCACCTGCGACGCGACGCCTACCCATCCCATCGCATCATGTTTTAGGCGGCCTGGCCCGCTCCTTTGGTAGGACACCAAGCCCCGCAGGGGGGCCTTCTCATGGCCGCGGCTTTAGCGTTAAAAGGGCGTTGAACCGCCCGCCTTTTGGCGTGTTTTTTGCTGTTTTCGTTCCGAAAACAGTACGTAGCCGCCATTTCTCTTGGAAAGCCCAACATGACGCGTGTCGAAGCCCACGGATTGAAGATCGCCCCTGTCCTGTTCGATTTCATCGCCAAGGAGGCGACCCCCAACACCGGGATCGCGCCCGACGCCTTCTGGGCCGGGCTTGCCGCCATCATCGCAAAACTGGGGCCGAAAAACCGCGAATTGCTTGCCTTCCGCGACACGCTGCAGGCCAAGATCGACGATTGGCACCGCGCGCACAAGGGCAAGGCGTTCGACATCGACGCCTATACCGCTTTCCTGAAGGAAATCGGCTATCTGCTCCCGGAGCCGCCGACCAGGCAGGTCGAGACCGCCAATGTCGACGAAGAGATCGGCAAGATCTGCGGTCCGCAGCTCGTGGTGCCCCTGACCAATGCGCGCTATGCGCTGAATGCGGCGAATGCGCGCTGGGGCAGCCTCTATGACGCCTTCTACGGCACCGACGCGATCCCGCACGACCCGAGCGAAGCTGGCCGGGGCTACAACAAGGCGCGCGGCGACAAGGTGATCGCGAAGGCCAAAGCGTTCCTGGATTCGGCCGCGCCGCTCGCGACCGGAAGCCACACTGACGTCACCTCCTACAGCGTCAGCGGCGGCAAGCTCGCGGTGAAGCTGAAGAACGGCAGCACCACCGCACTGAAGTCAGCCGCGCAGTTCGCGGGCTATCAGGGCGATGCCGCCGCGCCGAGCTCGGTGCTGCTCGTCAACAACGGCCTGCACATCGACGTCACGATCGACCGCAATCATCCGATCGGCAAGGACGATCCGGCCGGGGTCGCCGACATGATCCTGGAGGCGGCGGTCTCCACCATCCTCGACATGGAAGACAGCGTCGCGGCTGTCGATGCCGAGGACAAGGTGCTGGTCTATCGCAACACGCTTGGTCTGATGACCGGCACGCTATCGGCCGATTTCGAGAAGGGCGGCAAGACGTTGACGCGCTCGCTCAATGCCGACCGCGTCTACAAGACGCCCGACGGCAAGGATCTCACGCTGCACGGCCGCAGCCTGCTTCTGATGCGCAATGTCGGCCATCACATGTTCACCGACGCCGTGCTCGATGCAAAGGGCGAGGAAATCCCGGAAGGGATCCTCGATGCCGCTGTCTCCGGCCTGCTCGCTATCCATGATCTCAAGGGCAAGTCGAAGATCAAGAACAGCCGCACCGGGTCGGTCTATATCGTCAAGCCGAAGATGCACGGCCCCGACGAGATCGCGCTGACCTGCGAATTGTTCGGCGAGGTCGAGAAACTGCTTTCGCTGCCGGAGAACACGCTCAAGGTCGGCATCATGGACGAGGAGCGCCGCACCACCGTCAACCTCAAGGCCTGCATCCAGAATGCGGCCAAGCGCGTGATGTTCATCAACACCGGCTTCCTCGACCGCACCGGCGACGAGATCCACACCTCGATGGAAGCCGGTCCGATGATCCGCAAGAACGACATGAAGGCGCAGCCCTGGATCAAGGCCTATGAGGACTGGAATGTCGACGTCGGCCTGGTCGACGGCCTGCCCGGCCATGCGCAGATCGGCAAGGGCATGTGGGCGGCGCCCGACAAGATGGCCGACATGCTGGCGCAGAAGATCGGCCATCCGCAGGCCGGCGCCACCACCGCCTGGGTGCCCTCGCCGACCGCCGCGACGCTGCACGCGCTGCACTATCACCAGGTCAACGTGATCGCACGCCAGCAGGAGCTGGCCAAGGGCGGCCCGCGCGCGAAACTCTCCGCTATCCTCACCATTCCGGTGTCGCAGTCGAACTGGGCGCCCGATGACGTGAAGCAGGAGATCGACAACAACTGCCAGGGCATCCTGGGCTATGTCGTGCGCTGGATCGACCAGGGCGTCGGCTGCTCCAAGGTGCCTGACATTCACGACGTCGGCCTGATGGAAGACCGCGCCACCTTGCGCATCTCGAGCCAGCATCTGGCGAACTGGCTGCACCAGGGCGTCATCACCAAGGATCAGGTGATGGAGTCGCTGAAGCGCATGGCTGTGGTCGTCGACGGCCAGAACAAGGGCGATCCGCTCTACAGGCCGATGGCGCCCTCCTTCGATGGCGTCGCCTTCAAGGCCGCCTGCGACCTGATCTTCAAGGGCCGCGAGCAGCCGAACGGCTACACCGAATTCATCCTCACTGCCCGCCGCCGCGAAGCGAAGGCGGCCGGCTGATTTGACATCATAAGGCTACACGTCACGATGCCGCACGATTTCAGGGAACCCGTGCGGCATCAAATCCGTTTCAACGCCATCTCAACTGAAGCATCGGAGAGATGGCAATGGATTGGAACCGGATCGAGGGCAACTGGAAGCAGTTCAAGGGCGCCGCCAAGGAGAAGTGGGGCAAGCTCACCGATGACGATCTCAACGTGATCGAAGGCCGCCGCGAGCAGCTCGAAGGCAAGCTGCAGCAGCGCTACGGCTTCGCCAAGGACCAGATCCACAAGGATGTGGACGACTGGTTCCGGAGCCTGCGATAGGGCGTTTCGAGCGAAGTGGAGACCGGTTCGCGTGAAGAAAGCGGGTCAAAACAAGAATCTAGAGCTTCGACTCTGATTCAATCAGAACCGAAGCTCCAGGCTCTCGCCGCAAAAGCCCCGGCCAACGCCGGGGCTTTTTGCTTGGGGCATTCTCAGAACACCGCGATGTATTTCAACAGCGAGATCACACCCAGGATGATGACGACGACACGCGCGATCTGCTTGGCGCGCGCATCAAGCGGCAGCAGGTTGATCAGGTAAAGGACGAGGATAACGACCAGAAACGTGACGAGTATGCTGACGAGCATGCGGCCCCCGGGGACGTCGTGAATGGCGTGTTAGTCTTCTCTTAACTGCCAGATGCCCGCGAGGTTCCGGGTGGGGAACCCGACTTCCCTTGAGAAAAGCTCAGTTATTTCAGCAAGCTCCGTAGATATACGGCAATAGCGCTTCCGGAAATTTTTACCCTTCTTGTTCCAGATGGCGACAGCTTTGGGGGAGCCACATGCTGAATCGCCTTTCTGTATCCGCGTTGCTGAAAATCGTTATCCTGAGCACTGCATTTTGCATCATCGTCGGTTTCTCGCTGAATGCGTGGGATAGCTGGGGCCGGCTGCAGGTGGCGGGCCGGATTTCGACGATTTCCGATGTTTCAGCCAATCTTTTCAAGGCGATGCACAGTCTGCGGACCGATCGTTCTTCCACCAACCGCGTTCTGACCGGCGCGTCTCCGCTGGACAGCGGAATCGAGAAGTACCTCCGCGATCTCCGCGATGCCGAAATGCTGGCGATGGCGAACGGGCTCGCCCGGCTCAAGACCATGGACTTCCCCCAGCGGACCACCCTGGTGCCGGAGTTCGAACGGCAGTTCTCGCTGCTGACGGCCGAGCAGAAAGAATTCTGGCAGGAGATGGCCAAGCCGAAGGAAACGCGCCGCGCCGAACTGGCGAAGGAGTATCAGGCGACGACGCTGGCGCTGCTTGATGTGCTCGACAAATTGTCGGGAACGCTTGCCGCCGATGTCAATCATCAGGACGCCGTGATCGACCAATTGCTCAACATCAAGCAGACCGCCTGGCTGTTGCGCAACACCGCCGGCGAAGCCTCCGTGCTGGTATCGGACGCACTTGGTGCAGGCCGTATCGCGCCGGAAACCCGCCTCCGTTACACCAAATTCGTCGGCGGCATCGATGCCGCCTGGAAGGCGCTCGAGGTGTCAACCTCAGGCATGCAATTGCCGCCGAAGCTTGCGGCCGCGATCCCCGCCTCCAAAACCGCTTATTTCGAGCCGGAGTATCAAAGTCTGCGCGACCGGCTGGTGGCGGCGCTGGCCAATGGCGAGAAGCCCGAGATGACCGCGAACCAGTGGAGCCCGGTCACCGTCGGCCGGATGGGGACGGCGGTGGCGGTCGCTGAAGCAGCGCTCGATGCGGCAAAGGATCACGCCGCAGCCCAATACGCCCTGGCGCAGCGCTCGCTGATTACACAGCTTGCGCTGCTCGCCGGTGCGATCGCGCTCACCGTCGGCGCCATGATCGCGATCGGCCGCCGCGTCATCACGCCGTTGCACAGCATCCGCGATGCCATGCTGAAAGTCGCCTCCGGCAACCTCGACGTCGATAGCGGCTATGGCGGGCGCGAGGACGAGATCGGCGCGCTTGCCGGTGCGCTCGAAACCTTCAAGCAGCAGGCCAAGGACAAGCTTCGCATCGAAGCGCAGGAGCGCGAGCGCAATGCCGGCGCGGCCGCCCGCCAGCAGGCGATCGAGAACTATGTCGGCGAGTTCGAGCACCTGGTGCGCCAGACGCTCGAACAGCTCGGCGATGCCTCCGGCAAGATGCGGGCGACGTCGGCCAACCTTTCCGCCGTGTCGCGCCAGACCAATGCACGGGTCGAGGTCGCCGAAAAGGCGTCCGGCGAGGCGTCGATGAGCGTGGAGACGGTCGCGGCGGCTTCCGAGGAATTGAGCGCCTCGATCAACGACATCAGCCAGCAGGCGGCGCATGCCGCCGGTATCGCCAGCCGCGCGGTCAGCCAGGCCCGCAACACCGACGGGACCGTGCAGGGACTGGCGAAATCCGCCGGCCGCATCGGCGAGGTGATCGGCCTCATCAACACCATCGCGGCGCAGACCAACCTGCTGGCGCTGAACGCCACCATCGAGGCCGCCCGCGCCGGCGAGGCCGGACGCGGCTTCGCCGTGGTTGCCTCCGAGGTCAAGTCGCTGGCGAGCCAGACCGCGAAGGCGACGGAGGAGATTTCCGAGCAGATCGCCGACATCCAGAAGGTCGCGGGCGAGGCCATCGACGCCATCAAGGGCATCGGCAGCATCATCGGCGAGGTCAACGAGGTCGCGACCGCGATTGCCGCCGCGGTGCAGGAACAGGGCGCCGCGACCCAGGAGATCACGCGCAGCACGCAATTCGCCGCCCAGGGCACCAAGAACGTGTCCGAGAACATCACCGGCGTGAAGGCCGATGCGGACTCCGCGGCGGGCGCCGCCGAGGACGTTCGCCTCGCCTCGGAGACGCTGGAGACGCAAAGCCGCGGGCTCGGCGACCAGGTCACCGATTTCCTCGGCAAGATCCGCGCCGCTTAGTTCTGCTTACTCCCGCGCCATGACCGGCACGCGCCCATATTTGGCGCGGATGCGGTCGGGCGCGGGCGAGAACTGCAGCGAGGCGCCGCGCTTGTCGGGACGGCCCGCGACCATCAGGCCGTTCTCGCCGGCGACGATGTCACCCTTGCGCAAGGTGGGATCATCCTCGATCTTGATCTGCGCCAGCCCGCCGGGATCCTTGCCATTGCAGGTGCACCCCGCCACGAGCTCGTTTCGGTAACGGAACGCGTTCGGCAGTTCCGAATAGGCCTTTCCGTCCTCCGTCTCGGCGCTGTCGATGCTGCTGCCATAGACCAGCTTGGTCTCGCTCGCCGGGCAGAAACTATTGCAGCTCTGCGCGCGGCTGGCATTGTCGGAGTCCGGCAGCGGGAAGTAACGTCCGTCACAGGTACGTACGCAAAACGCTCGTCCCCCGATGCTATCGGCGTGGTCATAGCTACGGTCATACGAGCGCGGCCGCCAAACCCGTTGCTGCACGGCGGGCGGGCCGTCCTCGAACGGCGGCCGGATCATCGGAGGCCGGCCGAAGCCGCCGAACAGGAGCGAGAAGAAATCCTGGGCCTGCGCCGCCGGCGCGGCGACGGCAAGCGAGAGCGCCGTCGCGCCGAACATCCATCGCCAACGCGGGATTGGGGCCATCCTCACCTCAATTCACCGACGACACGTTCAGTCGTATCGCCTGTTGGCCCGATGGCAGCGTGGTCGCCGCGGCTTGCGGACGCGGCGCCGCCGGGCGCACGCTGATCGTGGTCCTGGTATCCGAACCGCGGGCCAGCACCGGCGCGTTCTTGGGCAGCACCACGACCTTGGTGCCGACATTGACGCGGCCAAACAGATCGGTGACGTCCTCATTGGTCATCCGGATGCAGCCAGAAGAGACGAACTTACCGATGGTCGAGGGATCGTTGGTGCCGTGGATGCGGTATTCGCTCGAGCCGAGATACATCGCGCGCGCGCCGAGCGGATTGCCGGGACCGCCGGCGATGAACCGCGGCAGATAGGGCTGGCGCTTGATCATCTCGGCCGGCGGATACCAGTCCGGCCATTCCGCCTTGCGGCTGATGCTCTGCACGCCCGACCAGGTGAAGCCTTCGCGGCCGACGCCGACGCCATAGCGGATCGCGCGGCCCTGCCCGAGCACGTAGTAGAGCGCGGTGTTGCCGGTATCGATGATGACCGTGCCTGCCGCCTCGCTGGTCGCGAACGGCACCACCGCGCGGCGCAGCCGCTCCGGCAGCACGCCGGCTTCCGCATCCCTTGCCTCGGGCGTCAACGCCGCATCGGACGGAAACGCGCTCTGCCGGATGGGTGCATAGCCCAGCGACTGGGCACCTGCCGAGGTTGAGAGCGCGATTGGCGTCACCAGCAGGCTGGCGGCGAAGACAAGCGCGTTAGCCGCGCGCGACGATCGGCGGAATAGAGCGGATGACGGTGTCATGTGCTGCCCCATTGGATACGCATCACGCTGATGCTCTACCCCAACCAAACGCGCGCCATCGCTTCGCGGTTCCGGCGCGGCCGTGACAGAGGCGCACCAGTCAAGGACACAAGCGCTCACGATCGCGCGATGGAACCTGACGGCCGGCCCGGAGTTTGCGTCACGATTGATATGCGCCCGTCGCGGGAGAGAACCAGCGTGCATGTCCTTCCCAGTGAGCGTCTCCTGTCCAATGGCGCCGAAGGCACGCCCGCCCCCGATGGCCACGCCGAGCTGCCGCCGGTCATCCGCCGCACCGAACTCGTCGCCCTGTCGCTGGTCGGGCTCCTGATCATCGCCATCGTCGCGGTGCTCTACCTGGCCAAGGCATTCTTTCTGCCGATCACGATGGCCTTTATTGTCGGCACCATGCTGTCGCCGGCGGCGAGCTTCCTCGAGCGCTACCGCGTGCCCCGCGCGGTCGGCGCGGTACTGATCGTCGCCGCCGTCAGCGCGGCCGCCACCTTCATTATCGGATTGATTTCCGCTCCCGCGATCGAGTGGAGCGCGCGGCTGCCGGAGCTCGCAACGGCGCTGAAGGAGAAGATGCACATCTTCGACCGCCCGCTCGGGCTGTGGCAGGAATTGCAGAGCATGATCGGCGGCTCCGAGACGCTCGCCCCGTTGCAGTTGCCGAAGTTCGAATGGGTGCAGCCGACGCTGGAATTCCTGTCGCCGACCTTTGCCGAATTCCTGCTGTTCATCGCCACCCTGATCCTGTTCATCGCAAGCTGGAAGGATCTGCGGCGGGCGCTCGTCATGGCCTTCGGCGACCGCGATTGGCGGCTCCGCACCTTGCGGATCCTCAACGAGATCGAGGGACATCTCGGCAACTACCTGCTCATGGTGACCATGATCAATGTCGGCGTCGGGATCGCGACCGGGCTGATCTGTGCCGTCACCGGCATGCCGAACCCGGCCGGCCTCGGCGCGCTCGCCGCCACGCTGAACTTCATCCCGATCATCGGGCCGGTCGCGATGTTCGTGGTGTTGGTGCTGGTCGGTCTCGTCAGCTTCCCGACCATCAGCGCCGGATTGATCGCGCCGGCCTGCTTTGCGGTGCTGACCTTCCTCGAGGGGCATTTCATCACCCCGACCATCGTCGGCCGAAGACTTGCCCTGAATGCGCTCGCGGTTTTCATCGCGCTGGCGTTCTGGACCTGGCTGTGGGGCCCGATGGGCGCGTTCCTGGCCTCGCCGCTCCTGATCGTCGCGCTGATCCTCAAGGAGCATCTGATGCCGGTCAATTCGCCGCATCTGCCGGAGGAATGAGCCTGAATTCGAGTCGGGAACTTAGTTCCCGGCGCGGCGTTTTGCCAAGAAGCAACATTGGTTCGGGAGCTGTTCGATGTCGGCGACAAGCGATTTCGGATTGAAGAACATGACAGACAAAGCAACCTATGAACGCCTGCAGAAGGATGTCGCCAACGTGAAGGACGACATCGCCGCGCTGACCGACCAGATCACCGAGGCGCTCAACTCCTTCGCCGGCAGCGCCCGAAAGCAGGCACGCCGCGGCTACGACCAGGCACGCGACCGCGCCGAATCCGCGGTCGGCGACGTCTCGGAGCGCGGCAGCGCGATGATGGACGCCGCGCAGGACGCGTACTCCTCGATCGAGGAGACGCTGGAGGACGCCATCACCCAGCGCCCGCTGGCGACCGTCGGCCTGGCGCTCGGCCTCGGCTTCCTGATCGGCATCGCCTGGCGAAGGTAGCGGCGGACGCGTCCCCATGCTGCAGCGACTGGTCAGTGATGTCAGGGAGCAGGCCGGCAACGCCATGCGGCTGACGTCGCTTGCGGTCGTGATCGCCGCAACTGCGCTCATTGCGCTCGGCTTCATCTGTGCAGCATTCTTCGTCTGGGTGCAGCAGACCTATGGGCCGATCTGGGCCTGCCTTGCCTGCGCTGCGCTCTTCGTGGTGGTCGCGCTGATCGCCGCCGCTCTCTACGTCGCACGCAAGCGGCAGATGCGGCTGCGCGCCGAGGAGATGGCCCGCGCGGCACGCCAATCCCTCCTCACCAACCCCGCGACGATCGCAACCGGCCTGCAACTCGTCCGCACCATCGGCGTGAAACGGCTGGTCCCGATTGTGGCAATCGGCGGGCTGGCGCTGGGGCTGATGGCCAGCCGCGGCGCGGCGAGCGATCCACCGCCACCGGACAAGTGACAGGCGTGCCGTTGTCCCGGCGCACGCCGGGACAACGCGGGGTGAGGTCCGGATTCAAATGTCAAACAGCGGAGAGGATGTGAGTCTGCATTCTCGCGGCACGAACTGCCCGAGCTTTGCGTCACTTTCCGCCCTCCTCGAGAGCAGAGGGCGCAGGGAAAGCCGGGTGCCGGTTGCACCCATGGGTCCCGTGCAACAAAAAGCACGGGGGTAGGACCACAGGTTCAACCGAAGCATTCCGGCTTTCCCTGCGCGATGGTGTTACGGCTTACTTCGTACTCTCCCCGGTGACCGGGCTTTCTTGCCACCGTCATCTCTCGCACGAACTGTTCGTGCAAAAAACTTAGCGCCAGCGTCGGGGCGCCAGGACCACACGATTTCGCCGTCCGTGATGCGCGTGCTCGTCAGTCACACGCTTCACGTCCACCGCATCTCACCGCAACGTTCGTGACGATCGCGAGCCGCCCCTCATCCGCCGTGAGACGCGCGGAGTTAAATCACTGATTTGCCCGACGGCGGAAGCGGAATANCTAAAGCGTGATGGCATTAGGTTCGATAACCTGAATTTTCGAGATAGTTCGCGCATTCTTCAGAGGTGAATGCTGGCAAGGCTTCACCGATGGCGGTGCAGACGGTATCGACAGTTCGGGCGGCCGCCTTTCGGAGCAGATGTTTGAGCTTGGCAAAGACCTGTTCGATCGGGTTCAGGTCGGGCGAGTATTTCGGCAGGAAGAACAGTTTGGCGCCGGCAGAGCGAATGAGCTGGCGCACGACCTTGCCCTTGTGGCTGCCGAGATTGTCCATGACCACGATATCGCCGGGGCGAAGGGTGGGCAGGAGAACTTTCTCGACATAGGTCCGAAAGCTCGCGCCATCGATCGGTCCTTCGATGAACCATGGCGCATCGATCCGGTCATGGCGCAAGGCCGCCAGGAAGGTCATGGTCTTCCAGCGGCCATGTGGAACCTTGGCGGGGAGTCTGCGCCCGCGCGGCGCCCATCCCCGCAGGGGAGCCATGTCGGTCCTGGTCCAGGTCTCGTCGATGAAGACCAGCCGTTCAGCTTCGACGCGATCTTGATACTTTGTCCACTGGGCTCGCCGCCGTGCCACGTCGGGACGATCGCGTTCGCCAGCCACCACGCTTTTTTTTGAAGCTGAGCTTCTCGGCGTGCACGAAGTCCCACACCGAGTGGTAGTCGACCTTCAGGCCGCGCCCGGCAAGCTCGGCAACGAGCCCACGTATGGTGAAATCGCCGTCCTTGATCCGTTGCGACAGCCAGACCGCGTGGTCTCCCGAAACCGCTTTCGGCTTGTGACCGCCCATCTGGCCCGGAGCAACGCTGCCGGTCTCATCGACCCGCTGCATCCAACCGATTGCCGTGCTGATCGCAACCCCAAACTGCTTGGCCGCCTGATTGCGGGACATCCCGCCCTCGATCGCGGCCACCACGCGCTTGCGAAGATCCAGAGAGTAAGGCTTGCCCATCCATGCTGGCCTCCTGCCCAGCCAGCATGGTGAATCAGAAACTCACTGATTTGGGAATCCCAAATCGATTCAACTTAACCCCATCCCGCTTTAAGGAGCGAACGCCATGGCGCAAATGGTACGCCAGTCCCTCGTCAAATTTGATGCGCCGTTGTGCGAGACCATCGCCGAGACGCCGAAGCCGCAAGGACGCGAAGTCCTGGTCCGCATCGAGCGTTGCGGGCTCTGCCATTCCGACCTGCACATCCAGGATGGTTACGCCGATCTCGGCGGCGGCAAGAAGCTCGACACCACGCGCGGCATGACCCTGCCCTTCACGCTCGGCCACGAAATCGCAGGTGTCGTTGCGGAAGTCGGCCCCGATGTTCCGACTGACCTGATCGGCAAGAAGAAGGCTGTGTTTCCGTGGATCGGCTGTGGCCAGTGCCGCGACTGCCTGAACGGCGATGAGAACCTCTGCGTCAAGCAGCGTTTCCTGGGCGTGTCCATCGACGGCGGCTTCGCCAGCCATGTCCTGGTGCCCGATGCAAAGTACCTGCTCGACTACGATCCGCTGCCGGTCAATCAGGCGGCGACGCTGATGTGCTCGGGCGTCACTGCCTACGGCGCGCTGAAACGATTGGTGGATCGCCCACGGCAGCGCAACCTGCTACTGATCGGCCTCGGCGGCGTCGGCATGATGGGACTTTCCTTCGCACAGGCGATGTTCAAGCAACCGATATCGGTCGCCGATCTCAGCCCAGCCGCGCGCGAGACGGCGCTACAGAACGGCGCGGCGGTCGCCTACGACCCGGCCGAGCCGGACATCGTCAAGCGCATCCTGAGAGAGACTGAAGGCGGCTTTGACGAAGTGGTCGATTTCGCCGGCAACGAGAAGTCCATGGCGTTCGCAGTCTCCGCGCTGGCGCGCGGCGGCAAGATCGTGGTCTCTGGCCTGATGGGCGGCACTTTCAGCCTGCCGATGGTGCAATGGGTCTACAAGCGCATGACCATCGAGGGCTTCATGGTAGGGACGCTGGCCGAGGGTCAGGAATTGATGGCGCTGGCGCGTGCCGGCAAGATCAAGCCGACGCCGATGCGGGAAGAACCGATGGCCGACGTCCAGAAGTGGATCGACCAGTTGCGCGCCGGCAAGGTCGTCGGACGCATCGTTCTGAAGAATTAGATCACCGGGCGAGGTTGGCAGCGTCGATCCGATCGGCGCTGCCAACGGCATCACCGTGATCAGCAGTGCCGCATTTCAAACCATTCCGGCTCGGGAAGTATTCGGCAGTCTTGTGGCTGCGTCGGCCGCTCGACTGCCTCCAAGCAATAGCTGCCGGGTGGCTTCCCCAGGCCCGGATCTGCCGCAATTGGGGCGGTCGGCAAGCCCAAATTAAGCCCCACCCGCTCCGGATTTGCGGCGCATTGCGACCCAACTTCCTACCGAGAGTTAGGGGTTAAGGGGTAGCCGGTGTTATCGGGGATGTAGATGTCAAAGCGTACCGCCCAATTTATTTCAGCACTTGTTGCTACGATGCTGGCGGGTGCCAGCTTCACCGCCGGAGCAGAAAACAGTACCGAGAGTGCCGACAGCGCCAAGACTGCCGACAGTTGCCTGTCGGCTCCACAGGGGACTGCGCCTGCAGGAAGCCATTGGTATTATCGCCTTGAGCGCTCCACCAAGCGCAAGTGCTGGTATGTCCGCGAAGGGAGCAGCAAGGCGGCGAAGGCCGCGCCTGTACAGCAGGAATCCCCGCCGCCGGCCGAAGCCGCCAACCCGCCCCAGCCGGCGGCCAGCATCAGCTCGTCGGTCGCAGATGCGCGCGCTGAGCTGACCCCACCCCAGGCGGACGCCAAACAGAAGCCCGCCTCCGCCCTCGACAACGCGCCGCCTTCCGTCGGGGCACCCGCCTCCGGCTCGCTGGTTTCGGCACGCTGGCTTGACCAATCGAGCATGGCCGCATCCGGTGGCACCAAGGTCGCCGCCGCCGATAGCGGCGCGAGCCCACAGGAAGAGCCGGCGGCGGCGCCGCAATCCGCGCCGCCGCCGGCGCCCGCGGCAACGACGCATTCGACCGTTGAGAAGCAATCAACCTCGACGCTGTTGTTCATCATGGCAGGCACACTTGCGCTCGCCGGCCTGGTCGGCGGCCTCATCTTCCGGCTCAACCGCACGGGCACGCCACCCTACGAGGTCGATAATGAGTGGCGCGCGCCCTGGGACCGCGATCACGCCGAGCGCGCCCCTCAACTGGCCGCCGAGCACAAGGAGATCCCGCCACGTCCGGTCGAATCGCCGCGAGCGCCTCGCATCGAAGCGGAGCAGCGGGAGCCCGGGCCTGAGCCTTCGTTCGAAGATACGCAGCGAGAGATCAAGGAAATGCTCGCGCGTCTGGCGAAAAGCGCGACCGCTTAACTAGACTACTTCTCGAGCTGGCGCTGCAGGTTGCGCACGAACTCGGTCAGGCCGGTGCGGCGCTCGCGCTTCAGCCGCTCCGCCTTCAGGATGGACTGCACTTCAGCGAAGGCGTGATCGACGTTCTGGTTGATGACGATGTAGTCGTACTCGGCCCAATGGCTGAGTTCGTGGGTGGCGCGATTCATCCGCCCGCGGATCACTTCCGCGGAATCCTGCGCACGGGTGTGCAGGCGCTTCTCGAGATCGGCCGCCGACGGCGGCAGGATGAAGACGCTGACCACGTCGGCGCGCGCCTTCTCGCGCAGTTGCTGGGTGCCCTGCCAGTCGATGTCGAACAGCACGTCCTGTCCGGCCGACAGCGCGGCTTCGACTGGCCGGCGCGGCGTTCCGTAGCGGTTGTCGAACACGGTCGCCCATTCGAGCAACTCGCCCTGAGCGACCATCTTCTCGAATTTCGTCTTTTCGACAAAGAAATAGTCGCGGCCCTCGACCTCGCCCGGCCGCATCGGCCGCGTCGTCGCCGACACCGACATTTTCAGGCCGGGCATCCGCTCGATCAACAGCCGCGACAGCGTCGTCTTGCCGGCGCCTGACGGCGACGACAGCACGAACATCAGCCCGCGCCGCTCGACCCCGTCAAAGCCGTGGGCCTCTCCTTGGGCCACCATTATCCTCACTCCAGATTCTGAACCTGCTCGCGGAACTGCTCGACCACGTTCTTCATCTCGAGCCCGGTATTGGTGAGCTCGATATCGTTCGATTTCGAGCAGCAGGTATTGACCTCGCGATTGAATTCCTGTGCCAGGAAATCCAGCCGGCGTCCGATCGCTCCGCCCTTGCCGATCATCTCACGCGCCTGCGCGACGTGGGACGCGATGCGGTCGAGTTCCTCGCGGATATCGGCCTTGGTCGCGATCAGGATCGCCTCCTGGTTCAGCCGATCCGCATCGAAACGGTCGGAGGTCTCCAGCAGCGCCGCGACCTGTTCGGCAAGTCGCGCGCGGATCGCCTCCGGCTTGCGGCCCGGTGCCGCTTCCGCCTTCCTGGCGAGCTGTTCGATCTCGTCCATCCGCTGGATCAGCACTTGCCCGAGCGCCGTACCCTCGCGGCGGCGCATCTCGACGAGATGGGCCAGCGCCTGCTCGAAGGCCAGCGCGGCGGCCTCTCTTGCCGCCTTGTCCTCGGCCTCGTCGCTTTCAGGTTCGACCACCTCGATCACGCCCTTGATGCCGAGCAATCCGTCAATGCTCGGCGCCACCGCGTCGATCTTCTGCGCCAGTTCGCCCGCGACCTTCACGATCGAGGCCAGGACGTCTTCGTTGATGCGCACCGCCGACACGGCGTTGGCGCGTTTGACATTGAGACTGGCATAGACGGTTCCGCGCGACAGCACTTCGCTCGCGCGCTTCTTCACCACGGCCTCAAGCTCGTCCCAGCCTGGCGGCAGCCGCAGCCGCAAATCAAAGCCCTTGGCATTGACCGACTTCAGTTCCCACTCGAAGGTATAGGGGCCGCTCGCGCCATGGCTTCGGGCAAAACCGGTCATGCTCGATAGGGCCATCGCATAAAACTTTCTGACAAGAGATGTGAGACTCGCTGGAACGCGTGCGACCTTAAGCCGATTTAACCGAAAGTGGAATTACGTTCGCCGCGACGGGCTAACGCTCCACCACAGGCGGCGACGTCGTCGATTGCGCGGCGCCCTGCCGTGCCGGCCTTGCCGGCTTCTTCGAGTTGGCCGGCGGCTTGGGCGGTGTGGTTGCAGTCGGGTTGGTGTCGGGCGGCGCGCTGGCGGCGGGCGGCGGCGGATCGTCTGCAGGCTCAACCGTGTCGTTCTGGATCTGCTTTTCCATCGAACGGAGCTTCGCCACGTTCTTTTGGTGCTGATCGTAGGTCTCGGTGAACGCATGCCCGCCGCTGCCGTCGGCAACGAAGAACAGATCTCGGGTACGCGCCGGATTGGCTGCCGCTTCGAGCGAGGCGCGGCCGGGATTGGCGATCGGGCCCGGCGGCAGGCCGTCGATGACATAGGTGTTGTAGGGCGACGGCTGGGTGATCTCGCTGCGCTTGATCGGCCGCCCCAGCGTTCCCTTGCCGCCGACCAACCCGTAGATGATGGTCGGGTCCGACTGCAGCTTGATCTTCTGCCGCAGACGATTGACGAACACCGCCGAGACGCGGCTGCGCTCATCGGCCCTGCCGGTCTCCTTCTCGACGATCGACGCCAGCGTCACGAGTTGCTCCGGCGTTCTGACCGGAATGTCCGGATTGCGGCGTTCCCAGATTTCCGTCAGCACGCGCTTCTGGGTCTGCTGCATGCGCTGGATCACCTGCTCGCGCGTGGTGCCGCGCGGGAATTTGTAGGTCTCCGGCAACAGCGTACCCTCGCGCGGTATCTCGCGCACCGAACCTGTGAAGATGTCGTTGTCCGACAGCCGTGCCACGATCTGCTCGGAGGTCAGGCCTTCGGGAATGGTAACGGCGTGCTGCACCACCTTGCCTTCCACGATGGTGCCGATGACGTCGCGCAGGCTCGCGCTCTTCTGGAACGAATATTCGCCGGGCTTGAGATCGGAACTCGCCTTCATCGCAAACACGCTGCCGATGAAGACCCAGGGATTGACGTCGATCACACCTTCACGCTGCAGGATGTCGGCGATATCGCGCTTGCCGGCCCGCTGCGGAATGTTGACGATCTTGTCCTCCTGCAGCGGTCCCGACGCTTCCAGGGTCTGCTTTCCGTAGTAATAGGCGATGCCCCCGCCAATCATCAGAAGGATCAGCAGGGTGATGATGGCATTACCGACCACGACGAACGGATTGCGGGCACGGTCCGACCGTTTCGGCGGCGGCGGGACCTGTTCAGGCTCCAGCGCGGCGCGCGGGCTTCGCGGTGAAATGGGCGGCCTCTCACTCATCGATTCGACCTGAATCCTGCCGGTTCAATCGTGGCCTGACAAATCTAAAGTCCTGCCAATACAATCAATACTATACGAGTATGCGCCCGCGCCTAGAAGTCATCGGCGATTGCGGCAAAACGGTGAACTGGCTCCAATCCGCCTGCTGGGACATGACCCGGAAAAGTGGAAACCGGTTTTCCCTCGCGATAAACGCGCAGCGTTTGTGCTGACATCATGCCCAAACAAAGAGGTCAGATCATGATCCGATTCGATCAATCGGATCATGATCTAGTTGATAACACGCTGCAGGATCACGGAAGCGTTAGTGCCTCCGAAGCCGAACGAGTTGGACAACGCCACATTGATCTCGCGCTTGCGCGGCGTGTGCGGCACGAGATCGATCGCCGTCTCCACTGACGGATTGTCGAGATTGATCGTCGGCGGGGCGATGTTGTCGCGAATCGCCAGGATGCTGAAGATCGCCTCGATCGCGCCGGCGGCGCCGAGCAGATGTCCGGTCGACGACTTCGTCGACGACATCGAGACTTTCGACGCCGCATTGCCGAGCAGCCGCTCGACCGCGCCGAGTTCGATCTCGTCGCCAACCAGCGTCGAGGTGCCGTGGGCGTTGATGTAGTCGATATCGGACGGCGTCATGCCGGCACGCTTTAATGCCGCCGACATGCTGCGGAAGCCGCCGTCTCCGTCCGGCGACGGCGAGGTGATGTGATAGGCGTCGCCCGAGAGTCCGTAGCCGACGACCTCCGCATAGATCCTCGCGCCGCGGTTTTTCGCGTGCTCATATTCCTCAAGCACGACGATGCCGGCGCCCTCGCCCATCACGAAGCCGTCGCGGTCCTTGTCGTAAGGACGGGACGCCTTGATCGGCGTCTCGTTGAAACCGGTGGACAGCGCGCGCGCCGCGCAGAAGCCGGCCATGCCGATGCGGCAAATCGGCGATTCGGCACCGCCGGCCACCATCACCTCGGCATCCCCGAGCGCGATCAGCCGAGCAGCGTCGCCGATCGCATGCGCGCCCGTCGAGCAGGCGGTCACGACCGCATGGTTCGGCCCCTTCAGGCCGTGCTCGATCGAGACGTATCCCGACGCCAGATTGATCAGCCGGCCCGGAATGAAGAACGGCGACACCTTGCGCGGACCGCGTTCCTTGAGCAGCACCGCCGTGTCGGCGATGCCCGAGAGGCCGCCGATGCCGGAGCCGATCAAGGTGCCGGTCGCGCACTTGTCCTCTTCGCTCTCCGGATGCCAGCCGGCATCGTCGAGCGCCTGCTTGGCCGCGCACATCGCGAAGATGATGAAGTCATCGACCTTGCGCTGGTCCTTCGGCTCCATCCACTGATCGGGATTGAAGGTGCCCTCGCTGCCATCGCCGCGCGGCACCACGCAGGCAACCTGGCTCGGCAGATCAGAGACATCGAAGGTCTCGATCCTGCGCGCCCCACTGCGGCCGTCAAGGATACGTGCCCAACTGGTGTCGACGCCACAGCCGAGTGGTGTAACCATGCCCAGCCCCGTGACGACAACACGTCTCATGTCAAGAACTCCGTCCTGAAATGCGCGGTCAATAACAAGAAACCGGGGGACCGCCTGACAACGGTCCGTCCGGCTTCGTCGGCACCGCGAAGGGCGTCAGCTTTTCGCGTTCTTCTCGAGAAACTTGGTCGCGTCGCCGACCGTCAGGATCGTCTCCGCGGCGTCGTCGGGAATCTCGCAACCAAATTCTTCTTCGAATGCCATCACGAGCTCGACGGTGTCGAGACTGTCTGCGCCGAGGTCATCGATGAAACTTGCGCCGTCGACCACCTTCTCCGGCTCAACGCCAAGGTGCTCGACTACAATCTTCTTTACCCGCTCGCCAATCTCACTCATCGTTCACCCTCGTGCTTGTTCCATTGGACCCGACCCCCAGACGATACGAGCCATCGTGGTCGTGTAGTTTTCCTGAGCTGTCGCGCATAGTCTTGATTCGGCGGTCGTGGCCGACTAAGTCCCGGCGAACGGCAGGCGTCGCCACGCCAATATACAGGGTTTCAACATCCTGCAATGGCGTTCTTTGCCCATCCGCGGCTGGTTCGGTTATCATAATTCCCTAGTCTTGACTATAAGCCCCGCCCGGTCGCCGGTAGGGCATTCCGCCACGCAAAAACGCTCCGGTAACCCGCTCAAAACATGGCCATTCCGCCATTGACGTGAATCGTCTGTCCGGTCACGTAGGCGGCCTCATTGGAAGCAAGGTAGACGGCTGCGGCGGCGATGTCTTCGGACGTTCCGAGTCGCGCCGCAGGAACCTTTGCCAGGATGGCCTCGCGCTGCTTGTCGTTCAGCGCATCCGTCATCGGCGTCTTGATGAAGCCCGGCGCAATGCAATTGGCGGTCACGCCACGCTTGGCATATTCGGCGCCCAGCGTCTTGATCAGGCCGATGATACCAGCCTTCGACGCGGTGTAGTTGGCCTGGCCGGGATTGCCGGTGACGCCGACGATCGAGGTGATGGCGATGATGCGGCCGAAGCGCTTGCGCATCATCAATTTGGTGGCGGCGCGCGCAAGGCGGAAGGTCGCCGTCAGGTTGATCGCGATCACCTCGTCCCAATCCTCGTCGCGCAACTGCACGAACAGATTGTCGCGCGTGATTCCGGCATTGGCGACGAGGATGTCGACCTGTCCCATGGCGGTCTCTGCCGCGGGCACCAATGCTTCGACTTCGGCAGTGTTGGAGAGATTGCACGGCAGGACGTGAACACGCTCGCCGAGCTTGGCTGCAAACGCATCCAGCACCTCGCGCCGCGTGCCCGAGATCGCAACGGTTGCGCCCTGCGCGTGCAGCGCCTGCGCGATCGCGCCGCCAATGCCACCGGTTGCGCCAGTGACCAGCGCGGTCCTGCCCGTCAAATCAAACATTACTATCTCCTCTCGGCTCTCTTAGAGCACGATCTCCGCGTAAACGCATCGCGTTTGTCGCGAGGGGAAAACCGGCACTCACCATTTCCCGATCATGCTTCAGGCCGAAGCGGCCAATGCATCCTTGGCGGCCGCGATATCACCGGGACCGCCGACGGAAACTCCTACCGCGCCATCGGCGATGCGCTTGACCAGTCCGGTCAGGACCTTGCCGGCGCCGATCTCGAAGAAGCGTGTCACGCCCTTGCCTGCCATATAGGCGACCGACTCGCGCCAGCGCACCGTGCCGGTGACCTGTTCGATCAGCCGGCGGCGTATCTCGTCGGGATCGGTGATGGCGCTCGCCAGCACGTTCGAGACCAGCGGGGCGGTCGGCGCCTTGATGGTGACGCCGGATAACGCCTCGGCCATGGCGTCGGCCGCCGGCTGCATCAACTTGCAGTGGAACGGAGCCGACACCGGCAGCAGCATCGCCCGCTTGGCGCCCTTGCCTTTGGCGATCTCGACCGCGCGATCGACGGCTGCCTTGTCGCCGGAAACCACGACCTGTCCGCCGCCATTGTCATTGGCCGCCTGGCACACTTGGCCCTGGGCGGCTTCCTCGGCGACCGCCATCGCCGCCTCATAGTCGAGGCCGAGCAGCGCGGCCATGGCGCCGACGCCGACGGGCACCGCCTTCTGCATCGCAAGGCCGCGGGTGCGCAACAGGCGCGCGGTATCGCTGACGCTGAGGCTGCCGGCGGCGGCCAGTGCCGAGTACTCGCCGAGCGAATGGCCCGCGACATAGGCCGCGTCGCGACCAACCGAGAAGCCGGCCTCAGTCTCCAGCACGCGCAGCGTCGCGATCGAGACCGCCATCAGCGCCGGCTGGGCATTCTCGGTGAGCTGCAGGGTTTCGGCCGGACCATCCCAGATGATCCCGGTCAGCTTCTCTCCCAGCGCGGCGTCGACCTCGTCGAACACCGCCCGGGCCACCGGAAAGGCATCGGCGAGGGCCTTGCCCATGCCGACGGCCTGCGACCCCTGCCCCGGAAAAGTGAATGCTGCCGTCATGGCGCTCCCAAGCTGTTTGGGCATGATCTCGGGGAAAGGCGGCTTCCGCTCCTTCCGGATCATGCTCTGGACGGGCGCGTAAGACACCGTCCGGGGCCGGGATGTCAAGCCGCGGTGCGGCATTGAAATGGAAACTTCCCCCTAGAACCCGCCGGCCCTCTGGTCCGCGCCGACTTCCCCGCCGGCCCTCGCCCGGCGTGCGTTGCTCGCCAATTGCCCCGGCCGATCCTCTTGGTCCGGCTTCGCGGTCGCCAGCCTCAGCACCGCGAGATAGCCCGGCTGCACCTCCATTTGGCCGGCGTGCCGGCTTTCGCTGAGAATGCGGTGAACCCGCGGCAGGTTGTAGCACGGGACGTAGAACAGCAGGTGATGCTCGAGGTGATAATTCACGTAATAGGGGGCGATGAACAGCCGCTCGAGGAAGCTGGCGTGCGTGGTGCGGGTGTTGCGCAGGGGATCGTGGCTGTCAGGAACGACGGCGTGCTCGGCGATGTTGCGGATGCGCGTGATCACCATCATCCAGGTGAGCAGCGGAACCAGCCACAGCAGTGGATAAGCCCACCACACGCCGGCGGCCGCCAGCGCTGCGAACAGAAGGCCGTTGACGATGAATTGCGGCGCGAGCTTCTTCCAGAAATGCGCGCCGCGCTGCCGCCATGGCCACTGCTTCGGCCCGAGCGCATTGAGCAGTTGCGCCTTGCGCTGCTGATAGCCGGTCTGGCCGGTGATGTCGCGAATGAACTTGCGCCGGTAGCTCATCCTGGTGATCGGAAACGGCGCCGACAGCACGAGATCCGGATCATCCTCCTGCTGCGTCCGCGCGTGATGCTGCAAGTGATAGCGGCGATAGGCCCGCGTCTCCGCAAAGATCGGATAGGCGCAGAACCATTGGCTCAATGTCAGATTGGTCTTCTCGTCCGCGGAAAGGCATCCATGCGCGCCGTCGTGCATCAGGATCGCGAGCCCGAGCTGGCGCGAGCCGATGATCGCGACAGCGAGGAGATATGTCAGCGGATTCGGCCACCACGCCACCAACGCGATCGCGCCTGATATCAGCGCCCAGGCATGTGCGATCAGTGCGACGCCCTTTAAGGTCGAGCGCTGGCGCACGGCGATCAATTGATCCTCGGTCAGGAAGTCGCGGGCGCGGATGCGAAGCGCGGTCATGACGAAGCCTCCTCGTCGCGTGAGGTGGAAGTGGATGTGCTGGGATCGCCGACCAGGCGCAGGCGCCGGTTGTCGCCGCTGGATGTGGCGGTGGCCTGCTCGCCGAGCACGCGCAGCATTTCGCTGCACAGCTCCTCCGCCGAGCGACCCATCGCATAGCCTTCGAGGATGACACCGATCGCAAGCGCCCAGAACCGCCGCGAGGTCGCGGCCGGATCGCGCAGCGTGCGCCAGCCGTGCCGTTCGATCTGCCCCGCATAGGCGCGCAGCCCTTCGCTGTGCAGCCGCTCGATGGTCCGCTCCACCAGCGGTGCGAGATCCTGGCGGCGCCGTGTCAGGGTCAGCGCCTCCGCAAAGAAGGTAACCGAATCGGTTGCCGTCACCGTCTCGACCAGTGCACGCGTGTAGTCCCGCGGCGTCTCCGCCCGCAGCGCAGCCTCTTCCGCGGCACGCGCGACATAGAGCATGTCGCGGCAGGCAGCCTCGACGAAGAGCGCCTCCTTGGTGCGGAAATAGTAGGTGATCTGGCTCGGAAAGGCGTCCGCGGCCGCAGCGATATCGGTGATCGAAGCGCCGGCCAGCCCCTGTTCCCTAAACAGGCGGCTTGCGGCGTCGAGCAGCAGCGAACGCATCTTGCGCCCGGCCGCACGTGTGGCGCGAACGGCATGTTTGGGATCGCCGGCTGGCGATTCGGACGCAGCTTTGGCTGCCATTAGATGCCTCCTCGACTTATTTGTATGATATACAAACAAATAAATCAAGACCGAGCTGGACGAACGGATCCGGTGCAGATAGGCCCGCTACCACGGGCAAAAACTTGGCCGGCAATCTTGCCAAGGCCCGCAAAATCCTTATAAAGCCCGCCATCCGTGGGTCCCGGCCGGGAGCTGAACGGACGGTCTCAGCAATTTCATTCGTTGATTTTGATGTGGCAGGGCCAGTCGGCCCGTCGTCCCGTGCTTCCGCCTTCTGAGCAACATCGAGTCCTTTCCGAAGGTCTCGAAGGGCTTGTCGCCGGGAACCGCGCCAACTTTAGAAAGGACATCCATGCCTCTTTACGAGCATGTTTTTCTCGCGCGCCAAGACGCGAGCACCCAGCAGGTTGACGAACTGACAGCGCAGATGACCGGCATCGTCGAACAGGCCGGCGGCAAGGTCACCAAGACCGAGAATTGGGGCGTGCGCTCCCTCACCTACCGCATGAACAAGAATCGCAAGGCGCATTTCGTGCTGATGAACGTCGACGCGCCGTCTTCCGCGATCAGCGAGATCGAGCGTCAGGAGCGGATCAGCGAAGACGTCATCCGCTATCTCACCGTCCGCGTCGAGGAACTCGAGGAAGGCCCGTCGGCGATGATGCGCAAGGCTGACCGTGACCGTGAGCGCGATGATCGCGGCGGCGGCTTCCGCGGCGACCGCGAGGGTGGCGGCTTCCGTGGCGATCGCGACGGCGGTGGATTCCGCGGCGACCGTGGCCCGCGCCGCCCGCGCGATGAAGAAGCTGCGACCGAGGAGTAAGAATCATGGCCGAAGCCGGTGCCCGCCGTCCGTTTTTCCGTCGCCGCAAGTCCTGCCCGTTCACGGGTCCGAATGCGCCGAAGATCGACTACAAGGATTCCAAGCTGCTGATGCGTTACGTCTCCGAGCGCGGCAAGATCGTGCCGAGCCGCATCACGGCCGTTTCCGCCAAGAAGCAGCGTGAACTCGCCCGCGCCATCAAGCGCGCGCGCTTCCTCGGCCTCTTGCCCTACGTGATTCGCTAATCAATCCGGTCCGCAGCACCTCGCGCGCTGCGGACCATTTGCTCATAAGGCTTCCGGGTCGTCCGGTCGCCGATGGTTGGGGTTCTCAGGCAGGACCTCTAACCGCTCGAAAGGAGCGGGACAGCTGATGATCGCGACGTTGTTCATTGCTATCGCTGCTGGCTGCGCGTCGGCGTTGATGTTCGCCTCGATGATTTCGGGCGCGATGATCTCGCTGTTGCTGTTCTGGCTGGCGCCGCTGCCATTGATGATGGCGGGGCTCGGCTGGGGTCCGCTTACGGCAAGTATTGGCGGGATTGCGGCCGCGCTGGGCCTCGGCGCGATCTTCGGCCTGCCCTATTGCATCACCTTTGTCATCATGGTTGCGCTGCCGGCCTGGTGGCTCGGGTATCTCGCGCTGTTGGGACGCCCGATTGCGGACCCGAGCCCGGGCGGCGTGCCGGCGCCAGGGACCGCCAATCTCGAATGGTATCCGGTCGGCCGTATCCTGCTCTGGATCGCGGGCTTTGCCGTGCTCACCACGATGGCGGCCCTGCTCACGCTGGGGACCGACGCCGCCACCATAGCGGCTGCCATGAAGCGCGGCCTGATGCGGGTTCTGGACTCGCGCATGGTGACGACGAGCGCCGACATGGAACGCGTCGTCGACGCGATGGTGGCGGTCGCACCGCTCGCGGCGGTCATCGTCACGATGATATCGCTGACGATCAATCTCTGGCTGGCGACCTTGATCACGGCGACCTCGGGCCGCCTGCGACGTCCGTGGCCCGACCTGCGGGCGACTGCGCTGCCGGCGATGACATTGGTGGCCTCGTGCGTCGCCATCGCCTTCTGTTTCACCAGCGGCCTGCTCGCCATCCTCGCACAGGTCATAACCACCGCCCTAATGGCGGCGTACGCGCTTACCGGTTTCGCCGTCTTGCACACGGTGACGCAATCACTCAACAGCCGCCCGTTCTGGCTGAGCTGCGCCTATGTCGTTGTCGTGATCTTCACCTGGCCCGTGATCGCGATGGTGGTGCTCGGAATAGCCGATGCGCTGTTCGGATTGCGCCAGCGCTATCTGCGGACCAGGCCGCCCCCGCTCCCTGCATCCTGAACTCGACCGATCAACCCAAACCAAGATTGAAGGAGAAGCAATATGGAAGTCATTCTTTTGGAACGTGTCGCCAAGCTCGGCCAGATGGGCGAAGTCGTGAAGGTGCGCGACGGCTTTGCGCGCAACTTCCTCCTGAAGCGCGGCAAGGCGCTGCGCGCCACCGCCGATAACCGCGCCAAGTACGAAGGCATGAAGGCCGAACTCGAGGCCAACAACCTCAAGGCCAAGTCCGAAGCCGGCAAGGTGGCCGAGAAGATCGACGGCCGCGAGATCGTGATCATTCGCCAGGCTTCCGAAAGCGGTCAGCTATTCGGCTCGGTTTCGGTGCGCGACATCGTCGCGGCGCTGGCGACCGACGGCATCATCGTCAACCGGCCGCAGGTATGGCTGGACTCGCCGATCAAGGTGATCGGCCAGCAGAAGGTGACGATCGCCGTCCACCCCGAGGTCGAGACCAGCATCACCGTCATCGTCGCGCGCAGCGCGGATGAAGCCGAGCGCATCAAGCGCGGTGAGGACATCTCGAGCCGCCAGGAAGACCAGGACGCCGCAGCCGAGGCGCTTGCCGCCGCCGGCGAGTTCTTCGATCCGGAAGCGCAGCAGGAGGAGCCGGTGGAGCCGGCGCCGGCTGCCGAGGAGAAATAAGCCTCCTCATCTACCGCAAGATCAAGCCCGGCCTCGATCAGGCCGGGCTTTCGATTCGGGCTGCCGCCTTCTCATCCTGCATGGCAATGGAAGCGAGCGCGGTCGCGGTGTGTTTCTCTTTGCCGTCAATCACGCAGGACACGTCGGCTGCGACGACGGCGACCTGCCGTCCCGGCTTGATCACCCGCGCGCGGCAGATCAGGCGATTGCCGGATGCCGGCGAGAGCAGGTTCAATTTGTATTTGGCGGTGAGCCCCGTCTGGCCGCGCGTGGTCGCGGCCGCGATCGTCGTTGCGTTGTCGTGGAACAGGCCGTGCTGCTGCAACAGCTCCGGCCCAACGCCGTCACTGCGAAGCTGCAGGAGCCGCAGGCGGGCTTGCGGATGGTTCCGGAGCGCTCGGAGCTGCAGCGGGTGCCGGAGACGCTGGCGTTACCGCTGGAACAGGATCGGACCGCAACGGTGCCGACCCGCTGCCGCTGTTCTCCCTCGACTCGACCTTGGCCGTATCCGGCTTGCTTTCCGAACCGGGCTTGTCTTCCACGGCTGGCTCGGCCTGTCTGGCAGGCTCCTCGCTGGGCTTGCCGCGCTTGCCCAGCTTTTGTTTGGCAGCCGGCTTGGGCTCGGCCCCCTGCTCCGGGCTGGCCGCGTCAGGCGCCGCCTCGCTCGGCTGCTGCTGCCGCTTGGCGTTGCGACCATGCCGCCTGCCCTCGCCTTGTGGATTGAGGCCGTCAACGTCAGGCTTGGCGGCCTGCTGCGCGTCGGGTGTGGGCTCGGACGAACTCCACGGAAACAAGAACCTGCGGCTGGGCCGCTCCGGTTCCGGAGGGCTGGCCGGGCGCGCGGCTTCCTGCTGCTTCGCATCCTTGCCGTGCTTGGTCTGTTCCTGCCGGCCCTGATATCGCGTATCGCTGGCGCCGTTGGAAACGAGATAGGACGCCAGCAGCGAGGCCATGTCGCTGCTCGTGGTGTAGTGCTGGCGCAGGAACCCTGGGAGTGCCGACGCGCTGACGCTCTTGAGCAGGCCGCGCGCCGACTTGTGACAGGCGCTGCAAGTGCCGGCAAAGATCTGCGAGGGGCTCTTGCCGGCCTCCAGATTGGTCGGCTGGGCATGCGCCGAGTTCGCCGCAACGCCCGCGGCAACAAGAATCACCGCCGCGAAAATGAGCGCTCGGCCCGCCATCCCCATTCTCCTGATCGTGGAAACCCCTCCGGCCGTGCTCGATCCGGTAGCGGCGGCTCCTTTTAGCCGAATATCGGGCGAATGGAAGCGCAGTTGTGACGCATCCACTTAATTGTCACATTCGGGAATATCCGCTTTGACTACAACGCAATAGCGCTTCCCCCCGATCACTCCTACAGTGATGTTGACTCACATTGGAACCATCTGTTCCACTGCGCGTCAGGGTAACGGCCGGTCACTCTGTGGTGGTTCCATGGACCGTTTGTTGCGTTATTTCTTGGGGCAGTTCGTTCGCCACGGCGCGCTTTCGGTCACGACCGCAAGCGGGGCGAAGTTCACCTGCGGCGACGGCGCCGGACAGCCGGTCTCGGTGCGGTTCCGGACGGAAGCCGCGGAGCGGTGGGTGTTGCTCGATCCCGAGCTCAGTCTCGGTGAGTCCTACATGGACGGCACGTTCGTCGTCGAGAATGGCTCGATTGTGGATGCGCTTGCGATCCTCATGGATCAGCCGGACATGCTACCGCGCTGGGCCAAGCCGCAATGGCTCCTGCGCTATCTCGGCAGGCACATCTGGCAATTCAATCCGCGGGGACGGTCGAGGCGCAATGTCGCTCACCACTATGACCTCGATGGCCGGCTTTATTCCCTCTTCCTCGACGCCGACAAGCAATATAGCTGCGCCTATTTCGAGACGCCGGATGCGACGCTGGACGACGCCCAGCTCGCCAAGAAGCGCCATCTCGCCGCCAAGCTCCTGGTGCGGCCGGGCCAGCGCGTGCTCGATATCGGTTCCGGCTGGGGTGGGCTTGGCCTCTACCTCGCCGAGATGACTGGTGCCGACGTCACCGGCGTCACGCTCTCCACCGAGCAGCTCCAGGTTTCGAACACCCGGGCGTCGGAGAAGAACCTCTCGCAATCGGCGCGCTTCCTGCTCGAGGACTATCGCGACATCCCCGGCCCGTTCGACCGCATCATCTCGGTCGGCATGTTCGAACATGTCGGTGTCGACTTCTACGAGACCTTTTTCCGCCGCTGCGCCGAGTTGCTGACCGACGACGGCGTGATGGTGCTGCACTCGATCGGCCGGTCCACGGGGCCTGACGTCACCAGCCCCTGGATCGAGAAATACATCTTCCCCGGCGGCTACATCCCGGCACTTTCCGAAGTCATGCCCGCGATCGAGAAGGCCGGGCTTCTGGTCTGCGACATGGAGATCCTCCGCCTGCACTATGCCGAGACCTTGAAGGCATGGCGTGAGCGCTTCATGGCGCGGCGCGAAGAGGCCGTCCGCCTCTATGATGAGCGGTTTGCGCGGATGTGGGAGTTCTATCTTGCGGCTTCGGAAATGTCGTTCCGCAAGCAGAACATGATGAACTTCCAGCTCCAGCTCACCAAGCGGCAGGGCGTCGTGCCGATCACCCGCGACTATATCGGCCAGGAAGAGGCCAAGCTGCGCGGCATCGAGCAGCGCGCGCGGCCGCGGCTGCAACTGGCGGGCGAGTAGGCTCAGTTGCGGAAACTGAAGGACGAGCCGTAACAGGGATACGCCACGGGCGGGCGCGCGAGCTGCGCTTCGACGGCGGCGAGCACCTGCTTGTCGCAGGGAACATTGCGGATTTCCGGGCGCGATGCCCGCTCCATGGCGTCGATCAGCATCGACAGCCACCGCCGGTCGCCCTGTTCCGATTGCCGGATATGAAATCGCTGGCTCATCGCTGTAACTAACCCGAAACCCTCTGGTCCGTTCCCGCCTACCCTGCCGCAACAAAAATCATTCCCATGTGAACTGGTTCACAAAGGTCGACGGGCGGTTTGGGCTAGACCACCGCCATGTCCCACGAGACGTACAGATCCTTGTTCGATCCGCCGCGCGACCTGAAAACCGACTACGCCCTGATCGCTGCGGGCATCGTCGCCGCTTTGGTTGCGTTCGCCTATCTCATCCTCACCTGAGATAGCAGGCCGGTCACGCGCCGTTCCCTTGGATGTTGGTTCGTCCAGGCGGAATTAGGTTCAGCCTGCCCAAAAACATTCCCCACGACTCGCCGCGCGCTCCCGAAATCCGTCAAGCATCGTGCACCGCTGCTACGTGATTCACACTTCGCTTGTGTGAATCGTGAATAAGGCGCATGGGCACTTCCGCTTCGGACAGCGGTGGCGCTTTATCGCCGCCCCTGCTCCGGGAATCCCAATAACGGCGAAATCCGAAGAATAATTCCGTCCATGGCAACTGATTCGAAGGTCCTGAAGCTCGCGCCCGAGCCGGGAGCACCGGCCTATCGCAGCGCACCGCACAATATCGAAGCGGAACAGGGGCTGTTGGGCGCTATCCTGGTCAACAACGACGCCTTCTACCGCGTCTCGGATTTCCTCGAGCCGAAGCACTTCTTCGAGCCGCTCCATCAGACGATCTATGAGACCGCCGGTAGCCTGATCCGGATGGGCAAGGTCGCCACCCCGGTGACACTGAAGACCTTCCTGCCGGCGGATACGGACATCGGCGGCATGACGGTTGCCCAATACCTCGCCCGCCTCGCCGCGGAGGCGACCACGATCATCAACGCCCAGGACTATGGCCGGACCGTCTACGACTTGTCGCTGCGGCGCGACCTGATCCGGATCGGCGAAGACATGGTCAACGTCGCATTCGACGCGCCGGTCGATTTCGCCCCACGCGCCCAGATCGAGGACGCCGAGCGCCAGCTCTACGAGCTCGCCGAGACCGGCCGCTATGACGGCGGCTTCCAGCGCTTCGCCCAGGCGCTGACGATTGCGGTCGACATGGCCGCTAAAGCGTTCCAGCGCGACGGCAAGCTGTCCGGCATCTCCACCGGCCTGCGCGACCTCGACACCAGGATGGGCGGCCTGCAGCCGTCGGACCTCATCATCCTCGCCGGCCGCCCCGGCATGGGCAAGACCTCGCTCGCGACCAACATCGCCTACAACATCGCCAGGGCCTATGAGGGCGAGGTGCAGGCTGACGGCAGCATCAAGGCAATCCACGGCGGCGCGGTCGGCTTCTTCTCCTGCGAAATGTCGGGCGAGCAGCTCGCCACCCGTATTCTCGCCGAGCGCACCGGAATCCCATCGAGCCACATCCGCCGCGGCGGTATCACCGAGATGGATTTCGAGAAGATCCGCGAATGCTCGATCGAGCTGCAGTCCCTGCCCTTCTATGTCGACGAAACCGGCGGCCTGTCGATCTCTCAGCTCACCGCCCGGGCGCGGCGGCTGAAGCGGCAGAAGGGCCTCGACCTCATCGTCATCGACTACATCCAGCTGCTGTCGGGATCGGGCAAGCGCGGCAACGACAACCGCGTCCAGGAAATCACGGAGATCACGACCAACCTGAAGGCGCTGGCCAAGGAATTGAATGTTCCCATCATCGCGCTGTCGCAGCTGTCGCGCCAGGTGGAGAACCGCGACGACAAGCGTCCGCAACTCGCCGACTTGCGTGAATCCGGTTCGATCGAGCAGGACGCCGACGTGGTGATGTTCGTCTACCGCGAGGAATATTACCTCGCCATGAAAGAGCCTCGCCCGGGCACACCGGAACACGAGAAGTGGCAGACCGACATGGGCCTCGCGCATGGCAAGGCCGAAGTCATCATCGGCAAGCAGCGCCACGGCCCGACCGGCACGGTCGAGCTGCACTTCGAAGCCAGCGTGACGCGGTTCGGCGACCTCGCCCATGACGGTCATGTGCCGGATCGGCCTTCTTATTGATGCGCGGTTGAACCATTGCTGCCGCCCGCGTAAAACGGCGCCATGAACGTCGCTTCCGATCCGAAATCGATCCCGCAGGGCGCGCAACTTGCGTCCGACGCAAACCAGCTCGCGGTGCCTCCGACCGCCACCGGCATCCTGACCGTCGATCTCGACGCCATCATCGCCAACTGGCGCAGGCTCGAGAAAGCAGCGGTTCCGGCCGAATGCGGCGCCGTCGTGAAGGCCGACGGCTATGGCTGCGGCGCTGCGCAGGTTTCGCGGGCATTGGCTGGCGCCGGCTGCAAGACGTTCTTCGTCGCCAATATCGAAGAGGCGCGCGCCGTGCGCGAGGCGGTGCCGTCCGCCACCATCTATGCGCTCGGCGGCTTCTTCCAGAGCACCGGCGACAGCTACGCCAAGTTCGACTGCCAGCCCGTGATCGGCGATCTCAACGAACTCGCCGAATGGGACGTGTTCTGCCGTCGCTCCGGCTGGTCGGGCGGCGCCGCTATTCACATCGACACCGGCATGAACCGGCTCGGCTTCACGATCAACGAGGCGCAAGGCATCATCCCGCGCATCAATGCCGGCGATCACGGCATCACGCTGGTGATGAGCCACCTCGTCGCCGCCGAGCAGCTCAACAACCCGATCAATGCGAGGCAGCTTGCGGCCTTCCGCGAGATCGCGAGCCTGTTCACCGGCGTGCCGGCGTCGCTTGCGAATTCCTCCGGCATTTTCCTTAGCCCCCAATTCCAGTTCGATCTGGTGCGGCCGGGAGCCGCGCTCTACGGCGTCAACCCGACGCCCGAGGCCGACAACCCGATGCGGCCGGTGGTCGATCTCAAGGCCCGCATCGTGCAGATCCGCCACATCGATCGCGGCGAGACCGTCGGCTATGGCGGCACCTGGACCGCGCGACGGCCGACGCGATTGGCGGTCGTCTCGGTCGGCTATGCCGACGGCTATTTCCGCGCCGCGAGCTCGAACGACGGCACCCGCGGCGCCGACGTTGTGGTCGCCGGCAAGCGCTGTCCGATCGCCGGCCGCATCTCGATGGACCTGATCGCCGTCGACATCACCGAACTCGACAAGAATGCCGTGCGGCGCGGCCACATGGTCACGCTGATCGGCGAAGGCATCACGGTCGACGAAACAGCGCATCATTTCGGCACCATCGGCTATGAGGTGCTGACCAGCCTCGGACCGCGTTATGCGCGCATCTACAAGGGCGGCAATCCCGCGGAGGAGCCGCCGCCCCCGCCCGCCGACTCCGGCAACGCGCCGACCTGATCGGGTCGGGATGGATCGCGGTCGTCTCGACGCATGAAGATCGCGACCTTCAACATCAATAACATCAACCGCCGCCTGCCGAACCTCTTGCACTGGCTGCGCGCGGCAAAACCCGACGTCGTCAGCCTGCAGGAACTGAAGGCAAGCGATAGCGAGTTTCCGACTGCCGCAATCGAGAAGGCCGGCTATGGCGCGGTGTGGTGCGGGCAGAAGACCTGGAACGGCGTTGCGATCCTCGCGCGAAAAGCCGAGCCGGTGTTGATCCGCACCGCCCTGCCCGGCGATCGCACCGATCACGAGGCGCGCTATATCGAGGCCGCCATCAAGGGCGTCGTCGTCACCAGCCTCTATCTGCCGAACGGCAATCCGCAGCCCGGGCCGAAATTCGACTACAAGCTTGCCTGGTTCAGGCGATTGCGCGCGCATGCCGCGAAGCTTCTCAAAGAGGATGTCCCGGTCGTGCTCGCCGGCGACTACAACGTCGCGCCGACCGAGCTCGACATCTATCCGACGCGCTCCTGGGACAAGGACGCACTGATCCAGCCGAAGAGCCGCGCCGCCTTCAAGGCGCTGGTCGATCAGGGCTGGTGCGACGCGATCCGCACGCTGCATCCGGCAAAGCCGACGTTCACCTTCTGGGACTACAAGCGCAACCGCTGGCCGCGCGATGCGGGGCTGAGACTCGATCATCTGCTGCTCAGTCCTGTGCTGGCGCCGCGTCTGACGAAAGCCGGCGTCGACCGCGACATCAGAGGCGAGGAAGGCGCAAGCGACCACGCGCCGGCGTGGATCGTGCTGCGGTGATCGTGCCGCAAGATGGAGCAAGCCGCGAGATGATGGGTTTCGCTGCGCTCTACCCATCCTACGATTCTCTCACGCCTCGCACCGGCGTCGTCCCCGCGAAGGCGGGGACCCATAACCACAGGGAGCTGTTGTATCGCGAGCAAGTGGTTGCAGCGGAGCACATCACCAAAGCCTGTGGTTATGGGTCCCGGGTCAAGCCCGGGACGACGAGAGGAGAGATCACGATTCAAATTTCAAACAGCAGAGAGGATGTGAGTCGGCATTCTCGCGGCATGAGACGCCCGAGCTTTGTTTCACTTTCCACCCTCTCGAAGCACAGAGGGCGCAGGGAAAGCCGGGTGCTGGTTGCACCCGTGGGTCCCGTGCAACAAAAAGCACGGGGGTAGGACCACAGGTTCAACCGAACATTCCGGCTTTCCCTGCGCGATGGTGTTACGGTTTCCTTCGTGCTCTCCCCGGTGACCGGGCTTTTTTGCCACCGTCACCCGCGGCAGCTCTTGCTGCTCGCGAGCTTAGCGCCAGCGTCGGGGCGCCAGGACCACACGACTTCGCCGTCCGTGATGCGCGTGCTCGTCAGTCACACCCATCTCGTCCACCGCATCCCACCGCAACGTTCGTGACGATCGCGAGCCGCCCCTCATCCGCCGTGAGACGCGCGGAGTTAAATCACTGATTTGCCCGACGGCGGAAGCGGAATATTTTTCGCAGCACGGCTGGACAGACTTTGGGCTGATTTGCCCGTCGGGTTGATTTGTCGCACCGGAAGCATCCACATCGTCATTGCGAGCGAAGCGAAGCAATCCATAGCGCCGCAAGTGGAGACATCGATTGCTTCGCTCCGCTCGCAATGACGGCAGGAGCAGTCGGCCGATCTCCCAATCGATCACAAACAAATCATCGCAAGCCTTCTGGATAGCGTCACAGTGCTGCGTTAGTCCGAGCCCGCCTGACATTCCAATCTGCAGGATTGCCCGATGATCCGTTTTGCCACCCTGTTCGGTCTCGCATTGACCACCGCTGTGAGCCTGAGTTCACCGGCCTCCGCCGCCGACGAGGGACCGGCCTATGGGCCTGAGCTGCAGGGCTTCGAATACCCCTTCCCGGTTGAGCGCTATCGCTTCTCATCGCAGGGCCAGGACCTGGAGATGGCCTATCTCGACGTCAAACCGTCGAACCCGAACGGCCGCGCCGTCGTGATGCTGCATGGAAAGAATTTCTGTGCCGCCACCTGGGAAGGCTCGATCAAGGCGCTGACGGCGGCCGGCTATCGGGTGATCGCGCCCGACCAGATCGGGTTCTGCAAATCCAGCAAGCCCGAGCGCTATCAGTTCACATTCCAGCAGCTCGCGGGCAACACCCGCGCCCTACTGGCGTCACTCGGCATCGAGCATGCGGTGATGATGGGCCATTCGACCGGCGGCATGCTCGCGATGCGCTATGCGCTGATGTATCCGGCGGCCGTCGATCAGCTCGTGCTGGTCGATCCGATCGGGCTGGAGGACTGGGCGGCCAAGGGCGTGCCGTGGCTCAGCCTCGACGGCTGGAACGAGCGCGAGAAGCGCGTCACCGCCGACACCATTCGCGCCTACGAGCGCGCGACTTATTATGCCAACACCTGGGACGCGTCATACGAACCCTGGGTGCAGATGCTGGCCGGCATGTATCGCGGTCCCGGACGCGAGGCGGTGGCATCGAGTTCGGCGCGGCTCTACGACATGATCGCGACCCAGCCGGTGTTCTACGAATTCGAGCGCATCACCGCGCCGGTGCTGCTCCTGATCGGCGACAAGGACACCACCGCAATAGGCAAGGATCTCGCACCGCCGGACATTCGCTCCAAGCTCGGCAATTATCCCGTGCTCGGCAAGGAGGCGGCCAAGCGTTTCCCGCACGCGCAACTGATCGAATTCCCCGACCTCGGCCACGCGCCGCAGATCCAGGCGCCGGCGCGCTTCCACGACGCTGTGCTGGGATGGCTGCAGCATCCGGAGACCGGGGGGATGGTGACGAAGTAGCGGCGAGCGGGATTGGCGCTGGTCAACGAGCCATCGCGCTTCACCGGATGCACCACCCGCGTTCGCGCGAGGTTGTCAGCTCATTATGCGGTTTGGAAGAACGAAGATCACGAAGTAGATAATCGCAAGCAGGACACATACGCCTAGACACTGAATGCCGACCACGGACCAAAACAGCATGGGGTTATCGCGCTTCGCCAGCACCACGCCAACGCGCATTCGGACTTCCACCTGCCGCAAACTGTTGAACAGCTTCCCTGCCTTCCAGGCAAAGCCAACGACCACGATGATGAAAAGGGCGTATGCGTACATTTGTGACCGTCAACGCTTCCTATCAGTAAGTCGTGGGGTGGGTTAGTTAGCCGAACTCACACACTCCGCTGCGTCAACACGTAAAGCCGCAAGGCGTAACCCACCATCCTTAGTGCGGCGCAAGCAAATGGCGGATTGCGCTTCCGCCTTCCGGCTTCAAGTCGTGGGATGCGGCTCAAGTCCGCGGCTCCGATCATGCCGCGATGATTTTTCTAGGAAGACGTTGTCGGCTCGTTTACCATATTGGAGACATTCTCCGGGGATGTCGAGGATGGACCACTATGGCTGAAACATCGATAGAATGGACGGACGCGACGTGGAATCCGGTTGCTGGCTGCACAGTGCTGACGGCGGGCTGCACGAATTGTTACGCGATGCGGATGGCGGCTCGTCTGGAAGCCATGGGCCTCGACAAGTACGCAGGTTTGACACGGAAGAGCGGCGGCCGGGCAAAGTGGACCGGCAAAATCAGGGTTGACTACGGCGCACTTGAAACCCCGCTGACTTGGAAGAAGGCACGGCGGGTATTTGTGAACTCCATGTCGGATCTCTTTCATCCTGAGGTGCCGGTCGAATTCATCGCGGCGGTCTGGAAGACCATGGCGGCGACGCCTCATCACACGTATCAGATCCTGACAAAGCGGCCGCAGCGGATGGCATCCGTCCTTTCCTCAGACAGCTTCACTGTACTCCCGAACGTGTGGCTTGGGACAAGCGTCGAGGACGGTCGCGTCCTGCATCGACTTGATGAGCTGCGGGACGTACCGGCGGCGATCAGATTCGTTTCCTTTGAGCCTCTTATTGGCTCCGTTGCCGGCAGTGACTTGCGGGGAATTCATTGGGCGATCGTCGGCGGCGAGAGCGGGCCGCAGGCCCGGCCGATGGACCCGCATTGGATCGATGAAATCTACGATCTCTGCACGGACGCCGACGCCGCGTTCTTCTTCAAGCAATGGGGCGGCAAGAACAAGAAGGCTAGCGGCCGGACTTATCGTGGTCGGCTGTGGAATAACCTGCCCGAATTGAGAATATGAGATGCGATATCGGTCGCCAGCTTCACTGCTTTGGGGCTGGTGTTCGATACGGCGAAGAAAAGCGAAGCAAGCGGCGCTCCGTTCTTGTGATGCAAACGGATGGGATCGAGGACCGCGCCTTTGAAAGCGGTTTCCAGGCGTTCTTTCACGTAGGCTTCAATTGCATCAACGTCAGTCCGACGAACTGCCTGCGCCTGCGTTTCGAGCAAATCCTTCGGTAAGATTTGGTGTTCGTACCAGCGTTCGCGCCAGTCGGTCGCGCCAAGCACGCGGTCCAAGTTCGCCTGCTTCCCTGCGTCAAGCTTGGCCGGATTGTGCGGTGCGTTTCGGTATAGGCCAGATAACGGAAAGAAATACCAGCAGTCCAGTGCTTTGGTTCTCGCGATAGTCTCAACCGTCTGCCATGCGACTTCCATTCCGTAGGGATCGAGAAAAACCACGCCGCGCGTTCCTCTCATCCCCGGCTTTCTCTGCCGCCAAGCGATCTGCGTGCAAAGCCGTTGCACATGCTTGTTGGCATCGCCTTTCTCTACGGTGATATGCCTGTCGGGATATTCACCGGCTAGCCGCTCAAGTTCAGCAAACCGCGTAGCATCTTCTTCGATCAGCACGATCGAATGCAATGGCGGGTGGATGTCGATCGCGATCCGGGCGCTGCCGGGCGTCGTGACCTCTTGCGGCTCGGCGAATTCCTCGCCGAGCAGCGGCAATGCCGGCCGGACCTCAGTTCGGCTACCGGAGCCGGCGAAGGCGTCGATGTATACGCATTCGAATTGTTGGTTGCGGAGAGCTATAGAGAAGGCCTGTAAGTATTCCTGAAGGCAGCGAAGCTTCTTCGGAGTGTCAGGTCCGCCATAGATGTGCTTTGCCAATTTGTCCCCCAATCCCGCGCACATAAGAGCGCGTAATCGGGCACACGTCTAGCTTGAGGATCCAGAGGTAATCGCGTCTTCTCTCCCAAGGCGGTCGTCGGTTCTTAGCAAGCCGGTAGGCTGGGCTAGTCAAACTCACACTTTGCAGCTTCAACACGCGAAGCCGCAAGGGCGTAACACACCATCCTTGATGCGGCACCAGTGAACGGCGGATTACGCTTTCCGCCTTCGTTCCTCGCGCTCCAGCGCAAAGCTAGTCCGCCCTACGACCCTCTTTTGCAGTCAACTCACGAAGCGATCTTGCGATTGAGGAAATCGCGGATAAGAGGCACCATTTCGTCGGCCTTGTCCTCGAGCGCGAAGTGCCCGGTATCGATCAGATGAAACTCGACCTTCGGCAGGTCGCGCTTGTAGGGGTAGGCACCATCGGCCGGGAAGATCTTGTCGTTCTTGCCCCAGACGATCAGCGTCGGCGGCTGATGCTTGCGGAAATAGGCTTGCACCTGCGGATAGAGCGGCAGGTTGGTGCGGTAGTCGTAGAACAGGTCCATCTGGATCTCGGCGTTGCCGGGTCGGTCGAGCAGGGCCTGGTCATGCACCCAATTGTCGGGCGAAACGCGGGTCACGTCACTGACGCCGTCGGTGTACTGGAACTTGGTGATCTCCGGCGTGACCAGCTTGTAGAGCGCCTTGCGATGTTCCTCCGAGTGATCGGCCCAGTAGGCCTTGATCGGGTCCCAGAACTCTTTCAAACCCTCGTCATAGGCATTGCCATTTTGCACGATGAGCGCCGTGACGCGTTCAGGATGCTTGAGCGCGAGGCGCCAGCCGACGGGCGCGCCGTAATCCATGACGTACATGGCGAAGCTGCGGACATCCAACTGATCAAGCAGCCCGTCGACCAGTTCGCCGAAGCGGTCGAAGGTATAAGCGAACGTGGCCCGATCTGGCATATCGCTCTGCCCGTAGCCCGGATAGTCGGGGGCGATGACGTGATAGCGGTCGGCAAGCTCCGGAATGAGGTTGCGGAACATGTGCGAGGAGGTCGGGAAACCATGCAGCAGCAGCACGATCGGCGCCCCCTTCGGCCCTGCCTCGCGATAGAAGATCTTGATGCCGTCGACCGTCTTGGTGCGGTGGTGCGTGACGATCGGCGCCTTGCCGGCCGGCGTGGCGTTCGCCGCGAACGCGTTCTGTGAAAGGGCTGCGCCGGCGGTCAACAGTGGCAGGCCCAACGAGAAACGCCGGCGGCTCACGGCAACAAGCGTGTCGATCAAACGAGCGTCTTTCATATCAGACTCCGATTGCAGAGTGACTTGTGATGCGGCGACGTGTGCTGCTCGGCAGTCAAGGAGTCATTGGCAACCGGGCCGCAGATCATCGATGGATTGCGGCGTAGCGCATTGTACGACCGCTGGGCAGCCCATATGATTGAGAAGGAGCTTTCGGAAGTTTGGAAAGGGAAGACAAATGGATCGCCTGGAGGCGATGTCAGTGATTGTCGCTGTGGCAGAGACCGGCAGCATCTCGGCGGCATCACGCCGACTCAAGTCGCCTGTGGCAACCATCAGCCGAAAGGTCGCCGAACTCGAAGCTCGCCTCAAGGCGCAACTGTTTCAGCGCACGTCGCGGCGAATGACACTGACCGATGCCGGACGCTCATACATAGACGCCTGCAAGCGCATCATCGAGCAGGTTGAGGATGCCGAGCGAGAGGTGTCGGGCGAGTACCGCATGCCAAAGGGCGAGATGGCGGTGACGGCACCATGGGGCCTTGGCCACGCGCATTTGCTGCCGCATGTGATCGAATTTCTCAACACCTATCCGGACATCTCCCTGCGGCTGATGTTGACCGACAACGTCATCAACGTGACCGATGAGAATATCGATGTCGCGATCCGGCTTGGTCCTCTGCCAGAGAGCAGCATGATTGCGACGCGGATTGGCTCGATCCGGGTCGTCGTTTGCGGCAGCCCCTCATACCTGAAGACGCGCGGGCGGCCGAGAAAGCTGAGCGAGCTGGCCAAGCATGATTGCATCACCATCGATGATCATGCCGCGCCTGCAGCCTGGAGATTTGTGTGCGGCAATCGTCCCAGGGTGGCGCCGATAAGGTCGCGGCTCTGCGTGAACACGTCGGAAGCCGCGGTGCTCGCCGCCATCAATGGCGCCGGCTTGGCGCGGGTCATGTCCTACAAGATGGACACCGCGATGCGCGAGGGAAGGCTTGCGATCGTCCTCGATGAATTCGAGCCGAAACCGCTGCCGGTGCACATCCTCTACCCCCCACGCAAGCCGATGCCGCTCAAGCTGCGCACTTTTCTCGATTGGATGACGCCGCGTCTCAAAGACCGGCTTGCCCTTGCTTGAATATCGACGCATCGGCACCGACTGGCGAGAACTTCAACTGTTCGGTCGCGGCGCCGGGAGCTCAACCCGTTCTCCGACGACGTGGCGCGCCACGCTCGTGCACCGAACGCGGCGATCGCGACCCAGCGGGTGTTCTACGAATTCGACGGCGCGAAGCCCGGGACGACGGGAGGAGAGTTCTGATTCAGATGCCAAACAGCCTCTCCGCTGTCATCGTCCGCCACCGGGTCGGCGCAAAGCGCCGCCCGATGACAGGCTCCGGCGGACGATCCAGCATTCCAGAGCCGGCTGCGTTTAAGTAGAGGGGCCGCCGGTTACTGGATGCCCGCCTCGCGGGCATGACGGCGGAGGAGAGGACTGCGCATTGCGTCCCTCAGTCATTCCGGGGCGATGCGTCAGCATCGAGCCCGGAATCCATTGCGCCGCTTGCGCACGCGGATTGATGGATTCGGGTCTCGCGCGGAACCTGTCACCGGGCCGTGCCTTACACGGACCCGTTGGCGCGCCCTGGAATAACGATGCATGGGCAGCAACAAGTCGTGGGCTAGGTTAGCTGATCCGCGCCACGGCCCAGCCTTATCGGTGTTCCCTACGCTGCGAGGATCGCCTGTTGCACACCAAGACGGAAAGCACACCAACGCCAAAAGTGGAGGCGTTGCATCGCCCCCCGGTCACCGACGAAGAATTGCAGCCGGCGGATGGAAGGAATATGCTCGCCTTATAATGACGCAGCCGCCCATCGTAAGGCGAGGCTCGGAAGACCTTACGGCGGATGGTTTGCCTACCCGCACCGGAGGTCACGTCATGTCCATCGCTCCCACACTGCAAAAATACCTCGCCGCTGAAAACATCCAATACGAGGAGATCCAGCACGAGCCGAGCATGTCGTCCACTCGCACGGCCGAAGCATGCCATATCTCGGGCGACCGTCTTGCCAAAGGCATCGTGCTGCGACGCGACGGCGAATATATCCTCGCCGTCGTGCCGGCATCGCACCACCTCCGCCTGTCGGAGCTGCGGGCGACACTCGGTGATCATGTCGATATGGCGAATGAAGCCGAAATCAATCGACTGTTCCGCGACTGCGCACTCGGCGCCGTTCCGGCCATTGGCAAGTGCTATGGGCTCGATATTATCGTCGACGATAGCATCGAGACGCAGCCGGAAATCTATATGGAAGCCGGCGATCACGAGACCCTGCTTCATCTCACGCATGAGCAGTTTGCGCGCCTGACGGCGAACGCACCGCATGGGCGCTTTAGCGCGCACGACTGAGGATTGGTCGCGCGCATCAAGTGCACCTGAAATCCAGCAATGGAGGTCCGCCATGAAAGTCAAAGACGTGATGCACAAGGGCGTCGACTGGGTCAGCCCCGACACCCCCGTCACCGAACTCGCGAAATTGATGCGGGGGCATGACATCGGCTGCATTCCGATCGGAGAGGACGATCGGCTGATCGGGATGGTGACCGACCGCGATATCGTCTGCAAAGGGCTTGCGAGCAACGACTTCGATGCGCGTCGCGCGACGGCGCGCGATGTCATGACCGAAGGCATCCATTGCTGCCGCGAGGACGATGACCTCGCAAAGGCGATGCATCACATGGAGAAGCTGCAGGTCCGCAGGCTGCCGGTGATCAACAAGGGCAAGCGGATGGTCGGCATCCTCAGTCTCGGCGATGTCAGCCATTCCACGTCTGGCGACAATCTCCTGTCCGAATGCGTCAGGAGCGTCTCGGCTCATCACTGAGGCGTGGCCAGCGTGACAACCGCCAAGCCGCCGCCAAAGGCTGGAGGTGCGGCAGCGTCTTGCTTTGCCCGGGAAGTGGTGCCCGGGGAGGGAACCATACGCAACCACGGACATGACGAACCGCTGTTTGTCCTTAGTATGGCGGCGTGAGTGCGGTGCAGCCTCGCTGCATCGCGAAATTTACAATCGGGGCAGTTATTGGCGGGAAGCCTAGCTCGGGGTTCGCGCGAGCTCCGGTCCACAATCGCGGATTGGGCGGACAAGTTGTGGACCTGTAGCCCAGGGATTTAGCCCCGATTTCTATCGCCCCCCACAGTGGCGAAGTGGCACCATATCGTTGCTTTGACACGTGCAGCGTAGTTGCGGGCCGCCCTGCTCAACGACCGTATGGTACGCCAAGCCTCCGTGGCTTCTAACCAAGCTTTCGCATGCTGGAACCTGGCATAGACCCAAGCAAATGCAGGGATCTTCATTAATTTGTCTCGGGTGAGTCTGAATAGACGCTCTACCAGCACGAGCTTTAACAGCTCGCCCGTGATCAATGTTAAAGCGCTGCTCAGAAACTGCCCCGTCGCGGCTAGATATGCGGCGAGAGGCTTAACAGGTTCCAGAAGAATCACAGGAACTGAAAAGAGTGCGAGCGATGGGTAAGGCGGTAACGATCTGATCCAAGCTCGTAGTCGTCTCAACGGAACGTGGTCAGCGATCCAGTTTGAGATCGGCTTGGCAAGCGCCAAAAACGCCGCATCCACCAGGAAATACACGGCGGCGAAGACGTAAGTAACCGGCCTAAGGATTCTGTTCACAGTCGACCTCTGCGAATCAGACGATCTTCGCAAAGCAAAGTCGGGAACCCTAAAATAGTTTCTTACCAGCAACCGGTTATCCTACCCAGGCCAGAGCTTTTCACGTGTCCTTTCCAATGGAGGCGCCTTCTTCTGCTCGCTCGCGTTCGCATCTTCGTCCTACTGTTTGTTCGACGGGCAGTTCTTTTACCTGCGCGATCGGTCGCCGAAACTGGACCGAGGAAAAATCGCTGGCCCGCTCTTAGGAGTCCCCTTGCCGCTCAGGCTCGGCGTAGCCGTGCTCGGCGGGTCAATGGATGACGGCCGAGACAGCCATCACGATCCGGCAGCGTTTCTAGGCGGTGGCGACTACACGTAGTTCGGTGGCAGTGTATTGTGGATGTGGCATGCCGCTACCGCAGCATGACCCAATGCGACCGATATCTGGTGCAGGTCACTGACGACGTCACCAATTCCGTACAGTCCCTGGACCGTGCTCTGCTGTTTTTGATCCACGATCAGAAACCCTTCCGCCGTATGATCCGCGCCCACCGCAAGTGACAGGGCGGATCGGACCTCACTGCCCATCGCAGGATAGATAACATCGAACCCGACTGAGGTGCCATCGATCAGCCGAGCCGCTAATCGACCATCGACTTTTTTGAGCTGAGCGAGTGGCGCAGTGGTGGCAATTGTTGCCTCCTTCAGCTTCATCGCCAGCCCGTCCTCACGCGCGTCATCGGTCGGAACGAGGACAACATCAGCGGTGAAAGTACGAAGGAAAAGCGCCTTGCTCGCTGCATGCGCAAGCGGGCCGATCACCCCTATCCTTTTCCCGCGCGCCTCGAACGCGTCGCATATCGGACAATAGCGCAGCAGACCTTCCTCTACCGCGCTGGCCCAATCCTTCATCGGAGGCTGTCGATCGACGATACCGGTCGCGAGAACGACTTTCGACACCAGGATATTCGTGCGACCGACCGTGGCAGTAAAGCCGCTGCCGGCTCGCGCAAGTGCCTCGATCTTGCCGTCGATCAGCCGAACACCGAGCGCGGCCACCTGCTCTCTCATGCGCGCAAGCAATTCGGCACCGGAAATTCCGCGTGCGAATCCCGGAAAATTGTGGCTTTTCGGAATCAGTGCCGCCCGAGACTCACCGGAATCGACAACCAGAACCTTTCGCTCGAATCGCGCAAGGTAGATCGCGGACACGAAACCCGCTGGCCCAGCACCGATAACCAAGACCTCAACATCTTCAGGCATCTGCGATTAACCCGTTCGCACCGATGAGGTTCTTACACGCTGGAGAATTGGTTTTCAGGAACGGCCTCAAGCCTGGGCCGTTTACCAACCGCCTGAAGCAGACAGTTGAAGAGGCCTTACCGGCGAACCCCAGCCCGTTCGAGGAGGAGCGTGCCGAGGGCTCGCATGACATCGCCGAGGGATGGCTCAAGAAACAATGGCGCCACAAACAGCCGCCAGGAGTTGTCGCCAACTGACGCTTTCGGTCGCCGAATACACAAACACTTGCGGCGCCTGGATCCAGAGCTGCAGTTCACGAGCGCGACCACAATATCCGGTCTGCCCCGGACAGCCGATATGATGACGGATTCAAACGTTATTCCGCTCAGGGCCAATTGGCGACCACGCCCGACCGGTCAATCCACGACAAGAGCGAGCGCCGACGTCGGATTAACGCGGCACCAGTCCGGCGGCCTTCAGGGCCGCCGTGATGATCGGGCCAGGTGCAACGCGCGGCGGCGTGCCGGGCAGCGGGATGGGAAACTCCGGAACCGGGAGACCTGCGGCTTCAAAGGCCGCCGCGATGATGGTGTTGGGGTCGAGCGGCGGACGCATCTGCTGGGCTCGATCATCAGCAGTTGAGGCGCCGCCTGAACCGTGCGTGCCCTCGGCAGCTGCTGCAGCAATGAGCAGGGCGTGGTCATCAGTTGGCATCTGAATGGTGGCTGACGTCGGCGCGGCACGGGGCATTTCAACCGGAGATTCATGCAAACCCCAGAAGCGAGAGATGTGATGCGTAGAGGAAATTCCCACATCCAGGAAAAATGCACCGGCAAAGCTGCAACTCTCTTCCATCTTCGTCGCGATCGGCACACCGTGGCCCATGCCGCGGATGGAAAACGCCTCGATCAGTGGCTCACCATTTGCGTCGCTCCATACGCGCCGATTGTGGCTCTCGAAGAATTCTTGATGCGAGGGGCTGTCCGAAAGCCCATGCACGCTGGTCCATTGCCGAATAATGTCTTCACCGTTGGACGGCTTCACGATCGGATCGCGGGAGCCATGCCATACCGAGATCTTCGGCCACGGCCCGGAATGTCTGGATGCTGCCCGCACGCGATCGCCAAGCACCTGCGTGGCATGTCCGTGCTCGGTAAACATGGCCTCAAATGCTTGTTGAACGTTGCTGGCGCAGCCATAGGGCAACCCGGCGATGATGGCGCCGCCGGCAATAACCTCTGGATAGGTCGCGAGCATAACGGAAGCCATAGCGCCACCGGCAGAGAGGCCGGTCACGAATACTTTGCCCCGATCGCCCGCAAATCTCGTCAGGGCATGCTCGATCATTTCCCTGATCGAAAGCGCCTCGCCATGACCGCGCGCGATGTCGCCCGGCAAGAACCACGAGAAACAATTCTTCGGATTGTTGGTGGGCTGCTGCTGCGGATAGACGACCGCGAAGCCGAGCCTATCGGCGAGCGATGACCAGCCGGTACCGTGGTCATACTCGGCGGCGGTTTGGGTGCAGCCATGTAGCGCGATGACCACGGGCCGATTGGGCGGAAGGTCCTCAGGCGCGTAGGCAAACATACGGAGATTGCCGGGATTTGCTCCAAACCCGGTCAGTTCTCGCAGCCGTGTCCGGCGACGGGCGGGCGCCCCGCGAATGGACGCCGCGTTCTTTCGGGCCGCCGCAAGAAGACCTTCGAATTTACTGCGAAACTCCTCGCGCATCGGTGCACACCTATACCAATCACAGGAGATTTATTGTGTGCACCGCAACATTGCAGGCGTCGGAAGCAGAGTCAAGACCGCGCCCGCCAGCTCGCCATCCCGAGCAGACTACGAAAGCCTCAGATCGCCGCTTGCGACACGCGGTCGAAGAAATACAGCCGCTCGGGATTCAGCGCGAGGCGAAGCCGGTCGTGGACTTTCGCTTTGACGATCGGCTCCGAGGCAGAACCACGAACAACCCTGCTCGCTGTTGGTGCGACCAGCCGCTTTGATTAGCTTTGACGAAGCCTTCGGGTGTTGGTCGTGCGGTCCACGCTGGCGTAAGCAGGCCAGCCTTGCACGCCCATATTGATCTTGGCATTGATCTTGGCCCAACGGGTCGCGCCAGCAACGGGATGCTTCGCTATGCGCCTAACGCGCTTGATGCGGGCGCGGCACCGGCAGGGAGAAACCAGACGGAAGTGGCCACCTCGTTGGAGAGGCGGCGCCCTCCACCTGATCCGTGAAAGCGTCAGCGAAAATCCGGCTGTTAGTTGTCAGCCGCCGGATCACCACCACCCGCTGTTCCAGCCCACCCCTACGCTCGGGCCAAATCCCACGCTCACGCCCCATCCTGGGCGCGCGCCCCATCCCCACCCCGGGCTCGCGCCCCATCCCCATCCTGGGCCCGCGCCCCATCCCCATCCTGGGCTCGCGCCCCACGCCGGGCCCGCAGACCACGCCGGTCGTGGGCTCCAGGCATAGGCGCCGCGCCATCCCGGCCCCCACGCCCGGCGCGGAGCCCAAGCGTTGGCGCTGCGCCATCCCGGACGCGACACGCGGCGCGGACTCCAAGCGTGGGCGGCACGCCATCGCGGACCCGAGTGCCGGGCGCTGTGGCGCGGGCCGCTGGTCCAGCGCGCGTGCTGGATCCTTGACGTTTGCAAGACGATCTCGTTCGCCTTTGTGATCCGATTTGGCATTGCGGAAGCCGCCGTCGAGGTGAGAGCAACACCACCAAGCGCGGCGAAGGCAACAGCAGCAATTTTCAGTCTCATGGATGATCTCCTTCCTTGAGACTACCGAAACGTGTTGCTCGTTCGGTGGTTGCTAAAAGCGCGAGCAGAAGTTTCGGTTTGAGCTGCGAAGTTCCCCTCAAGAGCTGTCGATCGGCCCGCTGCAGCGCAACAAGGCGATGAAGCTTCAGACGCAACCTTTCGATGAAAGACTTGGATTTCGCAGACTTGGATTTCGATGCGTTTCCTTCACGCGAACCGGCATTCACGTCGCTCGAAAACGCTCTAAAGCGCGATGCGATGAGGATGAATCATCATCGCGCTTCAGGTTATTGTTTGAGCATGATCTTTTCGGAAAACCGCTCCACACTTTTCCGGATCATGCTCTAGTGCGACAACAGTACGGGAATTTCGATCCTCGCGTTGAAGATGTCTCGCGTTGCGCTGCCGAGCATCAGCTCGCGCTCGAATCCATGCGCGAACGCGCCCATCACAAGCAGGTCCGCGCCTGCTTGCTGCGCATGGGCCAGAAGGGTCGCGCCAATGTTCAGAGTCTCACGCTGGATCGTGCTGAATTTGGCATCAACCTGCCACCGCGCCAGATAGCGGCAGAGTGCGTGTCCGGAATGAGGTGTCGGAAACAGCTTGTCGTCAATGACCGATACGACGAGCACCTCACGCGCCTGAGCGAGAAGGGGCAACCCATCGCGCACTGCACGAACCGCCGAGCGTGTTCCGTCCCATGCAACGACAATCCGGTCTTTTGCGACTACAGGAGTGTTTGGTGGCACGAAGACAATTGGACGACCGCTCGCAAACAGGGCGGCCTCGACCAGTTCTTTGCGAGGCGCATCAAGTGGTCCGCGCGCATCGATCACCAGGACGTCGTGCACCTGGGTGCAATGGATCATTCGTTCGCGGAGCGAGAGGGACTGGTTTTCGGCCTGCAGAATGTCACACGATACGTTTGCATCCGTCGCAGCGGACTGAACGAGCTCCGCCGTTCGTGCCACCCGTTCGCTTGACGTTGCTGGCCTGGCGGCAGGACTCCCGACTTGCCGAATGTCCGGTTCAGGCGGCAAGTC
>NZ_AXAP01000024.1 GCF_000472865.1 Bradyrhizobium elkanii WSM2783 | reverse complement strand
TCGGTGCAAGAAAGGTGGGCACGCTGCGCTTTGCCCACCCTACAACGCCTTCCGTCAGAACGCCGCCGGGACATACATCTCCTCCGGGATCGGACCGCGGTGATAGTCAGGATTGCGGACGCGCGGCGGCAGCACGACCGGGATGTGCTGCACCGATTGATACGGAATCTGTGTCAACAGATGCGAGATGCAGTTCAGCCGGGCGCGCTTCTTGTCGACGGCATCGACGATCCACCACGGCGAGTCGGGCAGGTGGGTGTGCTCCAGCATCGTCTCCTTGGCCTTGGTGTACTGCTCCCACCGCGACCGCGCCTCGACGTCCATCGGGCTCAGCTTCCATTGCTTCAGCGGATCCTGGATCCGCATCGTGAAGCGGAATTGCTGCTCGTCATCGGTGATCGAGAACCAGTATTTGATCAGGATGGTGCCGGAGCGGATCAGCATGCGCTCGAACTCCGGCACCGACTTGAAGAATTCCTGGTATTGCTCGTCGGTGCAGAAGCCCATCACGCGCTCGACGCCGGCGCGGTTGTACCAGCTACGGTCGAACAGCACGATCTCGCCGCCGGCCGGCAGATGCGCGACATAGCGCTGGAAGTACCATTGGGTCCGCTCCCGCTCGCTCGGCGCCGGCAGCGCCGCGACGCGGCAGATGCGCGGGTTGAGGCGCTGGGTGATGCGCTTGATCACGCCGCCCTTGCCGGCGGAGTCACGTCCTTCGAACAGGATCACGACCTTCTTCTTCTCGTGCTGCACCCAGTCCTGCAGCTTCACGAGCTCGCCCTGCAGCCGTAGCAATTCCCGGAAATAGAGCTTGCGATCGAGCACAGGCAGGCCGGCCCGCGCGACGTCGTCGAGATCGTCCAGCCGCGTATCGTCGAGTTCGAGCTCAAGTTCCTCGTCAAGATTGTCGGCGATTTCCTGGTTGATGCGCTCGCGCAGGGCGGCTTCGTCGATCGGAGTGGATGTGGTCATGGAGTGCTGTCTCTCGGCTGCTCACAGTCGGGATGTGGAGTGCCGGAATTGACGCTGCTTCTGTGACATCGGGATGACGAGCATCTCTACACTGGCGTCGCAGGCGTGCTAAGAAGCGCCGCTAACAACGAAAAGGGATGGGAGATAGCCCGATGATCACGCTGACTGCCAAAGACATCCTGCCGGAGGACGGCACCAACGGCACGCTGGTCGGGCGCGTCTGGTTGCCGCGGCGCGACGGACCGGCCGTGGTCGCCGTGCGCAGCGACGGTGTGTTCGATGTGACCGCGCGCTTTCCGACTGTCAGCGCATTGTGCGAGGAGAGCGATCCGGCCGCTGCGCTGCGCGCCTTCAAGGGCGAGCCCGTCGGCGACCTCGATAGCATCGTGGCCAACACGCCGCCGGACCGCCGCGATCGGCAAAAGCCGTGGCTGCTCGCGCCGCTCGATCTGCAGGTGCTGAAGGCCGCCGGCGTCACCTTCGCCATTTCGATGCTGGAGCGCGTGATCGAGGAGCGGGCGCGCGGCAATCCCGCTTCCGCCGAGGCGATCCGCAAGGAGGTGGTGCGGCTGGTCGGCGACGATCTCTCCAAGCTCAAGCCCGGGTCGGAGGAGGCGATGCGGCTGAAGCAGGTGCTGATCGAGCAGCAGGCCTGGAGCCAGTATCTGGAAGTCGGCATCGGCCCCGATGCGGAGGTGTTCACCAAGGCGCCGGTGCTCTCCTCGGTCGGCACCGGCATGGATGCCGGCCTGCATCCGAAATCGACCTGGAACAATCCGGAGCCGGAGGTCGTGCTTATCGTCTCGAGCCGCGGCAACATCGTCGGCGCCACGCTCGGCAACGACGTCAACCTGCGCGACTTTGAGGGCCGCTCGGCGCTGCTATTGTCCAAGGCCAAGGACAACAACGCCTCCTGCGCCGTCGGCCCGCTGCTCCGCCTGTTCGACCGCAGTTTCTCGCTCGATCATGTGCGCAACATGGATGTCGGCTTGACCGTGAAAGGACCTGATGGCTTCGTCCTCGAAGGCCATTCGTCGATCAGCAAGATCAGCCGCGATCCGACCGACCTCGTGGCGCAGACCATCGGACCGGTCCATCAATATCCCGACGGCTTTGCGCTGTTCCTCGGCACCATGTTCGCGCCCGTAAAGGACCGCGATACGCCGGGCCAGGGCTTTACCCACAAGCGCGACGACATCGTCACGATCGCGGCCCCCGAGCTCGGCAAGCTCGTCAACCGCATGCGCTCAAGCGACGAATGCGAACCCTGGACGTTTGGGATATCGGCCCTGATGAAGAGCCTCGCAGTCCGTGGTTCGTAGGGTGGGTTAGCGAAGCGTAACCCCACCGCTTCTCGAGCCTCAAACTCCACCGTCATCCCTGGGCGTGCGAAGCACGAACCCGGAATCCGTCGTGCAACAGACGCAAGCGGAGAAATGGATTCCGGGCTCATCGCTTCGCGATGCCCCGGAATGACTGGGGGACACATTGCGCAATCCTCTCCTCCGTCATGGCCGGGACAAGCCCGGGCATGACGGCGTCGTATCATTCGCGCGATTTTCCTTAAGCCAATCAACGTGATTTGCCTTGTCCACCCCTGCAGCAAAAAACATTCCGCTTCCGTCGTCGGGCAAATCAGTGATTTAACTCCGCGCGTCTCACGGCGGATGAGGGGCGGCTCGCGATCGTCACGAACGTTGCGGTGAGATGCGGTGGACGCAGGTGTTGCGATAGGCGAACGCGACATCAGCGGACGGCGAAGTCGTGTGGTCCTGGCGCCCCGACGCTGGCGCTAAGCTTCTTGCGAAGTGACGGTGGCAAAAAGCCCGGTCACCGGGGAGAGCACGAAGTAAGCCGTAAACCATCGCGCAGGGAAAGCCGGAATGCTTCGGTTGAACCTGTGGTCCTACCCCCGTGCTTTTTGTTGCACGGGACCCATGGGTGCAACCGGCACCCGGCTTTCCCTGCGCCCTCTGTTTGGTGAGAGGGTGGAAAGTAAAGCAAAGCTCGGACGCATGGCGCCGCGAGAATGCGAACTCACATCCTCACGCTGTTTGACAGTTGAATCAGCTCTCACCCCGTCGTCCCGGGCTTGACCCGGGACCCATAACCACAGGCTTTGGTGATGTGCTCCGCTGCAACCGCTCGCTCGCGCCACAACAGCTCCCTGTGGTTATGGGTCCCCGCCTTCGCGGGGACGACAGAGTCGTAGGATGGGTAGAGCGGAGCGAAACCCATCATTCGCGCGGCTTGTTCCATCGCGATGGGTTTCGCTCCGCTCTACCCATCCTACGGGATCGCAACACCACCTCACACCGGCAGCGCGATCGAATACTTCACCTGGCTCAATGCAAAGCTCGACTCGATCGAGGCGATACCGTCGAGCCGCGTCAGCTTGTTCTTCAGGAACGCTTCATAAGAGGAGAGGTCGGCGGCGACGACGCGCAGGAGATAGTCACGGTTGCCCGTCATCAGATAGCATTCCAGAACCTCGTCCCATTTCGAGATCGCGCGCGCGAAGCGGTTGAGGTCTTCCTCCTTCTGCCGCGCCAGCTTGATCGAGATGAAGACGCTGACATGCAGCCCGAGCGCCTTCTGGTCGACGGTGGCGATATAGCGCGTGATCACGCCGCGCTCTTCCAGGAGCTTCACGCGGCGGTGACACGGCGAGACCGACAGGCCGACCTTGTCGGCGAGCTCCTGCATGGTCATGCGGCTGTCGGTCTGCAGCAGGCTGAGGATCTTGCGGTCGATGGCGTCTAGCGCTGGCATTGGGATGAACTCGCAGTTTGGAAGCAGGACGTGGGAATTTATCCCAATCCAGGACGGTATGTCGCAAGAAATTGAGATTTTTGCCGATGGCGACACCGCTAAAATCGGCGCATATTTGAATCACGCCCGGAGCACGATCATGGGAATTGCGCCCGCTCGCCTGGAACTGTTGTCCGCGCTGGCGCGGAAGGTGCTCTGGCTGTCGTCATGGACGATCCATCACGCCAACCACATCCGCGCCAATGCGGATGGGCTGAAGGTCGGCGGCCACCAGGCATCATCAGCCTCGCTCGCCAACATCATGTCGGCGCTCTATTTCTCGGTGCTGCGCCCACAGGACCGCGTCGCGGTGAAGCCGCATGCGAGCCCTGTGTTCCATGCGATCCAGTATCTGTTCGGGCATCAGACCCGCGAGAAGCTGGAGAATTTTCGCGGCTACAAGGGCGCGCAGTCCTATCCATCGCGCACCAAGGACGTCGACGACGTCGATTTCTCCACCGGCTCGGTCGGGCTCGGCGTGGCGCAGACGCTGTTCGCCTCGCTGGTGCAGGACTACGTCAAATCGCACGGCTGGATGCAGGACCGTCCTGAAGGCCGCATGATCGCGCTGGTCGGCGACGCCGAGATGGACGAGGGCAACATCTTCGAGGCGCTGCTCGAAGGGTGGAAGCACGGGTTGCGCAACACCTGGTGGGTGGTCGACTATAACAGGCAGTCGCTCGATGCCGTCGTGCGCGAAGGATTGTGGGCCAAGTTCGAAACCATGTTCCGCAATTTCGGCTGGGACGTGGTCATCGTCAAATACGGCAAGCTGATGCTCGAGGCTTTCGCCGAGCCGGGCGGGGAGGCGTTAAAGCGCTGGATCGACAATTGCCCGAACCAGATGTATGCCGCGCTCTGCTTCCAGGGCGGCGCCGCCTTCCGCAAGCATCTGCAGGACGACATCGGCGACCAGGGACCGGTCTCGGCCCTGATCGACCGCCGCAGCGACGAGGAGCTGCTGGCGCTGATGTCCAATCTCGGCGGCCATGACATGGCGAGTATGATCGAGGCGTTCGAGGCGATCGATCACGATCGTCCGGTCTGCTTCATCGCCTACACCATCAAGGGCGTCGGCCTGCCGTTCCAGGGCCACAAGGACAACCATGCCGGCTTGATGACGGTCGCGCAGATGGAGAAATGGCGCGCGAGCCAGAACATCCGGCCGGGCCATGAGTGGGAGAAGTTCGAAGGCCTGTCGCAGGATCCGGCCGCGCTCGAAGCGTTCCTGGGCGAGGCGCCATTCAACCGCGAGGGACGGCGCCGGCTGGAGGCGCCTCAGATTGAGGTGCCGCCGCAGCTTGCCTACAAGCCGTCGGCGCAGATGTCGACGCAGCAGGGCTTTGGCCTGGTGCTGAACGAGATCGCCCGTGGTGATAGTGCGCTCGCCTCGCGCATCGTCACGGTGTCGCCCGATGTCACGGTGTCAACCAATCTCGGCGCCTGGGTCAACCGCCGCGGCCTGTTCGCGAAGGCGGAGAACCACGATCTGTTCCGGCAGGAGAAGATTCCCTCCGCCTACACCTGGGAATATTCGCCGAAGGGACAGCATTTCGAGCTCGGGATCGCCGAGATGAACCTGTTCATCCTGCTCTCGGCGCTCGGGTTGTCGCACCAGATCAACGGCGAGCGGCTGCTGCCGGTCGGCACGCTCTACGATCCCTTCATCGAGCGCGGCCTCGATGCGCTGAACTATGCCTGCTACCAGGATGCGCGCTTCATGGTGGCGGCGACGCCATCGGGCGTGACGCTGGCGCCCGAAGGCGGCGCGCATCAGTCGATCAAGACGCCGCTGATCGGCATCGGCCAGGATGGGCTCACCGCGTTCGAGCCTGCGTTCGTCGATGAACTCGCGGTGATGATGGGATGGGGCTTCCAGCACATGCAGCGTGAGGGCGGCGAGGGCGGCTCGGTTTACTTGCGGCTGTCGACCCGCACCATCGAGCAGCCGCAGCGGATCATGACGGGCGAACTGCAGCGCGACATCACCGACGGCGCCTATTGGCTGCGGCGGCCGGGGCCGAACTGTGATATCGTGGTTGCCTATACCGGCACGGTTGCGCCGGAGGCGATCGAGGCGGTTGGTTTCATCGGCGAGAGCCATCGCGATGTCGGCCTGCTCGCCATCACCTCCGCCGACCGGCTTCATGCCGGATGGACCGCGGCACGGAATTTGCGCCGTGACCGGCGCGGCGTGCAGCATCTCAGCCATGTCGAAAAGCTGCTCTCGGTCCTGCACCGCGACTGCGGTCTCGTCACCGTGCTCGATGGCCATCCGGCTTCGCTCGGCTGGCTGGGCAGCGTGCGCGGCCATCGCGTCGAGGCATTGGGGGTGGAGCATTTCGGCCAGACCGGCTCGATCGGCGACCTCTATCGCCACCACGGCATCGACGCCAACGCCATCATCGATGCCGCCGAAGCGGTAACCATCGGGGCCCCGGTGCGGCACCGCAAAATGGCGGTGTAAGGCAGGAGGACGGAGAGGGGAGGGAGCGACAGCGAGCCGTCTTGCCACCATCGCAAGGCTGATCTTATATCCGGTGTCCGCCGCATCGCGGCGCCACCGCATATGGCGGGTTCAACTGATCAAGCTTTCGTGCAAGGATGCCTGCCGAACGCTTCCGTTCTGTTCTCCATACGCCCCGCACAAGAGGTTTCCGATGGTCAACCGCCTGCAATTCTATATCGACGGCGCCTGGGTCGATCCCGTCGTCAAGAAGTCCACCCCCGTCATCAATCCGGCGACCGAAGAGGCGATGTATGAGGTGGCGCTCGGCTCCAAGGCCGACGTCGACAAGGCTGTGGCTGCCGCCAAGCGCGCCTTCGAGACCTATTCGCAGACCAGCCGCGAGGAGCGCGTCGCGCTTTTGACCAAGATCGTCGAGATCTACAAGCGCCGCATGAAGGAGATCGGCGCCGCCGTCTCCGACGAGATGGGCGCCCCGCTGCCGATGGCGGAGAAGCTGCAGGCCGGCGCTGGCCTCGGCCATCTCATGAACACTTTAGAAGTCCTCAAGAAGTACGAGTTCGAGGAGACCATGGGCACCGCCGTGATCGTGCGCGAGCCGGTCGGCGTCATCGGCATGATCACGCCCTGGAACTGGCCCTTGAACCAGATCGCCTGCAAGGTCGCGCCGGCGCTTGCGGCCGGTTGCACCATGATCCTGAAGCCGTCCGAGTTCACGCCGACTTCGGCGCTGATCTTCGCCGAAATCCTCGATGAAGCCGGCGTGCCGAAGGGCGTGTTCAACCTGCTCAACGGCCTCGGCCCCGAAGTCGGCGCCGCCATGAGCGAGCATCCGGATATCGACATGATCTCGTTCACCGGCTCGACCCGCGCCGGCGTCGATGTCGCCAAGCGCGCCGCGCCGACGGTGAAGCGCGTCAGCCAGGAACTCGGCGGCAAGTCGCCGAACGTCATCCTCGACGACGCCGACCTCGCCAAGGCGGTGACGGGCGGTGTGATGCACATGTTCAACAATTCCGGCCAGTCCTGCAACGCGCCGTCGCGGATGATCGTGCCGCTGTCGAAGATGAAGGAAGTGGCCGCGATCGCCAAGGGCGTCGCCGACAAGACCAAGGCCGGCGATCCCCGCGCCGACGGCACCACCATCGGCCCGGTCGTCAACCGCGGCCAGTGGGACAAGATCCAGGCGCTGATCCAGAAAGGCATCGACGAAGGCGCCACGCTCGTCGCCGGTGGTCCGGGCCTGCCGGAGGGCGTCAACAAGGGCTTCTACGTCCGCCCGACCATCTTCGCCGACGTCACCAACGAGATGACGATCGCCCGCGAGGAAATCTTCGGACCGGTGCTGACCATCATCGGCGCCAAGGACGAGGAAGACGCCGTGCGCATCGCCAATGACACGCCCTATGGTCTCGCGGGCTACGTCTCCGCCGGCACGGTTGAGCGCGCGCGCAAGGTCGGTCGCCAGATCCGCGCCGGCAACGTCAACCTGCAGGGCGTGCCGAACGAACGCACCGCGCCGTTCGGCGGCTACAAGCAGTCCGGCAACGGCCGCGAATGGGGCAGGTTCGGCCTGGAGGAATATCTCGAGGTGAAGGCCGTCGCCGGCTTCAACGCGGCGTAAACCCTTTCACGACACCATTGCGGCGCCGGGGCCTTCGCCCCGGCGCCGTGTTTCTATCCGCCGAGCGCGCCTTGCGTGTTCACATAAAGCGCATAGATCGACTGGCTGGCGGCCATGAACAGGCGATTGCGCTTCAAGCCGCCGAAGCAGAGGTTGGCGCAGCGCTCCGGCAACGCGATACGGCCGATCATGACGCCGTCGGGCGCGAAGATGACGACGCCATCGAGTTCGGGATCGCCCATGCCCCAGCCGCACCAGAGGTTGCCGTCGATGTCGCAGCGCATGCCGTCGGGCGTGCCCGGGCCGGCATCGACGAAGACGCGCTTGTTGGCAATCTTGTCGCCACCAGGCGCGACGTCATAGGCAAGAATCTTGCGGTTCGGCGCGCCGCGGGATTCCACGATGTAGAGGATCTTCTCATCCGGCGAGAAGCACAGCCCGTTCGGCCCCAGGACGCCCTCGGCGACGATGGTCGCTTTGCCGGTCTCGCCGTCGATCCGGTAGACGTTGGCATCGATCTCGGGCTCGGCCTTGTAGCCTTCATAGTTGCCGAGCAGGCCGAAGATGGGATCGGTGAACCAGATCGATCCGTCGGACTTGACGACAACGTCATTGGGTGAGTTCAGCCGTTTGCCGCCAAAGGAGTCCATCAACACCGTGATCGAACCGTCATACTCGGTGCGCACGACGCGGCGGCCGCCGTGCTCGCAGGTGACGAGCCGGCCCTGCCGATCGCGCGTGTTGCCATTGGCGAAGTTGGAGGGCTTGCGGAAGATGCTGACCGCGCCGGTTTCCTCTTCCCACTTGATGATGCGCTGGTTGGGGATGTCACTGCACAGGAGATAACGCCCGTCGCCGAACCAGACCGGGCCCTCCGCCCAGCGCAGGCCGGTGGTCAGCCGTTCCACCGCCGAGAGCTTGAGCCAGTATTTCTCGAAGCGCGGATCGAGCGCATGGATCGCGGGATCGGGATAGAACGTCGCCGGACGCCAGCCGGCGGGATGCGTATCGGACATTTGCTGTTCTCGTTGTGATGTTTCCTCGCGCCTCATTTTGCTATCATTGTCAGACACCGACCGCAAATCGGCGGAAACAACGAGCGAAGAAACGGGGGACGAAATGCCACGCATCCTGATGACCGGCGCAGCCGGCGGTATCGGCTCCAGCCTGCGCAAGCTGCTGCCGCCGATCTATCCCGACCTCGTGCTCAGCGATCTCAAGCGGCCTGCCGATCTCGGCGCCAACGAAACGTTCAGGCCCGCCGATCTCGCCGACCTCGCGCAGGTCGAGGCGATCTGCGAAGGCGTCGACGGCATCCTGCATTTCGGCGGCTATTCGGTCGAGGGGCCCTGGGACTCCATCCTGCAGTCCAACATCATCGGCTGCTACAATCTGTTCGAGGCCGCTCGCAAGAAGGGCGTGAAGCGCGTGATCTTCGCTTCCTCGAACCACGCGGTCGGCTTCTATCCGCGCCATCACCGTATCGGCACCGATGTCACTGCGCGTCCCGACAGCCGCTACGGCGTCAGCAAGGTCTTTGGCGAGGCGGTCGGCGCGCTCTATGCCGACAAGCACGGTTTGAAGGTGACCTGCCTGAGGATCGGCAATTTCGGTGACAAACCGCTCGATCATCGCCGGCTCTCGATCTGGCTGAAGCCGGAGGACCTGGTACAGCTCTGCCGCATCGGGCTCGAGCATCCCGATATCCATTTCGAGATCTTTTACGGCGCCTCCCACAACGAACGCGCCTGGTGGGACAATCACCGTGCCTACGATCTCGGCTATCGCCCGACCGGCCGCGCGGAGGAGTTCCGCGAGCACGCAATGGCCGAGCAGGCCAAGCTGCCACCCGATCCGGTCAGCGACTTCTACCAGGGCGGCGCGTTCTGCGGCATGGAGTTCGACGGTGATGAGGGAAGGATCATCGATTGGAAGAAATAGTCAGTCTTCGCATGGAGGAAGTTGCTTGAACTCCTCCGGCCGCTGCCGCTGCAATTCCTTTAAACTTTGCTGGGCTTCTTCAAATACGCGAGGTTCACTTCCTGGTCTGTCGTAGACTTTGGCGAAATCAACCGAGGAAAACAGGATTTTGATCTCTTGGCCGTTCGTATCGAGCGCTTTTGAGGTTATCGTTTGAGAGCGCTTCAATCGCCCGATGAGTTCGTTGTCAATCTTAAGTGTGCCTACGCAGCTGGTGGGGTAACAACGAGGATTGGCTATGGAAATCGGGTCATCTTGGTCGATCTGAACACTGATTGGTCCGTCGAGCCCGCGTCTCGTTCCGAACTGGGCGGACAAGGTCGCGCCGTCGTTCTGTAAGGCGATTGTAAGGCTGCCGCCGGCCGGCTGACATGAACCGCTTGCACCGATCCCGACGAAGCAGTTTGCGTTGTTGTTCAGACAAATTTTGATCCACGGCTGGTATGCGAGCTGCGTGGCGCGAGGATCGGCAGCCAAGCCTGCGCTAAGGAGTGTGAGATATGCTGTGATCGACGAAAGTAACATATGCACGAATTTCATGAGCACGCCGTCCCGATTGCGATGAGCCTGGTTTGCTATTGCGTCTTTGTTGTCGCCCGTGATGCGCCGGAGATAATAATCGATTAGATACGACCCTTTGGATGTTCGGCTAGCCCCGCCGGGTAGCTAGGTATCCAACGTTGACAACGATCTGCCAGGCTCCTTTAGTGCCTGCACTGTAACCGAAGGAAACAAGAAAATGGCTGAAGGTCTGCGCAAGGGGCTGACGAGCTATGGCGACGCCGGGTTCTCGCTATTCCTGCGCAAAGCCTTTATCAAGGCGATGGGCTATTCGGACGACGCGCTCGATCGTCCGATCGTCGGCATCACTAATACCTATAGCGACTACAATCCCTGCCACGGCAACGTCCCGCAGATCCTCGAGGCGGTGAAGCGCGGCGTGATGCTGTCAGGCGCGATGCCGTTCGTATTCCCGACGATCTCGATCGCGGAAAGCTTTGCGCATCCGACCTCGATGTATCTGCGCAATCTGATGGCGATGGACACGGAGGAGATGATCCGCGCCCAGCCGATGGACGCGGTCGTCGTCATCGGCGGCTGCGACAAGACGCTGCCGGCGCAGATCATGGCCGCCGTCAGCGCCGACCTGCCGACGGTGGTCATTCCGGTGGGGCCGATGGTGGTCGGCCATCACAAGGGCGAGGTGTTAGGGGCCTGCACCGATTGCCGGCGGCTGTGGGGCAAATATCGCGCCGGCGAGATCGACGATAACGAGATCGAGGCGGTCAACGGCCGGCTCGCGCCTTCCGTCGGCACCTGCATGGTGATGGGCACCGCCTCCACCATGGCCTGCGTCACCGAGGCGCTCGGACTGTCGCTGCCGATGAGTGCGACGATCCCGGCGCCGCACGCCGAGCGCTTCCGCTCCGCGGAAGCGAGCGGCAGGACCGCCGCCGCGATGGCAAAGGCCAAAGGGCCGAAGCCGAGCGAAATCCTGACGCCGGCCTCGTTCCGTAACGCGCAGGTCGTGATGCAGGCGATCGGCGGTTCGACCAACGGTCTCATCCACCTGACTGCCATCGCACATCGCTCGCCGCACAAGATCGACCTCGAAGCTTTCGATAAGCTCGGCCGCGAGGTGCCTGTTTTGGTCGACCTGAAGCCAACGGGCGAGCATTACATGGAGCATTTCCATCATGCCGGCGGTGTGCCGAAGCTGATGGCGCAACTCGGCGAACTCATCGATCTCGATGCGAAAACCATCACCGGGCAGACGCTGCGCGAGGTCGTTGCGGCAGCCGAGGACGTGCCGGGGCAGGATGCGATCCGCTCGCGCCAGAATCCGATCAAGGCCGAGGGCGCGATGGCGATCCTGCACGGCAATCTGGCGCCGCGCGGCGCAGTCATCAAGCAGTCCGCCGCGAGCCCGAAGCTATTGCAGCATACCGGGCGCGCCGTCGTGTTCGAATCCGTCGAAGACATGACGCTCCGCGTCGATGATCCCGAACTGGATGTCACCGCCGACGACGTGTTGGTGCTGCGCAATGCCGGCCCCAAGGGTGCGCCCGGCATGCCCGAGGCTGGGTATCTGCCGATCCCCAGGAAGCTTGCACGTGCCGGTGTGAAGGACATGGTGCGGATTTCGGATGCGCGCATGAGCGGCACGGCATTCGGCACCATCGTGCTGCACATCACGCCTGAATCGGCCGTCGGCGGTCCGCTGGCGCTCGTGAAGAACGGCGACATGATCCAGCTCGATGTCGCAAAGCGCCGCATCGATCTTCTGGTCGACGAGGCCGAATTGCAGAAGCGCCGCGCCGCGCTGGCCCCGCGGGCTACGCCCGATTGGGCGAAGCGCGGCTATGCGCACCTCTTCAACGAGACCATCCTGCAGGCCGATGAAGGCTGCGATTTCGATTTCATGCGCGTCGGTGGGAAGGAGTAGGGCTCCAACCTATTTCGACTTGCTGGTGAATTTCTTCACGGCGACGCGGAATTCATCCGTCTGCATGCAGTCGATGATGGCGTCACGCTCGGCGTCGAGCTGCGCCTGGATCGGCGTCGTCGGCGCGCGGTGGATCAGGGCTTTGGTCGCTGCCAGACCTGCCGGCGCATTCTGCGCGAGCCTCAGCGCAAACTCGCGTGTCGCGGCCTTCAGCTCGATTGCCGGAACCACCTTCGCGACGAGGCCCCAATCGTAAGCCTGCGCCGCCGAAAAACCGTCCTCGGCCAGGAAGATCTGCAGCGCACGGCGAGGCCCAACGCTCGCGGCAAGTCCGACGGTGCCGCCGCCATCGGGCGAGACGCCGATCTTGGCATAGGCAGGCGTGAAGCGAGCGTCCTCGGCCGCGATGCAGAGGTCGGCAACAAAGGCGAGCGACAGGCCGGCGCCGGCCGCCGAACCGTGCACGCTCGCCAGCACGAGCTTGGGCATCCGCCTGAGCGTCGCGATGAAAGCGTGGTAATGCTTTAGCAACTCGCCAACGACCGAGTCGACATCATTGGCCTCAACGGCCGCGCCGATGGTTTGCAGATCGCCGCCGGCGCAGAAAGCGCGGCCCGCGCCTTCGATCACCAGCACGCGGATATTGTCGTTGCCCTCGACTTCAGCGCCAAACTGCTCGAGCTTCTTTGCGATCGACAGATCGATCGCGTTGAAGGCCGCCGGCCGGTTGAGGGTAATTGTCGCAATCGCGCCGTCGATGTTAAGCAGCGCCGGGTCGGTAGCAGAGGGTGTCGGCATGAGCGGCCTCCGGGATGGTTGGCCGACATTTAAGGCGCAGATCGCAGGGGTGACAATCCCACTCTCCATAAAATGCCGCCTTATTTGGTTTCGCCGCCGGAAACACTCTTGCATCGCGGCAAAGCATGAGGCCAAATGGCGCCTGCCATCGTTCGGGACGCGGACACGAGCGCCGCACGGACGACGCGAACAAGCCAACATCTAAGTGAGGAAATGGCATGGGTCGCTTCAGCGCGCTCGTAACTGGATTGTTGCGATGACGACAGGACCGGTGATCATCGTCGGCGCGGGGCATGCCGGCTTCCAGCTAGCGGCGTCCCTGCGGCAGGACGGCTTTGCCGAGCGCATCGCGCTCATCAATGACGAAGGCCATCTGCCATACCAGCGTCCGCCTTTGTCGAAGGCTTACCTCAAGGGAACCGGCGGGCCGGAGACGCTGATGTTCCGACCGGGAAAATTCTATCTCGACCAGGGCATCGAACTGATCACCGATCGGTCCGTGTCGATCGATCGTGCTGCGCGAAAGATCATGCTCCATTCCGGCGCGTCGCTCGATTACGGGCACCTGGTGCTTGCGACCGGCGCACGCAACCGGCTGCTCGATATCCCCAATGCCAATCTGGAAGCGGTGCGCTACCTGCGTACCCTGGACGAGAGCGAAGCGTTGCGACATCTGCTCAAGCCCGGCCTGCGCGTCGTCGTGATCGGCGCCGGCTTCATCGGGCTGGAGTTCGCCGCAACCGCGCGCGCGAAGGGGCTTGAGGTCGATGTGGTCGAACTGGCGGGACGCGTCATGGCGCGCGCGGTGACGGCGGAAATCTCCGGCTACTTCCAGTCGCGGCATACGGCCGCCGGCATCCGCATCCATCTCGGCGTTCAGGTCACGAGCATCGAGGCCGATGGCGCCAGGGTGACCGGCGTCAGCCTCAGCGACGGCCGGCATATCCCGGCCGACCTCGTCGTGGTCGGCGTCGGTGTGTTACCGAATGTCGAGATCGTGGCGGAAGCCGGCTTGCCGGTGGCGTCCGGCATCATCGTCGACGAGCATCTGCTCACCTCGGATCCGAATATCTCGGCCATCGGCGATTGCGCGCTCTACAAGAGCGAGCGGTTCGGCGGCTCGCTGCGGCTGGAGTCGGTGCAGAACGCGACCGACCATGCCCGCTGCGTCGCCGCGCGGCTCACGGGCCATGCGAAAGCCTATGATGGGCTGCCGTGGTTCTGGAGCGACCAGGGGCCCGACAAATTGCAGATGGCAGGCCTGACCACCGGCTATGATCGCGTCGTGGTGCGCGGTGATCGCGAGCAGGGACAGTTCTCGGCATTTTGTTATCGCGATGGCCATCTCGTCGGCATCGAATCCGTCAACCGTGCCGGCGACCATATGTTCGGCCGAAGATTGCTCGGCGCTGGCGGCTCGATCACACCGGAGCAGGCGGCCGATCCGTCGTTTGATCTCAAGAGCGCATTGATGTGAATTTGTCGGGTGGGCAAAGCGCAGCGTGCCCACCTTCGAGAGCACAGCATGAAATGGTGGGCACGCTACGCTTTGCCCACCCTACGTGTTGAGTATATTCGCAACCTCTGCCGCAGTCGGCATCGATGGCGCGGCGCCCATTCGTTGCACGCAGATGGATGCGGCGACGTTGGCGTAACCCAGCGCATCACGAAGATTGTTTCCGCCGGCGAGTTGCGAGGCCAGTGCGCCGACGAAGCAATCGCCGGCGCCCGTGGTGTCGATCGCCTTGACCTCGCGCCCGGCCACGATCAGCGGCTCATCTTTGACCAGCGCCAGCACGCCGCGTTTGCCGAGCGTGACGCAGATGATTCTGTCGCTTCCCGCCAATGAATGGGCGGCATCGATAAAGCGGGTGTAATCGTCGTTGTCGCGCAGCTCGCGTCCCGTCAGGAAGCCGAGTTCGGTTTCGTTGAGGACGAGAATATCGACGAGGTCGAGCAATTCGCCGTCGAATTTCCTGGCCGGTGCGGGATTGAGGACCGTGGTGGCGCCGGCGGCCCGGGCGCTCCTGAAAAAGGCGGTGATGGCCGCCTGCGGAATTTCGAACTGGCTCACCGCAATGTCGCCTTTTGCCAGCACGGGCATTGCGACGTCGTCGGCATCGACCAGCGCATTCGCGCCGGGCACCACGACGATGGTGTTATCCGCATCCGCGACGGTGATGATCGCGGTGCCCGTATGCGCCTCGGGCGTGTCCTTGACGAAGCTGAGGTCGACGCCTTGGGCTGCGAGGAACGTCCGCAACTGCTCTCCGAAAGCGTCCTTGCCCAGCCGGCCGATCAGCGTGGATGGCGCGCCGAGCTTGGCGGCGGCGACGGCCTGGTTGGCGCCTTTGCCGCCGGGGAAATAGAGCACAGCGCTGCCCGCAACGGTTTCGCCGACGCGCGGGTGACGCTCGGCGGTTGCGACCACATCCATGTTGATGCTGCCGGCGACGAAAACCCGCCGCATGCCAAGAGCGCTCCCTTACGCGTTGATCTGGAACTCCCGCTTCACCGCCTCGATGTCGGTAAGCGTCGGCAGGCCTGCCTCGTTGCCGAGCTTCTGGATCTTGTAGGTCGACGCCGCGCGCGCGAGTTCGAAATGATCGCTCCAGGTTTTGCCGGGATGCGCGAGATAGGAATAGATGTAAGCGCCATGGAACACATCGCCGGCGCCGTTGGTGTCGATCACGCGCTCGCGCGGGATCGGCAGCGCAGGCATGGTGCGGACCACGCCGGCTTCGTCATACCAGAGCAGGCCCTTCTCGCCCTGCGTCACTCCGCCAACCCGGCAGCCGCGGCCCTTGAGATAATCGAGCATCTTTTCCGGCGTCAGGTCCATCTGCTCGCAGAGGCGCTCGGCGACGATCGCGACGTCGATATATTCCAATAGCTCATGGGTGTTGGTGCGCAGGCCGCCGCCGTCGAGCGAGGTCAGGATGCCATCCTCGCGGCAAAGCTTTGCATAATGAATGGCAGCGTCCGGCTGGTGGCCGTCGATATGCAGCGCGCGGCAGCCCTTCAGGTTCAACAGCGGGAAGGGATGAATATGCTCGTCGTCGCGGCAGCGGACGATGGCGCGCTTGCCATCCTTCGGCATGATGAAGGACAGCGAGGATGAATTGACCTTGCGCGGATGGACGGAGATTCCGTACTTCGCGGCCATGTCCCAGAACATCCGCCCGAGCCAATCATTCGCCATCGTGGCGATCAGGTCCGGCACGATGCCGAGCTTGGCGCAGCAAAATGCCGCAGTGACGGCATTGCCGCCGAAGGAGACCGCATAGGCGTCGGCCACATGTTTCTCGTCGCCGGTCGGCAGATGGTCGGTGATGAAGGTGACGTCGATATAGGTCTGTCCGATGAAGAGGGCCTGCATTCGTTTTCCGTCGTGAGGTGATGGGTGGTCCCGGCGGCAGCTTCAGCTTAGCACCGGATATTATGTGCGTTCGCCGAAATTATTCGCAACCATGCCGTCTTTGCGGCTTGAGATGGCCAAGTGAGCGGACTACCACCGTTCCCGCGTTTGCCAGCATGCCGTCCGATAACGGACGGTGGCTGTCCTGAGTTCCTGGTTGCAATACAATGGGGGTAGGGCGATGACCGTATATTCCGGGCCGGTGTTCGAGATGGCGGCGAACCAGTTCAACGTGATCGCCAACCATCTCGAAATCCCCATGGACGAGCGCGACCGGCTGCTGATGCCGAAACGCTCGGTCACGGTCTCGTGCCCAATCCACCGCGATGACGGCACGGTGGCGGTGTTCGAGGGCTATCGCGTCCAGCACCATCTCACCATGGGCCCGACCAAAGGCGGCACCCGCTTTGCGCCCTCCGTCGATATCGGCGAGGTCGCCGCACTCGCGATCTGGATGAGCTGGAAATGCGCTCTTGTCGGTCTTCCCTATGGCGGCGCCAAGGGCGGGGTCAATGTCGATGTGACGCAGATCTCCAAGCGTGAACTGGAGTCGCTGTCGCGGCGCTACATGCAGGAGATGATTCCCTTCGTCGGCCCGCACACCGATGTGATGGCCCCGGACATGGGCACTAATGAACAGGTGATGGCCTGGTTCATGGATACCTACTCGATGTACCAGGGCCAGACTGTGACCGAGATCGTCACGGGAAAGCCGGTTTCTTCCGGCGGCACCCTCGGCCGGCGCGAGGCGACCGGGCGCGGCGTCGCCTATCTCGCCAGGCGAGTGCTGAAGGAGCTTGGGATCAATCTCTCCGGCGCCACCGCCGTAGTCCAGGGCTTCGGCAATGTCGGTTCCTATGCAGCGCTGGAGTTGCATCACTACGGCCTCAAGATAACAGCGGTCTCCGACCACACCGGCGCGCTCTATGACGAGAAGGGCCTCGACATCCCGGCGCTGATGCACCATGCGCAGCTCCATGGCAGCATCGCGGGCTTCTCCAACGAACTGCATTTCGATCCCGCCGAGGTACTGACGCTGCCCTGCGACGTGCTGGTGCCGGCCGCGATGGAGCGCGTGATCGACGCTCGCGTCGCCGGCAAGCTCAGGTGCCGCGTGCTGGCGGAAGGCGCCAACGGTCCGACCACGCCGGAGGCCGATCTTGTCCTGGACAAGCGTCGAGATGAAATATTCCTCATTCCCGATATCCTCTGCAATTCCGGCGGCGTGGTGGTCAGCTACTTCGAATGGGTGCAGGATCTGCAGCAATTGTTTTGGGAAGAGGAGGAGGTGATGCGACGCGAATACCAGATCCTCGACCGCGCCTTCGAGACGATGTTGAAGCGCGCGAAGACGGACAACATCCCGCATCGCACCGCGGCGATGGCGATCGGTGTGGAGAAAGTCCGTGCCGCCAAGAACACGCGGGGGCTGTTCCCATGATCACCGCGCTCGACCATGTCGTCGTCCTCACCGGCGATATCGAGGCGGCGACAGCGGCTCATGAGACGCTGTTCGCACGCTCGCCAGCGTGGAAGAACGTCAGCGACGGCGCGGCGCGGGTGCTGTTCACGCTGGACAACACATCGGTGGAATTGATGGCGCCGAGCGGCGAGGGCGAGAATGCGGGCCGGATTCGCGCCGTGTTGGCATCGCAGGGCGAGGGGTTAGCGAGCCTGTGCTTCCGCACCAACGATATCGAAAAGATGCATCGCAGGCTGGAGCGGCTGACGCTGCGGCCGGAGCCGGTCTCGGAGGTGGAGAGCCAGGACGAGATCTCCGGCGCGACGCTATCGTGGAAGCGCACCCGCGCCGCCACCGACGCGACGCGCGGCGTGCGGATGTTCTTCCTCGAGCGCGAGCAGGAGCGCCCGCTCTCGGTGCGCACCCAGCCCGCGGGCATCACCGCCATGGATCACGTGGTGGTTGCGACCGCCGATCCCGAACGCGCCGCCGCGCTCTATGGCGCCCGCCTCGGCCTCGACATGGCGCTGGATCGTTCGCACGCAGATTGGGGCCGGCTGATGTTCTTCCGCTGCGGCGATTTGATCGTCGAGGTCGCGCACAAGCCCGGCAAGACGGAGGCCGATGCACCCGACCGCCTGCGCGGCATCTGCTGGCGCGTCACCGACATCGATGCCACTCATGCGCGGCTCGTTGCCGCCGGCGTCGACGTCTCCGAAATCCGCACCGGCCGCAAGCCGGGCACGCGCGTGATGACCGTGCACAGTAGCACCTGCAGCGTCCCGACGCTGCTGGTGCAGCCGTCCGCCCCCGTCGTGGCGTAACGATTCTCTTTCGCTTCGCTCTACCCATCCTACGTCACCGTGACCGCGGAGATTCATTCTCAAACGCCGTCGGGCGTGCTACATCCAACATTCCGACTGAATTGAGCGATCCGATTGGCCAAGGCAAAGCGAGTTCTGAAGTGGCAGCGTGACCCCGAGGGGATGCGGCTGCGCATCCTGGAGGCGGCGAAGGCCGAGTTCGCCACTCATGGGCTCGCCGGCGCGCGCGTCGACAGCATCGCCAAGAAGGCCGGCGCCAACAAGCGCATGCTCTATTACCACGTCGGCAACAAGGAGGACCTCTACCTCGAGGTGCTCGAAGGCGCCTATGAGAAGATCCGCGCCGAAGAACGCGGACTTGATCTCGAACATCTCGAGCCGCCGGAGGCGATCGCGCGGCTGATCGATTTCACCTGGAACTATTTCATCCGCAATCCGGAATTCCTGGCGCTGCTGAATACCGAGAATCTTGCGAAAGCGCGGCATTTGAAGCGTTCGACCAAGGTCAAATCGATGCATTCGCCGTTCGTCGAGATGATCCGCACGGTGGTCACACGCGGCGTGAAGAGCGGGGATTTCCGCGCCGCGGTCGATCCGGTGCAGCTCTATATCTCGATCGCCGCGCTTGCCTTCTTCTATCTCTCCAACAGCGCGACGCTGAGCGTGATCTTCGGCCGTGATCTCTTGTCGAAGGACGCCCGCGATGAACGGCTGGAGCACATGATTGCGCTGGTGCTGGCGGCGTTGACGGGGAAGTCGATCGCAGCGTTCGGCAAGAGCAAGGCGCCGAAGCTGCAGGTGACCGCGCAGCAGGCGGTTTAGCGAAGCTCGAAATTGTTGCATCGCGTCGTCATGGCCGGGCTTGACCCGGCCATCCACGTTTTTCCAAGTCCATAAGGCGTGGATGCACGGGTCAAGCCGGGGCATGACGACCAAATGCGCTCAAAATGCCGCGCGAAATCGGGCTGGACAGTATTTATCCAACGGGTTAATTTCCGGTCCTAGAAACGGTCAAGCAGGGAAGCGGAACGTGGCGGAGAGCAAGGAAGCGGGAGGCCTGTCGAGGCTGCTGAATGCGGCGTGGGTGCGCCCATTTCTGTTCCTGGTGTTCATTGTGGCGGCGTGGGACCTCGCCATCCGCCTGTTCCACATTCCCGCCTACCAGATCCCGTCGCCGGGCGACGTCGTCGCCGTGCTGCAGACGGACTGGCCGGAGCTGCTGCGGCAGTCGTGGCCGACGACCTATGCGACGGTCTGTGGTTTCCTGTTGTCGGCACTGTTCGGCATTCCCGTCGCGATGCTGATCGCGGGGTCGAGGACGGTGGAGAGTTATGTCTATCCGCTTCTGGTGTTCTCGCAGTCGGTGCCGAAGATCGCGATCGCGCCGCTGTTCGTGGTCTGGTTCGGGTTCGGCATCATCCCCAAAGTGATCTCGGCGTTCCTGCTCGGCTTCTTCCCGGTGGTGGTCTCGGCGGTGCAGGGATTCAAGTCTGTTGACCCTGATATGGTCGATCTCGCGCGTGCGATGCAGGGCAGCCGCTTCCAGGTGTTCCGTGCTGTCAACCTGCCGCATGCGATGCCCGCGATCTTCTCCGGCCTGAAAGTGTCGGTTACGCTGGCGGTGGTTGGTGCCGTCGTCGGCGAGTTCGTCGGCTCCAATTCCGGCATCGGCTATGTGATGCAGCGCTCGATCGGAACCTTTGACCTGCCCACGATGTTCGCCGCGCTGGTGATCCTGGCGCTGCTCGGCGTCATCCTGTTCTGGATCGTCGACCGCATCGAACGCCTGGTCATTCCCTGGCATGTCAGCCAGCGCGAGGACATTATTTTCGCTTCGTGAGTTATCCGGAAGGACAACAACAAGAGGTTTCGCCCGCAATGACGGGGAGAGGGAGGAGAACAAGATGCGATTGATAGCTGTGGTCTTGGCGACGCTGACCTGGACGGCGATGTCGGTGCTTCCGGCATCGGCCGCCGACAAGGTGGTGCTGATGCTCAACTGGTATGTCTATGGCGAGCACGCGCCGTTCTATTACGGCAAGGCCAAGGGCATCTATGCCGCCGAGGGCATCGATCTCGAGATCCAGGAAGGCCGCGGCTCGGCCGCGACCACGCAGGCGGTGGCCGCCAAGACCGCCAATTTCGGTTATGTCGACATTCCCACCATGATGCGCGCGGCGGTGAAGGGCGCGCCCGTCATCGCGACCGGCGTGCTCCTGCAGACCAGCCCGATGTCGGCGATGGGCTTCGTCGACAAGAACATCAGGAAGCCAGAGGATATCAAGGGCAAGACGGTTGCGATCACGCCGGCCGATTCGATGACGCAGATTTGGCCGCTGTTCCTGAAGAAGACCGGCCTGAAGGAGAGCGACTTCCAGACGGTTGCCGGCGACGGCCAGACCAAGCTGAATGCGGTCATCAACGGTCAGGCCGATATGTTGCTCGGCTATGTCATGGACCAGTCGATGAAGATCAAGGACGCCACCGGCAAGGACGTCTATCCGATCAAGTTCGCCGACTACGGTATCCATCTGGTCTCCTCGGGCATCATCGCCAACAGCGACTATGTCAAGGCGAATGCCGATCTCGTTCGCCGCTTCATGTCGGCGACGACCAAGGCGGTGGAAGCCGCCGAGAAGGAGCCGAAGGCGGCGGCGCAGTCGATCCTCGATGCCAACCCCAAGGGCGGCAAGATCGACACGCTGACGCAGGGCTTTGAACTGACGATCCCGCTCTATCGCACCGATGAAACCAAGACCAAGCGGCCGTTCCAGGTCACCGACCAGAACATGAAAGACTCCGTCGACCTCATGGTCGAATATGGCGGGCTCGATGCCAAGGCCAAGGACAATCCGAAGGCCTTCTACACCAACGATTATCTGCCGAAGGGCGACTCGTGAAAGCACCTGCAATGAAGCCGGCGACACAGAGCCATGTGGATCAACCAGCCGCGCATCTGCGGCTGGTGTCCGACCGTGCCGCCGGAGAGGCATCCGGCATCAAGCTGTCCGGAGTCTCCAAGACCTACCGCTCGCGCGACGGCGACGTGCCGTCGCTACGGCCGCTTGACTTCCATATCAATCAAGGCGAGTTCTTCGTCGTGGTCGGCCCATCCGGCTGCGGCAAATCGACTTTGCTGAAGATGATCTCCGGACTGCTGCCGCCGACATCAGGCGAGATCCTGGTCGAGGGCGAGCCGGTGACCAAGCCGCACGGCAATGTCGGCATCGTGTTCCAACACGCGCTGCTGCTGCCGTGGCGGAACATCCTCTCCAATGTGATGCTGCCGATCGACATGAAGAAGCTGCCGCGGGAAAAATACCTGCCGCGTGCGAAGGAGCTTCTGAAGCTGGTCGGCCTCGAAGGTTTCGAGAAGAAGCTGCCGTGGCAGCTCTCCGGCGGCATGCAGCAGCGCGCCTCGATCTGCCGCGCGCTGGTGCATGACCCGAAGATCATGCTGATGGACGAGCCGTTCGGCGCGCTGGACGCGATGACGCGCGAGCGCATGAATGTGGAATTGATGCGGATCCAGCGCGAGACCGGCAAGACGGTGCTGTTGATCACGCACTCGATTCCCGAGGCTGTGTTCCTTGCCGACCGCGTGCTCGTGATGACCGAGCGTCCCGGCGCGATTGCGGCGATCTACGACGTGCCGCTGCCGCGGCCGCGCTCGCTGGATGCAATGTCCGATCCGGTCTTCACCGAGCTGGTGCAGCGCATCCGCAAGCACTTCTTCACCCAGGGATCGCTGGACTAGGACATGCAGGGATCGAGTCACCCTGGCGCGGCATCCTCCCACCTCTCCCCGCTGGGGAGAGGTGGAGCCCCGCGGATCCGTTCGTCCAAAATGCATCAGACTGCCGAGGTTTGAAGCTGATGCCGCCCCGTCTCGTTGTCCGAGATATTGCCCTGTTCGAACGTCCGGTTAGCTTTGCCCGGCCGTTCCGCTTCGGCGCGGTCGTGGTCAACGCGACGCCCCAAGCCTTCGTGCGGGTTGAGATCGAGGTGGAGGGGAAGGGCCGGGCGCTAGGTGCGAGCGCCGAATTCCTTGTGCCGAAATGGTTCGACAAGCGGCCAGAGCTTACGCCGGACGAAACGGTGCAGGAGCTGCGGCGGTCGCTCTTGATCGCGCGCGAATTCTATCTCGCCCATTCCGGTTTTGACACCGCGTTCGGCCTGCATGCCGCCTGCATCGGCGCGCAAGTCGCGGCGTGCGCACGCGAGGACATTCCACCGTTGGCGGCAGCCTATGGACCGGCGGAAATCGACAAGGCGATCCTGGATGCGCTGCTCCGCTCCGTCGGCGTCAATTTCTTCGACGGCATGGCGCAGAACGTTGCCGGCATCGATGCGCGGCTATCGCCCGATCTGGCTGACGGTGAAATCGCGGCTTTCCTCGCCGGGCGCAAGCGGCTTGAGCGGGTCGCGATCCGGCACACCGTTGGTCTCGACGACAAGATCGAAGGCGAGGGCGGTGTTGCCGACGCAAGGGAAAACGCCGGCGCGCGCTATTTCAAGCTCAAGCTCAACGGCGATCCCGAACATGATGCGGCGCGGCTGATCCGGATCGGCAATGAGCTGGCAACGCTGCCGTATGACTACAAGGTTACGCTCGATGCCAACGAGCAATATGCCGACCTTGCGGCGCTCGCCACTCTGGTCGACCGCCTCGACCGCGACTGCGCAATGCAGCCGATCGCTGCTAAACTACTCTATATCGAGCAGCCGATGCCGCGCGACATCACCAAGGCCTCGCCGCTCGGCGCGCTGGCTAAAGGCGGCTTCATCATTGACGAGGCCGATGATTCCTACGATGCGTTTCCGGCGGCGCGGGCGCTCGGCTATCGCGGCATCTCCTCGAAATCCTGCAAGGGTCTCTACAAGTCGATCGTCAACGCGACGCGCGCGGCCAAATGGAGCGCGGATGGCGATGCGTTTTTCGTCAGCGGCGAGGACCTGACCTGCCAGGCGGGGCTTGCCGTGCAGCAGGACCTCGCGCTCGGCGCGCTGATCGGCGTCACCCATGCCGAGCGCAACGGGCATCACTATGTCGACGGCTTTGCCGAGACCCCCACCGCCGAGGCGGAGGCATTCCTGTCGGCGCATCCCGATCTCTACGTCCGCGACCGCAAAGTGCGCCTCGCTATCCATGACGGTGATCTCATGACGGGATCGCTGACGACGCCGGGCTTTGCCACATCAGTGCATCCGGACTGGTCCACCCTGTCGCCGCTGGCGAGGCCAATAGCAAGAATTCTGCAGGAGCAAGCATTATGACCACCAAACGTCTCGGCCTGATCATGAACGGCGTCACAGGCCGGATGGGGCTCAACCAGCATCTGATCCGCTCGATCGTCGCGATCCGCAACCAAGGCGGAGTGCTGCTGTCGAATGGCGATCGCATCATGCCCGATCCGATCCTGGTCGGCCGCGATGCCGAAAAGGTCGGCGCGCTTGCCAAGCGCTTCGATATCGCGCGGGTCACCACCGACCTGGACAAGGCGCTGGCTGATCCCAACGACACCGTGTTCTTCGACGCTGCGACCACCCAGGCGCGGCCCTCGCTGCTGGCCAAGGCGATCAATGCCGGCAAGCATGTCTATTGCGAGAAGCCGATCGCGACCAATCTGGAAGAGGCGATCGCGGTCGTGAAGCTCGCCAACGCCAAGGGCCTCAAGCATGGCACGGTGCAGGACAAGCTGTTCCTGCCGGGCTTGAAGAAGCTCGCTTTCCTGCGCGACTCCGGTTTCTTCGGCCGCATGCTCTCGGTGCGCGGTGAGTTCGGCTACTGGGTGTTTGAGGGCGGCTGGCAGGAAGCGCAGCGGCCGTCGTGGAATTACCGCGCTGAGGACGGCGGCGGCATCATCCTCGACATGGTGTGCCACTGGCGCTACGTGCTCGACAACCTTTTCGGCGAAGTGCAGAGCATCTCCTGCCTTGGCACGACCGATATCCCCGAGCGCTATGACGAGAAAGGCAAGGCCTACAAGGCCACCGCCGACGATTCCGCCTATGCGACGTTCCAGCTCAAGGGCGGCGTGATCGCGCATATCAACATGAGCTGGGTGACGCGCGTCTATCGCGACGATCTCGTCACCTTCCAGGTCGACGGCACCCATGGCTCTGCTGTGGCGGGGCTCACCGACTGCGTGATCCAGGCGCGGCAGGCGACGCCGCGGCCGGTGTGGAATCCGGATGAGAAGCGGCTGCACGATTTTTATGCCGACTGGCAGAAGCTGCCTGAGAATGCCGTCTACGACAACGGCTTCAAGGAGCAGTGGGAGATGTTTATCCGCCACGTCTGCGAGGACGCGCCCTACAAATACACGCTGCTCGAAGGCGCCAAGGGCGTGCAGCTCGCCGAATGCGCGCTTCGGAGCTGGAAGGAGCGGCGCTGGATCGACGTCGAAGCGATCAGGCTGTGAGGACAGGATCATGAACAGGCTTGTCCCGCCGATGTCTTCGCTGTCGTTGAAGCTGCCGACCGCGGGTGGCGGCCTCGAGACCTATCGTCTCGCGGCGTCGCGGACGTTTCCCGCCAAGCTCGAGGGCACGCTGAACCGCGTCGCGTTCTCGGCGGCGCATGTCGTCGCCGACCCGCGTGCCGATGTCGATCCGTGGCTCACCGCCGCGGTCGACTGGGACAGGACGATCGCCTTCCGCGAACATGTCTGGGATCTGGGACTGGGCGTCGCGGAGGCGATGGACACCGCGCAGCGCGGCATGGGACTGGACTGGAAGACCTCGCTGGAATTGATCCGGCGCTCGGTGAGCGCGGCGAAGGCCAAAGGCAATGCGCTGGTGTTTTCCGGCGCTGGCACCGACCACCTCGCGGTGCAGGACGCCAGGACGCTGGACGATGTGATCCGCGCCTATGAGGAGCAGATCGCCGCGATCGAGAAGGTCGGTGGCCGCATCATCCTGATGTGCTCGCGGGCGTTGGCAAAGCTCGGGCGGAGTCCGGACGACTACGCCAAAGTCTACGGCCGCGTGCTGTCGCAGGTCCGCGAGCCCGTGATTATCCACTGGCTCGGCGACATGTTCGATCCGGCGCTTGCGGGCTATTGGGGTACGAGCGATCTCGACAAGGCGATGGACACCGCGGTTGCCATCATCAACGCTCACGCAGGCAAGGTCGACGGCGTCAAGGTTTCGCTGCTCGACAAGCAGCGCGAGATCGACATGCGCCGGAGGCTCGATCCGCGCGTCAAGATGTATACCGGCGACGACTTCAACTATGCCGAACTGATCGCCGGCGACGAGCAGGGTTTCTCGCATGCGCTGCTCGGCATCTTCGATGCGATCGCTCCGGCTGCATCCTATGCGCTGTCGCGATTGGCTGCGGGCGATGAAGTCGGCTTCCACGACGTGCTGGGGCCGACGGTGCCGCTGTCACGCCACATCTTCAAGGCGCCGACGCGGTTCTACAAGACCGGCATCGTGTTCATGGCCTATCTCAACGGTCACCAGGATCACTTCACCATGATCGGCGGGCAGGAGAGCACGCGCTCGACGCTGCATCTCGCCGAACTGTTCCGCCTCGCCGATGCTGCGGGTCTGCTCGCCAATCCGGAATTGGCGACGCGGCGGATGAAGACGGTGCTGGCAACGCGTGGCGTTGAGTCCTGATGCGCGATTTTTCTTCCGATCACCGCTGGCTGTCGCTGAACACGGCGACGGTCCGCAAGCAGGGCAACCTGGTCGAGATCATCGAAGCCTGCGCGCGCCAGGGCATCCGCGCCATCGATCCCTGGCGCGATCAGGTCGCGGCCGTCGGCCTCGATCGCGCTGTGCGTGCGGTGCGCGACGCCGGGCTCGAATTGTCGGGCTATTGCCGCGGCGGCATGTTCGTTGCCGACGCTGCGCATCGGCTTGAGGCGCGCGACGACAACCGCCGCGCGGTCGACGAGGCCGCCGCGCTCGGCGCCTCCTGCATCGTCCTTGTGGTCGGCGGCCTGCCGCAATATTCGCGGCCGGGCAGCGCGGCCTCGAAGGACATAGCGGCAGCGCGCACGCAGGTGCATGACGGCATCGCCGAGATGCTGGAATATGCGAGAGGGACAAAGCTCCCGCTTGCAATCGAGCCGCTGCACCCGGCCTATGCCGGCGACCGCGCGTGCGTGAATACGACCAGGCAGGCGCTTGATATCTGCGACGCGCTGGACCCGCAGCGGAGCGGCATGCTCGGCGTCGCGCTCGATGTCTATCACATCTGGTGGGATCCGGAGTTGATGGGCCAGATCGCGCGCGCGGGCAAAGACCGGTTGCTTGCGTTTCATGTCTGCGACTGGTTGGTGCCGACCAAGGACATCCTCAACGACCGCGGCATGATGGGCGACGGCGTGATCGACATCAAGTCGGTGCGCGTGGCCGTCGAAGCACAAGGGTATGCGGGCTATTCGGAGATCGAGGTCTTTTCCAACGACTGGTGGAGCCGGCCGATGGATGAGGTCTTGCGGATCTGCATCGAGCGGCACCGGACCGCGGTTTAGGGTCGGTACTCAAGGCTCCCTGAAAGCGTGGTCATTGGCCTGCAGTCTGCTGCAGCGTGTTGAACCGCGCTTTCTGCTCGCTGCTCAGCGTGGCATAGAACTCGTCCAGTCTGGCTTGCACCCAATCGGCTGCCTCCAGCATGGCCTCGAGCCGCTTTTCCATCGCCTCAAGCCGTCCGACCGGCGTCAGTGGCACCTCGTCCGGGCAGGCAGCTTGCAGCCCTGCAACCGCTTTCTTCGTCGCGTTGCTCAAACGGTCGAGCGCATCCTTTTGCTTGCCCGCGGGGCGTATCACCGCTTCGATCCGTTCGATCGGCAGCTGCGTCAGGCTGGACTTCGGATCGCCGCAGGCCTCGGACGCTTCCCGCTGCGGCTGCTGTTGCGAACGATCGCCGACATTCGGGCCGAGCGCATTGAATCGCGCCTTCTGCTCATCGTTGAGCGAGTCATAGAACCTCTCCAGCGCCGGCCGCACGATCCTCACCGCCTCGAGCGTGGCGGTGATGCGGTCCGTCATCGCCCGCAAGCGGCCGGGCGGCGTCAGCGCATAGGATTCGCCGCAGGATTGCTTGAACACGTCGGCAGCCTTTGCCGCCGCAATCTTCAATTCATCGAGCAAAGCGCGCTGCTCGGGAGTCGGTTGGACGGCCCGCGTGATGTCGGCAATCGGCCAGGCGGTCACGCCCTTATCCGGAGCTTCGCACACTTGCCGCAGAGCCTCTGGGCTCGCGCTTGGGCGTCCGCGGCCTCGGTATTCGGTGATCGGCGCGCCCGGGTCCGGAGATCTGGCGTAGGCAGAATAGCGGCTATCCGCACCCCAGAACACGGTGTCGACGAAGTCGTCGTAAGCGTAAGCCCAATAGCCGGGTTCGTAGGCATAGGGCCAGAAGGTGTAGTTGAAGATGTCGGAATAGGCGTAGGGCCAGAACACCGGGCCGAGCCAGGCCACAAACACGGCGTGCTTGCCGTGCCGCCAGGCATGGCGGGGGGCCCAGGCCTGCTCCCGGGCCGTGAGCGCTGCTTGGGGTTGCAGGGCATCATTGCTCCGGAACTGTGCGGCAAATCGCCCGCGTGCTGCAGCCGCAACCGAGGCAACAGAAGCCGCGCGCCCAACGGTAGTAGGCTCAGGTCCCAAGCTCTGCAGGCGCGCCTGATCCTGTCGCTGCATGAACTGCTCGCGCTGGAGCAGGCGGTTCTGGGCCTGCAGCAACCGCTCCTGCGCGCGCTGTGCACGTGGGCCTTCTACTTTTTGCGATTGCAATTGCTGCACGCGCTGCTGCAGGCGATCGATACGGGTCTGGCGCTCGGCGCTCTGGCGCGAAAGCATCTCACGCTGCCGCTCCTGCGCAGAGGCGGGCCGTTCGGCCGGTCCCAACTGCTGCATGCGCGCCTGATCCTGTTGCTGCATGCGCTGCTCGCGCTGGAGTAGGCGGCTCTGGGTCTGCAGCAACCGCTCCTGCGCGCGCTGTGCACGTGGGCCTTCTGCCTTTTGCGATTGCAGTTGCTGCACGCGCTGCTGGAGGCGGTCGATGCGGCCCTGCCGATCCGCGGTCTGGCGCGAAAGCGTCTCGCGCTGCCGGTCCTGCACGATTTGCTTTTGCTGCTGGATGCGCTGCTCGCGCTGTTGCGCGCGCTGTTCGATCTGCTGCTGTCGTGGCGGCCGCTCGCTCACCGTCGGCGGTGTGCTCGGGCGCGACGGTGTAGCGATATGGGGTGTCGGTCGCGGTGCCATCGCCGGACGCTGCGGCGGCGTAGCAACGCGTGGGGCGGCCGGGCGCGACGGCGCGGCGACGTGGGGCGTTGGGCGTGGCGGCGGTGCCGCGATGTGCGGGGTCGGGCGCGGCGCCATGGCCGGTCGCGGCGGCGCGGCCGGCCGTGCCATTGCCGGCGGCGCGCCGGGGCGAGCCATGGCGGGCGGTGCGGCGGGACGAGCCATGGCGGGTGGTGCTGCGTGTCGCGGCGCCGCCGCAGCCACTCCTGGATGCCCAGCCCTTATCTGTGCCTGGGCGGACGGGCCAACGCCCGCCGCAATCACGGAGACGCCAACAAAAAAAGCCGTAAGGTAAGTACCACGTGGAAGCATGATCTGCAGCTCCCCGCCAGTCCTGGTCACCCGGGACTCCTAAACGTGCGAGCGCCCGAATCGTTCGCAACTGGCAGCGATCAGCACTGCGATCTTGCGACGCAGGTAATCGCGATCAAGCCGAGTTGCCGAGCGTGAGCGGTCAGGAGAGATCCAGCTTCAAGGCAGCATCGATCCTCTCCAGCGCCCAGTCGACGTCATCGCTGTTGATCACCAGCGGCGGCGAAATGCGGATCGTGTGTTCGTGGGTGTCCTTGGCGAGGATGCCTCTGGCCCGCAGGGCCTCGCAATAGCGACGCGCGCGGCCGGCCTCCGGATGCAACTCAACCGCCAGCATCAAACCGCGTCCGCGCACCTCGCGGATGATGTTGGCGCGGATGCTCTGCAATCCCTCGAGGAAGCGCGCGCCCTGCCGGGCCGCGTTCTCGATCATCCCTTCCTCGACCAGTACACGCAGCGCGGCGCGGGCCACCGCGCAGGCGAGCGGGTTGCCGCCGAAAGTCGAGCCGTGCTGGCCGGGTTTGAACGTGCCGAGGACTTCGTTGTTCGAAAGCACGGCTGACACCGGATAGAAACCGCCGGACAGCGCCTTCCCGAGCAGCGTCACATCGGCTTCGATCCCTTCGTGCTGTTCGGCGAGCAGCTTGCCGGTGCGGCCAAGTCCCGTCTGGATCTCATCGAGGACCAGCATGACGTTATGCGCGGTGCAGAGCTCGCGCACCCGGGTGAAATAGCCTGCTGGCGGGATGATGACGCCGGCTTCGCCCTGGATCGGTTCGACCAGGAAAGCGACGGTGTTCGCCGTGATCGCCTCCTCGAGCGCCCTTTCGTCGCCGAAGGCGATGATCCGAAAACCCGGCGCGAACGGCCCGAAATGCTTGCGTGTCTCGGGGTCGGTAGAGAAGCCGACAACGCCGAGGGTGCGTCCGTGGAAATTGTTGGAACAGACGATGATCTCGGCCTGTCCGTCCGGTACGCCCTTCACCTCGTAGCCCCATTTGCGCACGGACTTGATCGCGCTCTCTACCGCCTCGGCGCCGCTGTTCATCGGCAGCACCTTGTGGGAGCCGGTCAGCTCCGCGAGTTCCTGGTAGAAGGGGGCGAGCTGGTCGTTGTGGAAGGCGCGTGAGGTCAGCGTCAGTCTGCGCGCCTGTTCCACCATTGCGGCCAGGATTTTTGGATGGCAGTGGCCCTGGCTGACCGCCGAATAGGCCGCAAGGCAATCGAGATAGCGGTTGCCTTCGATATCCCACACCCAAACGCCTTCGCCACGCGACAGGACGACGCCCATCGGCTCGTAGTTATAGGTGCCAAGGCGCGCTTCGGTTGCGAGGAAATCAGTGACTGGCGGACTGCTCATCTTTCGTCACTTCAGTTTGCGCACCTTTCCACATTCTAACCGATAATGCACGGCACGCTCAAAAATCCCCGAAACCGCACCCGGCCGCCGCGGGTCGGCTCGCCGGCGAGCGCGTAATTCGGGAAGCGGGCGAGGAAGCGCGAGATCGCGATGGCGCCTTCGAGCCGCGCGAGCGCCATGCCGGCGCATTGGTGCGCGCCGGTGCCGAAGGCGAGATGGCGGTTCGGGGTGCGGGCGATGTCGAAACGTTCGGGGTCAGGAAATTGCGCGGGATCGCGGTTGGCGGCGCCGATGCAGAGCGTCACCGGCGTGCCCGCGGACATCTTGATGCCGCCGAGCTCGACCTCTTCCACGATCATGCGGTTGCCGAGCTGGTTCGAGCTCTCGTAGCGCAGCATCTCCTCGACCGCGGTCTTGATCAGGTCGGGCTGCGAGATCAGCCGCTGCTTTTCCTTGGGATAGCGCAGCAGCGTCACCAGGCCGTTGCCGATCAGATTGGTCGTGGTCTCATGGCCGGCGTTGAGCAGAAAGATGCAATTGTGTAGCAGTTCCTGCTCGGTCAGTCGCTCGCCATTGTCCTCACCATTACCTTCGCCTTGGATCAGCCGCGTCAGCACGTCGCGTTCGGGATTGCCCGGCTTGGCGCGCCGTCGCTCGACCAGCGTCTCCAGATAGGCGAGGAAGTCCTTCACGGCCTTGTTGCCGCGCGCAAATTGCTCCGATGAGATCACCGGCTCAAGCGCGCCCAGGATCGCGAGCGACCAGTCGCGCAAGGGGCCGCGCTCGTCGTGGGGCACGTCGAGCAGATTGCCGATCACCTCGACTGGGATCGCAGAGGCGAAATCCTCGATCAGCTCGACCTTGCCTTTGGCGGCGATCGCATCGAGCAGGCCGTCGATCAGGCGGATCAGGTCGGGCTCCATTGCGGCGATCGCGCGCGGCGACAGCGCACCCATGATCAGGCGCCGCACGCGGGTGTGCGCCGGCGGGTCGTTGAAGACGAGGCTCGTGGTGTGATGCTCGTAGAGGAGGGAGTCGCCGTATTTCGGCGAAAACTCCTTCTTCTTGTCGGAGGAGAACGCTTTCGTGGTCTTGTAGGCGGTGACGAGATCGTCGTAGCGGGTCAGGAAATAGGAGCCGTTGGGCAGGCGCTTGACCGGCGCGTTATCCCGCAGTGCACGATAGGTCGGGTAGGGATTGGCATAGAATTCCGGCGTCAGCCGTTCGAGGTCGAAACTTTCAGCCAGCTCTCGTGCGTTTCCTGTCATGCTGCCATTCTCTTTTTGAGAACTGATATGCCGTTTTTGTTCTTCCGGAAAGTGCCGCCCGCTTTACAGTTCGCTTGCCTCGCTTCTTCCTTCGGAAACGCCCATGCATGCCCGCACTGAAACTGCCTCCGACAGCCAGCCGGCCTGGCCGGAAGAGATTTTCTCGACATTGCAGCGCTTCGATGTCCGCCAGGTGCCTTACGTGCCCGACGCCGGGCACTCGCAGCTGATCGAGCGCGTGCTCGGCTCCGCCACCATGCGCGGCATTCCGCTGACGACGGAGGAGGAGGGCGTGGCGCTGCTGCTCGGCGCCTGGGCCGGCGGCCAGCGCGGCGTGCTGCTGATGCAGTCGAGCGGTGTCGGCAACTGCATCAACATGCTGTCGCTGACGCAAGTGTTCCGCTTCCCGTTCCTGACGCTGGTGACGATGCGGGGCGAATGGGGCGAGTTCAATCCGTGGCAGGTGCCGATGGGATCGAACACGCAGGCCGCCTTCGAGCTCTGCGGCGTCAAGGTGCTGCGGGCGACGCATCCCGAGGAAGTGCGCGAGGTCGTCGAGGCCGGCGCGGCGCAGGCCTATAACGCTGCAACGCCGACCGCCGTGCTGCTGTCGCAGCGGCTGATCGGGGCAAAGGTGTTCGTGAAATGAGTAAGGCCAATCTTCTGGACCGCCGCGCGGTCGTCTCTGAGCTGCTGAAGAACCGTAACGGCGCGATCGCGGTCGGCGGCCTCGGCGCTTCGACCTACGACATCGCCGCCGCCGGCGATGATGCCCGCAATTTCTATCTCTGGGGCGCCATGGGTGGCGCGGTCATGATCGGGCTCGGGCTCGCGCTGGCGCAACCCAAGCTGCCGGTGATCGTCATCACCGGCGACGGTGAGATGCTGATGGGGCTCGGGAGCCTCGCCACCGTCGGCGCGCAGAAGCCCGCCAACCTCTCCATCGTCGTGCTCGACAACGAGGCCTATGGCGAGACCGGAGGACAGGTCAGCCATACTGCCGCTTCGGTCGACCTGGTCAGTGTCGCAAAGGCCTGCGGCATCGCCGACAGCCGCGCGATCACGACCGTGGCGGAGGTCGAAACGTTCGCGCTGTCGCTGAAGGAAGCGAACCGCGGCCCGCGCTTTGCCAATGTGAAGATCGACGGCGCCAATCTGGAACGGGTGCTGTCCAACCGCGACGGAACCTTCATCGTCAACCGGCTGCGCGGCTCGCTAGGCTACCAGCCGATTTAGGAAGTTTCGTAGCCCGGGTGGAGCGCAGCGCAACCCGGGATCTGCGAGTCAATGTTGAGAGCCGCCCAGGTTACGCTGGCGCTCCACCCGGGCTACGGCCCTCATCCAAATTGCTTGCGACTCAATCCCTCTCCGTGAGAAGGGGTGCAGATCCCGTACCCGTCGGCCGCGTGTTTGCCGATTTTTGTCAAGTGTGACATCGCGTTATCCTCGTGGCGGTACAAGACCTTATCGGGAGCTTGGCGCGTGACCCAACCTTAAGTTCTGTTTTTGCACTGCCGTAAATTCTTGACATTCTTTAAGGTGAGTGATTACTCACGCGCATGTCTACCCTGCGCATGACAAGTGACTTGCGGCGTCAGCTGATCCTGAGCGCCGCCAAGCGGTGCTTCGCCCGCCATGGCTTTGCCGGCACCACGACCAAGAGCGTGGCGGCCGCCGCTTCCATTTCGGAAGGGCTGTTGTTCAAGCACTTCCCGTCCAAGGCGGCGCTTTACGCCGAGATCCTCGCCGAAGAGTGCGAGGCCGATCCGGATCTCGCGCACCTGCTCGGGCAGGACCCCTCGACCGCAACCCTGGTCGAACTTGTGAAGGGCATGGTCGGGCATTTCCTGGAGGTATCACAGGGGCCGGACGAGGAAGAGGCGCAGCGGCTGCGGCTGATGACCTCCAGCCACCTCGACGACGGTGAGTTCGCGCGCCTGCTATACGGCAAGGTCGGCGAACTGATCGCGCCGGTCTTCACCGCATCGATCGAACGTGCCGTTGCCGCCGGCGACGCCACCCGCATCGGCAGCGTGCCGCTCAACCTGTTCTGGTTCGCGCACCACGTCGTGCTGATGTCGGCGCTAACGCGGCTGCCGACGACGCCGTGCCTCACCTACGGCGGCGCGCCCGACCTCGAGCGCCAGCTTTCCGAATTCATCCTGCGCGGCATCGGGCTGACCGAAGCCGCGATTTCCTTTTATTTGAACCGTCAGCCGTCACCGAGCCAGGGACAATCGGTAACAGCAGAAAGTGCATGACATGAACATCGTGACCGAAACCAACATCAAGGGCGAACCGATCGAAAAAAAGCCGCATAAGCGGCCGGTCAGGATGGGGCGCTGGTTCATCATCGTTGGATTGCTGCTGGGGGTCGTCGTCGGCGGCCTGGTCTGGTTCAACTATTTCCGCGCCAAGATGATCGGCGAGTTCTTCGCTAACATGAAGCCGCCGCCGGTGACGGTGAATGCGGCCGAGGCGAAATCGGAAGTCGTACCCAACCTTTTGACCGCGGTCGGCGAACTCGCCGCCGTGCACCAGGTCAACGTCACCTCCGACGTCTCGGGACGCATCACGGATATCCTGTTCACCGCAGGCGCCGAGGTAAAGGCGGGTGCGCCGCTGCTCCAGTTGTTCGACGGGCCGGAGCAGGGCGATCTCGCCAGCTTCAAGGCGCAGGCGACGGTGGCACAGCTTTCGCTCGATCGCGCCAAGCAGCTTGCCGCGCGCAATTTCGGGCCGCAGGCTACGGTCGACCAGACCCAGGCTGCGTATGACCAGGCCCTGGCCGGCATTGCCAAGACCGAGGCGCTGATCTCGCAGAAGCTGGTCCGCGCCCCCTTCAATGGCGAGCTTGGCGTGCGCAGGGTCGAGGTCGGTCAATATCTGACCGCAGGCAACCAGATCGTGTCGCTGACCGATCTGTCGATGCTCTACGACAATTTCACGGTGACCGAAAAGGACAGCGGCCAGCTCAAAGTCGGCCAGACCGTCCGCATCAAGGTGGACGCCTATCCGGATCGCGTCTTCGAGGGCAAGCTGACGACGATCGAGCCGCAGGTCGCGACCGACACCCGCAACATCCGCGTGCAGGCCACCGTCGCCAACCCCGAAAAGATCCTCAAGCCCGGCATGTTCGCGACCACCACGGTGGTGCTGCCCGACAAGCCGCCGGTGATCACGGTTCCGGAAACCGCGGTCGACTACTCGCTCTATGGCGACTCGGTCTACCTGATCACCGAGAAGAAGGAGAACGACGGCAAGACCAGCCTGACGGCGGTGCGTACCTTCGTGCAGACCGGCAAGCGATTTGGCGGCCGCACCGAGATCGTCCGCGGCCTGAAGGCCGGCGACCGTATCGTGGCGCTCGGTCAGATCAAGCTGCAATCGGGCGCCGCGGTTGCGATCTCCACCGAGCCGACGCCGCCGATCCCAGCCGAACCGCCGCGCTACTGAGAAGCAGGACCCCGTAAATGTCCTTCACCGACATCTTCATCAAGCGGCCGGTCCTGTCGGTCGTCGTCAGCCTGCTGATCCTCCTGATCGGCTTGCGGGCGGCGACCGTGCTGCCGATCCGGCAATATCCGAAACTGTCGAACACGGTGGTCAACGTCACCACCAGCTATCCCGGTGCGTCGGCCGACCTGATCCAGGGCTTCATCACGACGCCGATCGAGCAGGCGGTCGCCTCGGCCGAAGGCGTCGACTACATCACCTCGTCCTCGGTGCTCGGCACCTCCACGATCCAGGTCTACATCAAGCTGAACTTCGACCCGAACCAGGCGCTCACCGAGGTGCTGGCCAAGGTCAACTCGGTCAAATACCTGATCCCGAAGGAATCGAACGACCCGGTCGTCACCAAGACCACCGGCCAGACCACGGCCGTGATGTATCTCGGCTTCTCCAGCGAGGAGCTGTCGGGATCGGCGATCTCGGATTACCTCACGCGCGTGGTCCAGCCGTTGCTGTCGACGGTTGACGGCGTGGCTTCCGCCGACATCCTCGGCGGCCAGACTTTTGCGATGCGATTGTGGCTCGACCCGATCAAGATGGCGGGGCGCGGCGTGTCGCCCACGGATGTTGCGCAGGCGATTGCGTCCAACAACTTCCAGGCCGCCGCCGGCCAGTCCAAGGGCTACTACATCGTCTCCAACGTTTCGACCAACACCGATCTGCGCAACATCGACGAGTTCAAGCGCATGATCGTGAAGTCGAGGGAGGGCGGCTTCGTCCGGATGGAGGATATCGCGCAAGTCGAACTTGCCGCCCAAAGCACGGACGCGAGCGTCGCGTTCAATGGCGAGCATGCGATCTTCATCGGTATCAACGCGACCCCGCAAGGTAACCCGCTGACCCTTGTGAAGGGCGTCCGCGCCCTATTCCCGGAACTCGAGCGCAACCTGCCGCCGTCGCTGAAGATGAAGGTGGCCTACGATTCCACCAAGTTCATTCAATCGTCGATCGATGAGGTGGAGAAGACACTCGGCGAAGCCGTCGTGATCGTCATCGTGGTGATCTTCCTGTTCCTGGCCTCGATCCGCTCGGTCATCATCCCCGTGGTGACGATCCCGCTATCGCTGGTCGGCGTCTGCAGCCTGATGCTGGTCATGGGTTTCAGCATCAATCTCTTGACCCTGCTCGCGATGGTGCTCGCGATCGGTCTCGTGGTCGACGACGCCATCGTTGTGGTGGAGAACATCCACCGCCATCTCGAGGAGGGCAAGACGCCGGTACAGGCGTCACTCATCGGCGCGCGCGAGATCGTCGGTCCGGTCATCTCCATGACCATCACGCTCGCCGCGGTGTACGCGCCGATCGGCTTCCTCGGCGGCCTCACCGGTGCGTTGTTCCGCGAATTCGCCTTCACGCTCGCGGGCTCGGTGATCGTGTCGGGCGTGATCGCGCTGACGCTGTCGCCCATGATGTGCTCGGTGCTGCTGAAGAACACCGAGGAAGGGCGTTTCGCGCGAGCGGTCAACCGCGTGTTCGGTTCGTTGACGCGCTGGTACGGTCGGAAGCTCGACCGCTCGCTCGATTACCGACCGATCACCGGCCTGTTTGCGCTGACCATGCTCGGCCTCGTCGGCTTCCTCTACATGCACACGATGAAGGAGCTCGCGCCCGAGGAGGACCAGGGCATCGTGTTCGCGCTGACCAAGGCGCCGAAATACGCCAACATCGACTACATCGACTTCTACGGCGAGAAGATGGACAAGGCGTTCCAGAAGTTTCCGGAGACGGATCTGCGCTTTATCCTGAATGGCACGCCGAGTGCGCAAAGCGGCATCGCCGGCATGCTGCTCACCCCGTGGGACGAGCGCAAGCGTTCGTCGATCGCACTGAAGTCGCTGGTGCAGGCGGAGCTGTCCAAGATCGAAGGCGTCAATGCGTTTGCCTTCAACCTGCCGCCGCTGCCGGGTGGTCCGGGCGGCCTGCCGGTGCAGATGGTGATCAATTCGACCGTCAGCTTCCAGGCCATCTATGAGCAGATGGAGAAGTTGAAGGCAGCCGCCCGCAAGAGCGGTATGTTCATCGTCTCCGACAGCGATCTCGATTTCAACCAGCCGGTGGTGCGTGTCCGCGTCGACCGCTCCAAGGCAAGCGACCTCGGCATCAACATGCAGCAGGTCGGCGCGACACTGGCCACGCTGCTCGGCGGCAACTACGTCAACCGCTTCAATCTGGAGGGACGCTCCTACCAGGTGATCCCGCAGGTGCCGCGTGCCGTCCGCCTGTCGCCGGAGGCGCTTGGCGGCTACTACGTGCCGACCAACACCGGACAGTTGGTGCCGATCTCGACCGTCGTCTCGATCGAGACGGGCACCGATCCGAACGCGCTGACGCACTACAACCAGCTCAACTCGGCGACCTTCTCGGCGGTGCCGATGCCGGGCGTGACGGTGGGCCAGGCGGTCGACTTCCTCGAAGGTGAGGCCAAGAAACTGCCGGCCGGCTTCGGCCATGACTATCTGGCGGACTCGCGGCAATATGTGCAGGAGGGCAACCAGCTCGTCATCACCTTCGCGTTCGCCGTGATCATCGTCTTCCTGGTGCTGGCGGCGCAGTTCGAGAGCTTGCGCGACCCGCTGGTCATCATGGTCTCTGTGCCCATGGCGATCGTCGGCGCCCTGATCCCGCTGTTCTTCGGCGTCGCGACGATGAACATCTATACCCAGGTCGGATTGCTGACGCTGGTCGGCCTCATCACCAAGCACGGCATCCTGATGGTGGAGTTCGCCAACGAACTGCAGCTCAACGAGGGGCTCGACCGCCGCTCGGCGATCGAGATGGCGGCGCGCATCCGGCTGCGTCCGATCCTGATGACGACGGCGGCGATGGTCACCGGCCTGCTCCCGCTGTTGACCGCGTCGGGTGCCGGTGCGGCCAGCCGGTTCTCGATCGGTCTCGTCGTGGTCGCGGGCATGCTGATCGGTACGCTGTTCACGCTGTTCGTGCTGCCCGCGGTCTATGTCACGATCGCCACCGATCACCGGGCGAAAGCGACTTCAGAGCGCAACAAGCAGATCGCCGACTACGAGCTCGGCGGTGACGGAGCGCTCAAGCCTACCTGAGACTTCTTGGCCCCAAAGTCTCAGCGAAAGGGCGGCGACGGTTCTACCGTTGCTGCCCTTTTGGTTTTTGTGGACAGCATGTCTGCTGTCGTCCCGGGCTTGACCCGGGACCCATAACCACAGGGAGGTGTTGTACGCGAGCAAGCGGTTATAGCTTGGCCCATCGCATGGGCCTGTGGTTATGGGTCTCGGATCGGCGTTCGCTTCGCTCACTTGTCCGGGACGACGGCGAGTTTCCTTGCTAGAAAGTCGCAAGCTCTTCAGCATGCGCGCATAAACAACTGAGCTTTAGGGGGAAACAGACATGGTGAGCGACTTCGCGCCCGGCAATTATCGCTTCATTCCGGCCGTGTTCCAGTATTCGAGCGGCGCGGCCGCCAATCCCGGCTTCGAGGTCGAGCGCGTGCGCTTTGACAGGCTGGTGCCGCTTGCCGAGGGTTTTGCGCGGATCGCAAGTCATATCCAGGCGGCGGGTCGGCCGCTGACCTCGTTCTGCGCCTGCGAATTGCGTTCGCCGGCGGCGGTCTCGGAGCAGGGCTTTCGCGCCTTCAACGAGCATTATGTGAAGACGCTCGCGGAATGGGGGCTGTTCGATGGCAACACCAATCCGGTGGCGCGCAGCAATGTCTGTCCCGAAATCGATCCTCCCGCCGAGCCGTCATTCTACGCATTCTCGTTCACACGCCCGAGCACGGGAACCTCGCCGTCCTTCGTCATCGCCGGCGGCGCCGAGGCGCGCGGCGGTACCGGCAGCTATCCCGAGCGCATCGTGCGCTATCGCGACGTGAGCGCGGAAGCCTGGAAGGAGAAGGTGCGCTTCACCGTCGGCGAAATGGAGCGGCGGCTCGCCGAATTCGGTTCCACCTGGCAGGACACCACCGGCGTGCAGGTCTACACCGTGCACGATTTCCATCCGCATCTCGCCGATGAACTGGTGCGCCGCGGCGCCACCCGCGCCGGCCTGACCTGGCACTTCGCCCGGCCGCCGGTGGTCGATCTCGAATACGAGATGGATTGCCGCCGCGTGCTGCGAGAGCTGGTGATCTAAAGCGCGCTATATCCCCTCATCCTGAGGAGCGTGCAGCGCGTCTCGAAGGATGAGGCCACCAGCGGGGCCTCATGGTTCGAGACGCGCTACGCGCTCCTCACCATGAGGGGTTAGCTTGCCGCCCCGCGGCCCGATCGCTTTTCGCCCGCTACCTTCCAGCGGCGTAGCCCTGCATGCCGCGTGGGTTGGCTGCAGCGCGGCGCTTGCGGCCCAACCGTGAAGCCGCGGTCAGCCGTCCTTCCGACCAGTCGGGACCGACTTCGACGATGTGGCCGCGACGCTGCAACTCGTCAATGCTCGCCTTGGGCACGCGGCCCTCGACCACAAGCACGCCAGGGCGCGCGGTGCGTGGCCAGAACGAGATCGGGAAATGCTCGGAATGCCAGGCCGGCGCGTCGATCGCCTCCTGCAGATTGAGCTTGGCATGGACGTGGCGCAGGAAGAACTGCGTGATCCACTGATCCTGCTGGTCGCCGCCCGGCGAGCCCCAGGCCAGATACGGCTCGCCGTCGCGCAGCGCCATGGTGGGCGAGAGCGTGGTGCGCGGGCGCTTGCCCGGCGCCAGCGCGGCCGGATGGTTCTCCTCCAGCCAGAACATCTGCGCGCGGCTGCCGAGGCAGAAGCCGAGCTCGGGGATGACAGGTGAGGATTGCAGCCAGCCGCCGGAGGGCGTCGCCGAGATCATGTTGCCGGCCTTGTCGATGATGTCGAAATGCACAGTGTCGCCGCGCACCTCCCCGAAGCGGCCGACGGTGGGCTCGCCCGCGCCCATCGCGCCGACCGCCTCGCGATGGCCCTCGGCGCGGCGCAGCTTGACCATCGCGCCAAAGCCTTCGACCGAGCCGGGGATGAAGTCGAGCGAAGCCTTGTCCTTCGAGATCAGCTTGCGGCGCTCGTCGTTATAGGCATCCGACAGCAGCGTCTCGATCGGGATATCGGTGAAGTTCGGATCGCCGTAAAACGTCTCGCGGTCGGCGTAAGCGAGCTTGGCGCATTCGATCTGCAGATGGATGAAATCGGCGCTGGTGGGATCGAGGCCGTCGAGGTCAAAGCCTTTCAGCAGCGCAAGCTGCTGCAGCATCACCGGGCCCTGGCTCCAGACACCGGCCTTGCAGACGGTGTAGCGGCCGTAATCGTAGGTCAGCGGCGCTTCGATCGTCGGCTGCCAGCGCGCCATGTCGTCAGCCGACAGCACGCCGCGATGCGGCGAGCCGGAGACGTCCATCACCTCCTGGGTCCGGCAGAATTTGTCGATCGCCTCGGCGACGAAGCCCTTCGACCACACTTGGCGCGCGCGCTCGATCTGCGCGACGCGGTCGCCGCCTGCGCTTTCCGCTTCTTTCAGGATGCGGGCGTAGGTTTCCGACAGGCGCTTGTTGGTGAAGATCGTGCCGGGCCTGGGCACCTCGTTATTCGGAAGATAAACTTCGGCCGAGGTCGGCCAGTGCTTGCGGAACAGTTGCTCTACCGTCTGGATAGTGGCGCAGGCGCGCTCGACCAGCGGAAAGCCTTCGCCGGCATAGGCGATCGCGGGCTCGAGCACATCGCGCAGCTTCAGCGTGCCGTAATCGCGCAGCAGCAGCATCCAGGACTCGAATGTGCCGGGCACGCAGGCGGCGAGGAGGCCGGTGCCGGGGACCATCTCCAGCCCCTCGCTGCGATAATGCGCGATCGTCGCCTTCGCCGGCGCGGGGCCCTGGCCGCAAATCACCTCGGTCTTGCCGCGCCTGACATCGTGCACAATGACAGGCACGTCGCCGCCGGGGCCGTTCAGGTGCGGCTCGACCACCTGCAGCGTGAAGGCTGTGGCGACGCCGGCGTCGAAGGCGTTGCCACCTTTTTCCAGCGTGGCCATGCCGACCGCGGTCGCGATCCAGTGCGTGGAGGTGACGACGCCGAAAGTGCCTTCGATCTCGGGACGCGTCGTGAACGGATCGGGATTGATATTGCTCATCGTTGGCCACCAGTTGTTCTTTGCGGGCGCACTTGATCACAGGCGCGGGCCGCTGCCAACGGCGCGGCCGGCATGGCTACCTCGCATCGTTGTGTTCACACGGGCGCGGCAGCTTCGACGGGGGCGTTCACCGCATGGCAGGCCACGCCGTCGATCAATTCCGGCGCCTTTTGGCGGCACAGGTCAAATGCCAGCGGGCAGCGCGGGTTGAAGGCGCATCCCGGTGGCGGATCGATCGGGTTCGGGATTTCGCCTTTGACGGGAATGCGCTGGCGGCCGCTCATTGCGAGATCAGGAACCGCGCCGAGCAGCATCTTGGTGTAGGGCATGCGCGGATTGTTGAACAGCGTGCGGCCCTCCGCGACCTCCACGATGCGGCCGAGATACATCACGCCGATCCGGCTCGCCATGTGGCGCACGACGGCAAGGTTGTGACTGATGAAGAGGTAGGTGAGGCCGAACTTGTCCTGCAGGTCGCGCATCAAATTGAGGATCTGCGCCTGCACGGAAACATCCAGCGCCGAGGTCGGCTCGTCGCAGACGATGAACTCGGCCTCAGAGGCGAGCGCGCGGGCGATGGCGATGCGCTGGCGCTGGCCGCCGGAGAATTCATGCGGATATTTCAGCCCGTCATCGGCATGCAGTCCGACCAGGGAGAGCAACTCGCCGACGCGGGCACGGATGTCGCGCTCGCTTTGGATCAGCTCGAAGGCGCGGATCGGCTCGGAGACGATGGCATCGACCCGGAAGCGCGGATTGAGGCTCGCATAGGGATCCTGGAAGATCATCTGGATCCGGCGGCGCAAGCGCTGGCGCGCCTGCGCTTGCCTCGGATCGGTCATCGAGACGCCATCGATCACGACCTCGCCCGAGCTCGGCGGCAACAGCCCGACCACCATGCGCGCCACCGTGGTCTTGCCGGAGCCGGATTCGCCGACAAGCGCAAAGGTTTCGCCTTTGCGGATATCGAAGGTGACGCCGTCGACCGCCCTGAGGAATTCGAGATGGCCGCCTTCGAGCACGCGATTGAGCCACGGCTTTGAGACATCGAACACGCGCCGGAGCTTCTTGACCTCGATGAACGATGTCATGCCGCACTCTCCTTCGCGGCGTGGTCGTAGAGATGGCAGGCGACGGCCTGCGCGCCCTGGCGGATCGGTTCGGGACGCTCGACCCGGCAGCGGTCGAAGGCAAAAGCGCAGCGCGGGTTGAACGGGCAGCCCGGCGGAATCGCCGACAATCGCGGCATCGAGCCAGGAATCTGCACCAATCGCTTGTCCTCGCCGGCAAGCGTCGGGATCGCGCCCATCAGGCCCTTGGCGTAGGGATGCAGCGGATTGCGGATGACGTCCTGCACCGGGCCGATCTCGGCGATGCGGCCGGAATACATCACCGCGACGCGGTCGCAGGTCTCGGCGATCACGCCCATGTCGTGGGTCACAAGCATCACGGCGGTGCCATGATCGCGGCCGAGCCGCTTGATCAATGCGATGATCTGCGCCTGTACAGAAACGTCGAGCGCGGTGGTCGGCTCGTCGGCAATGATCAGTTCCGGCTCGGCGCAGATCGCGAGCGCGATTACGACGCGCTGGCGCATGCCGCCGGAGAATTCATGCGGATAGCCGTCGACGCGCTTGTCCGGCGCGGGGATGCCGACCTCGGCGAGCAGGTCGACGGCACGTTTTCGCGCGGCACTTTCCAACAGGTTGGTATGGGTGCGGATAGTTTCGACGATCTGGTCGCCGATCCGGTACAGCGGGTTGAGGCTCGTCAGCGGATCCTGGAAGATCATGCCGATGCGTTTGCCGCGCACGCGCCGGATTTCCTCCGGCGGCAAATGATCGATGCGCATGCCCGAGAGCAGGATCTCGCCGCCGGAGATGCGGCCGGGCGGATCGATCAGGCCAATGACAGCAAGGCCCGTGACCGACTTGCCGGCGCCGGATTCGCCGACCACGCCCAGCACCTCGCCCTTGGCGATCTCGAAGGAGACGCCGTCGATCGCGCGCAACGTCGCGCGGCGGGTGACGAACTCCACCTTCAGGTCACGCACGGAGAGGACAGGCACGGTCATCGGAGCTTCGGATTGAGCGCGTCGCGCAGCCAATCGCCGAGCAGGTTGATCGAGAGGATCAAGCCGGCCAGCGCAATGCCGGGAAAGGCGACGATCCACCATTCGCCGGCGAAGAGATAATTGTTGCCGATCCGGATCAACGTTCCGAGCGAGGGCATGGTGTCGGGCATGCCTGAGCCCAGGAACGACAGCGTCGCCTCGGTGATAACAGCGAGCGCCAGGTTGATGGTGGCGATGACGAGGATCGGGCCCATCGTGTTGGGCAGCACGTGGCGCAGCATGATCTTGGGCGCGGGCAGACCGATCAGTTGCGCGGCGGCGACATAATCCTTGTTCTTCTCCACCATGACCGAGCCGCGCACGGTACGGGCATATTGCACCCAGAAACTCAGCCCGATCGCGACCACGAGGACGGCGAGCATGCTCATCGGATCGAGCCGGTTGCCGAACACGGATTTGGCAACGCCATTGACGATCAGCGCGATCAGGATCGCCGGGAAGGTGAGCTGCACGTCGGCGATCCGCATGATCACGGCGTCGACGGCGCCGCCGAGATAGCCCGCGATCAGCCCGAGCGTGATTCCGATCGCGCCGGCGAAGACGACGCCGAGCACGCCGACGATAAGCGAAATCCTCAAGCCATAGAGAATGGCGGAGAACACATCGCGGCCCTGTTCGTCGGTGCCGAGCAGGAACGGGCTCTGGCCGTCCGCGGTCCAGAGTGGCGAGATGCGTGAGTTCATCAATTGGAGCTGCGCCGGATCGAACGGGTTCTGCACGGCGAGTACGGAAGCAAGGATCGCGAGCAGGAAGAACAGCAGGGTGACGGCGGCCGCGAGCATCGTCAGCTTCGAGCGGCGGAAGGAATAGAACAGGTCGCTGTCGACGGCGCGACGGAACCAGCTTGCACCAGCGTGCGCGGCTTCGGTCTGGTCTTGGACGACTGCGTCGGACATGCTGTGGCCCTCAAGCCGGACGGCTGACGGTGGCGCGCAGGCGCGGGTCGACGATGGTGTAGAGGATGTCGACCACGAGGTTGATCGTGACGAAGATCAGCGAGACCATCAGAAGATACGCCGCCATGATCGGGATATCGACGTTTTGCACCGCCTGCACGAACATCAATCCCATGCCCGGCCACTGGAACACGGACTCGGTGATGATCGAGAATGCAATAACCGAGCCAAATTGCAGGCCGGCCACGGTGATGACGGGAACCAGCGTGTTCTTCAGCGCGTGACCGAAATGAATGGCGCGCGTGGTCAGTCCACGGGCGCGGGCAAAGCGGATATAGTCGGCGCGCAGCACTTCCAGCATCTCCGCGCGCACCAGCCGCATGATCAGCGTCATCTGGAACAGGCCGAGCGTGATCGAGGGCATGATCAGCGCCTTGAGTCCGGACACCGTGAGCAGGCCAGTGGTCCACCAGCCGATCCGCACTACTTCGCCGCGGCCGAATGAAGGCAGCCAGCCCAGGGTCACCGCGAACAAATAGATCAGGAGGATGCCGATCAGGAAGGTCGGCAGCGAGATGCCGATCAGCGACACCGCCTGGCATAGTTTGGCAAGCAGCGTGTCGCGCCTCAGCGCGGCATAGACGCCCATGAGGATGCCGAACACCATCGCGAAGATGGTGGCGCAGACCGCGAGTTCCAGCGTCGCCGGCATCCGTTCGGCGAGCAGTGTCGAGACCGGCTGCCGGAACTGATAGGAGACGCCGAACTTGAACTGCGCCGCGTTGATAAAATAGCGCGCGAACTGGACCAGCACGGGATCGTCGAGCCCGAGCGACTTGCGCACCGCCTCGCGCTCGGCCGCGGGCGTGTCGATCGAGACGATCTGGCTGACGGGGTCGCCGGCGAAACGGAACATCGCGAAGGCGATGATCCCGACGGCGATCATCACCCCGATGGCTTGAACGGCGCGGCGAAGCGTGAAAGCGAGCATCTGTTCCTTTCACCCGAAGCGTTGGTGATTTCCTGTCACTAAGCAAAAGGTCCCGGAAGCGCGGGGCTGCCGGGACCTTGGAGTGACGAAGCTTTATTCCGATTTGACCATCCAGTAGGGCAGCACCTGGTTGTCCGGGCGCTGCACCACTTTCAATTTTTTCGAGACACCCCAGGCCAGCGCCTGCTGATGCAGCGGGATATAGGCCCAGTCCTTCATCGCGATCTCGAAGCCGGCCTTGATCAACTGGTCGCGCTTGGCGGTGTCGGTCTCCTGCAGCACCTTGTCGGCGACGGCGTCGAATTCCTTGTTGCAGTAGCCGCCGAGATTGGTCTCGCCGCGCGCCGATTTCGGATCGTCGCGGCAGCCCATGATGTCATACATCACGTTGTGCGAGTCGAGCGTGCCCGGCGTCCATCCCAGCATGTAGAACGAGGTCTGGTAGCCGCCGGGCTTCAGGATTTTTGCAAAATACTGCGCTTTCGGCTGCGCCAGCAGGTTCACCTTCACGCCGATGCGGGCGAGCATGCCGACCACGGCCTGGCAGATCGCGGCGTCGTTGACATAGCGGTCGTTCGGACAATCCATGGTGACTTCGAAGCCGTCGGGATAGCCGGCTGCGGTCAGGAGCTTCTTGGCGCCGTCGGGATCGAATTTCGGACGGGTGAAATCCTTCGACAGCGCGAACAGTTGCGGCGCGACCATCAGCGCCGACGGCGTCGACAATCCGCGCATCACGCGGTTCTTGATCAGTTCGATGTCGATCGCCTTGTAGAAGGCTTCGCGGACACGGACGTCCTTGAACGGGTTCTTGCCCTTGATGTTGGAGTAGAGCAACTCGTCGCGGCTCTGGTCCATGCCGAGGAAGATGGTGCGGAGCTCCGGCCCCTTCAGCACCTGCGCGTTCGGACTGGAATCGACGCGTGAGATGTCCTGGATCGGAACCGGCTCGATGATGTCGACCTCGCCCGAGAGCAGCGCGGCGACGCGGGTCGCATCGGAGGCGATCGGGGTGAAGACAATTTCCTTCAAATTGTGTTCGGGCTTCTGCCACCAGTTCGGATTGACCTTGAACACCGTCTTCACGCCGGGCTGATGGCTTTCGATCATGAAAGGCCCGGTGCCGTTGGCGTTGAGCGAGGCAAAGCTCGGCGTGGTCGCGGATGCCGGCGTGGGCTGCGTGGCGTTGTTCGCCTCAGCCCACTTCTTGTCCATGATGTACCAAGTATCCCATTGCGAATTCAGGATGGGATTGGGCGAGGTCAGGATGAAATCGACGGTGTAGTCGTCGACCTTGACGACCTTGGCATCGGCAGGAATGCGGGTCTGCAGGTTGGAGCCCTTGGCGCGGACGCGGTCGGCCGAGAACACCACGTCGTCGGCGGTGAAGGGATCGCCGTTTTGGAACTTGACGTTCTTGCGCAGATGGAAGCGCCAGCGGGTCGGCTCCGGCGTCTCCCAGCTTTCCGCGAGCGCCGGAATGATCTTCAGATCCTTGTCGCGCGCGGTGAGTCCTTCATAGACCTGTCCGAGATGGGCATGCGTGGTCGTCTCGTTCAGCGTATGCGGATCCAGCGATTTCAGATCGCCCTGATTGGCGTAGCGCAGCGTCTGGGCTGAAACAGATGTCGTCGTCGCGACGATGGCAAGACTTATTGCCGCAAGCAGATACTGGCGTACCGACATTTGAACCTGTTCCCCGTCTTGGCCCCGCGATGCGCTGTTTGGATATTGCATGCCAATGTTGCCAAAGTTTACCGGGTGCGCAAGCGCGATTTCCCGTAAGACGTGAGATCAGTTTGCGCAGAGGTGCCGCAATCATTAGCTTGACGCTCGCTGGCCGGGCGTGCGCGTAACATTGAACTTTCGGAGTACTGATGGCGGAACTGAGGGCCGACGTCGTTGTCCTGGGGGCTGGCATGGTCGGTGTTGGAGCCGCCTTGCATCTGCAAAAACGAGGCCGCGATGTCGTCCTCGTCGACCGGCATGATGTTGCCGGCGAGGAGACGAGTTACGGCAATGCCGGCATCATCGAATGCGCCTCGGTTTTTCCCTACATGTTCCCGCGGGATTTCGGCGAACTGCTCCGCTATGCGCTGAACCGCGCGCCGCAGGTGCGCTACCGCTTCGCCGACCTGCCGATCTTCCTGCCATGGCTCGCGCGCTATTACTTCGCCTCCTCGGCTGAGGGTGCATTGCACAGCGCGCTCGCCGAGATGCCGTTGATCCGACAGAGCCTGATCGAGCACGAGGCGTTGATTGCAGAAGCCGGCGTTCCGGAATTGCTGCGCAAGACCGGCTGGATCAAACTCTATCGCAGCGAAGCGACCTTCGCCAAGGCCGTGCGCGATACCGAGCGTGCGAAGCAATATGGCGTCACCAACGAAGTCCTCGATGCCAAGGGCATCGCCGCGCGTGAGCCGAACCTGTCGGGTGACTTCGCCGGCGCGATATATTCGCCGGCGCCGGGCTCGATCGTCGATCCCGGCGGGCTGGCAAAGGCCTATGCCGCGTTGTTCGGCCGCAGGGGCGGCCGCTTCTTTGTCGGCGACGCCCGCACGCTCGAACAGTCCGGCGGACGATGGCGGGTGGCCATCAGCGAGGGCAGTGTGACCGCCCGCGAGGTGGTGGTCGCGATGGGCCCGTGGTCCGACCAGGTATTCGGCCCGCTCGGCTATGCGATCCCGCTTCAGGTCAAGCGCGGTTATCATTTGCACCTGAAGCCGGGCGATAACGCCGTGCTCAATCATCCCGTGCTCGATTCCGATCTCGGCTATTGTCTGGCGCCGATGAACCGCGGCATCCGGCTCACCACCGGTGTCGAGTTCGCCCATCGCGACGCACCGGCGTCCCCGGTGCAGGTCGAGCGGGCGGTACCGCGGGCGCGCAACCTGTTTCCGCTCGGCGATCCCGTCGAGGCAAAGCCCTGGAAGGGCGCGCGGCCTTGCCTGCCGGACATGCTGCCGGTGATCGGCAAGGCGCCGCGCCACCCCGGGCTCTGGTTCGATTTCGGCCATCAGCACCACGGATTGACGCTAGGGCCCGTGAGCGGCCGGCTGCTTGCGGAGATGATGACCGGCGAGACGCCGTTTGCGGATGCGAAGCCGTTTGCGGTCGAGCGCTTTGGTTGACCCTGGCAGGCGACGCCTGCCGCCTGCCGTCATCGTCCCGCTTGCGTGACCAGCCCTCTCGCGGCGATACTGCACCACGGCATGATCCTTTCGAAGAATCGATTCCGGGTCATGTTCTTGCGTCAACTGCATTGAGGAGCGGTCATGAAGGTCAATGTCGAAATAGATTGCACGCCGCTCGAAGCCCGGCAGTTCTTCGGCCTGCCGGATGTCGCGCCGATGCAGACGGCGGTCATGGAAAAGCTGCAGCAGCAGATGACCTCGAACATCGAGAAGGTATCGCCGGAAGCTTTGATGCAGAGCTGGCTCGATCCCAAGCTGGCCGAGCGTTTCCAGGACATGTTCGTGGCGATGGCGGGCCTCGGCAGCACCTCGAAGAAGGACAGGAAATAGATGACGGCCGTGGATGGCAGCCGTGAGGAGAGCGAACGCCGGCTGCGTCCACCGAACATCTGTCTGATGCTGGCCGAGGGCAGGGGCCTGTTCGAGTTCAATTCGAGCCTCCTGCTGCTGCCGCTTTTGATGCGTGCGCCGAGAGGGGACGGCCATCCGGTGCTGACGCTGCCGGGATTCCTGGCAAGCGACCTGTCAATGGCGCCGATGCGGCGGTACCTGAAGGCGCTCGGCTATGACACCTATGCCTGGAGCTTTGGTCGCAATGTCCGCGGCCTCAGCCGGATGCGCGCCTCGCTGCGCGATCTGTTGCGGCGGATCAGCGACTCCACCGGACGCAAGGTGAGCGTTATCGGCTGGAGCCTTGGCGGCGTCTATGCGCGCGATCTGGCGCTGAACGCGCCGGAGATGGTGCGCTCCGTCATCACGCTCGGCTCCCCCTTTGCCGGCGATATCCGCGCCACCAACGCGACGCGGCTCTACGAGGCGCTGACAGGCGAGAGCGTCGATGACGCTCCCGAGGTCCGGCAGGCGATCGCCGGCGACATGCCGGTGCCGACCACCTCGATCTACTCGCGCGCCGACGGCATCGTGAACTGGCGCACCAGCGTGCTGCGTCCGTCGGCAACAGCCGAAAATATCGAGGTGCTGCTCGCAAGCCATATCGGGCTCGGCGTCAATCCCGCGGCGCTCTGGGCGGTGGCCAATCGGCTGGCGCAGGCGGAGGGCGAGTTCAGTCATTTTGATCGGTCCGGCCCCTTTGCCATTGCCTATCCACCCCCGGAACAGGCACAATCCTGATCGACGCCGCAGCAAGCGGCCGTCCGAATGAGAGCGCCAGCAAGGCGCCGCGCGACAATCACCGGGAGGGAGCCATGGCCGACGCCAAGAAACTGTCGTCGCTGGACGCGTCGTTTCTCTATCTGGAAACGCCGGAAATGCCGATGCATGTCGGGAGCATGGCGATCTTCCGCCTGCCCGACGACTACAAGGGCGACTTCTTCGAAGACTTCAAGGCGATGATCGCCTCGCGACTGCACATCGCGCCGATCCTGAAATCGCGCCTGGAGAAGGCACCGCTCGACATCGACCACCCTTCCTGGGTGGAGGACGACCAGTTCGACATCGACCGCCACATCTTCCGCGGCAGCCTGCCGGCGCCGCATGACCGCGCCACGCTGGAGCGCCTCGTCGGCTGGATCCATGCCAAGCTGCTCAATCGCGCCCGGCCGTTGTGGGAGTTCTATGTCTTCGAGGGCATGCAGAACAACGAGATCGGCCTCTACTCCAAGATGCACCATGCTTGCATCGACGGCGGCGCGGGCGCTGCGCTCACCAGCATGATCTACGACATCTCGCCGATCCCGCGGAAGGTCGACCCGCCGATCGCGCGGAAGGTCGCGCAGGAACCACGCGACATTGCGGCCAACCTGATCGATTCCTATCAGCTGCTCTGGACCCAGCCGTTCGATGCCGCGGCGGCGCCAAGGACGATCGAGCTGCCGCGCTCGGGCAAGAGCGATCTCGGCTCGATCCTGTTCGACAACGCCATGTTCCAGATCGAGAACGCAATCAAGTTCGCAAGCGCCGTGCCGGCGATGCTGAAAAGCGTGTCGGAAGTCGTGACCAAGGTCTCCGATCCAAAATCGCGCGAAAGCCTCGCCAGCATGGTGTCGCCGCCGACCATCCTGAACAAGGCGATCTCCTCGGAGCGCAGCTTTGCCGGCACTTCGGTTTCGCTGTCTCGCGCCAAGGCGGTGGCAAAGGCGGCCGGCGGCAAGCTCAATGACGTCGTGCTGGCGCTCGCCTCCGGCGTGGTGCGCCGCCATTTGATCAGCCAGGGCGCGCTGCCGAACAAATCGCTGACCGCGGCGGTACCGATCTCGCTGCGCGAGGAGGGCAATACCGAATCGAACAACCAAGTGTTCGGCATGATCTGCTCGATCGCGACCAACGTCGAGGATCCCAGGGCGCGGCTGGAAGCGATCATCGCGCAATCCACCAAGGCGAAGGAGATGTCGCATCCGCTGCGGGCGTTCATGCCGCAGGTCTCCAATGTCTCGATGCTGGGCGCGCCGATCCTGGTGCAGATCCTGGCGCTGCTCTACAGCCGCTCGGACCTGTCGAATGTGCTGCCGCCGGCAGCCAACATCACCGTCTCGAATGTGCCGGGGCCGAGGCAGACGCTCTACGCGGCGGGCGCGGAGCTGCTGCACATCTTCCCGGTGTCGATCGCGACCCACGGCCTTGCGCTCAACATCACCGTGCAGAGTTATCGCGACCAGCTCGATTTCGGTTTCGTCGCCGGCGCGAACATCATTCCGCATGTGCAGATTTTGTGCGACATGCTGCCGGCCGAATTCGAGGCGCTGGAGGCGGCGTTCGTGCCGCCGCCAGCCGAGACCAAAAGCGCCGCTGAATAAGGATCGTCTCGATGATGGAAATGCCCCCGCTGCAATTCGCCCAGACCAACGGCATCCGCATGGGCTTCTATGAAGCCGGACCCAGGTCCGACCGGCCGGCGATGGTGCTCTGCCACGGTTGGCCGGAGCTCGCCTTTTCCTGGCGCCACCAGATCAAGGCGCTGAGCGAAGCCGGTATCCGCGTGATCGCGCCGGACCAGCGCGGCTATGGCGTGACCGACCGGCCGGAGCCGGTTGAGGCCTATGATATCGAGCAACTGACCGCCGATCTCGTCGGCCTGCTCGATCATCTCCAGATCGAAAAGGCCGTCTTCGTCGGCCATGACTGGGGCGGCTTCGTGGTCTGGCAGATGCCGCTTCGGCATCCGGGCCGCGTCGCCGGTGTGGTCGGCATCAATACCCCGCACACCAACCGCGCCTGGGCCGATCCGATCGAACTTTTGCGCAAGCGCTTCGGCGAGCACATGTATATCATCCAGTTCCAGGACCCCGCGCACGAGCCGGACAAGATATTTGGCAGCCGGGTCGAGCAGACCTTTGATGCCTTCATGCGCAAGCCGGCACGGCGGCCCGACGCTCCGGCGGAGGAGGTGGTGGCCGGCGTCGGCGCCTCGCCGCGGCTCAACCTGGCTTTCCCGCAGATGATCGCGAATTACGATGCCCAGCACGATCCGCGCACGCCGATCCTGTCGCCGGAAGAAAAGCAGGTGTTCGTCGATGCCTTCACCAAGACCGGCTTCACCGGCGGCATCAACTGGTACCGCAACATGTCGCGCAATTGGCAGCGCTCCGAAGGGCTCGATCACATTGTGCGCGTGCCGTCGCTGATGATCATGGCCGAGAACGACGCGGTGCTGCCGCCGTCGTCGGCCGATGGCATGGACAAGCTCATCCCGGATCTCGAGAAATACCTGGTCAAAGACAGCGGCCATTGGACACAGCAGGAGAAGCCGGAAGAAGTCAGTGCCAAGCTGATCGAATGGCGTAGAAGGCGGTTTGGGTGAACGCGCGCATCAAGCAACTCCGATCGTCATTCCGGGGCGATGCGCCAGCATCGAGCCCGGAATCCATTTCTCCGCCTGCGCATGCGGCGCGATGGATTCCGGGCTCGCGCTCCGCGCGCCCCGGAATGACGGGGTGAGCTAAAGGCGAGATCAGGAGACATTCCCATATGCCATCCGGCAACCGACTGGCTCCGATCCCGCATCCGCCGACCATGCCCGTGGTCGGCAACATGCTGTCGCTGGATTCGACCGCTCCGGTGCAGCATCTGGTGCGGCTCGCCAAAGAGCTCGGGCCGATCTACTGGCTCGACATGATGGGCGCCCCGCTCGTGATCGTCTCCGGCCATGACCTTGTCGACGAGCTCTCGGATGAAAAGCGCTTTGACAAAGCGGTGCGCGGCTCGCTGCGGCGTGTGCGCGCGGTCGGCGGCGACGGCCTGTTCACCGCCGACACCAAGGAGCCGAACTGGAGCAAGGCGCACAACATCCTGCTGCAGCCATTCGGCAACCGCGCCATGCAGTCCTACCATCCCAGCATGGTCGATATCGCCGAGCAGCTCGTGAAGAAATGGGAGCGGCTCAATGCCGACGAGGAGATCGATGTCGTCCACGACATGACGGCGCTGACGCTCGACACGATCGGGCTCTGCGGCTTCGATTATCGCTTCAATTCGTTCTATCGCCGCGATTATCACCCCTTCGTGGAGTCGCTGGTGCGCTCCCTCGAGACCATCATGATGACCCGCGGCCTGCCGCTGGAGCGCCTGTGGATGCGCCAGCGACGCAAGACGCTCACTGAGGACGTCTCGTTCATGAACAAGATGGTCGACGAGATCATCGCCGAGCGCAGGCGGAGCCAGTCCGATGTCGGCGAGGGCCAGAAGGACATGCTGGCCGCGATGATGACCGGCATCGACCGCGTCACCGGCGAGCAGCTCGACGACGTCAACATCCGCTACCAGATCAACACATTCCTGATCGCGGGGCATGAGACCACGAGCGGCCTGTTGTCGAGCACGATCTATGCGCTGTTGAAACATCCCGAGGTGCTGAAGAAGGCGTATGAGGAGGTCGACCGCGTGCTCGGCCCCGATATCGACGCCAAGCCGACCTATCAGCAGGTCACCCAGCTCACCTACATCACGCAAGTCCTGAAGGAGGCGCTGCGGCTGTGGCCGCCGGCGCCGGCCTATGGCATCGCACCGCTGCAGGACGAGACCATCGGCGGCAAGTACAAGCTCAAGAAGAACACGTTCATCACTGTCCTGGTGATGGCGCTGCATCGCGACCCCAGCGTCTGGGGTCCGAATCCTGATGTCTTCGACCCTGAGAATTTCAGCCGCGAGGCTGAGGCCAAGCGGCCGATCAATGCCTGGAAGCCGTTCGGCAACGGCCAGCGCGCCTGCATCGGCCGCGGCTTTGCGATGCATGAAGCGGCGCTCGCGCTCGGCATGATCCTGCAGCGCTTCAAACTGATCGACGTGCATCGCTACCAGATGCACCTGAAGGAAACGCTGACGATCAAGCCCGAAGACTTCAAGATCAAGGTGCGCCCGCGCGAGGACAGGGAGCGCGGCGTCTTCGCTGGCGCGGCCGCGGCGGCGTCGGCCGCGCCGAGGGCGCCTCGGCCGAAACCGCGCCTGGGACACAACATGCCGATGCTGGTGCTCTACGGCTCCAATCTTGGCTCGACCGAGGAACTGGCGACGCGGATGGCCGATCTTGCGGAGGTCAATGGCTTCAACACCAGGCTCGGTCCGCTCGACGACTATGTCGGGAAATTGCCGAGTGAAGGCGGCGTCCTGATCATCTGCGCCTCCTACAATGGCGCGCCGCCCGACAACGCGACGGAGTTCGTCAAATGGCTCGGCAGCGATCTGCCGAAGGACGCGTTTGCCGGCGTGCGCTACGCAGTGTTCGGCTGCGGCAACAGCGATTGGGCGGCGACGTACCAGTCGGTGCCGCGCTTCATCGACGAGCAGCTCGCCGCCCGCGGCGCCCGCGCCGTCTATCCGCGCGGCGAGGGCGATGCTAGGGCCGATCTCGACGGCCAGTTCCAGAAATGGTTTCCGGCCGCCGCGCAGGTCGCGACCAAGGAATTCGGGATCGACTGGAACTTCACCCGCACGCCAGAGGACGAGCCGCTCTATGCGGTCGAGCCGGTAGCGCCGGCCTCGGTCAATGCCATCGTCGCGCAGGGCGGCGCGGTTGCGATGAAGGTGCTGGAGAATGCGGAACTGCAGAACAAGTCCGGCGCCAATCCGTCCGAGCGTTCGACACGGCACATCGAGGTGCAACTACCGCCCGGCATCACCTACCGCGTCGGCGATCATTTGAGCGTGGTGCCGCGCAACGATCCGACGCTGGTGGACCAGGTCGCGCGCCGCTTCGGCTTCCTGCCGGCGGACCAGATCAGGCTGCAGGTGACGGAAGGCCGTCGCGCGCAGCTGCCGGTAGGCGATGCGATCTCTATCGGGCGGTTGCTCACCGAGTTCGTGGAGCTGCAGCAGGTCGCAACCCGCAAGCAGATCCAGGTGATGGCCGAGCATACGCGCTGCCCGATGACGAAGCCGAAGCTGCTCGCCTACGTCGGCGACGACGATGCGTCCGGTGAACGTTATCGCAGCGAGGTGATGGACAAGCGCAAATCGGTGTTTGATCTCCTGGAGGAGCATCCGGCCTGCGAATTGCCGTTCCACATCTATCTGGAAATGCTGTCGCTGCTGGCGCCGCGCTATTATTCGATCTCGTCCTCGCCCTCGGGCGATCCCGCGCGCTGCAGCGTCACCGTCGGCGTCGTGGAGGCGCCGGCGAATTCGGGCCGCGGCATCTATAAGGGCATCTGCTCAAACTATCTTTCCGGCCGCCGCGTCGGCGACACCGTCCATGCCACCGTGCGCGAGACCAAGGCCGGCTTCCGCCTGCCCGACGATGCGTCGGTGCCGCTGATCATGATCGGCCCCGGCACGGGCCTGGCGCCGTTCCGCGGCTTCCTCCAGGAGCGAGCGCATCGCAAGTCGCAGGGCGCCAATCTGGGGCCGGCAATGCTGTTCTTCGGCTGCCGCCATCCGGATCAGGATTTAATCTATGCCGACGAGTTGAAGGCGTTCGCCGCCGATGGCGTCACCGAGCTGCACATCGCGTTCTCGCGGCTCAATGGCTCGAAGACCTACGTGCAGGACCTGATTGCCGCCCAGAAGAACCGCGTCTGGGACCTGATCGGGAAGGGCGCGATCATCTATGTCTGCGGCGACGGCAGCAAGATGGAGCCGGATGTCAAGGCGACCCTGATGTCGATCCGTCGCGAGCACAATGGGGACGATGCCGGCGCAGCGACGCGCTGGATCGAGGACCTCGGCGCGAAGAACAGGTATGTGCTCGACGTCTGGGCGGGCGGATAGCCACAAATTGTAGGATGGGTAGAGCGAAGCGAAACCCATCGCGTCTATGCGCTTGGTGGCAATGATGGGTTTCGCTGCGCTCCACCCATCCTACGATTCCGTCACGCCGCCCTTCCCACAGCTCCATGCGCGTGCTCAGCGATGGCGTCGATGATCTCTGGCCACATCGGGATCGGCAATGCGTGGCCCATGCCCTCGATCATCAGGAGTTTTGCGCCCGGGATCGAGGCCGCGGTGTCCTTGCCGCCGGCCGGGTGCACCAGCGGATCGACGGTGCCGTGGATGACGAGTGTCGGCGCTTTCACCGCGCCGAGGCGTTGCTTGCGGCTGCCGGAGGCGAGGATGGCGCGGAGCTGGCGGCCGACGCCGGCGGGATTGAGGCCGCGTTCATAGGTGCGCAGCGCCCGCGAACGATCGAGCGCCTCATCCTCCGGGAAGGAACCGACGCGCAGGACCTTCCAGGTCTTGGCGAAGCGCTCGATATATTCGTCCTTCGTCCTTGGCGGCGGCGCCATAAGTATGGCCCCGGCCTCGCGGGTCGGCGGCGGGATCTTCGGATTGCCTGTCGTCGACATGATCGAGGTGAGCGAGCGCACGACTTGCGGAAACGAGATCGCGACTTCCTGCGCGATCATGCCGCCCATGGAGGCGCCGACCAGATGCGCAGACTTCAGCCCGAGCCCGTCCATCAGGCCGACCGTGTCCTTGGCCATATCGATCAGTCTGTAGGGTGCGGCGACGGGGATCCCGAACAGACGCAGTCTCAGCATTTCGAACGCCGTCAGCCGCTTGCCGCCTGTGAGCTTGCCGGACTGGCCGATGTCCCGGTTGTCGAAGCGGATCACGCGAAAGCCGCGCGCGGCGAGCTGTTCGCAGAACTTGTCGTCCCAATGGATCATCTGGGCGCCGAGTCCCATGATCAGCAGCATCGGTTCGGCGCTCTCGTCGCCGAAGATCTCGTAGCAGATGTCGATGCCGTTGGCGCGGATCATCTGCGGCGGCCGGTGGACGAGGGTGGTCACGGGGCCTCCTCGGCTGGGTTCTTGATGGACGACTGTATGCCACGCTTTGCCGCAGCGCAGAAGCTTTCTGACGCGGCGTTCAATGTCAGCTTGGGTTGACCGGCTGCCTGCAACGGTGTCGTATGGAGCGCAAAGAGAAGCGTGGCAAGCGCTCGCAAGCACGTGGGAGAGCGCCAATGGCCGACAAGGGCAACGATCCTGCTGTCGTCTGGCAGACGATGATCGGCGAGCTGGAAAAGGGATTCAATTCCTTCGCCAACAAGGCAATGGGAACGCCGGAATTCAGCCGGATGATGAACCAGGCCGGCGGCGTCGCGGCCGGCGCGCAGAAGCAGTTCGCGGAGCTCATGGAGAAGTATCTGGTGGGCATGAACCTGCCGAGCCGGGCGCAGCTCGTCGGCATGGCCGAGCGCCTGCAATCGATCGAAAGCCAGCTCGACGAGATCAAGGCACTGCTGAGCGAGATGAACCGCAGCGCGGGCAATGTGGAAAGTGCGACAGCCGGCAAGCCGCGGCCGCCACGCACCAAACGCCCGCCTGCGGAGAAAGCGCAAAAATGAACGCGCCCTCGATGAACGCGTCCTTGGGGATCGACGCAGCGTCGATCGCGGAGCGCATTCAATCCGAGGTGCAGCGCGCGATCCAGCGCAGCATCAAGGGCGTCGAATATCTCTCGACCTCGGGTCCCGCGCTCGGCTCCACGCCAAAGGATGTGCTGGCCAGCCGTGGAACCATGCAGCTCTACCACTATCGACCGCTGGCGGATGAAATCTATCGCGTGCCGGTCCTGATCGTGATGGCCACCACCAATCGCGGCTATATCCTCGACATGGTGCCCGGCCAGAGTTTCATCGAATTCCTGCTCAGGCGCGGCTACGACGTCTACATGCTCGACTGGACCGCGCCGAAACCGGAAGAGAAGAACCTCAGGATGGAGGATTACGTCCTCGACTTCATTCCGGACTGTGTTCGCCGCGTGCAGCAGGATTGCGGCGAGACCGATGTCTCCGTCATCGGCTATTGCTTCGGCGGCGTGCTGTCGCTGCTCTATGGCTCGATCTTCCACGACGGGCCGATGAAGAATTTGATCTGCTTCACCACGCCGATCGACTTCCGCGAGATGACGCTGTTCTCGAATTTCGCCGACCGGCGCTATTTCGACGTCGACCGCCTGATCGATAGCGTCGGCAACATGCCGCCCGAACTGATCCTGTCATCGTTCGAGATGCTGCGGCCGGCTTCGCGCGCGCCAAGCCAGGTGCAGCTCTGGGACAACATCTGGAACGACGAGTTCGTGAAGTCGTACCGGATGTTCGACCGCTGGGCGACCGACACGCTGCCGCTCGCCGGCGACTATTTCCGGACCATCACCAAGGACCTGATGTGGGACAACAAGCTCTATAACGACGCCATGTCGGTCGGCGGGCGTCCGGCGAAGCTTGCGAACGTCAAGGTGCCGATTCTGCACGCTGTCGCCGAGCACGATCACATCGTGCCCTATGAGGCGGCGCGACACTTGATCGCGAAAGTCGGCTCGACCGACAAGGAGGAGGTGGTCCTCAAAGGTGGCCATGTCAGCCTGGTAGCCGGCGCCAATGCGATCAAGCGGCTGTGGCCGAAACTGGATTCCTGGCTGGGGCAGCGATCGACATGAGTGAGACACGTCCCTATCCACGGCGCGTCAAGACCGAGGCCGGCGAGATCGAATTCCGTCTGATGTCGCGCGCCGACGAAGCCGCGGTGCTAGCTTTCGCGCAAAAGCTGCCGACGCATGATCTGCTGTTCCTGCCGCGCAACATCAGCGAGCCGAAGGTGCTATCGGCGTGGCTCAACGAGATCGACCGCGGCGACATCATGAGCCTGCTGGCGCTGAGGGATGGCGTCGTGATCGGTTGCGGCACGCTGGTGCGCGACCGTCACTCCTGGTCGCCCCATGTCGGCGAGATCCGGATGGTGGTGTCCTTGGACGTCCGCGGGCAGGGGGTGGGGCGGGCGCTGGCGCAGGAGACGTTTGCCATTGCGCTCAGCGCTGGCCTCGAGAAGCTGTCGGTGCAGATGACGGTCGACCAGCGTAGCGCGATTGCCCTCTTCGAGGGCCTCGGCTTCCGGGCCGAGGCGCTGCTGCGCGACCATGTCCGGGATGTCGCCGGCGCGACCCCCGACATCGTGGTGCTCGGGCACAATGTGGCGCAGGTCCGGGCTCAGATGGAGGCCTACGGCCTGCCGGGGGCGGTCCAGCCTCAGGTTTGACCAGGCTGCAGCCTGCCTGACGGGCAATTCGCCCGATATTGCGGCTGTTCACAGATTTGTGATACTGCATCGCAACATATATATTGCGATGCACCATTAACCATGGCATAAGGATGACGCCCTGGGCCAGATTTGGACGGGGTGAGCCCATAGCTCTAACCGAGGATGGAGAGACCCTATGACCACCGAGACCAATTCCGTTTTTGATAGCGTCAAGCAGGCCTTTGCGCCTGTGACCGAAGCTTTTACCAAGCTGCAGAACCTGGAAGTGCCGGAAGCCGCCCGTGAGTTCGTGAAGAAGCAGGCCGAGACCGCCAAGGTTCGTGCCGCAGACTTGCACGCCGGCTCGGAAAAGGTGACCGCCGTGATCGAATCCGCCGTTGCCGGTTCGGTTTCCGAGGCCGCCAAGATCAGCCGCAATATCCAGGAGGCGATCTATCAGGACGCGGAAGCGTTCTTCAACGGTATCGACAAGCTGGCTTCCGCCAAGTCGCTGAACGACGCGGTGCAGATCCAGTCGGACCTGGTGCGTGCGCGCGGCGAAGTGTTCGTCTCGCGGGCCAAGTCTGCGACTGAATATGTCGGCAAGCTCGTCACCGAAGGTGCGAAGTCCGCGCAGGACAATTTCGCCAAGGTCTACAACAAGACGGCCTGATCGCGTCAGGCCTGCCAAGCAACGGTTTTCCGAGGCCCGCCGATTGCGGGCCTTCTTTTTTGCTTCGTCATGCCCGGGCTTGTCCCGGGCATCCACGCGCCTTCTTGCCGCATGCACCAAGACGTGGATGGCCGGGACAAGCCCGGCCATGACGGCAGTGGGTGTGGCGCGATATGATCGCAGCCAACCAACCGTGGTTGAACCTCCATGACCCTTCCCGCCACCTTCACCATCGCCACTCCCGCCGACGCGATCCGCGCGGCGGAGTTGCGGCGCGTGAAGTGGCTGGCGACCGGGGTGTTAGTTGCGACGTTCGTGCTGTTCCTCGTCGCGAAAGCGTTGTTGCCGGTGCATCCCGTGTTCGGCTTCATCGCGGCCTTTGCGGAAGCGGCGACGATCGGCGGGCTCGCCGACTGGTATGCGGTGGTCGCCTTGTTCAAGCGTCCCTTGGGATTGCCGATCCCGCACACCGCGATCATCCAGAGCAATCAGGGCCGCATCGCCGAGAAGCTCGGCGAATTCATCGAGAAGAATTTCCTCGAAGCAGGGCCGGTGGAGGCCAAGCTGCGCGAGATCGATTTCGGCGCTTTCATCGCCGACTGGCTGCGCGACCGCAAGCGCTCGACCGATCTCGCTCGCTTTCTGCTGCGTCTGTTGCCGGAGGCGTTCTCGGCGACGGAGAATTCGGGATCGATGAAGTTCGTCAGCCGCCGCGTCACCGCGCAACTGCTGGCGATCGATCTGGCGCCGCTTGCCGCCGGCACGCTGCGCGGCTTCGTGCAGGAGGGAAAGCACGAGGGCCTGCTCGACGACATCCTGCGCGTCCTGCACCAGACGCTGACGACGAAGGAGACCATGGCTGTCATCCGCGACAAGGTCCGCGCGGAAATGCCGACGCTCCTGAGGCTCTATCGCGCTGACAAATTCGTCGTGAACCGGATCATCGCCTCCGCGACGAAATTCTTCGAGGAAGTCCGTGACGATCCGAAGCATCCGTTCCGCGGCGAGTTCGACCGCATGCTGCTGTCGTTCGTCGAGCGGCTCGGCAGCGATCGTGCCTTTGCCGATCGCATCAACCGATTGAAGCGCGATCTGCTGGCGCGGCCGGAACTTGAAGGCCTCGCGCGCAACATCTGGTCGAACCTGAAGGACTTCATCGAACGCAGCGCCTCTGGAGAGACGCAGGTCCTGCAGCAGTATCTGGCCAGGATGTTCGTGGAGGCGGGTGAAGCGCTGGCCGGCGACACTGAGCTGCGCGCCGAGATCAACGAGGGGTTGGTCGCGATCCTGCGGACAGTGGTCGCCGACCAGAAGAGCGGCGTTTCGACCTTCATCGCCGATCAGATGAAGGCCTGGGACATGCAGCAATTGATCTCGCTGCTCGAGATCAACGTCGGCAGGGACCTGCAATATATTCGCTTCAATGGATCGCTGATCGGCGGCCTTGCCGGATTGATCTTGTACACCATCGAATATTTGCTGCGGCTGGTGTGACCGATCGGGAACGCGAGCGTTTTTGTTGTGATCTGTGTGATCTGGTTAGCTTGAAAGTAGAAAGCCGTTTCCCTAGCTTTAATTGCCTATTGATCCGTTGGCCGGCTGCCGCAATGCGAAGGCCGGCGGGAAGGAGATGCCGTGCCCCTTGCCGCAGAGACGCTTCGCCCGCCGTCCAGGACGTTGATGCTGTTGGAGGGGCGCGCCATCCACGAACTCGGCGCCTTCCTCGGCGCTTTGCCGCTGTTGAGCCTCGCGCCGCGCGGCGATGGTCATCCGGTGCTGGTGCTGCCCGGCCTCGTCGCATCGGATCTCTCGACGCGGCCGCTGCGCGAGTTCCTGAGCAGCAAGGGCTACGCGGTCAGCGGCTGGCGCCAGGGCCGCAATCTCGGCCTGCGCGCGGGCGTGCAGCAGGCGATGGTCGATCTCGTGCAGGACATGAACGACAGCCATGGCCGCAAGGTCTCGCTCGTCGGCTGGAGCCTCGGCGGCCTCTATGCTCGCCAACTCGCCAAGATGATGCCTGAGCGCGTGCGCCAGGTGATCACGCTCGGTAGCCCCTTTGCGGCCGGGCCAAAATCGACCAACGCCTGGCAGGTCTATGAGATCGCGAGCGGCCGCCGCGCCGAGGAAGAGGACCCGCGCTTCGGTGGATCGCTGGCCAGCGCGCCTCCGGTGCCGACCACGGCGATCTTCAGCCGCACCGATGGCATCTGCGCCTGGCAAGGCTGCCGCGAGCAGGCCTCGGCGATGTCGGAAAGCATCGAGGTCGAAAGCAGCCATTGCGGCATGGGCCACCATCCCGCCGCCGTCTACGCGGTCGCCGACCGGCTGGCGCAGCGCGAAGGGGAGTGGGCGCCGTTCGATCGTGGCGGCTGGCGCGCCATGGTTTATCCGGATCCGGACCGGTAGTGCGTCGGGGCCTCATGGTTCGAGACGCGGCCAAGAGGCCGCCCCACCATGAGGGTCTAACAGCGCGCCCCCTGCCAGACCTCATCCTGAGGAGCGGCCTCTTGGCCGCGTCTCGAAGGATGCAGCCCGGCTGCCTACCACAAGCAACATTGTCGCCCCAACGCGAAACGCGGTATGCGTGGACGCATGCCGCAGCCGCTTGACCGCATCATCGACCAGTTGAAGCGCGAGCCCTCGCGCACCGGCTCCATCGTCATCACCGTGTTCGGCGACGCTATCGTCCCGCGCGGCGGCTGCGTGTGGCTCGGCACGCTGCTGGATTTCTTCGCCTTCCTCGACACCGACGGCGGCGTGGTGCGCACCGCGATGTCGCGGCTCGCCGCCGACGGCTGGCTCGAGCGCAACAAGGTCGGCCGCAACAGCTTCTACCGACTGAATGAGAGGGGCCGGCAAACCTTCGACACCGCGACCAGGCACATCTACGATCCGCCGCAGTCGGACTGGACCGGGCGTTTCGAACTGCTGCTGATCGGCAATGGCGAGGATCGCGATGCCGCGCGCGAGGCGCTGAAGAACGCCGGCTTCGGCAGTCCGCTGCCGGGCGTGTGGGTCGCGCCGTCGGGCGTGCCGATCCCTGAAGAGGCCGCTAGCGCCATCCGTCTGGACGTTTCGGCCGAAGATGAAAACGGGCGGCGGCTGCTCAGCGAGAGCTGGCCGCTCGATCGCACCGCGGATGCCTATCAGAAATTCATCAGGACGTTCGAGCCGTTGCGCGGCTGGCTCGCGCGCGGAGAGGAACTCACCGACGCCGACGCGTTCACGGCCCGCATCCTCCTGATCCATTACTACCGCCGCGTGGTGCTGCGCGATCCGCTGCTGCCGATGGCGCTGTTGCCGAAGGACTGGCCGGGGAGTGCAGCGCGAAAGCTCTGCGGCGAAATCTATCGCGGCGTGCTGGCCTTATCCGAACAATGGCTTGACCGGCATGCGACCACTGAGGACGGGCCGCTGCCGAAGCCCGGCGTGGAACTTTCACGGCGGTTTGAGGATGCGTAAATATATTACAAGAATGCTTGCAAGAATTAGAATTTTGATATAGATTAAAGACAATAAAATTCGGGAGGTCGGGCATGTACACGCAGGCGCTGAATACGTCTGACGCAGATGACCGCAATGTCGAGGACGCCGCGCGCGCCGCCGCGTTTCAGGCGCGCATCGATGCCGACGAGCGCATCGAGCCGAACGACTGGATGCCCGCGGCCTATCGCAAGACGCTGACGCGGCAGATTTCCCAGCACGCTCATTCCGAAATCGTCGGCATGCTGCCCGAGGGCAACTGGATCACGCGCGCGCCGACGCTGCGCCGCAAGGCCGCGCTGCTCGCCAAGGTACAGGACGAATGCGGCCACGGGCTCTACCTCTATGCCGCGGCCGAGACGCTCGGCACCTCGCGCGAAGAGCTCGTCGACGCGATGCTGACGGGCAAGGCCAAGTATTCCTTGATCTTCAACTATCCCACACTGACATGGGCCGACATCGGCACCATCGGCTGGCTGGTCGATGGCGCCGCCATCATGAACCAGATCCCGCTGTGCCGCTGCTCCTACGGTCCTTATGCGCGAGCGATGATCCGCGTCTGCAAGGAAGAGTCGTTCCATCAGCGCCAGGGTTTCGAGATCATGCTGACGTTGTGCCGCGGCACCGATGAGCAGAAGGCAATGGCGCAGGATGCGCTGAACCGCTGGTGGTGGCCGGTGCTGATGATGTTCGGTCCGCCCGACAAAGTGAGCCAGCACAGCGACACCTCGACCAAATGGAAGATCAAGCGCTTCTCCAACGACGAGCTGCGGCAGAAATTCGTCGATGCAACCGTGCCGCAGGCGCAGTTCCTCGGCCTCACCATTCCCGATTCCGAGATGAAGCAGGATGAAGCCGGCCACTGGGTGCCTGGCCCGATCGATTGGGACGAATTCAAGCAGGTGCTCGCGGGCAACGGTCCATGCAACCGCGATCGTCTCGCTGCGCGTCGTAAGGCGCATGACGAGGGCGCCTGGGTGCGCGAGGCGGCGGCCGCTTACGCCGAGAAGCGCAAGCGCCGGCAGTTCGCGCAGGCAGCCGAATAGGGAGGCCGAGATGGCCACGCCGAATAGTCCGCTCTGGGAAGTCTTCATCCGCAGTCGCAACGGGCTTGCGCACAAGCATGTCGGCTCGCTGCATGCCGCCGACGCTACGCTGGCGCTGCAGGCCGCGCGCGACATCTACACCCGCCGCGGCGAGGGCCTTTCGATCTGGGTGGTGCCGTCGAGCGCGATCACCGCCTCCGACCCGGCCGAGAAGGGCATGATGTTCGAACCGGCGGAGTCGAAGATTTACCGGCACCCGACGTTTTACGACGTGCCCGAGGAAGTCGGACATATGTAGCCGCCTTCGTCATTGCGAGCGAAGCGAAGCAATCCATAGCGCCACTTGCTGAGACGTGGATTGCTTCGTCGCTTCGCTCCTCGCAATGACGACTGAGCAAGTGGACTGATCGATGACCATCGCCAACATCCAGGTCTCCGAAACGCCGCTCGTGCTCTACACGCTGCGGCGCGCCGACGATGCGCTGATCCTGGGCCACCGTCTGTCGGAATGGTGCGGACACGCGCCAACGCTCGAAGAGGACATGGCGCTCGCCAATATGGGGCTCGATCTCCTCGGACAGGCGCGCGAGCTTTACAGCTACGCCGCCAAGCTCGAGGGCAAGGACAACGACGAGGACAAGTTCGCTTATCTGCGCGACGTCAGGCAGTACCGCAATCTCCTCCTGGTCGAGCAGCCGAACGGCGATTTCGGGCGCACCATGGTGCGGCAGTTCTTCCATGCCGCCTTCGCCGATCTCTATTGGCGTGCGATGATGCAGTCGAAGGATGCGACGCTCGCGGCGATCGGGGCGAAATCCGAGAAGGAGAGCGCCTATCATCTCAGGCATTCGTCGGAATGGATCATCCGGCTCGGCGACGGCACCGAGGAAAGCCATCGCCGCGCACAGACGGCGATTGAGGATCTCTGGTCCTTCACCGGCGAGATGTTCGCCGTCGACGACTCTGAGCGCGGCCTGATCGATGCCGGTATCGCAGTCGACCCGGCGCTGCTGCATCCGCAATGGCTGAAGACGATAACCGCTGTGGTGGACGAGGCGACGCTTCGCTTGCCGGCGAGCAACTGGATGCAGCAGGGCGGCCGCAGCGGCCGGCACAGCGAGCATCTCGGCCATGTCCTCAGCGAATTGCAGTCGCTGCAGCGAACCTTTCCGGGGGCGACATGGTGAGCGCTGTCATCAGCAATGCCGATCTGCGCCGGCGCGCCTGGGACGCGGCTGCACAAGTGGTCGATCCCGAGATTCCCGTGCTGACCATCGCCGATCTCGGCGTGCTGCGCGATGTCGCGGTTCAGGACGGGCGGGTCGAGGTCGCGATCACGCCGACCTATTCCGGCTGCCCCGCCATGAACGTGATTGCGCTGGAGATCGAGCTGGCGCTCGAGCGCGAGGGCATTCGCGGCCCGAAGATCCGCACTGTGCTATCGCCGGCCTGGACCACCGACTGGATGAGCGAGGATGGCCGCCGCAAGCTGAAGGAGTACGGTATCGCACCGCCGCTGCCCGGCAGCTCACGCCGCGCGCTGTTCGGCCGGCAACGGGTGGCGTGTCCGCAATGCGGGTCCGAAGACACCGAATTGCTGTCCGAATTCGGCTCGACCTCCTGCAAGGCGCTGTGGCGCTGCAGGAGCTGCCGCGAACCATTCGATTATTTCAAGTGTCATTGATCCATGATGCCGTCATTGCGAGCGCAGCGAAGCAATCCATGCCTCAACTCGCGGCGCTATGGATTGCTTCGTCGCTTCGCTCCTCGCAATGACGGGAAGAGGTGACTATGTCGCTCTCACCCCGATTCCATCGCCTTGCCGTTAACGACCTGCGCCGCGAGACCGCGGACGCGATATCGATGACGTTTGCGATTCCGAAGGAACTCGCAAGCGATTACAGCTTTGCGCCTGGTCAATATCTGACCCTGCGCACCATGCTGGACGGCGAGGAAGTACGCCGATCCTATTCGATCTGTTCCGGCCCTGATGATGGCGAATTGCGCATTGCCGTGAAGAAGGTCGATGGCGGCGCGTTCTCGAACTGGGCGGCGGAAGACCTTAAAGCCGGCGACGAACTCGATGTGATGACGCCGACCGGCCGCTTCGGCGTCGCGCCGGCGCCGGAGGAGGCCCGGATTTACGTCGGCTTTGCCGCGGGAAGCGGCATCACGCCGATCCTGTCGATCGTCAAGGGCGTGCTGGCGCGCGAGCCGCAAAGCCGCTTCTTCCTGTTCTACGGCAACCGCTCGACCTCAGGCATGCTGTTCCTCGAAGAGCTGGAGGAATTGAAGGATCGCTTCCTGCAGCGGTTCTCGCTGTTCCACGTCATCTCGGGCGAGGAGCAGGACATTCCGATCCTGCACGGCCGGCTCGACGGCGAGAAGGTGAGGGTGCTGTTGCGCTCACTGGTGCCGGCGGCAAGTGTCGATCACGTCTTCATCTGCGGCCCGATCGGGATGAGCGAGGAGATCGAGGCGACCTGCCGCGACCTTGGCCTCGGCGATGACAAGATCCACGTCGAGCGCTTCGTCTCCGAGTTCGGCGGCAAACCGCGGCCGAAAAAGATCGTGGAGCCGGGCGCACCGCCGAAGGCGCTGGCCTCGCTGATCATCGACGGCAAGCGGCGCGAGGTGCCGGTTGCGGACGGCGAAGCCATCCTCGACGCGGCGCTGCGTGCGGGCATCGATCTGCCCTTCGCCTGCAAGGGCGGCATGTGCTCGACCTGCCGCGCCAAACTGGTCGAAGGCAAGGCGGAGATGGAGCTGAATTATTCGCTGGAGCCGTGGGAATTGCAGGCCGGGTTCATCCTGACCTGCCAGGCGCGGCCGTGCTCGGACAAGGTCATGGTCGACTACGACCACGTATAGAGCTTCAAGTCGCGTTGACAGGCAGGGCAGCGCGTCTCACAAATCATGCCAAGAGGCCCATGTAACGGGCCCGGCGACAGGGAGTTGAACGTGAACGTCAAGGCCACGCTTTCGCCTGAGGACCTCGCCCGCGCCTGCGCCGAGGCGATGTGGAAGGAGGACGACGCCAGCAAGGGCCTCGGCATGGAGATCGTCGAGATCAAGCCGGGGCAGGCGACGCTTGCGATGACGATCGCGCCGCACATGGTCAACGGCCAACGCATCGCCCATGGCGGCTTCATCTTCACGCTGGCCGATTCCGCGTTCGCCTTTGCCTGCAACAGCCACAATGAACGCGTCGTCGCCGCGCAAGGCAGCATCACCTTCATCCGGCCCGGCAAGCTCGGCGACCGCCTGATCGCCACCGCACGCGAGATCTCGCGCAACGGACGGTCCGGAATCTATGACGTCCGCGTCACGGCAGGCGATGATGTGATCGCCGAGTTTCGCGGCCATTCTCGCGTGATCGGCGGCTCATGGCTGCCGACAGCGGACAACGAGACCAAGCAAAAATAGACGATCGAAGGAAACGCGCCATGGCCGTGCCAAAGCTCAAGTCGACGGGAAGTGGTTACAGCGCTGAGATGGATGAAACTGAGGGCGCCTCGCGCGACGCGATCATGGCACTGCAGACCAAGCGGCTGGCATGGTCGCTGCAGCACGCCTATGACAACGTTGCGCATTACAAGCGCGTCTTCGATGCGGCCGGCGTGCATCCGTCCGATTTCAGGGAGCTTTCCGACCTCGCGAAATTCCCGTTCACGGCCAAGACCGACCTGCGCGACAATTATCCGTTCGGCATGTTCGCGGTGCCGCGCGAAAGGCTGGTGCGCGTCCATGCCTCTTCCGGCACGACAGGCAAGCCGATTGTGGTGGGCTACACGCAGGCCGATATCGACATCTGGTCGGACGTGATGGCGCGCTCGATCCGCGCCGCCGGCGGCCGCCGCGGCATGATCATCCACAATGCCTACGGCTATGGCCTGTTTACCGGTGGCCTCGGCGTGCACTACGGCGCCGAGCAGCTCGGCTGCACCGTGGTGCCGGTCTCCGGCGGCATGACCGAACGTCAGGTGCAGCTCATCAACGACTTCCGGCCCGACATCATCACGGTGACGCCGAGCTATATGCTGGCGATCCTGGACGAGTTCAGGCGGCAGCGGCTCGAGCCGCGACAATCATCGCTGAAGTTCGGCATCTTCGGCGCCGAACCCTGGACCAACGCGATGCGCGCCGAGATCGAGCACGCCTTCGACATGGACGCGACCGATATCTATGGCCTGTCGGAGGTGATCGGCCCCGGCGTTGCGCAGGAATGCGTGGAGAGCAAGGACGGGCTGCACATCTGGGAAGATCATTTCTATCCTGAAGTGATCGATCCCGAGACCGGACAAGTGCTGCCCGACGGCGAGAAGGGCGAACTGGTCTTCACCTCGCTGACCAAGGAAGCCTTTCCCGTGATCCGCTACCGCACCCGCGACCTCACGCGCTTGCTGCCGGGCACCGCGCGGCCGGGCATGCGGCGGATGGAGAAGGTGACCGGCCGCTCCGACGACATGATCATCCTGCGTGGCGTCAACGTGTTTCCGACCCAGATCGAGGAGGCGCTGCTCGCGACCGACTGGTGCGGCGGCCATTTCATCATCGAGCTCTCGCGCGAAGGCCGCATGGACGAGATGACGGTGCTCGCCGAAGCCCGCCCCGAAAGCTGGGACGGCAGCGGCCTTGCCGTGCATGCCGAGAAGGTCTCGATTTTCATCAAGAATACGATCGGCATCACCGCGCGCGTTCAAGCCGTCGCCCCCGAAACCCTGGAGCGTTCGCTCGGCAAGGCCAAACGGGTTTACGACAAGCGACCGAGGGGGTAACTCTCTGCATAGCGGCCGCTCCGAGCGAGGGGCAGGTTGGAGTGCGCCGCTCTTTCCTCCTGTCATTGCGAGCGGAGCGAAGCAATCCATCTTGCCCCTTGTGGAGACATGGATTGCTTCGCTCCGCTCGCAATGACGGGGCTGGCACCGCCCGTAACGGATTAACACCTCCATGCCGACACCAAGCAACCAAACCGTCAAAGCCAGCTGCGTTCGCCTGTCGGCGAAGGCCGACAATCCCGCCTCACTTGCGCTGACCGTGGAAACGCACGCGCTGTCGCGCGCCGCGAACGAGGTGCTGATCGAGATCAAGGCTGCCGCCGTCAATCCATCCGATGTGAAGGCCGCGACCGGGCTGATGCCTTACGCGGTGTTTCCGCGCACGTCGGGCCGCGACTATGCCGGCGTCGTCATCGACGGGCCCGAGGGGTGGATTGGGCGCGAGGTGTTCGGCTCGTCCGGCGATCTCGGCATTCGCCGCGATGGCACGCATGCGACGCATCTCGTGGTCGAGGCAGACGCAGTGGTGGAAAAACCTAAGGGCATTTCATGGGAGGAGGCCGCCGGCATCGGCGTGCCCTTTGTGACCGCGATCGAAGGCTTTCGCCGCGCCGGGCTGCCGAAGCCAGGCGAGACCGTGCTGGTGATGGGCGTCAATGGCAAGGTCGGGCAGGCAGCGGTGCAGATCGCGACCTGGCAAGGCGCGCGTGTCATCGGCGTGGCCCGCAAGAGCGAGCCCTACGAAGGGCACAGCAACGCGAAGGTCGAGATGATCGATGCCTCAAGCACCGATGTGGCGGCGCGCGTGCGCGAACTCACCGGCGGCAAGGGCGCCGACATCGTCTTCAACACGGTTGGCGATCCCTATTTTCAGGCCGCGCACAAATCTCTGGCGCTGCGTGGGCGGCAGATCCTGATCGCGGCCGTCGACCGCATCGTGCAGTTCAACATCCTCGAATTCTATCGTGGCCAGCACACTTATGTCGGCATCGACACGTTGGGCTTGTCGTCGATTGCGACCGGCGCTGTGCTGCGTGAACTCGGCCCCGGATTTGCGAGCGGGCACCTGAGGCCGTTTCCGATCGAGGCGAGCGCGATCTATCCGCTGGAGCAGGCGAAGCAAGCGTTCCTCGCCGTGGCCGGCTCCTCGCGTGACCGCGTGATCCTGCGGCCGTGATGGATTGACGCCGTCATTGCGAGGAGCGGAAGCGACGAAGCAATCCATGCCTCAGCAAGTGGCGAGATGGATTGCTTCGCTTCGCTCGCAATGACGCCGATGTCCGGCGGCTAGCGGGTGCAAGACTTTCTCAATCCGCGGCCTTCGTCACGATCCGCACCTCCGACGTCAGCGTCCGGTGCACCGGGCACTTGTCGGCGATCTCCATCAGCCGCTTGCGCTGGTCGTCGTCGAGCGAGGGGCCATCGATCTTGATGATCCGGTCGATCTGGTCGAGCATGCCGTCGCGCGTCTCGCACTCCGCGCAATCCTTGGCGTAAATCTTGCTGTGCGTCAGCGTCACCGTGACGCGATCGAGCGGCAGCGCCTTGCGGTCGGCGTACATGCGCATCGTCATCGAGGTGCAGGCGCCAAGTCCCGCGAGCACGAGATCGTAAGGGCCGGGCCCTGAGTCCTTGCCGCCGACGGCGGCCGGTTCGTCCGCCAGCAATCGGTGCGGGCCGACGGTGACGATCTGCTGGAACTTGCTGTCGCGCGTCTCGCGCACCACGACATGGCGCGGCGCCTCGGTGAGATCTACCGGAGGCCCGAGCACCGCCGGCCCGACATAGCGCTCCGACCAGGCCGCGATAACGTCGGCGGCATAGCTGGTGTCTCGCTTGTCTGAGAGGAGATGATCGGCGTCGGCGAGCGAGACGAAGCTCTTGGGGTGCTTTGCCGCGATGAACAGCTTGGTGGCGTTCTCGATGCCGACAGTGTCGTCGGTCGGCGCATGCATGATCAACAGCGCCTTGTGCAGCTTTGCGACCCGCGCCAGCAGATTCTGCTCGGCGATATCATCGAGGAATTCGCGCTTGATGCGGAACGGCCGGCCGGCGAGCGAAACCTCGACTTCGCCTTGCTCGCGGATGTTCTCGACCTGGTCCTTGAGCAAGTGGGTGACATGGGCGGGATCGGACGGCGCGGCGATGGTGACGATGGCCTTCGCTTCTGGTATCTGCGCGGCCGCGGCGAGGATCGCGGCACCGCCGAGGCTGTGGCCGATCAGGAGATCGGGCGCTTTGCGGGTTTCGCGCAGGTGATCGGCGGCGCGGACGAGATCGGCGACGTTGGAGGAGAACGTCGAATTGGCGAAATCGCCTTCGCTGGAGCCGAGCCCCGTGAAATCGAAGCGCAGCACCGCGATGCCTTTGGCGGCAAGCGCGACCGCGATGCGCTTGGCGGCCAGCACGTCTTTGCCGCAGGTGAAGCAATGCGCAAACAGCGCATAGGCGTGAATCTCGCCGTCTGGGGTATCCAGCGCGGCGGCGAGCTGGTGTCCTTCCGAGCTTGCGAACTGGAAGCGTTCAGTCGGCACGGCTACCCTCCATCACGGTTTTCCCTTCACCTCTCCCATAGGGAGAGGTCGGCGTGCAGCGCCGGGTGAGGGGTTCAGGTCCCTCGATAGAGCGTAACCCCTCACCCGAATTTCTCGCTACGCTCTAAATTCGACCTCTCCCTACGGGAGAGGTGAAGAACGCCACCGACAACAGTCAATCACCCGAATAACGTTCTTCCTTCCAGGGATCGCCGCGATTGTGATAGCCGCGGACTTCCCAATAGCCGGGCTTGTCCTGCGTCACGAATTCGATCGCCTGCAGCCATTTGGCGCTCTTCCAGAAATAGAGATGCGGCACCACGAGCCGCACGGGGCCGCCATGCTCCTCGGTCAGCGGTTTGCCTGACCAGCCATGCGCAAGCAGCGCGTCCTCGGCGGCAAAATCCTCAATCGCCAGATTGGTGGTGTAGCCGTCATAGGAATGCAGCACCACGAAGCGCGCATCCTCATGTGGCTGGCAGGCGGCCAAGAGATCGCGGGTCGCAAGACCCTGCCATTGATTGTCGTAGCGCGACCAGGTGGTGACGCAATGGATGTCGGAGACGAATTGCGATTGCGGCTGCGCGGTGAACTGCGCCCAATCCCAGAACACCGGATGTTCCACCGCGCCATAGACGTCGAGCCGCCAGCGCTCGCGGGGAATCTCGGGCGTCAATCCGAGATCGAGCGTCGGCCAGTCGCGGGTGAGATGCTGGCCCGGCGGCAGGCGTTGCTCGTCGGGACGCGTGATCCTGCCGGTGAGGAAGCGGCCTTCGCGCGCCCAGCGCTCCTTGCTGCGCGTCAGCTTGCTTTCCGGCGGCGGCTCCTGGTCGTCAGCCATTTGTCGTCACTCGTGGCGATGCATCGCTGATTCATGCTTGGTGTCGCGCATGGTTGCATAGATCAGGAGCGAGAGGAAGATCATGCCGCTGAGGTAATAGTAGAACCATTGTTCGTGCCCAAGGCTCTTGAAATAGAGCGCGATCGCGGGCGCTGTGCCGCCGAACAGAGACACCGTGATCGCATAGGGCAGGCCGACGCCGAGCGCGCGGACATTGGTCGGAAACAGTTCGGCCTTCACCACAGCGTTGATCGACGTGTAGCCGGCGGTGAAGATCCAGGCGCCGCAGATCAAGAGGAACGCGATGAAGGGCGATTTGGTATCTTTCAGCGTGGTCAGGATCGGAACGGTCGCGAGCGTGCCGGCGACACCGAAGAAGATCAGGAGCGGCTTGCGGCCGATCCGGTCGGACAGCGCGCCGTAGAGCGGTTGCAGAATGGTCGCGAAGATCAGCGAGCCGAAGATCACGAAAGTGGTTTGGTCCTCGGTGAGGCCGACCGACAATTTGACGAAGGTCTGCATGTAGGTGGTGAAGGTGTAGAAAGCCGCGGTGCCGCCCGCGGTCAGCCCGACCACCAGCAGCAGTTCGCGCGGATAGTTCAGAAGCTTCGTGATCGAGCCGGTCGGCTTGCTGACCTTCTTTGCTTCCTCGAAGGCGTCGGTCTCCTGCAGGCTGCGCCGCATCACCGCTGCGATCACGGCAAGCGCCGCACCGATCGCGAAGGGAATCCGCCAGCCCCAGTCCTTGAGCTGTTCCGGCGTCAAGAACACCTTCTGCAGCAGGAGCAGCACGATGATCGCGGTGAGCTGGCCGCCGATCAAGGTGACGTATTGGAAGCTCGAATAGAAACCGCGATTCTTGGCGTCGGCGACTTCGCTGAGATAGGTGGCGCTCGCGCCATATTCGCCACCGAGGCTGAGACCCTCGATCACGCGCGCCAGCGCAAGGATCACGGGCGCGGCAAAGCCGATCGTGGCGTAGGTCGGCGTCACCGCGATGATCAGCGAGCCGAAACACATGCAGACCACGGAGATCGTGAGCGACAGCCGCCGTCCGTAACGGTCGGCGATGAAGCCGAACAGCCAGCCGCCGAGCGGCCGCATCAGGAAGGTCGCGGCGAATATCACGGCCGCATTGAGCTGCTGCACCACCGGATCGTTGCCAGGAAAGAACGCTGGCGCGAAATACAGCGCAAACGCCGTGTAGGCGTAGAAGTCGTACCACTCGACGAGATTGCCGACCGAGCCAATGAAGATCGCCTTGATCCGTCGTTCGACGTCCTGAATGTCGAGGGGCTCGTCGGCGATCCTGGCGGCCTGATCTGTCATATTGGAACTCCACGCACGGCAATTTGATCATCCGGCCCGACACACTTCACGAGGTCGGGAACTGGTTGCGGCCCCGGTAGCACGTCAAATGTCGCCAGCGCAATTGCCGATGGGCGTGTCTTTCTCCTCTCGATAGCCCTCATCCTGAGAGCCTGCGGAGCAGGCGTCTCGAAGGATGGGCCGCGGGTGAGATCGGGGCCTCATGGTTCGAGACGGCGCTGCGCGCCTCCTCACCATGAGGGGAGAGATCCTTATCTCGGCGCCCGCGGATCGATCGGAGTGGTGCAGTGCACGCCCAAAATATCCTCCAGCACTTTCGCGCCGGCCAATAGCTGAGCTTCGCCGCGTGGCGGTGCCACCATCTGCAATCCGACCGGCAGGCCGGAGGCGGTGAAGCCGCAGGGCAGGGACAGCGCCGGACAACACGCAAGTGTGATCGCATAGACGATGCCGAGCCACTGCACGTAATTCTCGAACTTCTTGCCGTCGCATTCAGCGACATAGCGGTTCTCGATCGGGAACGGCGCGACGATGGTCGCAGGCGTCAGCAACAGGTCGTAGCTACCGAAGAATTCGAGGGTGCGTGCCGTCATGGCGACGCGCTGGGCCTCTGCGCGCTCGAGTTGCTCGACCGTCAACTTCAGGCCTTCCTCGATGTTCCAGATCACCTCCGGCTTGAGCATGTCGCGCTTGGTGCGAAGCAGCGCCGCCTTGGTTACAGCGAAGTCGAACGCGCGCAGCACGTGGAAGCATTCATGAGCTTCGCTGAGGTCGGGATACGCTTCCTCGACGATGGCGCCTGCTTCGGCAAAGCGTTCCGCCGCTCTGCGCGTGATCGCCTTTACTTCGGGATCAACCGGGGTGATGCCGAGGTCGGGCGAATAGGCGATGCGTTTCGGCCTCTTGCCGGAGCGCGTCGCTGACAGGAACGACGCCGTCGGCGCCGGCAGCGACAGCGGGTCGGCGGCATACTCGCCGCTCATCGCGTCGAGCAGCAGCGCGAGATCCTCGACGTTGCGCGCCATCGGGCCGTGAACGGTCAGGTTGCGATCGATCATGGCGCTCGGCGTGTGGGCGACGCGGCCGATGCTGGGCCGCATTCCGACGATGCCGCAGAAGCTGGCTGGATTGCGCAGCGATCCACCCATATCGGTGCCGTGGGCAAGCCATGCCATTCCGGTCGCAAGCGCGACCGCCGCTCCGCCGGAAGAGCCGGCTGCCGAGCGCGACGTATCCCAGGGGTTCAACGTCGCGCCGAATACCTCGTTGAAGGTGTTGGCGCCGGCCCCGAATTCAGGGGTGTTCGACTTGGCGTAGACCACACCGCCGTTCGCTTCCAGATTCGTCACGACGATATCGGACCTGGTGGCGACGGTATCCTTGAAGATCGGCGATCCCTGCGTGGTGCGCACATCGGCGACATTCGTGAGATCCTTGATCGGCACCGGCAGGCCGGCGAGCAGGCCACGCTCAGCGGCCGGCTTCTGCATCAACGCCTTGGCGTGCTGCCGGGCACGGTCGAAGCACAGGATCGGGAGCGCGTTGACCTTGTCGTCGACTTCGGTGATCCGTTTTTCCAGGACGTCGAGCAGGTCAAGCGGGGTGACATCGCCCGCCCGCAATTTGTCGACGACTGTGCAGGCGCTCTCCCGCACCAGGCCTTGATCCGTCACTCGCATCTCCATTGATTGCAGTTCGTAATAGCGGAGGGAATAGTGCTCTAGACCAATTTCCGGAAAAGTGGAAACGTGCTGGGGGAATGGCTGGAACCGGAGATCTGCTGATGACGACACCCTTCTCTGCGCTCGATTGGCGCGACATGAGCCAGGAGGAGCGAGACCGCGGCCTTAACAACGGTGCCGCAGTTTTAGGCAGCGGTGACATCGTTGCGGGCTGGGGCGAGCGCTCCGCCGAGCTGCGCAAGCGCCATCCCAATCACATCGATCTCCGCTATGGCCCGCGTGAGCGCAACCGCATCGATTTCCTCAAAGCGGGCGAGCGCGCGCCGACGCTGCTGTTCATCCATGGCGGCTATTGGCAGATGCGATCGAAAGAGTTCTTCACGGTAATGGCCGAAGGGCCGATGGCGCACGGCATCAATGTCGCGCTGATCGGCTACACGCTCGCGCCTGAGGCGACGCTCGACGAGATCGTCGCCGAGATCCACGCCGGCACCGACTTCCTCGCGAAACAGTTGCCGGCGCTGGGCGCGGCCGAAACCGAGCTTGTCGTCTCCGGCTGGTCGGCCGGCGGTCATCTGACCGCGATGGCGCTGTCGCATCCGCATGTGCGGGGCGGGGTCGCGATCTCTGGCATCTATGATCTCGAGCCGATCCGGATGAGCTATCTCAACGTCAAGCTCGGGCTCGACGAGGCGGCTTCCCACCGCAATTCTCCGATGGAGCAGGCGGGCGGGCCGCCGAAGCCGCTGTCGCTTGTGGTCGGCAGCGGCGAACTGCCGCTCCTGCGCAAGCAGACCGCCGATTTTGCCGGGCACCGCGCCAATTACGGATTGCCCGTGACGTATGAGGAGATTCCCGGCGCTGACCATTTTTCAATCATGGACGAGATGATGTCGCCGAATGGCCGGATCACGACGCTGATCCGGCGGTTGTGCGAGGGCGAGTGAGGCCCACCTGTCATTGCGAGGAGCGTGAGCGACGAAGCAATCCATACTGTCTCCGCGGATGCGATGGATTGCTTCGCTTCGCTCGCAATGACGGTGGTAGCCATCACCACCCTGCGCTGATGCCGCCATCCACCGTATAGATCACGCCTGACGTATAACCCGCGCGGTCGGATGCCAGGAACGCCATGAGGTCGGCGATCTCGCGCGCGTGGGCAGGGCGGCCGAGTGGCAGGCTCTTCTGGAATTCCTTGTAGCGGTTCTCGTCGCCGAACTGATGTTTGGCGCGGGTCTTGAGCAGCGTGACATGCCGGTCGGTGCCGACGGGACCGGGGTTGATGCCGACGACGCGGATGTTGTCGGCAAGGCTCTTGCCGCCGAGCGCGCGGGTCAGCGCCATCAGCGCGGCGTTGCCGGCGCTGCCGGCGATGTAGTTGGCATCGAATTTCTCGCCGGCGGCGCCGATGTCGTTGATGATCACGCCGCCGCCACGCGCCTTCATCTGTGCGTAGATCGCGCGGGTGAGATTGATATAGCCGAACACCTTGAGTTCCCAGGCGTGTCGCCAGGTCGCCTCATCGATCTTGTCGATCGAGCCGCCGGGAATATCGCCGGCATTGTTGACGAGGATGTCGATGTCGGCTGCCTCTTTGGACAATCGCGCCAGATCCTCCGGCTTGCGCAGGTCGACCACCGACGTCGCGGCATCGATCTGGTGGGCCGAGCGCAGTCGGTCGGCCAGCGCCTTCAACTGGTCGCCGCTGCGGGCGGCCAGCAGCAGATGGCAGCCTTCCTCGGCAAAGGCTTCGGCGGCGGCCGCGCCGATGCCCTTGGAGGCGCCGGTAATCAGAACGCGCTTGCCGCGCAGATGCAGGTCCATGGCAATACTCGCTGTTGCTGGAGGGGATCGGAGAAAAGTCGGCGGAATTGGTAGGTGGATCACGCCTTGACCGTCAACATTGCACTGCAGCGTTGCGCCGGGGCGAAGTTTGGTCCATTGCAGGGCGCGAGAATAGACGGCGCCTCAAGCCGGGCAAATCACAAGGGTGTTCTTCATGGCCAACGCAAAGAAACAGTATCGGATCGCGGTCATTCCCGGCGACGGCATCGGCAAGGAGGTGATGCCGGAGGGGCTGCGTGTGCTCGAGGCCGCCGCGAAGAAACATGGCGTCGCCGTGCAGTTCGACCATTTCGATTTCGCCTCCTATGACTATTACGAGAAGCACGGCCAGATGATGCCGGATGACTGGAAGGAGCAGATAGGCAAGCACGACGCGATCTATTTCGGCGCGGTCGGCTGGCCGGCCAAGATTCCGGATCACGTCTCGCTGTGGGGCTCGCTGATCAAGTTCCGCCGTGAGTTCGACCAGTATGTCAATTTGCGCCCGGTGCGGCTGATGCCCGGCGTGCCGTCGCCGCTCGCGAACCGCAAGCCCGGCGATATTGATTTCTGGGTGGTGCGCGAGAACACCGAAGGCGAATATTCGTCCGTCGGCGGGCGGATGTTCCCGGACACCGAGCGTGAGTTCGTGACGCAGCAGACGGTGATGACCCGCATCGGCGTCGACCGCATCCTGAAATTCGCCTTCGACCTCGCGCAGTCGCGGCCGAAGAAGCATCTGACCTCCGCGACGAAGTCGAACGGCATCTCGATTACCATGCCCTATTGGGACGAGCGCGTGGAGGCGATGGCCAAGAACTATCCGTCGGTGAAGTGGGACAAGTACCACATCGACATCCTGACCGCGAACTTCGTGCTGCATCCGGACTGGTTCGACGTCGTGGTCGGCTCCAATTTGTTCGGGGATATCCTCTCCGATCTCGGCCCGGCCTGTACCGGCACCATCGGCATTGCGCCCTCGGGCAACATCAATCCGGAAGGCGATTTCCCGTCGGTGTTCGAGCCGGTGCACGGCTCGGCGCCCGATATCGCGGGCCAAGGGATCGCCAACCCCATCGGCATGATCTGGTCAGGCGCGATGATGCTGGAGCATCTCGGCGAGAAGCCGGCGGCGGACGCGGTGGTCGGCGCGATCGAACGCACGCTCGCCGAACGCACGCTCCGCACCCGCGACCTCGGCGGCAATGCGGATACCGAGGCTTGCGGCAAGGCGGTCGCGGAGATGGTGGATTAGGCGCTCGCTGTCATCCCCGCGAAAGCGGGGATCCATAACCACAGGCCGTGGTTATGATGCGCCTCTGCCACCGCGCGTAAGCCGAGAGCACAACGCGGTATGGGTCCCGGCTTTCGCCGGGAGACGGCGGGGTCTAGCCCTTTACAATACGCCGGCAATGCTCCCAGGCGGCATGCAGCAGGTTCTCGCTGGCTTCCGGCGTGCGGAAGGCGGAATGCGCCGAGAGCGTGACGTTTGGCAGTTTTGTCAGCGGATGATCGGCAGGCAGCGGCTCGACGGTGAAGACATCGAGCCCGGCGTGGCGGATGTGGCCTGAGTTCAGCGCATCGATCATCGCTGCTTCGTCGACGATGGCGGCCCGGGCGGTGTTGACGAAGATGACGCCCGGCTTCATCGCGGCGATGCGCTCGCGGGTGATGAAGCCTCTCGTGTCATCGTTGAGCAGGAGATGCAGCGAGACGACATGGCTCTGCGCGAGCAGCGTGTCGAGATCGACGAAGTCGACGCCCGGATAGTTTTTCGGCGAGCGGTTCCAGGCGATCACGCGCATCCCCGATCCCAGCGCGATGCGCGCGACTTCAGCCGCGATCCCGCCGAAGCCGATCAGGCCGAGCGTCTTGCCGGTGAGCTGCATGCCGTCTTCGCGCAGCCACTTTCCGGCGCGCATCTCGCGGTCCATCTGCGCCAGCACGCGGGCGGAGGCCCACATCAGCGCGATCGCGGACTCCGCCACGGCGGTGTCGCCATAGCCCTTGATCAGATGCACGGAGATGCCGAGTTCGGCGAGTTCCTCCGGATTCATGTAGCTGCGCGCGCCGGTGCCGAGGAACACGACGTGCTTCAGCCCGCCGCACTGCTTTGCGATGTCGGTCGGCAGCGCCGTGTGGTCGATGATGGCGATCTCGGCGCCGTCGAGCACTTTAGGCAGCTGGTCGGACGTGACGTCGGGATTGCGGTGGATGCGCACCTTGGGATCGCCGGGTTTCTCCAGGCGCTCGAAGATCACGGCAAGCGATTCATTGGCGTCGACAAAAACCCCGCGCACGGCACATCTCCATCTTGCTTGGTGGACCGGTCAGGACGCGACGCCAGCGAGTGCCAGCACCGTATGCATCAGTACGTTGGCGCCGGCGGCGCAATCGGTCTGCGTTGCGTCCTCGAGCTCGTTGTGGCTGATGCCGTCCTTGCAGGGTACGAACACCATTGCCGCGGGGATCAACGTGTTGAGGTTGCAGGCGTCGTGGCCGGCGCCCGAGGTGATGCGCCGGTGCGAATAGCCGAGTTGCTTGGCGGCGTTCTCGACGGCATCGACCAGCTTGGGATCAAAATGCGTCGGCGGCTTGCGCCAGACCAGGTCGAGCGTAACCTCGACCTTGCGGCGGGCGGCGATCTCGGCGATCGCAGCGCGCAGGTCCTTGTCCAGCGCGTCCATGATGGCGGCATCGGCGCTGCGGCAATCGACGGTGAAGGCGATCTCGCCCGGAATGACGTTGCGCGAGGGCTTCGCGATCACGGCCTCGCCGATTGTGCCGACCGCGTTCGGCCCGTGCTTTTTCGCGATGCTCTCCATCGCCAGCACGATCTCCGACAAGGTCGCCAGCGCATCGCGCCGCAGCGGCATCGGTGTCGAGCCGGCATGGCTCTCGAAGCCCGTGATCTTGCCGTCGTACCACAAGACGCCCTGGCCGGAATCGACCACGCCGATGGTCTTGTTCTCGGCTTCCAGGATCGGGCCCTGCTCGATATGCAATTCGACGAAGCCGGAGAATTTTTGCGTGCCGACCGCCGTCGTGCCGCGATAGCCGATGCTGTCAAGCGCCTCGCTAACCGTGACGCCCTCGGCATCCCTGCGCGACAGGATGTCATCAGTGGTGAAATCGCCGACATAGGCGGCGGAGGCCATCATCGCCGGCGCGAAGCGCGAGCCTTCTTCGTTGGTCCAGTTGCAGATGCAGATCGGCATCTCGGTCTCGATGCCGGCATCATTGAGCGTGCGCACGACTTCGAGCGCGGCGAGCGTGCCGAGCACGCCGTCATATTTGCCGCCGGTCGGCTGGGTGTCGAGATGCGAGCCGAGCCCGATCGGCGGTTTCGACATGTCGCGGCCCTTGCGCAGGCCGAACATCGAGCCGAGCGCGTCGACATGGACTTCAAGCCCTGCGTCCTCGCAGGCCTTGCGGAACCAGTCGCGCACCTGCTTGTCCTCGGCGCTCAATGTCAGCCGCCGCACACCGCCTTTCGGCGTCGCGCCGAATTTCGCAGTTTCATGAATCGTGCCCCAGAGGCGGGCGGAATCGATCTGCAGGTTGGATGCGGCTCGGCTCATGCGTTCGTTCCATTCGTTTTCTGTCATTCCGGGATGGTCCGAAGGACCAGACTCGGAATCTCGAGATTCCAAGTTCGCCCTGCGGGCGCCCCGGAATGACGCGTCGTTACATGGTGTTCGTTCAATGACGCGCCCGCAGCGCCTCGTCAACCGACGGGCTCGCTTGCGCGATCTGGCGCGCGAGGTCGGCGACGCGCTCGATTGCGGCGATGTCGGGGGAGGTGAGCCAGTTTGCGTTGAAGGTGAGCGGCGCCATGTTGATGTCGGTATCGAGCAGTTGCAGCCGTCCGTCGGCGAGTTCGTTCTCGACGATGGCCGACGGGATCACGGCGATGCCGAGCCCTTCGATCGCCATGTGGATGACGGTTGCCAGCGAGGCGCTTGCGTGCAGCCGGATCGGCGGCAGGTCTGGCCGTTCGAACACCGCGCGCACGCTTTCGTAAGGCACTGTCTTGCGGGGAAAGGTGATGATCGGAAAGCGCGCCAGCTCATGCCGCGCCACCGGGCCATTGCCGAGGCCGAGCGCCGGGCTCGCCAGAAATCCGATCGGATAATCGCAAAGCACGCGGCTCTGCACGCCCGACGCCGATAGCGGCCCCACCACGAAGGCCAGCTCGATCTCTTGCGCGAGCAGCCGCGCGCTCAAATTCGGCGTGATGTCGACTTCGATCTCCAGCGACAGGTTCGGATAGACCTCGTTGACGCTCTTGACGAGGCGCGTCAGCCAGGTGTGCACGATGGTCTCGGCCACGCCGAGCCGGAGCACGCCGCGCATCGCGGAGCGGTCGCCGATCTCGGCCATCATCTCCGAGCGCAGCCCGATCAGCTTCTCCGCATAGACCATCATCCGCCGGCCGCTTGGCGTCGGCGAGGCCACCCGATGGTCGCGATTGAGCAGCTTCACGCCCAATTCGCGCTCGAGCTGCGCGATGCGTTGGGAGATCGCCGGCTGGGTCGTGTTGAGCCGCTGCGCCGCGCCGCGGAAGCTTCCGAGCTTGACCACCCAGAGGAACGTTTCGATCGACTTGAAATCAAGCATTGGAAGCTTTTTCCCACTCGATAAATGGGATTTATCGAATTCGATTAGAAAGGAAGATTAGACTTTATAGCACGCATGGTGTTGGTTGCGCTTGTCGAGATATTAGGCAGGTCGGTCAAATGACTGTTTTTGCGGCAGCGCAGCAAGCCCGTGACAACGACCCCGTGCTTCCGAGCCGAGAGGCCCGGCTGGCGTACCGTAAGGGCATGGCTTCGAGCACCGCCGGCGTGGCGAACGGCTTTGTCCAGGGCAACCTTGCCATCCTGCCAGAAAAGCTCGCAGGGGCCTTCCACCGCTTCTGTCAGCTCAACCCGAAGCCATGCCCGATTATCGGCATGTCTGACGTCGGCGATCCCCGGATCCCCGCGCTCGGCCTTGATCTCGACATCCGCACCGACGTGCCGCGCTATCGTGTCTGGCGCGACGGCGAGGTAGTGGAGGAGCCGACCGACATCATGCAGCATTGGCGCGACGATCTCGTCACCTTCGTGCTCGGCTGCTCGTTCTCGTTCGAAGAAGCGCTGATGGACGAGGGCCTGCCGATCCGTCACATCGAGCGCAACGTGCGGGTGCCGATGTACCGCACCAATATCGCCTGCCGATCGTCGGGCCCGTTCGCGGGGCCGATGGTGGTGTCGATGCGTCCCTTCAAGCCGGCCGATGCGATCCGCGCGGTGCAGGTCACCTCGCGTTTTCCCTCGGTGCACGGCGCGCCGGTGCATCTCGGCCATCCGCATCTGATTGGCATCAGCGACATCGCCAAGCCCGACTATGGTGATCCGGTTCCGGTCGAAGCCGATGAGATCCCGGTATTCTGGGCGTGCGGCGTGACACCGCAGGCGGTGATCGCGAACGCCAAGCTACCATTCGCGATCACGCATGCGCCGGGATTGATGCTGATCACTGATCTGAGGAACAAGCAGTTGGCTGTGCTCTAAAGGGCAGCGCCTGCCGTTTCTTGAGGCTTTACCGCAACCGCCTTCCGTTTCATTCGATAGCTACGCTTCAATTAAGGGGAATTTCCGCAAATGACGATCACTCGCCGCAATGTGTTGCTTGGAGCCACCGCTGCTGCCGCGCTCGCGCCGATCGCTGCGCGCGCGCAAACCAGCGAGGTGGTGATCGGCGTGATCTATCCGCTGTCCGGCGCCAGCGCCCAGATCGGCGTCGACGCGCAAAAGGCATTCGAGACAGCGGCCGACATCATCAACAAGAACTATGATTTCGAGCTGCCGCTCGCCAAGGGCGAGGGCCTGTCCGGTCTCGGCGGCGCCAAGGTCCGCCTCGTCTTCGCCGATCACCAGGCCGATCCGCAGAAGGGCCGGGCCGAGGCCGAGCGCCTGATCACGCAGGAGAAGGTCTGCGCCATCGTCGGCACCTACCAGAGCGCGGTTGCCGTCACCGTCAGCCAGATCTGCGAGCGTTACCAGATCCCCTTCATCTCGGCCGACAATTCCTCGCCGAGCCTGCATCGCCGCGGCCTGAAATTCTATTTCCGCGCGGCGCCTCATGACGAGATGTTCTCGACCGCGATGTTCGACTTCTTCGATGCGATGAAGAAGAAGGGCACCAAGATCGACACGCTGTCGCTGTTCCACGAGGATACCATCTTCGGCACCGACTCCGGCAACGCCCAGACCAAGCTCGCACGTGAGCGCGGCTACAAGATCGTTGCCGATATCAAGTACCGCGCCAACTCGCCGTCGCTGTCGGCCGAAGTGCAGCAACTCAAGGCTGGTAATGCCGACGTGCTGATGCCCTCGAGCTACACCACCGACGGCATCCTGCTCGTGAAGACCATGGCCGAGCTCGGCTACAAGCCGCCCGCGATCGTGGCCCAGGACGCCGGCTTCTCCGAGAAGGCGCTGTATGACGCGGTCGGCGACAAGCTCGAAGGCGTGATCTCGCGCGGCAGCTTCTCGCTCGATCTCGCCGCCAAGCGGCCGATGGTCGGCAAGATCAACGCGATGTATAAGGAGCGCTCGGGCAAGGACTTCAACGACTATTCCTCGCGCCAGTTCATGGGCCTGATCGTGATGGCTGACGCCATCAATCGCGCCAAGTCCACCGATGGCGAGAAGATCCGCGAGGCGCTGGTCGCGACCGACATGCCGGGCGAGGCGACCATCATGCCCTGGAAGCGCGTGAAATTCGACGACATGGGCCAGAACAACGACGCCGATCCGGTGCTGCTGCAATACATCGGCGGCAAGTTCGTCACCATCTTCCCGCCGCAGGCGGCAGTGGCCGAAGCCGTCTGGCCGATGAAGTAGGCACCTCTCTACGTCCTCCCGGGCTTGGCCCGGGACCCATAACCACAGGTCTGCGTTCTCGCGATGATTGGTTGTCATCCATCCCTCGATGCAGTCGTGGTTATGGGTCCTGACTTTCGTCAGGACGACATCGAGTGATCTGTTGACAGGAGCGAAACGGCAGTGACAGCCGAGACCATTATCCAGAGTCTGGCGAGCGGCCTCCTGATGGGGCTGCTCTATGGACTGATCGCCGTCGGGCTGGCGCTGATCTTCGGCCTGATGGACGTTGTGAACTTCGCCCATGGCGAGTTCCTGATGATCGCGATGTACGCGACATTCTTCCTGTTCGCGTTCTTCGCCATCGACCCGCTATTGTCGGCGCCGCTGGTGGCGGCGGCTCTGTTCGTGTTCGGGGCGATCGTCTATCTCTTGATCGTGCGCTTTGCCGTGCGCGCCAAGGCCAATGCCGGCATGGTGCAGATCTTCTCGACCTTCGGCCTTGCCATCGTGATGCGCGGACTGGCGCAGTTCTTCTTCACGCCGGACTATCGCAGCGTCACCAATTCCTGGCTCGGCGGGAAAACTATCTCGGTCGGCGGCATCTTCCTGCCGGAGCCGCAGCTCGTCGGCGCGCTGCTGTCGATCGCGGCCTTCGCGGGACTCTACTTCTTCATCCACCGCACCGATTTCGGCCGCGCGCTGGAGGCAACGCGTGAGGATGCGGGTGCGGTGGCGCTGGTCGGCATCGACAAGAACCGGGTATTCGCGCTCGGCTGGGGGCTCGGCGCGGCGCTCGTTGGTCTTGCCGGCGCGATCATGGCGATCTTCTTCTATGTCTATCCCGACGTCGGCGCCTCCTTCGCGCTGATCGCCTACGTCACCGTGGCGCTCGGCGGCTTCGGCAGCGTGTTCGGCGCCTTCGCCGGCGGCATCATCGTCGGCCTGGTCGAGGCGACCACCGCGCTGATCCTGCCGCCCTCGCTGAAATCGGTCGGCATCTACGCTGTCTATCTGCTCGTCGTTTTCGTCCGCCCGCGCGGCCTGTTCGGGTCGATGTAATGGACAAGGATTTCGCCAGACGACGCCGCCGCGAATTGATCATCGCCTTTTGTCTTGCGGCCGTCGCCGCGCTGGTGCCGCTGTTCGTGAAGGACGTCTACGTCCAGAACGTCATGGTGCTGACGCTGATGTATGCGGCGCTCTCGCAGAGCTGGAACATCCTGTCTGGCTATTGCGGGCAGATTTCGCTCGGCCACGCGCTTTATTTCGGGCTCGGCGCCTATACGACCGCGCTGTTGTTCACCAAGTTCGGCGTGCTGCCCTGGTTCGGCATGCTTGCCGGTGGCGCGCTCTCGGCGCTGATCGCGATGGCGCTGGGCTATCCCTGCTTCCGCCTGCGCGGGCACTATTTCGTCATCGCCACCATCGTGATTGCCGAGATCGGGTTGCTCTTGATCCAGAACTGGGAGTGGGCGGGAGCGGCGCTCGGCATCGATATCCCGGTGCGTGGCGATAGCTGGCTGAAATTCCAGTTCACGCGCAGCAAGCTGCCTTATTTCTATTTCGCGCTGGCGCTCGCCTGCGTCGCCTGGTTCGTCACCTGGTGGCTTGAGGACTCCAAATGGGGCTATTGGTGGCGCGCGGTGAAGGACAATCCGGATGCCGCCGAAAGCCTTGGCGTCGTCGTGTTCAATTCCAAGATGGGGGCGGCAGCGGTCTCCGCGTTCCTGGTCGCCGTCGGCGGCAGCTTCTACGCACAGTTCGTCTCCTACATCGATCCTGAAAGCGTGATGGGCTTCCAGTTCTCGCTGCTGATGGCGCTGCCCGCGGTGCTCGGCGGCATCGGCACGCTGTGGGGACCGGTGCTTGGCGCCGTGATCCTGATCCCGCTGACCGAACTGACCCGATCCTTCATCGGCGGTTCGGGACGCGGCGTCGACCTGATCGTCTACGGCACGCTGATCGTGCTGATCTCGCTCGCACTGCCGCGCGGGCTGGTGAGCTTGTTCGCACGGCCCAAGTTCTTTTGGCGCAAGGCGGCCGTGCGATGACGGCGCTCCTGGAAACCCGTGGCGTCTGGCAGCGGTTCGGCGGCCTGGTCGCCAACAGCGACGTCTCGATCTCGGTCGGCCGCGGCGAAATCGTCGGGCTGATCGGCCCCAACGGCGCCGGCAAGTCGACCCTGTTCAATCTGATCGCCGGCGTGCTGCCGCCCACTCAAGGCTCGATCTGGTTCGATGGCGAGGATGTCACGAGATTGCCGGCGGCGGAACGCTGCCAGCGTGGCATCGGCCGCACCTTTCAGGTGGTGAAAAGCTTCGAGACCATGACGGTCATCGACAACGTCATCGTCGGCGCGCTGATCCGCAACACCGTGATGCGCGTCGCCCGCCGCAAGGCGCATGAGGTGCTGGAATTCTGCGGGCTCGGCACGCGTGCCAACGTGCTGGCAAGCGATCTGGTGCCATCAGAGAAGCGGCGTCTCGAAGTGGCCCGCGCGCTCGCGACCGAACCAAAACTGCTGCTGCTCGATGAAGTCTTGACCGGCCTGACACCGGTGGAGGCCAAGACCGGCGTCGAACTCGTGCGCAAGGTGCGCGACACCGGCGTCACCGTGCTGATGGTCGAGCATGTCATGGAGATCGTGATGCCGCTGGTCGACCGCGCCATCGTGCTCGATCTCGGCAAGGTGCTGGTCGAGGGCAAGCCAACCGAGGTCGTGCGCGACCCGAAAGTCATCACCGCCTATCTTGGGGATCGTCATGCTGTCGGTGCATGAAGTCACCACCGCCTATCAGGGGCTGGTCGCGATCTCCGCGGTCTCGATCGAGGTCGCCAAGGGCGAGATCGTCTGCGTTGCCGGCGCCAACGGCGCCGGCAAGTCGACGCTCCTGAAATCCATCGCCGGCGCCGAGCGCCCGCGCTCGGGCACCGTCACTTTCGACGGGGTGCGGATCGACGGCAAGCCGCAGCATGTCATCACCGCGGGCGGCATCGCCTTCGTGCCGGAAAACCGCCGGCTGTTTCCGCGCCTGTCGGTGCGCGACAATCTTCGCCTCGGCAGTTATCTCTACCGCAGTGAAGCCAATCGTGACGAGCCGCTCGATCTCGTGTTCAAATTGTTCCCGCGGCTTTCGGAGCGGCTGGAGCAGCGCGCCGAGACGCTGTCCGGCGGTGAGCAGCAGATGCTCGCGATCGGCCGCGCGCTGATGACCCGCCCGCGGCTGTTGATGCTCGATGAGCCATCGCAGGGCATCATGCCAAAGCTCGTCGACGAGATCTTCCAGGCAGTGAAGCGCATCCGCGACGCCGGCATGACCGTGTTGATCGTCGAGCAGCGCATGGCCGAATGTCTTGAGATCGCCGACCGCGCCTACATCCTGCAGACCGGCCGCGTGCTGATGCAGGGCCCGGCGGCTGAGATCAGCACCAACCCCGACGTGCGCAAGGCCTATCTGGGGCTTTGATCCGCGTCCCCGTCATTGCGAGCGCAGCGAAGCAATCCACCTCTCCACGCGCGCGGAGAAAAATGGATTGCTTCGCTTCGCTCGCAACGACGAAACGGTAGGTTCTCCGTCATGCCCGGGCTTGTCCCGGGCATCCACGGTCTTTCTTTCCGGATGCAAAGAACGTGGATGGCCGGGACAAGCCCGGCCATGACGAATTCGGAAGGGCTAGTGCCCATGCTCCGGCAGCTTCAGCCCGAACACCTTCGTCAAATCCGCCACCTGCTCCGGCGAGAGATAGCGCGGGTTCAGCCCGCGCAGCAGCAGATAGAGCTTCGCGGTCTCTTCCAGTTCCTCCGTCGCGAACACCGCGGCTTCCAGCGTGTCGCCTGAAACCACAGGCCCATGATTGGCGAGCAGCACCGACGAATATTTGCCCGCCAATCCCTTGATCGCGTCGGCCACCGCGGGATCGCCGGGTCGATAATAAGGCACCAGCGCGGTCTGGCCGCATTTCATCACATAATAGGCGGTGAGCGGCGGCAGCGCGGCGCGCGGGTCGATCTCGGGCAGCATCGAGAGAGCCACCGAATGGGTCGAATGCAGATGCACGACAGCACGCGCCGCGCCGCGGGTCTGGTAAAGCGCGGTGTGCAGCGGCACCTCCTTGGTCGGCGCGTCGCCCGAGAGCAGCCGCCCATCGGCATCGAGCCGCGACATCCTGGCAGGGTCGAGGAAACCGAGCGAGGCATTGGTCGGCGTCACCAGCCAGCCGCCATCGTCCAGTCTCACGCTGATATTGCCTGACGAGCCCGACGTCAGCCCGCGCTCGAACAGCGAGCGGCCGAAGCGGCAGATTTCCTCACGGAGCTTTGTTTCGCTCATGGCAGCCATACCCGTTTGTCGCCTTGTCTCACGCTTTGGCACGGCGGCCAAGCCGTGATACGCAGGGGACAAGCCTGAAGAAAAATGTGAGGGACCGCCGCATGCCTGACCAGTCAAAAACCCGCGTCGCCGTGATCGGGCTCGGCTCGATGGGATCAGGCATGGCGACCTCGCTGTTGCGCGCAGGCTTTGAGGTGACCGGCTGCGACGTGTCGGCCGACAGCGTCGCACGGTTTGTCCAGGGCGGCGGCAAGGGCGCCAAGACGCCGAAGGAAGCCGCCGATGGCGCCGACATCGTGGTCAGCGTGGTCGTCAACGCCGCCCAGACCGAAACGATCCTGTTCGGCGAGAACGGCGTCGCCGAGACGTTGCCGAAGGGATCCGTGTTCGTCTCCTCCGCGACCATGGACCCTGATGTGGCGCGGCGATTGGCAGCCAAGCTCGAGGCGACGGGTCGGCATTATCTGGATGCCCCGATCTCCGGCGGTGCCCAGCGCGCAGCGCAGGGCGAACTCACCATCCTTGCTTCCGGCAGCGCGGCGGCGTTCGCAAAAGCCCGTCCCGCGCTCGATGCGATGGCGGCCAAGCTCTATGAACTCGGCGATGCGGCCGGGCAGGGCGCCGCGTTCAAGATGATCAACCAGCTACTCGCCGGCGTGCATATCGCCGCCGCCTCGGAGGCCATGGCGTTCGCGGCCAAGCAAGGCCTCGATATCCGCAAGGTCTATGAGGTGATCACGGCCTCCGCCGGCAATTCCTGGATGTTCGAGAACCGCATGCCGCATGTGCTCGACGGCGACTACACGCCGCGCAGCGCGGTGGAGATTTTCGTCAAGGATCTGGGCATTATCCAGGACATGGCTCGGTCAGCGAAATTCCCGGTGCCGGTTGCAGCCGCGGCGCTGCAGATGTTCCTGATGACGGCCGCCGCCGGCATGGGGCGTGATGACGACGCCTCGGTGGCGCGGATGTACGCTCGCGTCACCGGCACCAAGCTGCCCGGCGAACACAATTAATAAGGACACGCGATGCCCCGCTTTGCCGCCAATCTCACCATGATGTTCAACGAGGTCGCGTTCCTCGACCGTTTCGAGGCTGCGGCGAAAGCCGGCTTTACCGCGGTGGAGTTCCTGTTTCCCTATGACCATCCGGCGAAGGAGATCGGCGAGCGGCTGCGCAAGAACGGCCTGACGCAGGCGTTGTTCAACCTGCCGCCGGGCGATTGGGCGGCCGGAGAGAAAGGTTTCGCGGCGCTGCCGGCGCGGTTTGCCGACCTGCAGGCGAGCCTCGCCACCGCGCTCCCTTATGCGGAAGCGACCGGCGTCAAGCGCGTGCACCTGATGGCGGGCATTGCCGACCGAAGCGACAGCAAGGCGGTCGAGGCATTTTATAAGTCCGTTACATGGGCCGCCGAGTTCTTCGCGCCGCATGGCCTCGACGTCGTGATCGAGCCGATCAATCCACGCAACGTGCCCGGCTATTTCCTCAACGATTTCGGCTTTGCACGTGATCTGATCAACGAGTTGAAGATTCCGAACCTGAAGTTGCAGTTCGACATCTATCACTGCCAGATCATCCATGGCGATGTCACCATGCGGTTGCGTGAGATGATGCCGATCATCGGCCACACCCAGATCGCCAGCATCCCCTCGCGCAACGAGCCCGATGGCGAAGAGCTGAACTATCCGTTCCTGTTCGATGAGCTCGACCGGCTCGGCTATGCCGGCTTCGTCGGCTGCGAATATAATCCGCGTGGCAAGACCGTCGATGGCCTCGGCTGGTTCAAGCCCTATGCCGGAGCAAAAGCATGACTTTGGCGCTGGGCTGTATCGCCGACGACTACACCGGCGCCTCCGATCTCGCCAACACGCTGACCCGTGCCGGCCTGCGCACGGTGCAGACGATTGGCGTGCCATCGGACGATCTCGCTTTGCCCGAGGTCGATGCTGTGGTGGTCTCGCTGAAGAGCCGCTCGATCGAGGCGAGCCAGGCGGTCACCCGCTCGCGCGCGGCCGAGAAATGGCTGCGTAGCCGCGGCGCTTCGCATGTGCTGTTCAAGATCTGCTCGACCTTCGATTCAACCGACGCTGGCAATATCGGCCCGGTGATGGATGCGCTGCGTGAGGACTCCCGCGACAACATCGTACTAGTCACGCCGGCATTCCCGGAAACCGGCCGCACTGTATACCAGGGCAATCTATTCGTCGGGTCGGTGCCGTTGAATGAAAGCCCGCTCAAGGATCATCCGCTCAACCCGATGCATGACTCGAACCTGGTGCGCGTGCTGGCATGCCAGAGCAGGACCAAGGTCGGGCTGGTCGACCTTGCCACCGTTGCGCGTGGCCCGGACGCTGTTCGCGCGCGCCTTGCGGATCTCGTCGCCGGCGGATTTGGCGCCGCCATCATCGATGCCGTGTTCGACCGCGACCTCGGCACCATCGGCACCGTGGCGCTGGATCATCGCGTTTCGGTCGGCGCTTCCGGGATCGGGCTCGGGCTTGCTAGGGCGCTGGTTGACTCCGAAAAAGTCAGGCCAGAAGCCGCAAGCGTGACGGCCGAGGCGCTGGTCGGAGGGCCAGCCGCCTGTCTCGCCGGAAGCTGTTCGCAAGCGACACTGCAGCAGATCGCCAATGCCGAGCGCAGCATGGCCGTGCTGCATCTCGACCCCGAGCGGATCGTGACCGGCAAGGATGAAGTCCATCGCGCGCTCGCCTGGGCCCGCGACCGGATCAGCGAAGGGCCGGTGCTGATCGCCAGCAGCGCCACGCCCGACGAAGTCGCAGCTCTGCAGTCCCGTTATGGCCGTGATGCAGCCGGGCATGCCATCGAGCAGGCGATGGCAGACATCGCGGAAGGTCTCGTCGAACACGGCGTGCGTCGATTGGTGGTCGCCGGTGGTGAGACGTCAGGCGCCGTGGTCGATCGTTTGCGAATTCCAGGTTTTCTCGTCGGCGTGGAGATCGCCGCTGGTGTACCAGTTCTGCGTGCGGTCGGCGCGAACAAAGGCGAGATGCTGCTCGCCTTGAAATCAGGCAATTTCGGCGGACCGCAATTTTTCTCGGACGCGCTTGCGTTGATGCGCTGATCTCATCGCTTCGTTCATTTGTTAGTGACGGTTTTCATTTACCGTAACTCTACGGAGGGACAAATTAACGCGACCTCAGAAGTTGCGCGATTTGATTGCCAGTAAGGCATCCTTCTAAACCAAAGCACCTTGCATCACCCGACGTGCCCGACACGCGCAACACCAAGAGATTCTGAGATGTTCGCCAAATACTCGATCCGCGCCAAGATCATCACCGTGGTTGCGCTGCTGCTCCTCGCGATGACGGGCATGGGGCTCCTCGCCGTCCGCAACATGCAGGCGATCAATGCCAATACGGTCGACATCACGACGAGCTGGCTGCCGAGCGTCCGGGTGCTCGGTGAGCTTCGCGCTGGTGTCATTACCTACCGCAACGTGATCCGTGAGCACATGCTCTCGGAAACGCTCGAGGAGAAGCTGGCCGCGGAGAAGACTCTGGTCACCGTTGTCGAGGGCAACATGAAGGCCCGCAAGAGCTATGAAACGATGATCACCTCCCGGGAGGAGCGGGCGCTCTATGCTCAATGGTCGGACACCTGGGATCGATACAGGAAGGGCACCGAAGAGGTGATGGCGTTGTCGCGCAGGGATGTCGGCAAGATCCCGCATGACGCGCATGAGCTGAACAGCAAGACCGTGAACAAGATCGGGCTCGACGCCGACGCGATTCTCCTCAAGGACATCGAGCTCAACAAGGTGGGTGCCGACAAGGCTGCGGAGGACGCCGCCGCCAACTACTCTTCCGCCTTCGCGATACTCGCTGCCATTCTCTTGGCAGCGGTGCTTGTTGGCGCCGCCATCAGTTTCCTGTTGATCCGCGACGTCTCGGCCGGGATCGCCTCCATCGTCAAGCCGATGCAGGCGCTCGGAAATGGGGATCTGACCGCCGAAGTCCCGCACCAGGGCGAGAAGACCGAAATCGGCACGATGGCCGATGCGCTTCAGGTGTTCAAGGAAGCGTTGATCGCCAAGAAGGCCGCCGACGAGGCTGCAGCCGCCGACGCCGAAGCAAAGATCGAGCGCGGCCGCCGGGTCGACGCCATCACCCGCAATTTCGAGACCATGATCGGCGAGATCGTCCAGACCGTCTCTTCCGCCTCGACCCAGCTCGAAGCCGCGGCCGGCACGCTCTCCTCGACTGCCACACGCTCGCAGGAATTGACCACCACGGTCGCCTCCGCCTCGGAAGAGGCGTCCACCAACGTGCAGTCGGTGGCGTCCGCGACCGAGGAGCTGTCATCCTCCGTCACCGAGATCAGCCGCCAGGTCCAGGAATCAGCACGGATGGCGGGCGACGCCGTCGGCCAGGCCCGCAGCACCAACGACCGTGTCAGCGAGCTCTCGAAGGCGGCGGCACGGATCGGCGACGTCGTCGAGCTCATCAACACGATCGCGGGCCAGACCAACCTGCTGGCGCTGAACGCGACCATCGAGGCGGCACGCGCCGGCGAGGCCGGCCGCGGCTTTGCGGTGGTCGCCTCCGAAGTGAAGGCGCTGGCCGAGCAGACCGCGAAAGCCACCGGCGAGATCGGCCAGCAGATCACCGGCATCCAGGCCGCCACCCAGGACTCGGTGAACGCGATCAAGGAAATCAGCAACACCATCGAACGGCTGTCGGAGATCTCCTCGACCATCGCCGCGGCGGTGGAGGAGCAGGGCGCGGCTACGCAGGAAATCTCCCGCAACGTCCAACAGGCTGCCCAGGGTACCCACCAGGTCTCGGCCAACATCACCGACGTGCAGCGCGGCGCGACCGAGACCGGTTCGGCCTCCTCGCAGGTGCTGTCGGCGGCAAAGGCGTTGTCCGGCGACAGCAGCCGCCTCAAGGTCGAGGTCAGCAAGTTCCTGGAATCGGTACGGGCGGCTTAATTACTTAATTAGTTGCGATAATTCCCGGCCGCGGTTCACCCCGCGGCCGGTCCGGCCCGGCAGCTATGTCGAGGATGTGAACGCGGATTGCGTCGCGTAAAGTTGGCTTTTGGCCCGTTTTTCGCTAGATCGACGCAAGTGAATTGGCCTGTAGGGGCGCCAATCCCCCGTACATTTTACGGGTTCCGGGGAATAACTCGTCAATGGTTGCACTGGTCCGTATCGCGCTGAGCCGGCCGTATACGTTTGTCGTGCTCGCGCTGCTGCTCCTCATTGTCGGACCGCTCGCCGCGCTGCGCACGCCCACCGATATCTTTCCCGACATCCGCATCCCCGTGATCGGGGTGGTCTGGCAGTACACTGGCCTGCCGCCGGACCAGATGTCCGGGCGCATCACCACGCCATTTCAGCGCGCGCTGACCACCACCGTCAACGATATCGAGCATATCGTCGCCAATTCCTACAACGGCTTCGGCATCATCAAGATTTTCTTCCAGCCGAATGTCGACATCCGTACCGCCAACGCCCAGGTCACGGCGATCTCGCAGACGCTTTTGAAGCAGATGCCGCCGGGCGCGACACCGCCTTTGATCCTGAACTACAGCGCCTCCACGGTACCGATCATCCAAGTCGCGTTGTCAGGTGAGGGGCTGACCGAGCAGAACCTCGCCGATATCGGCATCAACCAGCTCCGCACGCCGCTCGTCACCGTGCCGGGCGCAGCCATACCCTACCCGTTCGGCGGCAAGCAGCGTCAGGTGCAGATCGACCTCAACTCCACGGCGCTGCAGGCGCGCGGCCTGTCGGGGCAGGACGTGGCCAATGCGCTGGCTGCACAAAATCTGATCACGCCAGTCGGCACGCAGAAGATCGGCCAGTTCGAATACAACATCCAGCTCAACAACTCGCCGCTGAAGATGGAGGATCTCGGCAATCTGCCGATCAGGACCGTCAACGGCGCCATGGTCTATGTTCGGGATGTCGCCACCGTCCGCGACGGCAACCCGCCGCAGACCAACATCGTCCATGTCGACGGCAACCGCTCGGTGCTGATGATGGTGCTCAAGGCGGGCGCGATCTCGACGCTCGATATCATCGCCGGCATCAAGCAGAAGGTGATCGACGTCAAGGACCAGCTTCCGGACGCGCTGAAGATCGGCTTCATCGGCGATCAGTCGGTGTTCGTCCGCGGCGCCATCACCGGCGTCGCCTTCGAAGGCGTCATTGCTGCATTGCTCACCAGCGTGATGATCTTGCTGTTCCTCGGGAGCTGGCGGTCGACGATCATCATCGCGGTCTCGATCCCGCTGTCGGTTCTCGGCGCCATCATCATGCTGTCGGCGATCGGCGAGACGCTCAACATCATGACGCTCGGCGGATTGGCGCTCGCGGTCGGCATCCTCGTCGATGACGCCACCGTGACGATCGAGAACATCAATTACCATCTGGAGCAGGGCAAGCCGGTCGAACAGTCGATTCTCGACGGCGCCAACCAGATCGTCACGCCGGCATTCGTCTCGCTGCTCTGCATCTGCATCGTGTTCGTGCCGATGTTCTTCCTGACCGGCGTTGCGCGCTTCCTGTTCGTGCCAATGGCGGAAGCGGTGATGTTCGCGATGATCTGGTCGTTCATCCTGTCGCGCACGCTGGTGCCGACAATGGCGAAATATCTGCTGCAGCCCCATGTGCATCACGAGGGCGGGCTGCCGCCGACGCGCAATCCGTTCAAGCTGTTCCAGCGCGGCTTCGAGGCGCGGTTCGAGCGCATCCGCCGCGCCTATCGCGACATGCTGGCGATGGCGCTCGGACACCGTGCCATCTTCGTCAGCTGTTTCCTCGGCTTCGTCGCGGTGTCCATGCTGCTGGTGCCCTTCCTCGGCCGCAACTTCTTTCCGTCGGTCGACGCCGGCAACATCCTGATGCACGTCCGCACCCAGGTCGGCACCCGCGTCGAGGAGACTGCCAACCAGCTCGCCGAGGTGCAGAAGGCGATCCGCAAGATCATCCCGCCGGAGGAGATCGACACGCTGGCCGACAATATCGGCATGCCGATCTCCGGCATCAACATGACCTACAACAACACCGGCGTGATCGGCCCGCAGGATGGCGACATCCAGGTCAAGCTGAAGGAAGGCCACAGGCCGACCGAGCAATATGTCCAGGTGCTACGCGAGCAACTGCCGCGGATGTTCCCCGGCATCAGCTTCTCGTTCCTGCCTGCCGATATCGTCAGCCAGATCCTGAACTTCGGTGCGCCGGCGCCGATCGACCTGCAGATCCGCGGCGCCAATCTCGATGCCAATTTCGCTTATGCCAACAAGCTGCTGAGCCGGATCCGTCGCATTCCCGGCATTGCCGACGCGCGCATCCAGCAATCGCCAAACAACCCGACCTTCAATATCGATGTCGACCGCACCCGCGCGCAATATGTCGGGCTGACCGAGCGCGACGTCACCAACAGCCTCGTCGTCAATCTCGCCGGCAGCTCGCAGGTCGCGCCGACCTATTATCTCAATCCGGATAACGGCGTGTCCTATTCGATCGTGATGCAGACGCCGCAATACCAGATCGACTCGCTGAGCGCCTTGCAGACGCTGCCGATCACCGCGACCGGCAATCCGCAGTCGCCGATCCTCGGCGGCATTGCCGACATCACGCGCTCGACCTCGAGCGCGGTCGTTTCCCAATACGACATCCAGTCCATGGTGCAGATCTACGCCACGACGCAGGGCCGCGACCTTGGCGCCGTTGCCACCGACGTGCGGGCGCTGATCGCCGAGACCGCAAAGGACGTGCCGAAGGGAAGCTCGGTGGTGCTGCTCGGCCAGGTGCAGACCATGAACAGTGCGTTCTCCGGCCTGTTGTTCGGCCTGCTCGGCGCCGTCGTGCTGATCTATCTCCTGATCGTCGTGAACTTCCAGTCCTGGTCCGATCCGTTCGTGATCATCACCGCGCTGCCGGCAGCGCTCGCCGGCATCGTCTGGATGCTGTTCACCACCGAGACCACGCTGTCGGTGCCGGCGCTGACCGGCGCGATCATGTGCATGGGTGTTGCCACCGCCAACAGCGTCCTGGTCATCAGCTTCGCCCGCGAGCGCTACGAGCAGCTCGGCGATCCCATTGCCGCCGCGCTCGAGGCCGGTTTCGTCCGTTTCCGCCCGGTGCTGATGACGGCGCTGGCCATGATCATCGGCATGGCGCCGATGGCGCTCGGCTTGGGCGAGGGCGGCGAGCAGAACGCCCCGCTCGGCCGCGCCGTGATCGGCGGCCTGATCTTTGCAACGTTCGCCACACTCATGTTTGTTCCCGTCGTCTTTAGTATGGTACACAAGAAGCAAGGCGCCAGCGCCGCCGCCGCACCGGAGATGTCGCATGCCCACTGACCAACGCCCGCCGGTCTCGCGCTGGAAGCTGGGCATTTTCGGGCTTGCCGCCGGTGTCGGCCTGGTCCTCGTCGTCATCACCGGCATCCGTGCCCGCGAGGAGCAGGGCACCAAGCTGAAGGAATGGACCGAGAATCAGGCCATTCCGAGTGTTGCGGTGGCGCCGCCCAGCGCCAAGGTGCTCAACCCCACGATCGACCTGCCGGGCCGGCTGGAAGCCTATTACCGCGCCCCGATCTTCGCGCGCGTGTCCGGTTACCTGAAGAGCTGGAGCGTCGACATCGGCGCCCGCGTCAGGGCCGGGCAGGTGATCGCCGAAATCGAGGCGCCCGACCTCGACCAGCAATTGCTGCAGGCCAGGGCCGATCTCGCGAGCCAGCAGGCCAGCGCCAAACTGTCGGAAGCGACGCTGACCCGGCGGCGGTCGCTGCTTGCCTCGAACTTCGTCTCGATGCAGGAAATCGACGAGCGCACCGCCGATCTCTCCAACAAGAAGGCCGCCGTCAATTCCGGTCAGGCCAATGTCGAACGGCTGGAAGCGCTTGCCGGCTACAAGAAGATCACCGCCCCCTTCGACGGCGTCGTCACCGAGCGCAACACCGATGTCGGCGCGCTGATCAATGCCGGCGGCGGCGCGGGCCCGGCGATGTTCATCGTCTCCGACATCTCCAAGCTGCGCGTCTATGTGAACGTGCCGCAGAACTTCGTGCCGTCGATCAAGATGGGCGCCAAGGCTGTCATCACGCTGCCGGAATATCCGAACCGCACCTTTACGGCGACCGTGGAAACGTCCTCGCAGGCGGTCGATGTCAGCTCGGGAACGACGCGCATGCAACTCGCGCTGGACAACTCCAGCGGCGAGTTGATGCCCGGCGGTTATGCCAATGTGAAGCTGACGTTACAGCGCGACACCATTCCGCTGCACATCCCCGCCAGCGCGCTGATCTTCGACAGCAACGGCCTGCGCGTTGCGACCGTCGGCGCCGATGACAAGATCCTGTTCAAGAAGGTGACGATCGCCCGCGACCTCGGCAAGGAGATCGAGATCGCCTCCGGCCTCACCGCCGACGACCGCATCATCATCGCCCCGCCCGACGGCATCAACGACGGCGACCAGGTCCGCGTGGTCGGCGGCGGCGCGAAGAAGCCGACCACGGCCTCCGAAAAGCAGGACGTGAAGGGGTAGGGGAGGCGCTCCCTTACGAGATTGCGCCGAAGCCGATTGCTGCGCCCTCTCCCCTTGTGGGAGAGGGCTGCGTCGTTGCCAGCAACGGACTCGCTTGGGTGAGGGGTTCTCTCCACAAGCACAATCGCTCGCGGAGACAACCCCTCATCCGTCGCGCATTGCATGCGCGCCACCTTCTCCCACAAGGGGAGAAGGGAAGAGGATTGTAGGGTGGGCAAAGCGCAGCGTGCCCACCTTTCCTTGCACCGAACGTGGAGGGTGGGCACGCTGTGCTTTGCCCACCCTACGAATTTTCCTACGATTTCCGCGATCTACACCACCCGCCACTCTGGCACGCCGTCATCGGCCATCACGATGTCACCTGTGGTGCCGACTGGCGTGCGCTCCATGCCGAGCAGATGCGCTAACGTCGTCGCATCGCTCGCCGGCACGCGGCCGAGCGTGCGGCGGTCGTCTTCGGTGCGCAACATGACGACGCCGTGCTCGACCTCGCCATTGCCGCGATAGATCACGGTGAAGCTTTCGACCTTGCCCTTGCCGCTGGCCTCGGCGATGAACTCCGGCACCGTGCGGCGGTTGCGATCCGCTTCCGCCTGCACGCTGGTATCCTGCTTGAGCGTCGTCTTCGGTGCCTCGCGCGACAGCACCAGGCCATGATGCTTGGTGACAAAGCCGCCCTGGCCGTAGAGCAGGCCGAGCTTGGCGCCATCGCGGAGCTTGCGCACCATCGCGCAGGCGGCGTGTGTCATGTAGGTGTTGAGCGGCGCGCCGAAGAAGGTGAGCCCGCCGGTGACGGTCGGCTGCACGTCAGGGCCGAGGCCGAGCGTGCGTCGCGCCATCTTGGGCACGCAGGGGAAGCAGCTATAGAGCTCGATCGCGTCGAACTTGCTGCCGTCGCCCTCGACCAGGTCCATCACCGCTTTCAGCACCGCATTCTGCGCGTGGCTTTCGAAGAACTGGTCGCGCACGAGATAGTCGCGCGGTTCTTCCGCCGACGCACCGCCGAGCGGATAGACCAGCCGGTCCTCGGGAATTCCGGCCGCGCGCGCCTTGGCGAGGCTGGTGAGCAGCAGCGCGCCGCCCATGTTCACGGTCGGATTGGCCACCATCAGCTTGGTGTAGGGCCAGGCGATCAGCCGGTTCTCCGGCGTCGGCGTGGTGATCTCCTCCGGCGTGAAGCGCTTCTTCAGCCACGAATTCGGGTTCGAAGCCGCGACGCTTGCATAGGTCGACCACAGCTCGCCGGACTCGGCGAGCGCCTCGCGTGGCGTCTGGTCCCAATGCGCTGACGTTGCGGACTCATAGAGCGGATAGACCGTGATCGGCCTGAACACGCCGAGCTTCACCGCCAGCGGCTTCTGGAATGCCGCGCCGCGCTTCGGCTCCTCGACATCATGGGCAAACGGCGTCCAGGGCAGGGCGATGCCGCCGCGATCCGCCTTGGTCGCGGTCGACTGCGCCTCGGCGCCGCAGACCGCCGCCACGCTGCATTCGCCGCGCGCGATCCGCTGCGCCGCTTCATGCAGATAGCGGATCGGGCTCTCGCCCCCGACCGGGCCGTAATAGAGATGCGCCGGCTTGATGCCGAGCCGTTCGGCAAGCTGTTTTTCCGGATCGCGATAGCGCCAGCTCAGGAAATTGACGACGTCGAGCGACTGGACGTCGTGGAGCAGCTTGGCCCCGCTGTCGGCTTCCGCGCGCTTGAGCGCTTCTTCGAGAAGCGCGAGAGGCTCGAGGCCTGCAGCGATGTCCTTGGGACGATCGACGATCTCGCCGACGCCGACGATGACTGGGATGCGGTCTTCGGGGATGCTATTGGACATTTCTTCTTGTCTTCTTGGTTCACTTTCGGACATTGGGCTCGCCGGCCATTTTACCCGTCATTGCGAGCGAAGCGAAGCAATCCATCTCTGAGCTTGCGGAGGCGTGGATTGCTTCGTCGCTTGCGCTCCTCGCAATGACGCCGCTATTCCGCCACCAGCGCATTCATGTGTTCGACCGCCTCGATGAAATCTTCCTTGAATTCCTGTACCACAGCGCCTGCCGATTTCACGCTGTCGATCAGGCCGACGCCCTGGCCGACGAAATAGCTCACGAGGTCGCGCGCCTTCTCGTTGCCGGCCGCCGCGGAGCGGTCGATCGAGTTGAAGGCGTCGCGGCTGATGATGCTCTGCAGCGGCATCGGCAGCGTGCCGGGGCTGTCGGGTGAGCGGTCCCAGGCGTCGGTCCAGACCGAGCGCAGCTGCCGTGCCGGCTTGCCGGTGCGGCCCTTCGAACGCACCGCGTCGCGCGAGGAGGCCGCGATCATCTTCTCACGGAAGGTTTCCGTGGTCTCGGATTCCACGGTCGCGAGCCACACCGAGCCGGTCCAGACGCCGGCGGCGCCCATGGCCATCGCGGCCGCCATCTGGCGCCCGGTCATGATACCGCCCGCGGCCAATACGGGCACATCGCGGATCGGCTTGATCGCCTTGATGACCTCCGGCACCAGCACCATGGTCGAGACTTCGCCGCAGTGGCCACCGGCCTCGGTGCCCTGCACGACGAGGATGTCGACACCGGCCGCGACCTGGCGCAGCGCGTGCTCCTTGGCGCCGACGAGCGCCGCGACCGGCACGCCGTGCTTGCGGCCCATGTCGATCATCTCCTGCGGCGGTACGCCCAGCGCGTTCGCGATCAGCCTGATCGGATGCTTGAAGGAGACGTCCAGCACTTCGAGCGCGCGCTGTGCGTCGAACGGCTGCGGCTGGTTGTCGGCGACATCGGTCGTCGTCAGCTCGACGCCGTATTTCTTCAGGAGATTGCGGGTGAAGTCGCGATGCTCAGGCGAGATACGCTGTTCCAGGCTCTTCCAGGTGACGTTCTTCTCGCCGGCGGTCGAGATGTTCTCGGGGATCAGCACGTCGAGCCCATAGGGTTTGCCGTCGACGTGGTCGTCGATCCATTTCAGTTCCTGCTCGATGCTCTCAGGCGAATGCACGGTCGCGCCCAGCACGCCAAATCCGCCGGCGCGGCTGACCGCTGCGACCACGTCGCGGCAATGGCTGAAGGCGAGCAGGGGAAATTCGATGCCCAGCATGTCGCAGATCGGCGATTTCATGGCTGCGTTCTCTCTCCCGATGGCAGGTTCAGGCTGCTTTTCTATTTTGATAACGATCAGGCTAGCGCATGGCGGAGAGGAAAGCCAACCGGCTTTCGCCGACTTGCGTGCAGCTGCTACGCATTCCGTAAGGCAAAATATGCAGCTCCCTTCTACTCGCGCTTTGTCCCTTGCGCTTTGGCGCGTCGCGGGGAATGCTGGCCGGCAACGAAAAGAATCTTCAAGGGAGCCCGCGTCCATGTCCGTTTCGCCATCCGCTTCCGGCGGCCCTGCCGCGCATTACGACGTCGTCGTGGTTGGTGCCGGCTTCTCCGGCATGTACATGCTGCATCGGCTACGCGGTCTCGGCTTTACCGCGCGAGTGTACGAGCAGGGCAGCGGCGTCGGCGGCACCTGGTACTGGAACCGCTATCCCGGCGCGCGCTGCGACGTCGAGAGCATGCAGTATTCCTATTCATTCAGCGAGGAACTGCAGCAGGAATGGGACTGGAGCGAGCGCTACGCGCCGCAGCCGGAGATTCTGCAATACGCCAACCATGTCGCCGACCACTTCAACCTGCGTTGTGACATCCAGTTCGACACCCGCATCGATGCGGCCGCATTCGACGAGACCAGCAAGCTCTGGTCGGTGACCACCTCCGACGGCAAGACCGTCACCGCCAAATTCGTGGTGCTTGCCACCGGCTGCCTGTCGAATGCGCGCAAGCCCGACATCAAGGGTCTCGATCGGTTCAAGGGCCAAATCTATCACACCGGCCATTGGCCGCACGAGCCGGTGGATTTCACGGGCCTGCGCGTCGGCGTGATCGGCACCGGCTCATCCGGAATACAGTCGATACCTGTCATCGCCGAGCAGGCGGGCCATCTCACCGTGTTCCAGCGCACGGCGAATTTCTCGATCCCCGCGCGCAATGCCAAGCTGCTAGATGAGGAACGTGCATGGTTTCGCGCGAACTATCCGGAGATCCGGCGCGTGGAGCGGGAAGTGGCGCGCAACGGCATCTATACCGACTTGCCCGATCGCGGCGCGCTCGATGATGGCGACAACGAGCGCCGTGCCAAATACGAGGCGCGCTGGCAGCGGGGCGGACTCACGTTCATGTCGGCCTACAACAATCTGGCGCTGGACCAGGCCGCCAACGATACCGCCGCAAACTTCGTGCGCGAGAAGATCGCAGAGATCGTCAAGGACCCCGAGACCGCGAAGCTGCTGCAGCCGAACAGCCATCCGATCGGCTCCAAGCGCATCTGCGTCGATACCGACTATTTCGCGACCTTCAACCGGCCCAACGTGACGCTGGTTGACATCAAGAGCAGTCCGATCGAGGAGATCACGGAAAGCGCCGTGCGCACCACAGCATGCGAATATGAACTCGATGCGCTGGTGCTGGCGACCGGCTTCGACGCTATGACCGGGTCGGTGGCAAAGATCGACATTCGCGGCCGCGACGGGCTGACGCTGAACCGGAAATGGGCCGAGGGACCGCGCACCTATCTCGGCCTGATGAGTGCCGGTTTTCCGAACCTCTTCATCATCACCGGGCCCGGCAGTCCGTCCGTGCTGTCGAACATGATCGTTTCGATTGAGCAGCATGTCGACTGGATCAGCGATTGCCTCGACTACATGCGAGAGCGTGAACTCGACACGATGGAGGCGACAAGGGAGGCCGAAGACAAATGGGTGACGCACGTCAACGAGGTTGCCTACACCACGCTCTATCCGCAGGCCAATTCGTGGTACATGGGCGCCAACATTCCCGGCAAGCCGCGGATCTTCATGCCCTATATCGGCGGCGTCGGGCCTTATCGGCAGATCTGCAACGAGGTCGCGGCGAAGGGCTATGACGGCTTTGCGATGACGGGCGCAGCGCGCCAGCAGCGGGCGGCCGCGTTCTGAGCTTTATCAACCGTCATGCCCGAGCCTGTCTCGAGTATTCAAGCACTTCCTTTGACGCAAGACGTGGATGGCNGGGACAAGCCCGGCCATGACGGAAGTGAAGAGGCTCCGGCTATACGAAATCCCGCCCTTGCCAATCCTGTGCTCGACGCTAGTTAACACTGGCGCGGCTTCCGCGCTGGAGCTTGATCAATGACCGATGCACCTGCCTATGAGCCGCCGAAAGTCTGGACCTGGAACAAGGAAAATGGCGGCCGTTTCGCCAGCGTCAACCGCCCGATCGCCGGGCCCACGCATGAGAAGGAACTTCCCGTCGGGAAGCATCCGTTGCAACTTTATTCTCTGGCGACGCCAAACGGCCAGAAGGTCACGATCATGCTGGAAGAGCTGCTCGCGCTCGGCCATTCCGACGCCGAATATGACGCGTGGCTGATCAAGATCGATGGCAACCAGTTCGGCAGTGGTTTTGTTGCGGTCAATCCGAATTCCAAGATCCCGGCGCTGCTGGACCGTAGCGGGCCGGAACCGATCCGCGTGTTCGAGTCCGGCGCGATCCTGATGCACCTTGCCGAGAAGTTCGGTGCATTCCTGCCGACCGGCGGTCAGGCTCGCGCCGAGTGCCTGTCATGGCTGTTCTGGCAGATGGGCAGCGCGCCGTTTCTTGGCGGCGGCTTCGGCCACTTCTATGCCTACGCGCCGACCAAGATCGAATATGCCATCGACCGCTATGCGATGGAGGTGAAGCGTCAACTCGATGTGCTCGATCGTCGTCTGGCGGACAACGAATATCTGTCCGGCAGCGACTACACGATCGCCGACATCGCCGTGTGGCCGTGGTACGGCGGGCTCGTCAAGGGCCTGCTCTATGGCGCAGGCGAATTCCTGTCGGTGCATGAATACAAGAACGTGCTGCGCTGGACCGATCAGATCGCAAAGCGCCCGGCGGTGAAGCGAGGCCGCATCGTCAACCGCATCTCGGGCGATCCCGCGAGCCAATTGCACGAGCGCCACGACGCCAGCGACTTCGAGACCAAGACGCAGGACAAGATCGGAGAGGCGGCGAGCTAGCTTTTCGCGCCCTCGGCTGCCGGAAACACCACCCGGTCGTCGGTGCGGCAATAGCGGTCGGCGAACATGCGGCCGACGGGGTGGTAGCGGTCCATGTGCACACGCATGGCATCGCGGTCCCACAGCTCGTCGCGGATGTAGAAGTGGATGCCTTCACCCATGATCAGCCGGCGGTCGCCGTTGACGTCGATGATCTTCCAGGTCTTGCATTCCATTGCCCACGGCGCATCCGCAAGGCGCGGCACTGCCACGCTGGTCGATGGCACAAGCTTGAGCCCGAGATAGTCGGGCTCGCCCACATCTGGCGGAAAGTCGCCGCTGGTCTCATGCATCGCGTGCGCCAGCGGCTCGTCGGTCATATTGACCACGAATTCCCCGGTGCGCTCGATGTTGACCAGCGTATCCTTCACCCGCCCGTCGGGCCGCAGATTGACTGCGAACATGCAGAGCGGCGGGTCCTCGCAGAACACGTTGAAGAAGCTGTACGGCGCGGCATTGACGACGCCGGTTGGACCGACGCTGGTCACCCAGGCGATCGGTCGCGGCAGCACGAAGGATGCCAGCACCTTGTAGCGTTCGCGCGGCTTCAGATCGCTGGCAGCGTATTCCATGATTGGCTCCAATAGCTGGTCCGAACCCAATCTTGCCATTGCCGGGCTTGACCCGGCAATTCATCACCTTGCGAAAATCTTGTTGCTGATGGATGCGCGGGTCAAGCCCGCGCATGACAGGTGAGCGCTACGGCATGCTGAGTTCGTGCCGGCCGACCACCATCCAGTGCACTTCGTCCGGACCGTCGGCGAAGCGGAGATGGCGGACGTCCTGGTACATTTCGGCAAGCGGCGTCCATTGCGAGATGCCGGTGGCGCCGTGCATCTGGATTGCCTGGTCGATGATCTTGCAGGCGCGCTCGGGGATCATGGCCTTGACCATGGAGACCCAGACGCGCGCTTCCTTGTTGCCGAGCACGTCCATCGCCTTCGCCGCCTTCAGCACCATCAGCCGCATCGCCTCGATCTCGCAGCGCGCCTGCGCGATGATCTGCAGATTGCCGCCGAGATGCGCGATCTTCTTGCCGAAGGCTTCACGGGTGAGGCCGCGCTGCACCATCATGTCGAGCGCCTTCTCCGCCTTGCCGATGGTACGCATGCAATGGTGGATGCGGCCCGGCCCCAGGCGAACCTGCGAAATTTCGAAGCCGCGGCCCTCGCCCAGCAGGATGTTGTCCTTCGGCACGCGGACATTGTTGAAGCGCAGATGCATGTGGCCGCGCGGCGCATGATCCTGCCCGAACACATGCATGGGGCCGAGGATCTCGACGCCGGGCGTGTCCTTTGGCACCAGGATCTGCGACTGCTGCTTGCTCGGCGGCGCGTCCGGATTGGTCTTCACCATCACGATCATGATCTTGCAGCGGGGATCGCCGAGACCGGAGATGTAATATTTCTCGCCGTTGATCACCCACTCATCGCCGACCAGCTTTGCGGTGGTGGAGATGTTCTTGGCGTCCGACGAGGCAACGTTGGGCTCGGTCATGGCGTAGGCCGAACGGATCTCGCCGTTCAGGAGCGGCTTCAGCCATTTCTCCTTCTGCGCCTTGGTGCCGACACGCTCCAGCACTTCCATGTTGCCGGTGTCGGGCGCCGAGCAGTTCATGGTCTCGGAGGCCAGCGGGCTCTTGCCGAGCTCGGCTGCGATATAGGCGTAGTCGAGATTGTTCAGGCCTTCACCAGTCTCCGCGTCGGGCAGGAAGAAATTCCAGAGGCCTTCCTCCTTGGCCTTCTTCTTGGCCTTATCGAGCACTTCGAGCTGGCTGTCGGTGAAGCTCCAGCGGTCCTTCTTGTTCTCGCCGTGGCGATAGAATTCGACGGACATCGGCTCGACGGTTTCCCGGATGAACTTCTTCACATGCTCATAGAGCGGACGGACCTGATCCGACATGCGGAGGTCGTTGAGCTCGTCGCCCGGATTGAGCGTGTAGTTTGTGGTCCGGGGTATATAGGCGTGTTTCATTTTTTCCTCCCATCGCCGAGATCGTTGCGGCCAACCATAGACGCGGCGGTTTCAAAGTGCGAGCGCACATTTTTTCATGGGTGCCTGCGCTGACGCAGCGCAGGACGCCATTGCCGCATGACGGAATTCGAACAGCGTTTAAAACGCTGTGTAGCCGCCGTCGATCACGAAACAATCCGTCGTGTGGTACGACGACGCCTTGCTCATCAGATAGACCGCGATGCCGCCGAAGTCGGAGGGTTCGCCGAAGCGGCGCACCGGGATGCGCGGCATCACATTGGCGACGAATTTGTCATTCGCCATGATGCCGGCCGTCATGTCGCTCTTGATCCAGCCGGGCAGGATTGCATTCGCGGTGACGCCATGGCGGGCCAGCTCGACGCCGAGCGCGCGGACGAGAGCATTGATCGCGGCCTTGGTGCCGGCATAGTGCTCGTTGCGTGCGGTGCCGAACAGCGACGCCAGGCTCGATGTGGCGACGAGGCGGCCGAAGGCATCGCCGGCTTCGGCGCGCTCGGTCATGTGGCGGGCGGCGGCCTGGAATACATGGAACACGCCGTCGAGATTGGTTGCGAACATGGTTCGCCATTCCTCCTCGGTGCGGTCGATGAAGGCGCGCCGTCCGCCGCCGCCGATCCCGGCATTGGCAAAGCAGCCATCGACGCGGCCGAAGGTGTCGAGCGTCGCCTTCATCGCGTCCTGCACCGAGGCGGCATTGCTGACGTCACAGATGCGGGCGTCGACCTTGCCGGGACCCGCCGCCATCGTTGCCGCGGCGGCCTTGTTCTTCTCGGCGTTGCGGCCCCAGATCGAGACATTGCAGCCGGCGGCATTGAGCGCCTGCGCGATGCCAAGCCCGATCCCGCCATTGCCACCGGTGATGACCGCAACGCGGCCCGAGAGGTCGAAGATGCTCATGGTATTTTTTCCTTGGCGTATTTTCCCTGGAGTGTTTCCATTTGGCCTGACGCACGTTAATCGTGCATCCGAAAGCGAGGCGTTCTTGCTCCACCATGGACAAGCGCGTCTCAAAAATCAAATATGGGTCGAAGACTGGACCTACCGCGTTACCCATGGCGCGGGCGCAACTCGCGAGGAAACAATGCAATTCAAGCACGTCACGCTCGATTTCGATGGACCGGTCGCGGTCCTCAAGCTCGACCATCAGGAGGTCATGAACGCGGTGTCGATCGACATGCTCGGCGGCCTGGCCGAAGCTCTCGATGCGATCGAGGACAAGCGGGACGAGGTGCGCTGCGTTGTTATCACCGGTGCCGGCCGCGCTTTCTGCACCGGCGCCAATCTGCAGGGACGCAACAACCAGACGCCAGGCAGGCGTAACGCCGGCGCGGCGCTGGAGACCGCGTTCCATCCGTTCCTGCGGCGGCTACGCAATCTGCATTGCCCGATCGTCACCGCGGTCAATGGTCCGGCGGCGGGCGCCGGCATGAGCTTCGCGTTGATGGGCGACATGATTCTGTGCGCGCGCTCGGCGTATTTCCTGCAGGCCTTCCGTCGCATCGGCCTGGTGCCGGATTGCGGCTCGACGTGGCTGCTGCCGCGACTGGTCGGCAAGGCGCGTGCGATCGAATTATCGCTGATGGGCGAGCGGCTGCCGGCGGAGAAGGCGCTGGAATGGGGCCTCATCAATCGCCTCCATGACGACGGCGCGCTGATGGATGAAGCGATGAAGCTCGCGCATGAGCTTGCCAACGGCCCGACGGTGGCGCTGTCGCTGATCCGCAAGCTCTATTGGAACAGTCCGGAGAATTCGTTCGAGGATCAGCTTGACCTCGAATTCCAGTGCCAGCGACAGGCCGGCACCACCGAGGATTTCAAGGAAGGCGTCACCGCGTTCCTCGAGAAGCGCCCGGCGAAGTTCAAGGGCAAATGATCGAGGCCGAACTCGCGCGCTGCGTCGCATCGTTCCATCCCGGCGCGACCGGTGTCACCGGCGCCGCAAAACTCTCCGGCGGCGCCAGCCAGGAGACCTGGACCTTCGACATCGTGCATCCGGACGGCACTATCGGCGCGATCCTGCGCCGCGCGCCGCCGGGCTTTGGTGCGGCACCCTCGCGCGCGGCCGGGCTCGATGCGGAGGCGAGCTTGATGCAGCTTGCGCATGATGCCGGCCTGCCGTCGCCGCGCGTGCTGCATGTGCTGAGGCCGGAGGAGGGGCTTGGTACCGGCTTCATCATGGCGCGCGTTGAGGGCGAGACCATCGCGCGCAAGATCCTGCGCGACGAGCAGTTCGCCAAGGCGCGGCCCCTATTGGCGCGCCAGCTCGGTAAGGTCGCAGCGGGCATCCACGGCTTGCCGGCGACGAAACTGCCGAAGCTGAGGCAGATGACGGCGACCAAGGAGATCGGCGATCTCGAGCGGGAATATCGCGGCTTCGACTGGCCGCGCCCGGTGTTCGAATTGGCGTTGCGCTGGCTGCGCGACCATGATCCCGGTCCATCGGACGAGATGACGCTGGTGCATGGCGATTTCCGCCACGGCAACCTCATCATCGGCCCCGACGGCGTGCGCGCGGTATTGGACTGGGAGCTCGCGCATTTCGGCGACCCGATGGAGGATCTCGGCTGGATCTGCGTCAACTCCTGGCGCTTCGGCGAGATCGACAAGCCGGTCGGCGGTTTCGGTTCGCGCGAGGAGCTGTTCGCAGGCTATGAGGAGGCCGGCGGCACGGTCGATCCTAGCAGGGTGATGTTCTGGGAAGTCATGGGCACGCTGCGCTGGGGCGTGATGTGCTGCGGCATGATGCAGCGCTTCCGCATTGGCCCCGACCATTCGATGGAGCGCGCGATGATCGGCCGTCGTGCGTCGGAGACCGAGATCGATTTGCTCAGGCTATTGGCACCGCGAGGGCGTTGAGATGCAGGACGAACCGACACCAACAGAACTGATCAAGGCCGTCGCAGACTTCCTGCGCAACGAGATCGCGCCCGCGATCACGGGCCACAATTCGTTCAAGCTTCGCGTCGGCATCAACGCGCTTGATCTGGTCACGCGGCAGCTCACACTGGCGCAAACGGCTGATGCTGCCGAGGCAGCGCGGCTCGAGCAATTACTCGGCGCGGACGGTTCGCTGATCGAGCTTAACCGCCTTCTCTCGGAGAAGATCGCGAGTGGCGTGGTTGATCTGCAAACGCCGGGACTGGCCGACCACCTCTGGCAGACCACGATGGACAAGCTCGCCGTCGATCAGCCGAACTATGCGGCGTATAAACGGGAGATGGGCGACACAACGAGATCGTAGTTGTGTCGTCATGCCCGGGCTTGTCCCGGGCATCCACGTGCGTCCTTCATCGAGGTGCCAAAGATCGTGGATGGCCGGGACAAGCCCGGCCATGACGGAGAGCGAAGGCAGCCTACTTCCCCACCCACTTCGGCGGGCGCTTCTCGGCAAACGCCTTCGGACCCTCGATGTAATCCTGTGAGGCCGCCATCGCCTTCACCGCGGGGTAATCGCGCTGCTCGTTGATGGCCTGCTCCAGCGACACGGCCAAGCCGCGTTCGATGGTCTGCTTGGAGGCGCGGATCGACATCGGCGAGTTCTTGCAGATGGTCTCGGCCCAGCGCACAGCCGCAGCCAGTGCCTCGCCCTGCGGCACCACCTCGTTGACGAAGCCGAGCTCGTGGCCTTCCTTGGCGCTGACATGGCGCGCGGTGAGGATCATGCCCATCGCGCGCTTCAGCCCGATCTGCCGCGGCAATCGGTGCAGGCCGCCGGCGAGCGCGGCGAGACCGACGCGCGGTTCCGGTAGCGCGAAGGTTGCATTCTCGGCGGCGATGATGAGGTCGCAGGCGAGCGCGATCTCGAAGCCTCCACCCATCGCTACGCCATTGACCGCGGCGATGATCGGCTTGTCGCAGTCGAAGCGCGAGGTCAGCCCGCCGAAGCCGCCCTTGTCCCAGCCGCGCTTGCCGCCGGCCGCCTGCCATTTCAAATCGTTGCCCGCGCAGAACGCCTTGTCGCCGGCACCGGTGACGATCGCGACCCACTGCTCGGGATCGGCGGAGAAATCGTCGAACACCTTGTTGAGCTCGAAATGCGCATCGATATGCAGCGCGTTGTAGACCTCGGGGCGCGACAGCGTCACGATGGTGATCGGGCCCTTGCGTTCCACCTTCGAGAATTTCAGATCCATATTCGCTCCCGCTGATTTTCTGTGGCGAAGAATATTGGCCGCGATAGTAGCGCGGCTCAGGCGCTTGATGCCAGCCAATTACGCAAGGCGTCTGCGCATGCCAAGCGCGCCGCGGTTGCTTGACTTGGGCACAGTCTTCTCACCTTAATCAACCGAACAGAGGCGCGCAGCGCCTAAACGCAAAACGACAAGCAACGACATCTTGCGGGAGAGATTGCCTTGGATTTCAACCTGCCGGCCGACCTCGTTGGCTATCTCGCCGAACTCGATTCCTTCATCGCACGCGAGATCAAGCCGCTGGAGGAGGCCGACGATAACATCCGCTTCTTCGACCACCGCCGCGAATGGGCGCGCACCGATTTCGAGAACGGAGGCCTGCCGCGGCACGAATGGGAAGCGCTGCTGCGCAAAGCCAAGGACCGCGCCGATGCCGCGGGCCATCTGCGCTTTGCGATCCCGAAACGCTATGGCGGCAAGGACGGCTCCAATCTCTGGATGGCGGTGATCCGCGAGCATTTCGCCTCCAAGGGGCTAGGCCTGCACAACGACCTGCAGAACGAGCATTCGATCGTCGGCAATTTCCCTGTCGTCACCATGCTCGACCGCTACGGCAGCGACGCACAGAAGGCGATGATCGACGGCTCGATCACAGGAAAATACCGCATCACCTTCGGCCTCACCGAGCCCGACCACGGCTCCGATGCGACCCATATGGAGGCCAGGGCGGAGCCGGCGACCCGCGACAACGTCAAGGGCTGGCTGATCAACGGCGAGAAGATGTGGACCACGGGCATGCATGTCGCAACCCATTGCGCGCTGTTCGCGCGCACGTCGGGCAATGACGGCGATGCGCGCGGCATCACCTGCTTCCTCGTGCCGGCGAAATCGGAAGGCGTGAAGGTCGAGGAATATATGTGGACCTTCAACATGCCGACCGATCATCCCCGCGTCAGCTTCACGGATGTGTTCGTGCCTGAGGATGCGCTGTTCGGCGAGGTCGGCCGCGGGCTGTCGCTAGCGCAATGCTTCGTGCACGAGAACCGTATCCGCCAGGCTGCGAGCTCGCTCGGCGCCGCCGTCTACTGCATCAATGAAAGCGTCACCTATGCGCGCGAACGAAAACCGTTCGGCAAGGCGCTGGCCGAGAACCAGGCGATCCAGTGGCCACTGGTGGAGCTTGCGACCCAAGCCGAGATGCTGCGTCTGTTGATCCGCAAGACCGCCTGGGAAATGGATCAGCTCACCCAGGCGCAGGTCGAGCACACGCTCTCCGACAAGGTCTCGATGTGCAACTACTGGGCAAACCGCCTCTGTTGCGAGGCCGCCGACCGCGCCATGCAGGTCCACGGCGGCATGGGCTATTCACGCCACAAGCCGTTCGAGCACATCTACCGCCACCACCGCCGCTACCGCATCACCGAAGGCAGCGAGGAAATCCAGAAGCGCAAAGTGGCGGGATTCCTGTTCGGCTATATGGGAGCAGGCAAGCGCTAGCCCCGCACTCCACTGTCGTCCCCGCGAAGGCGCTAGGGCATGCACAGATGTGGTGCGGTGCGGCGGATTGACTCGGGGCGGGTGTGAGGGATTCCAGAATCGGGAATCTGTGTGATTTCTATTGTGGCACTTCGATTTGACGGAGGTGCCGCCATGTCGCCACGGATTGACTGGACATTGGGCCGGTTCGGGGATCGTCGTCTCGATAAAGGGGGGCGGCGCTCGTCGAACGCATGGTTGCGGGCAAGGATGTTTGCCTGCGGCGGCT
>NZ_AXAP01000023.1 GCF_000472865.1 Bradyrhizobium elkanii WSM2783 | reverse complement strand
CCTTGTCCGACCTCAACAACTCTTTGACTGCAGAGACGTCCGTCCTAATCTTCGNCACGGTCATGGCGGGNCCAAGCTCCTCTATGAGCGGTGATCTTCGCAATCACCGGACTTACCATGACCGCTCCAGCCTCTCAGGCTTTTGCAGAACCTTCCGCACACTACCGTGAAAAGTAACGCAAAGCTCGGGCGTAACGCGCCGCGAGAATGCGGAGTACATCCTTTCCTCATCCTCCATCGTCATGCCCGCGAAGGCGGGCATCCAATAATCCGCGGCGTCTGAGCGTAAGCACTACCGTCTCTGGAATACCGGATCGTCCGCCGGAGCCTGTCATCGGGCGGCGCTACGCGCCGACCCGGTGGCGGACGATGACAGTGGAGAGCTGTTTGACATTTGAATCAGAGCCTCTCCTCCCGTCGTCCCGGGCTTGCCCCGGGACCCATAACCACAGGCCGTTGTCGTGTGCTCCGCCGCAACTGCTTGCTCGCGCCACAACACTTCCCTGTGGTTATGGGTCCCCGCCTTCGCGACGCCTTCGCGGGGACGACACCGTAGCGACGTTGGGAGAATCGTGGGATGGGTAGGGCGGCGCGAAACCCATCATTCACGCCGCGTGCACTATGGCGATGGGTTTCGCTCCGCTCTGCCCATCCTACGGCACGGCTCCCTCAGGCGCGCATCGCCTGCAGGCCCTTGAAGGTCAGGCGCTTGGGGTCCTTGACGCCGGCGAGGTAGAAGCGGCGGATGAAGGCAACGGCGGCGTCGCGGTCGCAATCTGTCAGCGCCACGAGGGCATCGACGGCAATTCGCTGGGCGTCCATGGGCTTCCTCTTGCTATCAGCAGCCACAGGCCGTGCAGCGTAGGGTATCTCGGTTAATCCGGGGTTAACCGTCGCAGCAGAATGGCTGATTCGGCGGGAAGCCCGAATCCGCAAAACTACCCATGGGGCGTTAAGGCGCAGGTTTCGCCGAGAACAGCGAGGATTGTCACGAATACTGCATCACGCCGTCATCCACCTTGCCATAGCGCAGGGAGACGATGTCGAGCGCATAGTTCTGGTAGAGCCGCCACGGCCGCTTCGAGCCCTGCTTCGGCAATTTTGCGATCGAGCGCTGGACATAGCCGGACGAGAAATCCAGCGCCGGCAGCGCCTCGATCGAGGGATCGAGATTATGCGCCACGCACTGCCGAAAGCCGTGCCGGTCCATGTAATTGATCAGACGGCAGGCATATTCGCAGGTGAGGTCGCATTTCAGCGTCCACGACGCGTTGGTGTAGCCGAGCGTCGCCGCGAGGTTCGGCACATCCGAATACATCATGCCCTTGTAGCTCAGCGTTTTCGCGAAATCGACGATGCGACCCTCGACGCTGACCTCGACGCCGCCGAGCACCTGCAGGACCAGCCCGGTAGCGGTGATGATGATGTCGGCCGGAAGCTCGCTGCCGTCCTTCAGGCGAATGCCGTTCCTGGTGAAGGTATCGATCTGGCTGGTGACGACGGAGGCGCGCTTCTCGCGGATCGATTTGAACAGGTCGCCGTCCGGCACGAGGCAGAGCCGCTGCTCCCACGGATTGTAGCGCGGCGTGAAATGCGTGCCGATGTCGTAATCCGGACCGAGCGCCATCTTGATGCCGCCGAGGATGAGCTGCTTGGCGCGCTCCGGCTTGCGGCGGCAGAGCTGGAAGAAATACATGCCGAGCAGCACGTTGCGCCAGCGGATCAGATGATAAGCGAGCCCCGCCGAGAGATTACGCCGGAGCTTGTTGGCGAGCGCATCCTCCGCCGGACGCGCCACCACGTAAGTCGGCGAGCGCTGCAGCATGGTGACATGCGCGGCCGTCTTGGCGAGCTCCGGCACCAGCGTCACCGCGGTCGCGCCTGAGCCGATCACGACCACGCGCTTGCCGGCGTAGTCGAGATGCTCGGGCCATTTCTGCGGATGAACGATCTGACCCTCGAAGTCGGCAACGCCTGCGAATTCCGGCGTGTAACCTTCCTCGTATCTGTAATAGCCCGAGCACATGAGGAGGAAATTGCAGGTGATGCGCACGATCTCGGCCGCGCCCTCGCCTGCCCTGCGCTCCGCCTCGACGGTCCAGCGCGCCTCGTCGGACGACCACGAGACATGCTTGACGCGATGGTTGAAGCGGATCTTGCGGTCGATCCCGTTCTGCGCCGCGGTCTCGCGTACATAGTTCAGGATGCGCGGCCCGTCCGCGATCGCCTTCGGTTCGGTCCACGGGCGGAACGAATAGCCGAGCGTGTACATGTCGCTGTCGGAGCGGATGCCGGGATAGCGGAACAGATCCCAGGTGCCGCCGATGCAGTCGCGGCCCTCGAGGATGACGTAGCTCTTGCTCGGGCACTTCTGCTGCAGATGATAGCCCGCCCCGATGCCGGACAGCCCGGCGCCGACGATCAGGACATCGAAATGCTCCATTGCCTCGGTCATGACGCTCTCCCTGCCGAAGTATTGAGCAGGCGGGAACCAATTTGCAACTCGCTTCGGTTGGCCGCGGCAAAGAAAAAGGCCCCGGACTGCGCCGGAGCCTTCCAATATCTCGCTCAGGAGAACCGGGGGTCAGTAGCGATAATGATCCGACTTGTACGGGCCTTCCTGCTTGACGCCGATATAGTCGGCCTGGTCCTTGCGCAGCTCGGTCAGCTTGACGCCGATCTTGGCGAGGTGCAGGCGGGCGACTTTCTCGTCCAGCGTCTTCGGCAGCACGTAGACCTTCTTCTCGTACTTGCCGTTCTTGTTGTTGGCGAACAGCTCGATCTGCGCCAGCGTCTGGTTGGTGAAGGAGGCCGACATCACGAAGGACGGATGGCCCATGGCGTTGCCGAGGTTTACGAGTCGACCTTCCGACAGCAGGATGATGCGGTGCTTGTCGGGGAATTCGATCTCGTCGACCTGCGGCTTGATGTTGGTCCATTTCAGATTGCGCAGCGACGCGATCTGGATCTCGTTGTCGAAGTGACCGATGTTGCAGACGATGGCACGATCCTTCATCGCGCGCATGTGCTCGATGGTGATGATGTCCTTGTTGCCGGTGGCGGTAACGAAGATGTCGGCGCGCGGCGCGGCATGTTCCATGGTCACGACCTCATAGCCTTCCATCGCCGCCTGCAGCGCGCAGATCGGATCGACCTCGGAGACCATCACGCGGCAGCCGGCCTGGCGCAGCGAAGCCGCCGAGCCCTTGCCGACGTCGCCGAAGCCCGCGACCATCGCGACTTTGCCCGACAACATCACGTCGGTGCCACGGCGGATGCCGTCGACCAGCGACTCGCGGCAGCCATAGAGGTTGTCGAACTTCGACTTGGTAACGCTGTCGTTGACGTTGATGGCCGGGAACAGCAGCGTGCCCTTGTTCGCCATTTCATAAAGGCGGTGGACGCCCGTCGTCGTCTCCTCGGAGACGCCCTTGATGTTCTTGGCGATCTCGGCGAACCAGCCCTTCGGCTTCTCCTTCAGAAGCCGCTTGATCAGCGCGTAGAAGATCTCCTCTTCCTCCGATCCGGGCTTGTCGAGGAACGCAGTGTCGCCCTGCTCGGCGCGGTAGCCGGCATGCACCAGCATGGTGGCGTCGCCGCCGTCGTCGAGGATCATGTTGGGCGTGCCGCCGCCGTGCCAGTCGAACAGCTTGGCGGTGTAGTCCCAGTATTCGGTGAGGGTCTCGCCCTTCACCGCGAACACCGGAATGCCGGCAGCAGCGATCGCGGCCGCGGCGTGGTCCTGGGTCGAATAGATGTTGCAGGAGACCCAGCGGATGTCGGCGCCGAGCGCGGCCAGCGTCTCGATCAAGACAGCGGTCTGGATCGTCATGTGCAGGGAGCCGGCGATACGCGCGCCCTTCAGGGGCTGCTTGGGGCCGAACTCCTCGCGTGTCGCCATCAACCCGGGCATCTCGGTTTCTGCGAGCGAGATTTCCTTGCGGCCGAAGTCGGCGAGCGAGATGTCCTTGACGATATAGTCGGTGAAGCCAGGCTTTGTCGGGGCGTTCATCGCGAGATTCCTATTGTTAAACTCGTCATTCCGGGGCGCCTCGAAGAGGCGAACCCGGAATCTCAAAATGATGGACAAGGATTCCGGGTTTGCTCGCTCTCGCGAGCGCCCCGGAATGACGTACGCTGCTTAGACTGCGCGCTTGAGCGGCTCGACGAGATCGGTCTTCTCCCAGGAGAAGCCGCCCTCATTGTCGGGCGTGCGGCCGAAATGACCGTAGGCCGAGGTCCGTGCGTAGATCGGACGGTTGAGGTCGAGATGGGTGCGGATGCCGCGCGGGGTCAGGTCCATCGCCTGCGCCACCGCCTTCTCGAGCTTGTCCTCCGGCACCTTACCGGTGCCATGGGTGTCGATGTAGATCGACAGCGGCCGCGCCACGCCGATCGCGTAAGCGAGCTGCAGGGTGCAGCGGTCGGCGAGACCGGCGGCGACGATGTTCTTGGCCACATAGCGCGCGGCATAGGCGGCCGAGCGGTCGACCTTGGTCGGATCCTTGCCGGAGAAAGCGCCGCCGCCATGCGGGGCCGCGCCGCCATAGGTGTCGACGATGATCTTGCGGCCGGTGAGACCGGAGTCACCATCGGGGCCGCCGATGAAGAACTTGCCGGTCGGGTTGATGTGCCAGATGGTCTTGCCGTTGATCCAATCCTTCGGCAGCGCCTCGCGCACATAGGGCTCGACGATGTCGCGAACCTGATTGGAGGAGAGGTCCTCGACCAGATGCTGGTGCGAGACCACGATCTCGCGCACGCCGACCGGCTTGCCGTTCTCGTACTGCACGGTCACCTGGCTCTTGGAGTCCGGCCCCAGCACCTTCTCGCGGCCGGAGTGACGCGCTTCGGAAATCAGCCGCAGGATCTTGTGGGCATAGAAGATCGGCGCCGGCATCAGGTCCGGCGTCTCATTAGTGGCGTAACCGAACATGATGCCCTGGTCGCCCGCGCCCTCTTCCTTGGCGTCGCCCGGCTGCTGCCCATCGACGCCCTGCGCGATATCGGCCGACTGCGGATGCAGGAGGATCTCGATGTCGCAGTTCTTCCAGTGGAAGCCCTCCTGCTCGTAGCCGATGTCCTTGATCGCCTCGCGGACGGTGCTTTCGATCTGGTCGTTGGTCACCGACTGGGGCCCGCGGGTTTCGCCGGCGATCACCACCTTGTTGGTCGTGGCGAGCGTTTCGCAGGCGGCGCGGATCTGCCACGGGTCGATGCCGGCTTTCGGCCCTTCCCGATAGAACAGATCGACGATCTCATCCGAGATCCGGTCGCAGACCTTGTCTGGATGCCCTTCGGAGACCGACTCGCTGGTGAACAGATAAGACGCGCGCATCAAGCAAACCCCTTGTTATGTCGACTTCCGACGTTTGTGTGAGTGTGTTCCTGACATGTCAGTCCCGGCGACGCGAGATGACGTAGGATTCGTCGTAGAACCAAAGCCCATTATGTTTGCGCAGAACGTCGCGGGTGGCTTCGAGAGTTCGGCCGCTTTCCGCCAACTCCGCCAACCGGTCATCTTCAACCTGGGCGACATACACCGCCGCGTTCCACGCTGCAAAGGCAGTCGAGGTTCCGATCGAGCCGGTGACCTCGTTAGGCAAGGCTTCCATATCATAGCGGAAGATCGAGCGGTTATCCGCGTATGCGTTAAAGTTAAGGTCGCGCCCGGCCGATCCCAGCTCGTATTTGACCGCGCGCAAGATCTCATGGCGGCTGACGGCGAAAGGATTTTCTCCGGGCCACACGGCCTGGATAATTTCCAAGCCCGGATCGTGGCCATGAGAGTGGATACCGATCAAGCGCCCACCGGCGCGCAAGGCCCGCGCCAGCGGCGCGATGATGCGCTTGGCGCGGAAATTCACAGACGATTTTGCCCGGTATGGCTGGGATGCGATGACAAGGTCGAAATTGGCCTCGGTCTTGCCGGCCCGCGGAATGATCGAATCGAGCAGGAACCGTTGGTCCTCCCGGTAGAGCACCAAAACCACCGGGCGCTCATAGATGGGCATCCCGGATCGTGGGCTGACGCGGGCACGCCAATTCTGCTCGAGAAACGGGCCGAGTTCCGCGATCTGGGCCTCGAATTCGCCCGACGAGCCGCCCCGCAGCGGTACCTCGTGCCAGAGCGTGCTGGCGGCCGCCACCGGGGATTTGGGGGTCAGCCAGGGCGCCTCGTCATAATACATGTTGGTCAGCACGAACACGGTCGAAGGGTGCTCGAACAGCCGGTCCGGCACCTTGTCGAGGGTCAGCCGGACGTCCTCCAGACTGAGTTCCTTGCCAGCCACGTAGAACGGCATATGAGGAAAGCGGCTATGCATGGCGCGCAGCACCCGCGCCAGCACCGTGCCATCGCCGACGCCGGCGTCGAATACCCGCAGCGCCGGCGGCCGGGGATGGATGGCGGAAAGCTCCAGCGCTACCCGCTGTGCGATCACCCGCTTCTCGCCGCAGGTATGGACGAACAGCAAATACCGCTGCCGGTTCTCGAAAAAACGGAAATTCTGTCGCGGATCGCGCTTCTCCAGCGGCACCACCAGCCCCCGCGGCGGCGCCACGCCGCCCGGCGTCGAGGTGGCAATGAAGGCCTGGATGCGGTCCAGCGTGTCGATAGTGATCTTTTTGCCCTCCCGCAGCCGGTGCACCAGCTTGCCGTCATTGACCGCACGCCGGCCGAACGTGGACTCGGCCATGTCGGCCCCCCGGCAGAAGTCAGTGATCTGGCTCAGGATTTGGTCGTTCTTCATTGGGCCAAAGAGTGGGACAGCAGTGGGCAGCGATAGAGCGTCATCTTCTCCTAGCACAAGTTTCCCACTCTTTGAACCCCCCTAGCCTCTCCCGCCACAGGGCAACTGGAATGCGCAATCGCGCGCAGCTCGGTCCGCTCAACACCGCGAGGTGGAGCAGATGCTGACCACCGCTACCAAGAGAGTTCTACCCTGCGGAGAAGTGATCTGCTTGACCCGTCATTGCGAGCCGACGGGTCGCAATGACAAGGGAGAAAGCGGTGCCCGCAATGACGTTGGGGATAGACTACCTCCCCCACACCTCTTCGGCGACTTCCACCGCGAGCCTGAGCTTCGCCCATTGCTCGTCTTCGGAGAGGATGTTGCCTTCCTCGGTCGAGGCGAAGCCGCATTGCGGCGAGAGCGCGAGCTGGTCGAGCGGCGCAAATTTGGAAGCTTCCTCCAGACGTCGCTTGATGGCGTCCCTGCTCTCGAGCTCGCCGAATTTGGAAGTAATGACGCCGACCACCACGATCTTGTTGCCCTTTGGCAAATAGCGCAGCGGCTCGAAACCGCCGGCACGGTCGGAATCATATTCGAGGAAATAGCCATCGTAGTTCGTGCCGCCGAGCAGCGTTTCCGCCACCGGCTCGTAGCCGCCGGACGAAATCCAGGTGGAGCGGAAATTGCCGCGGCAGACATGGGTCGAGATCACCATGTCGGACGGACGGTCCGCGATCGCGTAGTTGATGACGCGGGCGTAGATCTCCTGCAGGCCATCGGGATTGTCGCCGCGCTCGCGCGCCTTCTGCAATTCGTCCTGCGAGCAGAGATAGGCCCACACCGTGTCGTCGAACTGCAGATAGCGGCAGCCGGCGTCATAAAACGCCTTCACGGCCTTGCGGTAGGTCTTGCCGAGATCCTCGAAGAACGGTTCGAGGTCGGGATAGACCTCCTTCGAGATCAGGTTGCGGCCACCGCGGAAGTGCAGCACCGACGGCGCGGGGATCGTCATCTTCGCCGTGACATGAGCCTGGTCGGCGTATTTCTTCAGAAACCTGAAGTGATCGAGCATCGGATGGTCGTCGGGGAAATCCAATTTGTCGATCACGCGGATTGCGTCATGGCGCGTCTGCACGCCTGCGAACTGGATGCCGGCGTCCGGGTGGAACAGTTCGCAGCCGGTCAGCTTGGCGAGAAAGTCAAAGTGCCACCAGGAGCGACGGAATTCACCGTCGGTCGCGAGCTTCAGCCCGGTGGAGGCTTGGCGGTGCACGACCTTCTCGATCTCGATGTCCTCAATCTTGCGCAGATCCTCGGGCGTGATCTCGCCCTTTTCAAGCTTGGCGCGCGCCTCCTTGATCTTCGGTGGCCGCAGCAGGCTGCCGACCTCGTCGGCGCGGAAAGGAGGTTTTGTTCGTTGCATGTTTCGACTCCCTAGGGACGGAATTAATGCGCTTTGGCGCCGGAGACCCCAAGATGCCGCTCAAGCACCGTGGGATCGGCCTTCAAGGCATCGCTTGCCGCATCGTGCACGATTGTGCCGCGTTCCAATATCACGACGCGGTCCGCGAGCCCCAGAACCTTTTGCGCGTGCTGTTCTACGATGATCGAGCAGATACCACCAGAGCGGGTGATCGTGCCGAGCGCTTTCAGCAATTCCTCAACGATGATCGGCGCCAGTCCCTCTGTCGGCTCGTCCAAGAGCAGCACCTTTGGGTTCAAGGTCAGCGCGCGGCCGATCGCCAACATCTGCTGCTCGCCACCGGAGAGCTGGTTGCCGAAATTCCCGCGCCGCTCCTTCAGCCGGGGGAACATCTGGTAGATCCTCTCCACCGTCCATGGTCCTGGCTGGGCCACTGCGGTCATGTTCTCCTCAACCGTGAGGGAGCGAAAGATATTGCGTTCCTGCGGCACCCAGCCGACCCCAGCGCGGGCCCGCTGATCCGGACGCAGCGCCGTGATGTCCTGCCCGGCCAGCGCAATGCGGCCGCCGAAACGGCGGGTGACGCCGACGATGGAATTGATCAGCGTGGTCTTGCCTGTGCCGTTGCGTCCGAGCAGCGCCAGCACCTGGCCTTCGGGGAGCGACAGCGTCATGCCCGGCAGCACCACCGCCTCGCCATAGCCAGCACGCAGGCCCTCGATCGCGAGCAGATCAGGCATCGGCTGCCTCGCCGAGATAGACCGCCTTCACTTGCGGGTCGCGCGCCACGGCATCCGGCGGACCTTCGGTCAATAGCGCACCGTTGACCAGCACCGAGATGCGGTCGGCGAAGGAGAATACGAGATCCATGTCGTGCTCGATCAGGAGCACCGTTACCTCGCGCGGCAGCGCGGCGACAGCGGTCAGAATGTCGTGGCGCTCGATTTCGGGTACGCCGGCGGCCGGCTCGTCGAGCAGCAGCACGCGGGGTCTGGTGGCAATCGCGACCGCGATCTCGAGCAGGCGCTGCTTGCCATAGGGCAAAGTGACGGTGGGCTCGTTCATGACGTCGAGCAAATGAAACCGCGCCAGGATCTCGGCGATCTCGGCATTGACGTCTACCCGCGTCCCCATCCGCCGCCACCAGTCGCCGCCGCGTCCCATCCGTTCGGAGACCGCGAGCCCAACGGTCTCCAGTGGGGTGAGATCGGGATAGAGCTGGTTGATCTGGAACGTACGCGACAGGCCACGCAGCACGCGCTTGTGCACCGGCAGGTTGGTGATGTCGTTGCCTTCGAGCAGGATGCGGCCGGCATCGGGCCGCAGCACCCCGGTGAGCAGATTGATCACCGTGGTCTTGCCGGCCCCGTTGGGCCCGATCAAAGCGTGCCGGGCGCCCTGCTCGATCCGCAGCGAAAGGTCGCGCGTGACGCGCAAGCCGCCGAAGGTTTTTTCCAGTCCTCTGGTTTCCAGCGCGATCATCATGACGGATCGCTTTCGGGAACCATGACAACGGCCCGGCGACCGGTAAATTGCCGGATGATGAGGTTGGGCAGCCACAGCGCCCAACGATGGATGCGGGCGCGGCCGACCAGAACGATCACGACCAGCACCAGCCCGATCCAGAACAGCCAATATTGCGGCGTAATGGTCGAAAACAGCTCCTGCAGCATCTTGAACACGACGGCGCCGATCAGCCCGCCATAGAGATAGCCGGTGCCGCCGATGACCAGCATCAGCATCAAATCCGCCGAACGCTCGAACGAGAACACGTCGAGCGAAGCCAACGCCGTGGTCTGCGTGAACAGCGCGCCGGCGACGCCGGCATAGAACGCGGATACCGTGTAGATCGCCACCAATCGGCGATTGACGGGAATGCCGATCGCGGCGGCGCGCAGCGGGTTGTTCCTGATCGCGCGCAGCGACAGCCCGAACGGCGAATGCACGATCCGCCGCGCCAGCACGAACAGGAGGAACAGCACGATCAGCGAGTAGTAGAAGCCGGTCTGGCCGAAGATGTCGAACGCGAAGCGGCCGAGGATCGGCTGCATCTCGATGCCCTGCAATCCGTCGGTACCGCCGGTGATATCGGAGAAGCGTTCGGCGAGCGCCTCCAGGAGCAGCGCGATGCCGAGCGTGACCATCAGCCGCGTCAGATCGACGCCGCGGATGACAAGAAAGCTCGTGAAGAAGCCGAGCACCATGGCAGCAAGGCCTGCGACCACGAGCGCGACTACCGGCTCGCTGATGATACCGTGCAGCGCCAGCAGCCCCGCGGAATAGGCGCCGACGCCGAAGAATGCGGCATGCCCGAGCGAGACGATGCCAGCATAGCCAAGGATCAGGTCGAGCGACAGCGCGAACAAAGCGAGCCGCACGATCTCGGTCATGATCAGGTAGCGGGATGGAAACAGGAAGCCGCAGGCGGCGACCACGATCCAGAAGGCAATCTCGCCCGCTCGCCAGCGGGCGCCGGCAACCACATGCGTGGAAACGTCGGGAAGCGTGCTCATCGCACCCCTCAGCGCGCGGCCGTGCGGCCGAACAGGCCGTTCGGACGCCAGATCAGGATCACGATCATGATCGTGTAGATCACGAAGGGTCCCATCTTCGGGACATAATACTTGCCGGCAACATCGCCGATGCCGAGCAAGAGCGAAGCCAGGAATGGGCCGGTGATCGAGGAGGAGCCGCCCACCGTCACCACGATCAGAAAGTAGATCATGAATTTGAGCGGGAAATAAGGATCAAGGCCGAGGATCTCCGCGCTCAACGCGCCGCCGAGCCCGGCCAGCCCGCAACCGAAGGCGAAGGTGAAAGCGAAGACCTGCGGCACATTGATGCCGAGCCCGATCGCGGCACGGGGATCATCGACCGCCGCGCGCAGGCGACTGCCGAAGCGCGTGCGCGCCAGGATCAATTGCAGCGCGACCGTGAGCAAACCGCAGATCACGATGATCATCAGCCGGTAGCGACCGATGCCGACCCCGAAGACATCGAACTGCCCCTCGAGGGCCGCCGGCAATTTGATGAAGACCCGCGACGAGCCCATGGTGTAGTCGACCGCCGCGATCGACATGAAAACGAGGCCGATGGAGAACAGCACCTGGTCGAGATGGCTGCGCGCGTAGAGATGACGGTACAGCGTTCGCTCAAGGACCACGCCAATCGCGCCACTGCCGACGAAGGCGAGCGGCAGCGCCGCAAAGAACGGCCAGCCGGAATTATTCACCAGCACCGCGCAGATGTAGCCGCCGGCCATCGCGAAGGCGCCGTGCGCGAGATTGACAAAATTCATCAGTCCGAGCGTCACCGCGAGCCCGCAGGCGAGCACGAACAGCAGCATGCCGTAGGCAACGCCGTCGAACAGGATGGTGAAGAGCGAGGTCATTTCATCCCCGATCAGCCAATATTGAAGAGTGGCGCACGTCTAGCGACCGCGTCATGGCCGGGCTTGTCCCGGCTATCCACGTCTTTCTCGCTGCAGAGAACAGCGTGGATGCCCGGGACAAGCCCGGGCATGACGCGGAGAGAACGCGGCGCGCACCCGATAATGACGAGCGCGGAGTCACTTCTTGGTCTTGCCGGGGTCCTTCACGGCTTCGAAGGTCGCGAATTCGACGTTGTAGAGTTCGCCGTCAACCTTCTCGACCTTGCGGATATAGATGTTCTGCACGATGTCGCGCGTCTCAGGGTCGATCGAGATCGGCCCCCGGGGGCTCTCCCACTTCATCCCCTTCATCGCCGCGATCAGCTTGTCGCCGGTCACGTCGCCGCCGGTCTTCTTCAGGGCTTCGTAGATAAGATGGATGCCATCATAGCCGCCCACCGCCATGAAGCCGGGCCGGTTGTTGAACGCCTTCTTGTAGGCGGCCACGAATTCCTTGTTGGTCTGCGAGGGATGTGCGGCGGAATAGAGATGCGCGGTGACCGCGCCGAGCGCGGCATCGCCCATATTATTGAGGAGATCGTCGTCCATGACGTCACCTGGGCCGATCACCCTGATGCCGCTCTTGTCCAGCCCGCGCTCGGCATATTGCTTCATGAAGTTGCCGCCCTGCCCGGCCGGCACGAACACGAACATGGCGTCCGGCTTGGAATCCTTCATCCGTTGCAGGAATGGCGCGAAGTCGGGATTAGCGAGCGGCACCTTGACCTCTTCGACGATCTCGCCGCCGCCGGCCACGAAATGCTCCTTGAAGGAAGCGAGCGCGTCGTTGCCGGGCGCGTAATCCGAGGTCAGCGTGGCCACCTTCTTGATGCCGTTCTTGACCGCCCAATCGCCGACGATGGTGGAAGACTGCGGCAGCGTGAAGCTGGTGCGGACGATATAGGGCGAGCGCTCGGTAATGATCGAGGTGCCGGCCGCCATCACGATTTCCGGAACTTTCGCCTGGGTCGCCAGGGGCGCCGCGGCGAGCGCGGCCGGGGTGACGCCGAAACCGGCAATGATATTGACCTTCTCGTTGACAATCAGCTCCTGGGCGATCCGCTTGGTGTTGTCGGGAACCGCGGCATCGTCCCTCAGGATGATCTCGATCTTCTTGCCGGCGACCGTGTCCCCCTTCTGCTGCATGTAGAGCTTGATCGCGTTGTCGATCTGTTTGCCGGTCGAGGCTTGCCCGCCGGTCATCGGCACGATCAGGCCGACCTTGACCGTTTCCTCCGCCCGGACGGGCACGACGGCCGCTGCGGCGGCAATGGCGCCTGCAGCCAGCAACAATTGACGGCGAATGAACATGAACGCCTCTCCCCCTCATCGTTCTTGCGGATCGAACCGAGTCCCCGGCCCTGCCTCACCATAGCCCAGATTGTTCGGCGGTGTAGCGCGGCGAATGGCGTCGTCCGGCACCGGTTTGTCAAGCCGACGTATGGATGGTACCTGCGCGCTGACCGCCAGGAGCTGCCGTTAGCTTAAGGTTCAATAATACCTCCAACAAGACCTGATACGGCTATCTTACCATTTCGAAACGAGGCTCCGCTGACCCGCGCCAATGGTTCGCGTAGTTAGGTCCAAATCTTCAAACGCAAGACACCCTGCATTGCGATGCCAACCAGCGCCCGCCCTCTCGCAACCCTCTTCGCCCTCGCTCTGACAGGCTGCGCCTTGGCCGGATGCGGTACCGTCAACGAGAAGCTGTCTGCCGGCGCGGCGGACTTCATTCCGGCCTGGGCAGGCGGGCTGCCCGCCGACGCCCCACCCCGGCCGGGGACCGCCAAATATGACGAATTCATGCGCGAGCGAGAACGCAAGCGGATGATGCCTGCGGCTGAGCGAGGCGACGAAAATAAGCCGGCACCGACCTCGCAGGACACCGCTCATTGAGGACTGACGAGCGCTACTGCGCTCAGTCGACGAACACCACCGTCTTGCGGCCGTTGGGGATCACGCGGTCCTCGAGATGGTAGCGGATCGCGCGGGCCAGCACCCGGCGCTCGATATCGCGGCCCGTGCGGACGAGATCGTCGGGCGTATCGCGGTGGCTGATGCGCTCGACGTCCTGGTCGATGATCGGCCCTTCGTCGAGGTCGCCGGTGACGTAATGCGCGGTGGCGCCGATTAGTTTGACGCCGCGCTCATGGGCCTGGTGGTAGGGGCGCGCACCCTTGAAGCCCGGCAGGAACGAATGGTGGATATTGATGCAGCGGCCGGCGAGCTTTGCCGACAATTCGTCCGACAGGATCTGCATGTAGCGCGCGAGCACGACGAGGTCGGTATTGGTGTCCTCCGCGAGCTTCCAGACCGCGGCTTCCTGCTCGCGTTTGGTCTCCTTGGTCACGGCCAGGTAGTGGAACGGGATATCACCGAAATCGAGGTGGCTGTAGGTCTCGCGCGGATGGTTGGAGACGATCGCGGTCGGGATCATCTGCAACTCGCCGGTGCGCCAGCGATAGAGGATATCGACCAGGCAGTGATCGGATTTGGAGACCAGCAGCATCACACGGCGGCGGCTTGCGCGGTCGCGCATCTGCCAAACCATGCCGAAACGCTCGGCGATTGCGGCAAAGCCGGTCTGCAGCGCCGACAATTCGACCGCGAGGTCGGCGGCGGTGAAGACCACCCGCATGAAGAATTTCTTGGTTTCGATATCGTCGAACTGTTGGGCGTCCAGGATGTTCTGACCATTATGCGCGAGAAAGGTCGAGACCGCCGAGACGATACCGGGACGGTCGGGGCAGGACAGAGTCAGGACAAATTGGGGGTCGGACATGGCGATGGATCGAGACTTGGCTGATTCGGGTTTGGCCGATGAGGGCTTGATTGATTAAGGCTTGGGCAGCCGCAGGAACCGCGGATTTGCGGATCCTTGCTGTACCACCGCCGTCGCCCTTGCGCCAATCCCGCAGCAGGGGCCAAATTAAACTCTACGAGAGGCACATCATGGCTGACCGGCTGAACGGCTACCGCATCCTGATCCTGGAGACACGCGAGGAGGCGCAATTCTCCCGGCTGCTCACCGAACAGGGAGCCGACGTGCTGCAATGTCCGATGTTCGCGATCCACGATGCGCCGGATCCGGCGCCGATCGAAGCCTGGATCAGGCGCTGTATCGAAAAGCCATTCGATGATCTGGTGCTGATGACCGGCGAGGGCCTGCGGCGCTTGATGAAGGTGGTGCGCCGCGTCGGCGTCGAGCAGGAATTCATTGCAGCGCTGAGCAAGGCCCGCAAATTCGCCCGTGGCCCAAAGCCCGGCCGTGCGTTGCGCGAAATCGGGCTCGAGCCGCAGGTGACGACGGAGAAACCGACCTCGGAGGGCGTCATCGAGATGCTGTCCCGGATCGATCTGAAGGGCCATCGCCTCGGCCTCCAACTCTATCCGGACAAGGATCACAGCGCATTGATCGGCGCGATCAAAGCCCAGGGTGCGGAGGTCGATACCGTGCTGCCCTATGTCTACGATCCCAAGGCTGCCGACGCCAACATCGTCGCCGCCATCGACGAGATGGCGGAGGGCCGGATCGATGCGATCGCGTTGACCAATCTCGGCCAGGTGCGCCGGCTGTTCGAAGCCGCGCGGGCGCGCGGCTCTGAGGACAGGTTGCGTCAGGGCCTAGACCGAACCTCGATCGCCTCGGTGGGGCCGGCGGTCTCGGGCGAACTCGCCTCGCACGGCCTCCGCACCGACATCGCGCCGGCGAACGACGCCTACTTCATGAAGCCGCTGATCTCGGCGATGGCCGTGGCACTCGCAAAACATCCGCCGCGAGTGGGGACGAGGTAACCACTCTCTTCGCCGTCATTGCGAGGAGCAAAGCGACGAAGCAATCCATGCCTCCGCACGTGGCGAGATGGATTGCTTCGCGGAGCCTGTCATCGGGCGCGCGTTCGCGCGACCCGTTGGCTCGCAATGACGGGCTGTGAGGCTGGGGCGCTATTCCGCCGCCTGCAGGGTCTCGCTCAGATATGCCCGATAGGCGAGCCTGATGCCGTCTTCCAGCGATGTCCTCGCTTGCCAGCCAAGCGCGGCCAGCCGGCTGACGTCGAGCAATTTGCGCGGCGTGCCGTCGGGCCGCGAGGTGTCATAGCTGATCTCGCCGTCATAGCCGACCGCCGCCGCGACGACGCGGGCGAATTCCGCGATCGTGATGTCCTTGCCCGTGCCGATATTGACCAAGCCGCTGTCGGAATAGACCTTCATCAGGTGGATGCAGGCGTCGGCGAGATCGTCGACATAGAGGAATTCGCGCCGCGGCGTGCCGGTGCCCCAGACCGCAACACTCTTCGCCCCCGACGCTTTCGCCTCATGGAAACGGCGGATCAAGGCCGCGACGACGTGGCTGTATTCGGGGTGATAATTATCACCGCGACCATACAGATTGGTGGGCATCACGCTGATGAAATCCGCGCCGTACTGGCTGCGATAGGTTTCCGCCATCTTGATGCCCGCGATCTTGGCAATCGCATAGGGCTCATTGGTCGGCTCCAGCGGCCCCGTCAGCATCGAGTCCTCGCGCAGCGGCTGTGGCGCCAAGCGAGGATAGATGCAGGAGGAGCCGAAGAACATCAGCTTCTCGGTTCCGTTGACGTGAGCCGCGTGGATCACGTTGGTTGCGATCGCCAGATTGTCGTAGAGGAACTCGGCGCGCAGCAGGTCGTTGGCGGCGATGCCACCGACTTTCGCCGCCGCCAGGAACACCACCTGCGGCCGCCTGGCGGCAAACCACCGGTTGACCGCGGCCTGGTCGCGCAGATCGACTTCGCCGTGCGGCACCGTCAGAACCTCGACATCCTCCTGTGCAAGCCGTCGCACCAGCGACGAGCCGACCATGCCACGATGGCCGGCGACAAAGACCGTCTTGCCTTTCAGCTCAAACGGCGTGCTTGCCATTGGCAGCCTCCTGCCTGGCCTCGGCGAGGTCGCTCGCGACCATCTCTTTCACGAGCTGGGCAAAGCTGGTCTTCGGCTTCCAGCCGAGCTTCTCGCGCGCCTTGCTGGCGTCGCCGATCAAGAGGTCGACCTCGGTCGGCCGGAAATAAGTCGGGTCGATACGGACCACGGTCTTGCCGGATTTTGTGTCGACCCCGATCTCGTCAACGCCCTTCCCGCGCCACTCGATTCCGCGGCCGGCTTCGGCAAACGCAAGTTCCACGAATTCGCGCACCGAGCGCGTCTCGCCAGTCGCCAGCACGAAATCGTCAGGAGCATCCGCCTGCAGGATCCTGTGCATNCCCTCGACATAATCCCGCGCATGACCCCAGTCGCGCTTGGCCTCGAGATTGCCGAGATAGAGCGTGTCCTCGAGCCCGACCTCGATGCGGGCGACGCCGCGGGTGATCTTGCGGGTAACGAAGGTCTCGCCGCGAATCGGGCTCTCATGGTTGAACAGGATGCCNTTCGAAGCGTACATNCCGTAGGCCTCGCGGTAGTTCACCGTGATCCAGTAGCCGTAAAGCTTCGCCACGCCATAAGGCGAACGCGGATAGAACGGCGTGGTTTCCCGCTGCGGCACTTCCTGAACCAGGCCGTAAAGCTCCGATGTCGAGGCCTGATAGAACCGCGTCTCCTTCTCCATGTTGAGGATGCGGATCGCCTCCAAGAGGCGCAGCACGCCGATGGCATCGGCATTCGCCGTATATTCCGGGCTTTCGAAACTGACCCCGACATGGCTTTGCGCGGCGAGGTTATAGATCTCGGTCGGCCTGATCTGCTGCATCAGCCGGATCAGGTTGGTCGAGTCCGTCATATCGCCATAGTGCAGCAGGAACGGCACGTTGCCGACATGGGGATCCTGGTAGAGATGATCGACGCGCGCCGTATTGAACGACGACGAGCGACGCTTGATGCCATGGACGGTGTAGCCAAGGCCGAGCAGATATTCAGCGAGGTAAGCGCCGTCCTGACCGGTGGCGCCCGTGATCAGCGCGACACGTCGCTTGGAATTTTCAGCGTGCATGAGAAATCTTTGGTCTGGCAGGCGCCCTCCCCGTCGCACCTACGGCTGTTGCTGCGACGACGGAGAGGGTTCCTCTCGGTGGAGCTCCCTTGTATTTTCAATTGATTGTTGTAGCAATAGTCAATGTGGCGTGAGCAAGGAGTGGGACACATCATCATGAGGGACACCCTGCGGACCGACCAAGGTGCGGGTGCTGTCGGTGTGGCAAGCACGCAAAAGCGGTCGCAAGTAACCGATGCGAATCAGATCGGCTCCCCGAGAGGCGCGCTTAGCGAGTGGATTCCGCTTTACAGACCTTATCTTGGCGGGAAAGAGAAAGAGTACGTCAACCAGTGCCTGGATTCGTCCTGGATATCCTCGCGCGGCGCTTTCGTTGAGCGCTTCGAGGAGAAGTTCGCCTCGCTGATCGGAGCTCCCCGCGCCACCAGTGTTTGCAATGGCACAGTCGCGCTTCATCTGGCGCTCGAGACTCTTGGGTTCACCGCGGGCGATGAAATCATCGTACCGACGCTGACCTATGTAGCTTCCGTCAACACCATCATTCAGGCCGGTGCGACGCCGGTCTTCGTGGATTCACGTGCGGATACTTGGCAGATCGATCCTGAGGATGTGCGCCGCAACATTACCCCGCGAACAAAAGCTCTAATGGCGGTCCATTTGTACGGGCAAGCGTGCGACATGGACGCACTAGTTAACATATGTGAAGAATTCGATTTGTGGCTGATCGAGGACTGCGCCGAAGCTTTCGGCACTTACTACAAGGGCCGACACGTCGGAACCTTCGGAGATTTCGCTACCTTCAGCTTTTTTGGAAACAAGACCATCACCACGGGCGAAGGCGGCATGGTGGTCACCAAGAACAACGATCTTCTGGATCGGGCGTATCACCTCAAGACTCAAGCTGTTTCGCCACACCGCGAATACTGGCATGACGCGGTTGGATACAATTATCGGATGACCAATATCTGTGCGGCGATCGGCTTGGCTCAGTTGGAAAATGCCAGTCCGATTCTGGAAAAGAAGCGCCAGATCGCCTTGTGGTACCAGCAGGGCCTCGAGGGACTTCCATTGAGGTTGCTGGGAGAATTCCCCGACACGACGAACTCATATTGGATGTGTTCGATCGTTGTCGACGATCCAGACGTTCGGCAGCCGCTCAGAGACTGGTTGACCGCGGCAAATATCGAAACTCGCCCTGTGTTTCATCCATGTCACACGCTTCCGCACTGCAAGACCGAGCAGACCTTTCCCGTCGCTGAATCCTTGAGTGCAAGAGGCATGAACCTTCCGAGCTTCCCTGAACTCTCGCTGGAGAGCGTCAGCACAGTTTGCACGGTGATTCGGTCCTTCTTCCGGTCGCGGAGCCAATGAAAGGTGATAACGGGCTCCTGATACTGGGATTCGGAGGACACGCCCGGAGTGTCGCCGCGGTCGCCATCGCCAATGGTATCAAGTTACTCTTGTTCGTAGACGAAAACGCCAGGGATGGTGAATCCTTCCTTGGCTTTCCGGTAAGGCGTGACCTCGAGCGGATTCCGCTGGGATGGTCATGCATTCCTGGGGTAGGCGACAACGCCAAGCGAAAAGGGCAAGTTGAATTCGCGCGATCGGCGGGGTGGGATTTGGCGAACGTCGTCTCGCGCCATGCGACAGTAGACGTGAACGCCTCGATATCGCCCGGGTCCTTCGTGGGGCATCACGCCCATATTGGCCCTTTGGCGCGGATAGGATCGGGCTGCATCGTTAACACCGGCGCCATCGTCGAGCACGAGTCTGAAGTGGGCGATTTTTCTCATGTCTCGGTGAACTCGGTGGTGGCAGGACGAAGCCGAATCGGCAGCTTTGTTTTCCTCGGGACAGGCGCGACGGTGATCGATGGCGTTTCCGTCGGCGAAAATATAACGATCGGCGCCGGCGCAACCGTGGTCGAATCCCTAAGCACGCCCGGAACCTATATCGGCTGCCCGGCAAGGCGCCTCGCGCAGGCTGGCCGCGCGGTTTACTGATCTTTGACTTGCGGGCGCAGCTTCAAGCGGGTTGTGTCTCATTCTTGGCTTCATATGCAGTACGCTGACCACCCTACTCCACGTCGATGGCATCTTGAGCTGATCAGATCCAGCGAACTGGCTGCCCAGATGCTGCTAGCGTTCTATCTGGCAGCGATTGTGGCGTCACTGAGCGCGGTAGAGCTTGCAGCAGGGGTGGCCCTCAGCCCTTCGTGGACCGCCGTCGTTAGCACGGCAGTAGCACTGTGCCTGCTGTCGCTGTTTGCCTTCGCGAACTTCAGCTTCGGATACCTGGTGGGCGTGGCGTTCTTCGGAATGGTTGTTGGCTTTGTCTGGCTGAGCCACTTCACCTCGTCGCGATACGATGCCGCTATCGCGCGCTGGTCAGCCCTCGTCTCTCTGCTGGCATTCCTGGCGCCGCTTCTTTTTCAGAGCCGACCTGCACCACGAATGTTCAGACTCAACACGAAGACGATGGATATCTGCGTCAAGGTCCTACTTGTCATCGCGGTTCTGATTCTCGTGCTGAATTTCAGCTACGGTTTTGCCCTTGTGGGATTGCATGCCGCCGAGCAACTGCGCGGCAGCATCGCGCGACCAACGCTTCTGAACTACGCAACAAGTAACATCATTTACGCGGTGCTGCCGTTTGCATTTGTCTTCTACGCGCAGCGCGGATCACGCCTCTTGGCCGCGGCCAGTCTCATCCTGATACCATGCTTCTATCCAACGTTACTGAACAAGACAGTGCTGTTCGCTGCAGCATGGATTCCCTTCGTCTTTCTGGTCTTTCGATCCTTCGAGCCGAAGCAGGCGTCTGTCATCGCCCTTGGCACTCCACTTGCGCTGGGACTCGTCGCCCATGCGATCCTGCTCGCGCAAAATCCAATTGCTCATTTCGTGTTCGGCTATGCGAATGAACGAATGTTCGCGATCCCTTCGATAGCGATCGACTACTATGCCGACTTCTTCGCCGTTCACCCGAAGACCTCTTTCTGTCAGATCAATATCGTCCGGGCGATTTTCGGCTGTCATTATTCCGATCAGCTCAGCATTGTCTTTGCCCGGCAATACGGCGTCGGAAACCTGAATGCTTCTTTGTTCGCAACCGAAGGCATCGCCTCGGTGGGTTGGATCTGGCTGCCGGCGGTGATGCTCCTGTGCGGATTGGTGCTTTCCATCGGCAATAGCTGCTCGCGGCATCTCTCGCCTCAGATGATCGCCACTTCATCGGCGCTCACCGTTCAGGCCCTGCTCAACATTCCATTGAGCACGACCCTGCTCACCAATGGACTGTTGCTGCTGTTCCTGCTCTGGTACGTCTGCCCTGGTGAGCAAGACGAGCGCCGCAGTTACTCAGAATAACCATACCGCGCGCCTGTTGATTTTGGCGCTGATTGCCTCATCGAGGGCGTGCTCAGCGGCACCGCTCTCAGAACAGCAGCACGCAGTCAACCGCCTTCGGTTCAGACCGGTGCAGCGCAGATTCTGACGTCAGGCCGAGGCCAGAGCTTCCCGAAGGATCTGCCGCTCCCGGCCCATGGGTCCCGGCCTGCGCATCTAGCTCATCGCCAAACAGTTCAAGATCGAATCGCCGTCTCACTAGATCGACGTTCTCCCCCAATATCCTTCACTCGTCACCAGAGTGAAATAACGTCACGCCGGCCGGACACTCGGCCATGAAAGTGAAGCGCGCACGTTGAGAATGCGCACCGCAGCAACTACTGATTTGCTCGATGCGAATTCTCCCCTCCAGCTCCCATGCGCAACCTCAACGCCTTTGCTGCGGTGGATTTTTTTGACTCGCTTCTCCGTTTTCGAGGAGGGCTTGGCGCGCGTTATCAATGGGCTCGATGCGGACATCGCCCAACGGGTAGGAACGGTCATTCCACCTGTGTGCCAATCGGCTCGAGAGCGCTGCATGCACACTGGTGTTTTTAGGGCCACAGCGCTGTATGTTCGGGGGAGTTTGACGGCAGTAGATCCCACCAACGCGCCTCGCTCTTTCGGTCCGGGAGTTCTCGGCTCCGCTACCAATCCTCCAACCCATTTGGCAAAAAGCGATTCTGTTTCGCGGAAAAAGTGCTCGATCTTCACCATAGACAAGCGACCTCGCAGCGCGAAGAAGTTCCACCGTGCGCAGGACCTTTCTGCGCCTTTGCATGCTCAGCGTGATGCTCTCAGGCTACGCGAGCGGAGGTCCTCACCACGCGGACATGCCGCATTGGATGGGCGAATTGCCAGCCGATGCGCCCCCACGTCCCGGGACGCCCGAGTACGGGTCTTGGCAGGCTGAGCGCGGGAAGGACACCGCTAGGACGAAGACGCAGCGATGTTCGCGACGAGCGCAAACGAAAAGATTTGGGGCTCGCTTCCTCGCTCACTGGCCTGCGCTCGATTTGCGGTTGCGGTCGGATAAGGGGCGATGAGCGAGCGGCCGGTAGGCTGCGGGGCGAGCCGTAAGATATGGATGGTGCTCAGCCCGAAAGATTCATTGCGCGGCTTTTGTTTTCAATCGCCATGATGGCGTCGTAGTGATCGTCGCGATTGCAGCTATTCGATAGCTTGCCAGACTCTATGGCTGAGCGTGCTTTCTGAGAGACGCGCGCGAATGGCGCGCATTTTCACCGCGTCGAGCGGAAGTGGACCGGGATAAGATTCTGATTTAGACCGATGGGACGAGGTCATGAAATCGGAATTGTCGAATGGTTCACTGAGTTCGGACCAGCGCGCTCGGCGCTTTGCGCTATCCGCGTCTTAGTAAACAAGATAAGAGCCATCGTCGGACGGAGCATCTACGCAAGCGGCCTTCAGGATTTGCTCGACGAAAATAGATCTGCTCTACTATTCACCGCGACTATTTTGAAGCGATCGAGTCACCAGTCGTTGAAGTTGGCGACCAACATACGTCGCCGCCGGACTAGGGGTCCGAGATCCACCAAGATGCGGTGCGGACTAGGGCCGACTAGCCGTCAGCGCGCAGTCGCAAATGCCAGGTCGCCCCACGGATAATATAGCCGACCGAAATCTGGAGAGCCATCGACGCGATCGACGCCGACAAGCATCGACACTACGCCGTCCAACCTTCTCTCGTCGCACGCGAAGACGCCCTTCGGATTGACCGGCGGCTCTCATGGCGCTCCCTCTGAGGTGAGCCGCCCAACCCTTGATTTTGCCTCTGGTATCTGTTCTGCCCATGGTGCACGATTCTGAATCGCGCTTTATCAAGTCAACTGACAGTAATCTTCGTCTGACTAGTCGGGCGCGTATTGACGATCGAAAACCGATGCATGCGTCGGCCCTTGGCAAGAACTATGCCTAATGATCTGGATGGGCAAGGATACAGCTAAGGATTACAGTTCTGGGGAACCATGCGGATACTCGTCCTCAATGCGGACTACCCAAGCTTCCTGGCCTGGCTCTATCGCCGCGAGGCTGGCCTTGCGAATGCGTCCTACGCCGGGCAAATGAGCGCGCGCAACCGGAGCCTGTTCGGCGTCGCCGATTTCTACTCGAGAAATTTCGAAGCCTGGGACCATTCAGCGGCGGAGATCCACGTCAACAACCCCTGGCTACAGGCAGCCTGGGCGCGGGAGCATGGCATGGCCGCGGCCGTCACCAAGCCAACCATGGGCGCCAGCAACAGGCTTCCTGCTTGGCTGCTGCAGGCGGTCGCGCCGTTCAAGCCGATGTTGAGGCCGTTCGCTCGCAAGATTGGACTCAGCCCGAAGCTCGACGCACAGGCAGAAAAAATCCTGCTCGCCCAAATCGAGGATTTCAGGCCGGATCTGGTGCTGAACCAGGACACGTTTCATATCGACACGGCGCTGATGCGTCGCATCAAGGGAATTGGCAAGCCTAAACTTGTTGGCCAGATCGGGATCTCGCCGACCCGCGGCGAGGACTGGCGGGTCTACGACCTGCTGATCTCCCAACTGGCGGCCACGGTCGCGTTTTTTCGTAGCCTCGGCGTCCGCGCCGAAGTGAGTCACCTCGCCTTCGAGCCCACCGTAAACGATGCGTTACCGCCCCCACCCGTCATGGACATCGACATCTCCTTCGTCGGCACCGTCTCGGCCGATCATCAGCAACGGATCGCGCTATTGGAGGCAGTTGCCGCGCGTTACGATCTCAAGCTGTTCGGCAATATCGCGCCGGGCCTCCCCGCCTCCTCTCCGCTGCATCGCTGCTTTCAAGGCGAGGCCTGGGGCACTGAGATGTATCAGGCCCTGCGGCGGTCGCGCATCACGCTGAACTCCCACATCGACATGGCCGGCCAGGAGGCCGGAAATGTGCGGCTTTTCGAAGCGACCGGCGTCGGCACGTTCCTGCTTACTGACTTCAAGGACAATCTGCACACGCTGTTCGACCTTGACCGCGAAGTCGTGGCGTGGCGCTCCATCGACGAGTGCATTGAAAAGATCGACCGATATCTCGCCGACGATGCGGCACGAAAGGAAATTGCTGCTGCCGGTCAGCGCCGCACGCTGACAGCGCATAATTACCGCGAACGTACCCGCGCAATCCTGGCCGCCGTCGAAAATTCGTGACCACTCCGGCGCGACGGGATGGACGGAATATTTCCTTGACGCCGGGGGGCAAAGCAGCCACATTGCCCTCAAAATAGCCGCTTTGCGGTTGATTTTACTCACCTTTTTCGGCCAGCCGATGGATAGCGTCGAACACTGTCGCTTTAACGATCAGCTCTACGCGATCATCGTTCGCGCCTCCTTTCGGGAACCGGGGATCACGTTTTTCTCCACACCCGAATTGTCGCAGCAGCTTGCCTATATGAGCCACCCCCAGGGCAAGAGCATTGCGCCGCATCGGCACAACAAGGTGACGCGCGAGGTTCACTACACCCAGGAAGTGCTGGTGATCCAGAAAGGCAAGCTGCAGGTCGACTTCTACACCGAGAGCGAAGAATATCTGGAGAGCCGCGTGCTCTCGGCCGGGGACATCATTCTTCTGTGCAGCGGTGCGCACGGATTCGAGGTGCTGGAACCGCTCGAGATGATTGAAATCAAGCAGGGCCCCTACGCGGGCGAAGGCGACAAGACGCGCTTCCCCGAGGCGCCAGCGGCTGTGAGGCGGATCAAGGGTCCGGTTGCGTGACGCAGGATTTCGTTCCAGTCAACACGCCGCTCCTGAACGGAAACGAAGCTGAATATCTGGCCGAGTGCGTTCGCACCGGATGGATATCTTCGGAAGGCCCATTCATTCCGCGGTTTGAGGCGGCGATGGCGCAGATCGCGGGACGGCGCCACGGCATTGCCGTCACCAACGGATCCGTTGCGCTCGATATTGCCGTTCACGCGCTTTCGCTCGAGCCGGGCAGCGAAGTCATCATCCCGACGTTTACGATCATCAGTTGCGCATCCGCGGTGATCCGCGCCGGACTTGTTCCCGTCGTGGTCGACTGCGATCCGAACACCTGGAATATGACCGCGGACGCAGTAGAAGCAGCGATCACCCCGAAAACCCGCGCAATCATGCTGGTGCACATCTACGGCCTGCCGGTCGACCTCGACCCGATCCTTGAACTTGCGCGCAAGCATGACCTTCGCGTGATCGAGGACGCTGCCGAGATGCACGGCCAGACTTATCGCGGCCAGCCCTGCGGCAGCTTTGGAGACGCGAGCACGTTCAGCTTCTATCCGAACAAGCACGTCACGACGGGCGAAGGCGGCATGATCCTGACCGATGACGCGCAACTCGCCGACCGGCTGCGCAGCCTCCGCAACCTCTGCTTCAAGCCCGAGCAGCGTTTCGTCCATGAAGAGCTTGGATGGAACGCGCGCATGACCAACCTGCAGGCCGCGCTCGGCGTCGCCCAGACCGAACGGCTGGGCGAGATGATCGACATCAAGCGCCGGACCGGCCGACGCTATGACGAGCTCCTGGAAGGGCTCGATCTGATCCAGCGCCCTATCCCCCGCACCAATTACGCTGACAACGTCTATTGGGTGTACGGCGTCGTCCTGAAAGACGCGGTCGAGTTCGACGCCAAGGAAGCGATGCGTCGGCTTGCCGGCAAGGGCATCGGCACCCGTCCCTTCTTTTGGTGCATGCATGAACAGCCCGTCCTGCGCAGAGCCGGCCTGTTCGCGAGCGACTCGCATCCTCACGCGGAGCGGATCGCGCGCCGCGGCTTCTATCTCCCGAGCGGCCTTGGATTGACGGACGACCAGATCGTGCGATCCGCACAGGCGCTGAAGGAGATCCTTGCTTGAGCGCCTTCGAACGCTACGCGCCGTGGTATGACCTCCTCTATCAGGACAAGGATTATGCCGCGGAAGCATCCTTTGTGGACGTGCAACTCCGTCGTCATGGCGCTACGCCCGGTACGTTGCTCGATCTCGGTTGCGGCACCGGCGTACACGCCCATGAATTCGCGCGCATGGGATGGACAGTCACCGGGGTCGACATCAGCGCAGACATGATCCGCCGGGCCGAGGCGCGCACGGGAGGCGGTTCGGAACACGTTCGATTCCGGCAGGGGGACGTCTGTGAATCCGGCCCGGAGCGGGATTTCGACGCCGCGGTCGCCCTGTTCCATGTGGCAAGCTACCAGACCAGCCGGGGAAGACTTCAGAACATGCTGGCGAGTGCGGCCATCGCACTCAAGCCGGGCGGTATTCTCCTGTTCGACTATTGGTATGGCGGCGCCGTACTCGCGCAAGGCGTTGAAACCCGTGTCAAGGTCGTTGAACGCGCGCCACTGCGCGTCACCCGGATCGCCCAATCCAACCATAACGAGGCCAGCGCGACCGTTCAGGTCAACTACACGCTGTTCTGCGAGGACATTGCGCAATCGACGATCCATCGGATCGACGAAGCACACCACCTCCGCTACTGGTTTCCGTTCGAGGTCGAGGCGCTTCTCGGCGCGACCGGTTTCGAACCAATCGGTCACTATGCGTGGCTGTCGACGACCAGCCCGCCGAACTCGCGAGACTGGGCAGCTTATTCCATCGCCAGAAAAAAGACGGTTCAACCGTGAGGCAGTTTCACGTTGGCGTCGTGCTGGAGTTGCCGCTCGAGGTTGGCGGCGGCTTCCAGCAAGGGCTTAGCGATATCACATGGCTGCGCGGCTGGGCGAAGACGGCCGACATTGGTGTGACCGTCTTCACTACTCAGCCGAACAATATCGCCATCCTGGCTGAACTCGGCATCGAGGCCAAGCTGTTGCGGATTGGCTGGTTCGACCGGTTGTTCCTGTTCCTGAAATACTGCGGATGGTTCGATCTCCTGCAGTACGCGTTGCATCTGTGTCCGCCCTTTGAAAAGCGGCTGATCCGGAAGCAGGTCGACATCGTCTATTTCCTGACGACGTCGAACTGGCAACTCGTGCTCTACAAGCTGCCTTTCATCGTCACGATATTCGACGGTTGCCACCGCGATTCGCCGGAATTCGACGAGGCGCGCGAATTCGCCGAGTTCGAACGCCGCGAAATCGTCTTTCGCAGCGCCAGCACCAAGGCAGCTTTGGTTGTCGCCAACGCCGAGGAGGTAATTGACGCGCTGTGCCGTCGCTATGCGATGGAGCGGGATCGCGCGGTTTGTATCCCGTTCTCCCCATCGCCTTATGTGACACGGTCGAGTGAGGCTGGCGAGCAAACGGATGCGGACGGCGCGATCCTGCGCAAGTACGGGCTTGAGCCCGGCTATCTCTTCTACCCGGCCCAGTTCTGGTCTCATAAGAATCACGCAACGGTCCTGCTGGCGATGAGTTTGCTCCGAGATCGGGGGATACACACAACCCTGGCGCTATGCGGATCGGATCGAGGTTCGCGCAGTGCAATCGAAGCCTTGGCCGCAGAACTCGGCCTCGGCGACCGCGTGCGCATCCTCGGCTTTGTTCCCTCTATCGAACTCGGCCCGCTCTATCGCAACGCAGCGGCGCTGGTGATGGCAAGCTACTTCGGTCCGACCAATCTGCCGCCGCTCGAAGCCTGGTCGGTCGGCACGCCCGTGATCTATCCCGAAGCGTTCAAGGCACAAGCAGGCGATGCCGCCATCCTGTTCGATTACGACAATCCCGCTTCGCTGGCGGAAGCCATCGTCAAGGCCAGCCTACCCGAGGAACGTGCCCGGCTCGCCACCGCGGGCAAAGAGAGGCTCGAATATTTTGCGCGCCAGATTGACGACGGACATCGCGAGTTCGCGCAGCACCTTCTGAGACTGCGGTACCGCCGCTACCCTCGGATCTATTGAGGACCACGGACGATCCTATCGGGGGATCGTCGCGATTATCTTTTCGCGGATATTTCCGATCAGCAACGGGATCGCCGCCACGCCTGCAACCACCAGCCAGATCGCACATTCCGCGAAGAAGCGCTGCATGCCGGTCCAGGATATCATGGAGCGGATCATAATTCCCAACCCCCAGCCTGCGATTATCGTCGCACCCATTACCCCCGCCAGAAACGCCAGGTGACGGAATGGATGCATGAGCGTTTGACGCATGATGACAAGCGTCAACAGACCGAACTGAACCAGGAGATCGCTCGCCACGATCGCGGCCGCCGCGCCGAGCGGGCCCAGTTGAGGGATCAGCAGCAGCGATAGCACGAGAAAGACAATGAGCTGCAGCCCCTTGCTGCGTACAAGAAGATCGGCCCGGTTGCTGTAATTGGCATAGCTTAACGCCAAAATCGCGGGCGCGGCCACGCTGGTGCCGATCAGCATCGTCTTTGCCAGCAACGGATCGTAGGGAATGGTGCCGCGGGTCCAGAGCACGAAGAAATCAGGCCAGAACGGCAACAGTCCCGACACGACCGCACTGGCGAGCACCGCCACAAATACCGAACCGCGGGCATAGAGCGCGCGCAACCGTTCGGTCGCACCAACAGCATAGTCGTGGCCGAGTTCAGCAGCCAGCGGAAGAGTTACCTGCAGGCAGAGCGCCCGCAATAGCCCAGCCGCAACGCGGATCAATCCCCATTGTGCGACAGCGACGCGATCGGCTACCAGCGCGCTGACCAGAAGCACCGGCAGGTTCATCAGCGCCAGCTCGGTCGCGCCAGCGATTCCGAACGGCGCCGCCTTGCGTAGCTGACCGACCATCCAGCGCATGGGACGTCTGCCCCGCGCCTTGCGCAGGAATGGATGCAAGCGCGGCGCATCGATGGTGATCAGATAGACCGCAATCAATATCTGCATCGCGACATAGGCGAACGTGACGGCAAACAAGCTCGCTGTCACGACAATAGCAACCAACTGCGCGACCTGTCCGATCAGCGTTCCGAAGCTCTGCAACCAGACAGCCCGGCCGTACAGGCCCTGCGCCCGATAGAGTGCCGACACCAGACCCGCCGGAAGCGTGAGCAGCATACCCGCCGTCATCGCCACAAAGGCAGCATCGAAATTCTCGATCGCCTCGAACCGGAACACCGTGGACGGCGAAACAGCCAGCGCCGCTGCCAGCACCAGACCGACGAGCAGGACGCTAAGCCAGAGGTAGAGCCGCATTATCGCAGCATAGAATGTCGTGGTGCGGCCGTCGCAATCAACGCTGGACTTGAATGAGAAGAAGCGATTGATGGCACGAAGCTGCAGGCCGGCATCAGCAACCAGCACAAGGTTGCCGATCGCATAGATGACGAACCAGGCGGCCAGCTCTTCGCCGCTCCAGAAATGCAGAAAGACAGGAACCAGCGCGACCTGTTGGATGATCCCGAGCATCATCTGGAAAATGCTGGCGGACCAACCCGCAAGCAGCCGTCGTGCCCGGGTCGGGGGCGAAATGCCCGCGGGGACGTTCTCTCTGCCGCGCGCGTTTGGCTCTTCGATCAAGTCCGGGGACCCCTTTGGCGTACAGAGGGGGCTAGCAGCAACCCGATGGGATGTCGATACTTGGCCCTCGCGCCAAAACATGCGGCAAGCGGCCTCTCATGGACTAGAGGCCACTGGCGCGGAGCAGCCACCCGAACATGAAAAGCGCACCCGGCCTTGCGGGGTGTCCCTAAAACAGATCCCGGCCGCCTTCCCTTACGATCCCCGCCAAGCCACTCAAAACATCAAGTCCGCCATGCCGTTGCTGGCGGGAGGCAGACCTTGCCGGGAGGTTGTCCGGCGCTATTGTAGCGCCGCCGTTCGATCCGGAGTCCCCGTAATGCCCGTCCCGCATGCATCGCAAGCCCTGTCCCGATTCACAGTTCTCGACCTCACCCGCGTCCGCTCCGGCCCCACCTGTGTGCGGCAGCTCGCGGACTGGGGTGCCAATGTCATCAAGATCGATGCATTGACGGAGGACGCCGGCGGCGAGCAACCGGGCGGCCCACGGCATGGCTCGGACTTCCAGAACCTGCACCGCAACAAGCGCGCGATGACGCTCAATCTCAAGGATCCGAAAGGCCTCGAAGTATTCAAGCGGCTAGCCGAACAGGCTGACGTTGTGGTTGAAAATTTCCGGCCTGATGTCAAAGCCAAACTCGGCATCGACTACGAGAGTCTCCGCCAGATCAATCCGCGCATTGTCTATGGCAGCATCTCCGGCTTCGGCCAGGACGGGCCCTACCATAAACGCCCGGGCTTCGATCAGATCGCGCAGGGCATGGGCGGATTGATGTCAGTGACCGGCGCGCCCGGCGGCGGCCCAATGCGGGTCGGTATTCCCGTTGCCGACCTTGCCGCCGGCCTGTTCTGTGCGATCGGCATCCTCACGGCGCTCCTGGAACGCGACGTATCGGGTGAGGGTCAATGGGTACAAACCTCGCTGTTGCAGGCGCAGATCTTCATGCTGGATTTCCAGGCCGCGCGCTGGCTGATGGAAAAGGAAGTGGCGCAGCAGGCCGGGAACAACCACCCGACGTCGATCCCCACCGGCGTGTTCAAGACGTCGGATGGTTACATCAACATCGCCACGACAGGCGGACGCATCTGGGAACGCTGCGCACAGGCGATCGGGGCGCCCGAACTCATCAGCGATCCCGACTATGCCACGGCGCCGGCACGCTCCAAGAACCGCGACGCGCTCAACGCGAGGATCAACGAGCTGACGCAGAAGAAATCCACCGAGACCTGGGTCAATGAGCTGAACGCAGCCGGCGTGCCCTGCGGTCCGATCTATTCCATCGACCAGATGTTCGAGGATGCGCAAGTGAAATATCTCGGCATCGCCCAGGACGTGCCGAACGCAGAGAACCGCCACATCCGACTGGTGGGCCAACCGGTGACGCTGTCGCGGACGCCAAGCACGATGGCGGCGCGCCCGCCCGAATTCGGCGAGCAGACCGATGAAGTGCTGGCGGAGTTCGGCTTCAGCAAGGATGAGATCGCCGAGCTCAGGCAGCGCAAAGTCGTGTGAGGCTTTACGCCTTCGCCGGCCGCAGCCGGCGAGTGGCGCCGCTGAGCGCCTTGTCGATCAAGGGCCAGAACAACAGGATGATTGCGAGCGTCGTGATCGAGCCGACGAGGCCATTCGACCAGAACACCTTCATATCGCCGCCGGAGCCGATCATCGATAGCCGGAACGCATCCTCCGCACGGTTGCCGAGCACGAGCGCGAGCGTGAACGGCGCCAGCGGAATCCCGATCTTCTTGAAGACGTAACCGACCACGCCAAAGCCCAGCATCAGCCAGATGTCGAACATGGCATTCTGGATCGCGTAAGCGCCGATCGCGCACGACACCACGATCATCGGCGCAACCGCCGCAAACGGCACGCGCAGGATCGAGGCGAAGATTGGCACCGTCGTCAGCACCAGGACGAGGCCAACGACGTTGCCGAGATACATCGAGGCAATCAGGCCCCAGACGAAATCCTTGTGCTCGACGAACAAGAGCGGCCCTGGATTAAGCCCCCACACCATCAGGCCGCCGAGCAAGATGGCGGCGGTTCCCGATCCGGGAATTCCGAGCGCAAGCATCGGGAGCAACGCCGAGGTGCCTGACGCATGCGCCGCCGTTTCCGGCGCGAACACACCCTCGATACGGCCCTTGCCAAAACTGTCCTGGTCCTTGGCAAAGCGTTTGGCGAGGTTGTAGCCCATGAACGACGCAGCGATCGCGCCGCCCGGCGTGATTCCAAGCCAGCAGCCGATGAAGGACGACCGCGCCAGCGTCACCCAGTATTTCGGCAGGTCTCTCCAGACCGACAGCACCACGCGCAGGCTGATGCCGGCAGCATGGCCGCGCAGCGCCAGGCGCTCTTCCATTGTCAACAGGATTTCGCTGATGCCGAACAGGCCGATCACCGCGACCAGGAAGTTGATGCCGCGGAGCAACTCGGTAGAGCCGAAGGTCATGCGGAGCTGGCCGGACACGGTATCCATGCCGATGCCGGCAAGCAGAAGACCAAGTGACATCGAGATGACGGTCTTGTGCTTTGCCTCGCGGCCAAGGCCGACAAACGAGCAGAAGGTCAGGAGATAGACCGCAAAGAATTCCGGTGGCCCGAACTTCAGCGCGAATGACGAGATCATCGGCGCCAGAAACGTGATCAGGAGCACCGCGACCAGCGAGCCTATAAAAGACGAGGTGAAGGCCGCCGTCAGCGCTTCCGCCGCCCTGCCCTGCTGCGCCATCGGATAGCCGTCGAAGGTGGTCGCTACAGACCAGGCTTCGCCGGGAATATTGAACAGAATCGAGGTAATGGCGCCGCCGAACAGTGCCCCCCAGTAGATGCAGGATAGCATCACGATGGCCGAGGTCGGGTCCATCGTGAACGTCAACGGCAACAGGATCGCCACGCCATTCGGCCCACCAAGCCCCGGCAGTACGCCGACGAAAATGCCGAGCACGAGCCCGACCATCATCAGTAACAGCGTTTTCCAGGTGAGGAGAACGGCGAAGCCGTGAAGGAGCAGGCCAAAAGCTTCCATGACTGAAAGTCCCGCCGATCGATTAGTAGCCAAGGGCCGCTTCGAGCGGGCCCTTCGGCATGATGACGTCGAAGGCGATGTCAAACGTCACGAACATCGCGGCGGTGAAGATGAAAGCGGTGAGCAGAGACTTCCACGCCGCGATCTTGCCGACAAAGCGCATGAAGCCAGCGATCAAGAGGAAGCTCGCAACATAGAGCCCAAGGAATTGCGTGGCGAGACAGAACAAGACCGTCGGCACGAACACCGCCATGACCCGGCGAAGCTGTGCCCGTGTCACAAAGATCTCGGAAGCTTCCTTGCGCGAGAAGATCGCTGCAAGCAGCCCGTAGAGGCTGGCGCCGCCAAGAACGATCGAAAGGTAGAACGGGAAGTAGCCCGGCTCGGGGCCGGTCGCATCCCACGCCGCGCCGGTGCGCCAATTATCCCATCCGAGCGTGACGGCAAGCGCGAGCAACACGAGCGACGCGACAGCGTCCACGACGCGATTGCTGGTCACCGCGGGTGAATTAGCTTCCGGCGCAGTCGGATCGTCGACGACGATTTCGATATCGGTGTTGGACATGGAGGCAGACGGTTCGGACGGGCGCTCCAGCGTGGATACGTGCTGCCGCAACCGGCGTCAATCTAGCGCTCAACGCCTGCCGGTCCGCTCCGGGAACGCGCTCGCAAGTGCAGCATGATCGGGCCGGACCACGCCGCGTTCGGTGATCAAACCAGTCACCAGGCGCGCCGGCGTGACGTCAAAGCCGTAATTAGCGATCGGCGAGCCCTCGGGGACCACACGCACCATCTCAATTCGTCCATCCGCCGTACGCCCACTCATATGCGTCACTTCGCTTGCTGCACGCTGTTCGATCGGAATTTCCCGGCCATCATTGATACTAAAGTCGATAGTCGGCGACGGCAGTGCAACATAGAATGGCACGCTGTTGTCGCGCGCGGCGAGCGCCTTCAGGTAGGTACCGATCTTGTTGCAGACATCGCCATTGGCTGCGACCCGGTCGGTTCCAACGATCGCCAGATCGACCATGCCGTGCTGCATCAGATGGCCCCCCGTGTTGTCGGGGATGATGGTGTGTGGGACGCCATGGTGGCCGAGTTCCCAGGCGGTGAGTGAGGCCCCCTGATTGCGCGGACGCGTTTCGTCGACCCAGACATGAACGCTGAGTCCCATGTCATGAGCCCGGTAGATCGGTGCCGTCGCCGTCCCCCAATCGACGGTAGCCAGCCAGCCCGCGTTGCAGTGCGTCAAAATGTTGATGGTGCCGCCGGCTTTCTTGGCAGCGATCGCCTCGATGACTTCGAGGCCGTGGCTGCCGATCGCCTGGTTGATCCCGACGTCCTCATCAGCGATCTCGCTGGCACGCTTGTAAGCCGCCTCGCTGCGGACGGACGGCGCCAGCGGACGAAGCACAGCCGCCATCTCGTCGAGCGCCCATTTCAGATTGATGGCCGTCGGCCGGGTCGCGATCAGCAGCTTGTATGCGCAATCGAGCGCCACGTCGGACGGATCAGCGTGCATGGCCAACGCCATGCCGTAAGCGGCGGTAGCACCGATAAGCGGCGCACCGCGGACTAGCATAGTCTGGATTGCGTCCGCAGCCTCCTCCGCGCTCGTCAGGCGCGCGATGACAAACTCATGCGGCAGCCGCCGCTGATCGATAGCCCCGACGGACCAGCCGTCGGGCTCGAGCCAAATGCTGCGGAAATGCCGGCCATCGACTTTCATGAACGCAGGATCCGCGCTGCTACCGCGTCGAGCTTCCTGAGCAGTTCCGGATCGCGCGCCTCGGGCGCCGTGATCAGCGCGGTCTCGAGCGCGCGATCGGAGCCGATCGGGCACGGCTCATGCTCGCGCGGAAAATCCTTTGCCAGGCGCGCCACCAGCGCCTTGGCTTTCTCGGCATTTGAACTAAGCACGCGAATGATGTCTTGCACGGTCACCGCATCGTGATCCGGATGCCAGCAATCGAAGTCGGTCACCATCGCGACGCTCGCGTAGCAAATCTCCGCTTCGCGAGCGAGCTTCGCCTCAGGCATATTGGTCATGCCTATCACCGCGTAGCCGAGTTCCTTGTACGTCAGGCTTTCGGCAAGGCTGGAGAATTGCGGGCCTTCCATGCACAGATAGGTGCCGCTGCGCGCGAAGGGAATGCCTTCGGCTTCTGCGGCGGCCGCCAGATGAATGCGCAAGCGCGGCGATACCGGATGCGCCATCGAGACATGAGCGACGCAGCCTTTGCCGAAGAACGAGCTTTCGCGCTTGTAGGTGCGGTCGACGAACTGATCGATGATCACGAAAGTGCCAGGCGGCAATTCTTTCTTGAACGATCCGCAGGCCGACAGCGACACCAAATCGGTAACCCCCGCCCGCTTCAGCACATCGATATTGGCCCGGTAGTTGATGTCGGAGGGGGACAGGCGGTGCCCCTTGTCGTGCCGCGGCAGGAACACGATCGGCAGGCCGGCAATGGTGCCAAAGCGGAGCGGCGCGGAGGGCTCGCCCCAGGGGCTCCTGATCGCCTCCTCGCGGACGTTTTCAAGACCCGGCAAGTCATAGATGCCGGATCCGCCGATAATGCCTAGCACGGCGCTGGTCATGGCCTCTCCCGATCAGATTTTCGAAGTAACGTTCGACTATACTGCGACGCAATAATCAAGCATTCTCGAGGGGCCGTAAACGGCGTTTGATAGGTTAACCATGAACGACAAGGAAAAACGCCAATCCATCATCGATGCCTGCCTGCGCATGAATGCGCTCGGCATCAACCAGGGCACTTCGGGCAACATGAGCCTGCGGCATGAGGCCGGCCTGCTGATCACTCCGACCAGCGTCTCCTATGAGACGATGCGGCCCGAGCAGATCGTCTATATGGGTCTCGACGGCTCATTTGATCCGGCGCAGCGGCCATCGAGCGAATGGCGCTTCCACCTGGACATCCTGCGCGCTCGCCCGGACATAAACGCCGTGGTTCACGCCCACCCGACCTATTGCACGATCCTCGCCATCATGGGTCTGGAGATCCCGCCGATCCACTACATGGTCGCGTGCGCCGGCGGCGACACGATCCGCTGTGCGCCCTACGCCACATTCGGAACGCAGGAACTTTCGGCGCATGCGGTCAAGGCGCTCGATGGAAGGCTGGCCTGCCTCCTCGAACATCACGGCATGATCGCCGTCGGGCCATCGCTTGCGAAGGCCATGTGGCTCGCGGTCGAGGTCGAAACGCTGGCGCGGCAGTACCACGGCTGTCTGCAGATCGGGAAGCCGCGTCTGCTGCCGACCGAAGAGATCGAAAATGTGCGTGTCCGCATGGCCGGCTACGGCCACGCGGATAAATGAGAGCGGGGAAGCCGACTGCTGCCGTGACGCGTTACTTGGCGATGAAGCCCGCTTCGTTCATAAGCGAAGCGTTGAGCTTGTCGTCTTCCTCCAGGAACTGCACCATGTCCTTGCCGGTGAGGAAGATCGGCTTCAGCGCCTGCTTTTCCATATAATCCTTATATTCCGGCGTTTGCGTTACTTTCTGAAACAGGTCGACATAGAATGCCTGCTGCTCGGCCGTAACCTTGCCCGGCAGGAACATCGCCCGCAGCATCAGGTATTGGACGTCGAGCCCCTCTTCCTTGCAGGTCGGGATGTCGTTCCAGGATTGCGTTTCGGTGACCTTGGTCTTGTAGGAGATGCGCTCCTTGTCGAAGACACAGAGCGCGCGCACCTGGCCGGCGCGCCAGACTTCCAGATTCTCAGATGGATTGTTGACGTTGGCTTCGGTGTGATTCCCGACCAATTGCGTCGCCGCCTCTCCGCCAGACTTGTAGGGCAAATAAGAGAATTTTGCGCCGGTCTTCTGCTCCATGAACACGGTGAGCACATGGTCCTCGCGCTTGGAGCCGGTGCCGCCCATTTTGAACGGTGAAGATGCGGCCTTCGCCGCCGCAATGAACTCCTTCACCGTCTTTGGACCCGACGCGTTGTCCCACAAGACGAACTGATCCATTGCGACTACCGATACCGGAGTGAGGTCACGCCAGTTGAACGGAATTTTCGCCGACAGCGGCAGCATGTAAATCAGGGAATAGGCGATCAGCACCTTGTTTGGATCACCCTCGCTCGATTTCATGTACATCAGCGCTTCGGCGCCCGATGCGCCGCCCTTGAGCGAAACCACCATCGGCTGCTTCATCAGATTGTTCTTCTGGATCGCTGCCTGCATCATGCGCGCCATCTGGTCGGAGGCGCCGCCGGCTCCGGCAGCGACGACGATCTCGACGGGTTTGGTCGGCTCCCAAGCGGCAAGTGCCGGCGCGGTCATAAGAACGGCCGCCAGAGCGGTCGCGGCTCCTGCAAAATGTCTCACGTCTCTTCCCTATGTCTTTATTTAGATTGGCACATCAGGGGCGTGCCTGCATCGCCATTCTGCGGACTGGGAACGCGAAGTTCAAGCCGCGAACGACCACATTGCTACTGACTTTGGGATGAGATTGTAAGAGCGAAAGAATTCGGCCCTCTCCGCGAGCCCGTCCACGCGACGTCGGCTCGCGGCAGCGTCCGCCCAGCGTCGATCTCACGGAAAGACGATGATACCTACTTGCCCTTCCAGTTCGGCGTGCGCTTGTTGAGGAAGGCGTCCATGCCCTCCCGGAAATCCTCGCTCATATAGGCGCGCAGGATCAGATCCTCTCCCTCATCGCGCGACAGCGTACGGCGGATGCGGCGCACGGCCTCTTTGGTCACCTCGAGCGTGATCGGCGCATGGCTCGCAATGAGCTTTGCGGTCTCGTCAGCGCGGCGCTGCAAGGTCGCGACGTCGGGTACGACTTCATTGAGCAAGCCGAGCGCAAGTGCTTCCGGCGCCTCGACTAAGCGGGCCTTGAAAATCATATCCTTGGTGCGCGCCGGACCGACCAGCGCGACGATGCGCGAAATATTCGACATCGAGAGGCAATTACCGAGCGTACGTGCGATTGGAAACCCGATCCGCGTCGCTTCGGTGCCGATCCGGATGTCGCAGCAGGCCGCAATCCCGGCGCCGCCGCCCGTACAGGCACCGGCGATCGCCGCGATGACGGGCACGCGGCACTGCTCAAGAGCGCCGAGCACACGGTCGATCCGCGCTTCATAGTCAAGCGCGTCCTGCGCGGTCTTGAAAGCGCGGAATTGCGAGATATCGGTACCCGAGGCAAAGGCCTTATCACCGGCGCCAGTCAGGATCAGCGCCTTGATCGAGCGGTCCCCATTGATGGTCTCGCAGATCGACGCCATCTGCTCGTACATCGCGAAGGTCAGGGCGTTACGTGCCTGCGGCCGGTTGAAAGTGATCTTGGCGATCCCGTCCTCGAGGGAATAGATCAGGTCTTCGCTGGCGGTGACCGGGGCGTTCATGGCGATCTCTCCGTTGCTATTGGACCAGCTCAGGCGACTGCGGCCTTCGGCATCGGCAAGACATCGCGCCGCTTGAGCACCTCCATCGCCGCCAACACGCCGCCGCTACGATGTGGCACGTTGGCCAGGTCCAGTCCCATCTCGACGCCCGACAGCGTCCCCATCAGCATCAGGTCGTTGAAGTGCCCGATATGGCCGATCCGGAAAGCCTTGCCCTTGATCTTGTTGAGGCCGGTACCAAGCGACATGTCGAAGTTTTCGAGCACCACCTTGCGGAAATTGTCGGCGTCATGGCCTTCCGGCATCACCACGCCAGTCAGGGCCGGCGAATGCGCTTGGGGATCCTGGCACTGGGTCTCGAGCCCCCACACCTTCATCGCCGCACGGGTAGCCGCGCTGTGGCGCTTGTGGCGGGCGAACACGTTTTCAAGGCCTTCTTCCTCGAGCATCTTGACGGCTTCCCTCAGCCCGAACAGAAGGTTGATTGCCGGCGTATAAGGCCAGGTGCCGGCCTTGTTGATAGCAATCACCTCCTGCCAGTCCCAGTAGGAGCGCATCGATGATGAATTGGCCTTTGCCACCGCGAGCGCCTTTTCCGACACGGCGTTGAAGCCGAGACCCGGCGGCAGCATCATGCCCTTCTGCGAGCCCGCGACGGAAACATCGATACCCCAAGCGTCGTGCTCATATTCCATGGAAGCGAGGCCGGAGATGGTGTCGACCATCAGGAGCGCGGGATGCTTGACGCGGTCCATTGCCCTGCGAACCTCGAGTGGCGGCGTAACGCAACCGGTCGAGGTCTCATTGTGCACGACCATGACCGCCTTGATCTTGTGCGCACGATCGGCTGCAAGCCGCGCCTCGATCTCGCCAATGTCCGCGCCATGACGCCAATCGCCCGGAATAAAATCGATGTCGAGCTTGAACCTGCTGGCGATGCCATGCCAGAGCACCGCGAACTGCCCGGTCTCGGCCATCAGGACCTTGTCGCCCGGCGATAGGGTGTTGACGATCGCGGCTTCCCAGGCACCAGTTCCGGACGAGGGAAAGATGACGACGGGCTGCTTGGTGCGAAACAGGCGCTGCATGCCGGCCAGAACCGCAAAACCGAGCTCGGCAAATTCAGGGCCGCGATGGTCCCAGGCCGGCATGTCCATGGCGCGCAGGACCCGGTCCGGCACGTTGGTCGGCCCCGGAATCTGCAGAAAATGCCGTCCAGTGTGCAGGGTCATGAGCCGTCCTTCCCGGTCTAGTCTTGGCGCTTCGCGCCGCTCGAATAGCATTCTTCGGGCAGGCTTGTCCCTCACTGCGCGGTACCCGTCAATGCATAATCAATATACAAGCAAGACAGGGCCCGTCCGGCCGCGGTCGGCAGGCGATTTTGGCATCTGCGAAGGACCGCTGCCGCTAGCCCGTTGTTGGCACGATCCGCCGGTTGCGGGCCCTAGCATCATTCCGCAGCCACCGCCTTTCCGACCGGGACGCCGACCGCGATCTCATCGAACGGTTGCTCGGGATGCATCATGAACGCCGAAAAACCGCCGAGCGTCAGAAGTCCCATCGACATCAAAAATGGCAGATACCAATTGCCCGTTGCGTCGATGACAAAGCCGGCGACAAGTGGCGAGATGATGGCGGCGAACGCAGAGCCAGTGTTCATGATGCCGGAGGCCGTGCCTGAATATTTCGGCGCGATGTCCATCGGTATCGACCATATCGGACCAATCACAAGCTCCGCGAAAAAGAAGCCAGAAGACAGGCACAGGGCCACGACCGTGATCTGATGGATGAACAAGATTGGGAGCAATGAGGCAAGCGCTCCGGCAAACCCAGCGATGATTACGCTCAGACGGGCGAAGCGGATGCTGCCGGTGCGCTTGAGGATGCGGTCGGACAGAATGCCGCCCACGCTATCGCCGACGACGCCGGCGAAGAAGACGCCTGAAGCGAACAGCGCCGATTTCTTGATATCGAGGCCAAAGTTGTTCTTGAAGAAAAGCGGCAGCCAGTTGAGGTAGAGCCACAGGGACCAGCCGTAGCAAAAGTAGGTCAGCGTGACCGGCCACATCCGCCGCAGGAGCGGTGACCACGGCACCTGTGGCCGGGGTCCGGTCGGACGGGGCGGCAATGACGCAAGTTCAGCCTCGGTGATCCGCGCATGCTCCCTTGGCTCGTTCCGGAAATACCCGGCCCAGGCGATGCCCCAGACGAGGCTTACGAACCCCAAGGCGATAAAGGATCCACGCCAGGTCAGCCACTTTATCAGCAGCGCGATCAAGGGCGGCGTTGCAGCGTTGCCCAGTCGCGCAAAGGCGTGCGCTAGCCCCTGGGCGAAGCCACGCTTGTCCGATGGCGTCCAATACTGCATCGCGCGCGTTGCTGTCGGAAAGGTCGCACCTTCGCCGAACCCCAATGCGACACGCGCGATGAACAACGACACGATGCCAGTGACGAAACCGGTCATGATCGTTGCCGCAGCCCAGATCATGCCGCACCAGAACAACGTCTTGCGTGGCCCGAAATGGTCGCCGACCCAGCCACCGATGATCTGGAACAGCAAGTAGGGATAGGCGAAGGCGGAGAATACAAGGCCTAGCTGCGTGTTGGTGAGGCCTAGCTCCCTCTGAATCTCGCTGGCCGCGGTGCCAATATTCACGCGATCGACATAGGTGATAAAATACATCGCGCACAGCATCGCGAGCACGACATGTGTCGCCTTGAATCGGAACTTCAAGTTCGACCTCCCTGAGCTTTATGGCTTGTTCGTATCGCCGCGCGCCCGCGGCGATACGTTAGCTTGAGGAGAGGAAGCCTTAGCTGCCGACGACTTTGAGGTGTGTCGCGGAATTGCCCTCGGCGCGCTGTTCAAGAAGCTTCATCGCGACGTCGACGCCGCCGGCCCGGTGCGGAATGCCCGCGGCCGATAAGCCCATCTCCACGCCCGTCAGCGCTGCAAGCAAGGTCAGCTCATTGCATTCGCCGAGATGCCCGATACGGAACACCTTGCCCGCCACCTTCGACAATCCAGAGCCGAGTGACATGTTGTAATTATCGAGCACCACCTTGCGGAATTGATCTGCGTCATAGCCTGGTGGCATCAGCACGGCGGTGAGCACCGGAGAAAAGTCTTTTGGCTCCTGGCACAACACTTCCAGACCCCAGTGATTGACAGCCGCTCGTGTCGCGGCCGCGAGCTGCTGATGGCGGGCGAACACGTTGGCGAGCCCCTCCTCCATCAGCATTGCGATCGCTTCGCGCAAGCCGTAGAGGAGGTTAGTTGCCGGCGTATACGGGAAGAAGCCGTTTGCATTCGGCTTCAGCATTTCCTCCCAATCCCAGTATGACCGCGGCATCTTGTTGCTCTTCGCGGCGGTGCGAGCCTTGTCCGACATAGCGTTGAATCCGAGGCCCGGCGGCAGCATGAATCCCTTTTGCGAGCAGCTGACGCTGACATCGACCCTCCATTCGTCGTGCCGGTAGTCGACTGAGCCCAGCGAGGAGATGGTGTCGACCATCAGCAGGGCCGGATGAGCGACGCGGTCCATCGCGGCGCGGATCTCTCCGATCCGGCTGGTCGCGCCGGTTGAGGTTTCGTTGTGAACGACCATCACAGCCTTCAACGCATGGGACGTGTCACGAGCGAGCCTGTCTTCGATGGCGGCCGGGTCGGCGCCGCGGCGCCAATCGCCGGGTATGAAGTCGACATCAATCCCCCAGCGCGCGGCCATCTGGCGCCACAGAGTGGCAAAATGGCCGGTCTCCACCATCAACACCTTATCCCCCGGCGACAACGTATTGACGATCGCGGCCTCCCAGGCGCCGGTGCCCGATGACGGGAAAATCACCACCGGTCCGGAGGTTTGGAAAATCTTCTGGGAGCCCTCCAGCACGGTGCGCCCGAGTTGACCGAATTCGGCGCTTCGGTGATCGATGACGGGCATGTCCATTGCCCGGAGAATGCGATCGGGAACGGGACTGGGGCCCGGAATCTGCAGAAAATGCCGTCCTTGCCGCATAACGGACCTCCATTCTGGCAACATGAAGCATATTTTTGCATTCATTTTTTTGCATGTAAATGGTATTCTATATGCAATTCCGACCATCGACGCTGGTGATTCTGCGAACTATTGTTACCCCTATGAAATCGACGATTCCCGAATCCGAGATGGCAATCGCCCAAATTGCCGACAACGGCAGCCCCGAACTCTCGCTTCACGGGGAGATCCTGTCGCGCCTTCGCGACTATGTGGTCGAAGGCAACATTCCGGACGGCGACCGGGTACCCGAGCGGCAGCTGTGCGAGTTATTCGGAGTTTCCCGCACCCCCCTTCGCGAGGCACTCAAGGTCTTGGCCGCCGAGGGGCTGATTGAACTACTGCCCAATAGAGGGGCGCGCGTGCGCCAGCTTGGCAAGCGCGATCTGGAAGAACTGTTTGACGTGATGGGCGGCCTCGAGAGCCTCGCAGGGCGACTTGCATGCGAGACCATCACCGATGAGGAAATCGCCGAGATTGAGCGCCTACACTACGAAATGTACGGCTACTACCTGCACCGCGACATGCACAATTATTTCCAGGTCAACCAACGTATCCACGAACGGATCGTCGCGGTCTCCCGCAACGAGACCTTGCGCACCATCTATGCCAACTTGGCCGGCCGAATCCGCCGCGTGCGCTACTCCGCCAACTTCGCACGTAAACGGCAGCGTTGGGCCGAAGCGATGCGCGAGCACGAGGCGATCCTGGACGCGCTTCGCCGCCGGGCCGGCAGCGAACTGAGCGACACCCTGTTCCAGCACCTTCGCAACAAGCGGACCGCGGCAGTCGAGCACCTCGGCTGCACACCGGAAGGCCCGACCGCCGAAGCTGTCGACGGTTAGCTAGCACATTATGAATTCATAATTGACGCCAACCGGAAATAAATTGCATCTATTAGCTGGAGATTTGCGGAACGGCCCTCCTCGACGGAATTTAGGATGAAGAACGCGTCACCGCTTGAGCGCCAGCTGCGGTCAAATATCACCGGCGACGTCCTTTTCGACGCCTTCAGCCGCGGACGCTACGCGACCGACGCCTCATGACCCTGCATACTGGACGGCATTTTCTGCAAATTCGGGACCGCGGTGGTCCAGGGTCGGCATGTCCATGGCGCGCAGAACCCGATCCGGCACGTTAGTCGGTCCCGGAATCTGCAGAAAATGCCGTCCAGTATGCAGGGTCATGAGGCGTCCTTCCCGGTCTAGCTTGGCGTCGCGAGCCGCTCGAATATCACCATTTTGCGGGCTTGTCCCTCGCCCAACGGTGCCCATCAATGCATAAGAAGCAGGGCTTTGCCTTGCCAAGCCGGTCCTTGGAAGGCAAGAGAATGGTGCAATGCACGAGAACCGACCGGCGGCGGCAATGAAAGCCGAACAGACCCAAAAAACGGCCGACAGCAGCGCGCTCGCTAAGAGCTTGGCCCGCGAGATCACAGGCGATGTGCTTTTCGACGCCTTCAGCCGCGGACGCTACGCGACCGATGCCTCGTTCTACCAGATCGTGCCCGAGGGCGTGGTGGTTCCCCGAACTATGGACGAGGCGCTGCGGGCACTGACGATCGCGCGCGACGCCGGCCGGATCGTGACTCCCCGTGGGGGCGGCACCTCGCAATGCGGCCAAACCGTTAACCACGGCGTTGTGATCGACTTCTCGCGGCACCTGAATAAAATCCTATCGTTGGACGTGGAGAACCGGACCTGCGTGGTCGAGCCGGGCATCGTGCTCGACGATCTCAACCGCCAGCTCAGGAAGCACGGGCTGTGGTTTCCGGTCGACGTCTCCACCGCCTCGCGCGCCACCATCGGTGGCATGGCGGGCAACAATTCCTGCGGCGGGCGCTCGCTGCGCTACGGCACCATGCGCGACAATACGCTGTCGATGGATGCCGCGCTTGCCGACGGCACGCTCCTGCATTTCAGCGAAGTGCCGCGGGATCTCGCGCAGGTGAATTCACCGGACAGCGGGCTGACACTCTTCCGGGACATGCTCGATCTCGGCGAGCGTGAGGCAGCCGAAATCGCAGACAAATTCCCGAAAGTGCAGCGCCGGGTCGGCGGTTATAATCTCGATGCGCTGGTGCCGCGCAATGCGCCGAACAACTTGGCGCATTTGCTGGTGGGATCCGAGGGTACCCTCGCCTTCACCACCAAAGTCGAGCTCAAGCTGTGGCCGACAATCCGCAACAAGGTGCTAGGCGTCTGTCATTTCGGCAGCTTCTACGAGGCGATGGACGCAGCCCAGCATCTGGTCAAGCTGCGGCCGATCGCAGTCGAACTGGTCGACCGCACCATGATCGCGCTCGGCCGGGATATCGCGATGTTCAAACCGGTCATCGCCTCCGCCGTGCGCGGGGATCCCGATGCGATCCTGGTGGTGGAATTCGCTGAGGAGGATCAGGCTGAAAATCTCACGCGGCTGAAGCAACTGGGCGAGTTGATGGGAGATCTCGGCTTCGGCTGGGACAAGCCGCCGCGCAAATGGGGTGGCGTGGTCGAAATCGTCGAACCCGCCCTGCAAAGCGCTATCGCCGACTTCCGTGCCGCCGGGCTCAACGTCATGATGTCGATGAAGCAGGAAGGCAAGCCGGTCTCCTTCGTCGAGGATTGCGCGGTGCCGTTGCCGCATCTCGCTGAATACACCGACCGGCTCAACGCCGTGTTCGCCAGGCACGGCACCAGCGGCACGATGTACGCTCACGCCTCCGAAGGCTGTCTGCATGTCCGCCCCGTGCTTAACCTCAAGCTCGAAAAGGACGTCAAGGCGATGCGCGCCATCGCCGAAGAGGCGTTTGCCCTGGTGCGCGAATACAAGGGCTCGCATTCCGGCGAGCATGGCGACGGCCTGGTGCGGTCGGAATTTCACGAGACGATGTTCGGCTCGCGCATTGTCGCCGATTTCAGGGAGATCAAACATCGGTTCGATCCGAACGGTGTGCTGAACCCCGGCAAGATCGTCGATCCACCAAGGATGGATGACCGTTCGTTGTTTCGCTACTCGCCGAGATACAAAGTCAACGAACCGAAGACCGTACTCGACTGGTCGGCCTATCCCGGCGCCGGCGGCGGTTTCCAGGGTGCCGTCGAAATGTGCAACAATAACGGCGCTTGCCGGAAGCTTGAGGGCGGCGTGATGTGCCCGTCCTATCGCGCGACACGCAACGAGAAGGACGTTACGCGCGGACGCGCCAACACGTTGCGGCTGGCCATGTCTGGGCAGTTGGGACCCGACGCGCTTTCGTCGGACGAGATGATGGAGACGCTAAAGCTCTGCGTCTCATGCAAGGCCTGTCGTCATGAGTGTCCGACTGGGGTCGACATGGCCAAGATGAAGATCGAGGTATTGGCTGCGCGAGCGGCGAAGCACGGGCTCTCGCTCCGCGACCGGCTGGTTGGCTATTTGCCCCGTTATGCGGGTCTTGCGTCGCGCTTTGCGCCATTAGCCAATTGGCGCAACAGCAGTAGATCGTTACGAGCGCTGTTCGAAAGGTTCGCGGGCATCAGTTCGAAGCGATCGCTGCCGGCATTCCGGCGCGATGTCTTCAAGACGGACGCGGAAGTCTTTGGTCCGGAACAGGGCCATGAAGTGGTTCTGTTCGCCGATACCTTCAACCGCGCCTATGAGCGCGAGAACCTCGATGCCGCGCTGCGTGTGCTCGTGGACGGCGGCTACCGCGTTCATGTCCCGAGGCCCATCGATCGCGCCCGGCCGCTTTGCTGCGGACGCACTTTTCTCTCGGCCGGCATGGTGGATCAGGCTCGCACCGAATTGGACCGGTTGGTCGCCACCTACGCGCCTTTCGCAGCGCGCGGCGTGCCGATCGTCGGCCTAGAACCGAGCTGCCTTTTGACGCTGCGCGACGAACTGCTCTCATTGCGTTCCGACGAAATCGCAAGAAACATCAGCGCCCATGCGCTGCTCTTTGAGGAGTTCTTGGTGCACGAAGCGGAGGCTGGCCGCTTGCGGCTGCCGCTTGGCGCCATCGCCAACAAGGCCCTGGTCCACGGCCATTGTCACCAGAAATCATTCGGCGCGTTCAAACCTGTCGAAAAAGTGCTGCGCCTTGTCCCGAACCTGACTGTCGAAAGCATCGAGTCGAGCTGTTGTGGCATGGCCGGCGCGTTCGGCTACGGCGCTGACACCTACCAAGCCTCGATCGATATGGCTGAACTCTCTCTCCTTCCCGCAGTGCGCCGCGCCGACGACACGACGCTGATTGTTGCTGACGGCACCTCGTGCCGACACCAGATCAAGGATGGCACTGCACGTTCTCCGCTCCATGTCGCGCGCGTGCTGGCCATGAGCCTGGATCGCGCGAAATCCGAAGGTCACTCTACCCCCGTAAAGGAACCCCTCCATGACTGAGTTTACGCTTGATGTTGCCCGAAAGATCCTTGACGCCGCGCTTGCTACGGCCATCGAGAAAAAGCTCAAGCCCCTGGTCATCACCATCCTCGACGCGCGCGGCGCGGTCAAACTGACCGCCGCGCAGGACGGGACCAGCCTGATGCGCGCCGAGATCGCGCATGGGAAAGCCTACGGCGCGCTGGCGCTCGGCATGGGATCACGGGCATTGTTTCAGCGCGCGCAGGAGCAGGCCTATTTCATCGGCGCGGTGAATGCGCTGGCGCAGGGCCGCCTGGTACCGGTGCCCGGCGGCGTACTCGTTCTGGATGGCACCACGCTGCTTGGTGCCGTTGGCGTCAGCGGCGATACTTCGGATAACGATGAGATCTGCGCGATCGCGGGCATCGAAGCAGCCGGACTCAAGGCGAATCCGGGATAGTCGCAGTAGGCGCGACGAGGCAAATTTCCTTATCCTGGACCGGCCCTATCGCCCGGGCCAGGATGGTTTGCGCTTCTCGCTGAACGCTTTGAGGCCCTCCTTGGCATCCTCGGTCATCGCCAACAACGCGATCTGGCTCTCGGTATAGGCGATGCTCTCGTCGAACGACATTGAGGCGATCGCGCGCATGGCATATTTGCCGCGCCGGATTGCGGTCGGCGACTTGTCGACGATGCGGTGGATCAACCACTCGACCTTCGCGTCCAGCTCGGCCGCCGGCACCACATAATTCAGCAGCCCTGCGGCCTGCGCGGCCTTGGCGTCAAAGGGCTCGCCGGTCAGCGCCCATTCGTTGACCAGGCGAGGCGGCGCCATCGACTGCAAAAGGCTCATCACCTGCATCGGGAAGACGCCGACCTTGACCTCCGGCAGACCGAAGATGACGTGATCGGCGGCCACGGCCATATCGGTCATACATAGCAGGCCCATGCCGCCGGCCATGCACACCCCGCCTACGCGCGCGATCGCGGGTTTGGTTGAATCTTGCGAGAGCCGTAACAGATCGGCGTAGTCGACGTTCGGTTTGGAATAATCCATCGCGAAGGCGGCGCCGCTGTTCTGCAGGTCGGCCCCCGCGCAAAAGGCCTTGTCGCCCGCCCCTGTCAGCACGATGACGCGGACAGCGCTGTCATCATGAGCGTCGCGGTAGCCTCTTGCGATGCCCGCGATCACGTCACCGTTGAGCGCATTGCGCTTGTCCGGTCGGTTGATCGTGATCCAGAACGCCTGGCCTCGCTTCTCCAGGATCACGCTGCTGCTCTCGGTCATCTGGCCCACCTGTTCTTGCCGTTTCCGGCAACCATTTGCGGCAGGTGGCGGCCGACTGCAAGAGCGATTTAGGCTGAGACCCGAGCCTTCCGGACCCAAACCTTGTTGTCGTGGAACGCGGCGCCGCCGACAGGGGCGACCGTCTCGGCGCCCGTCAGCGTATTGATGCCGCGGCCACCAATATGGGCCTTATTTGGGTGGATGGATTCGGCGATCAGCACGCCGCGACGCACGCCGTCAAACAGCTTCGCCGTTAGCGTCGTTTCGCCGCGCAAGTTGCCGAGCGTCACCGCATCGCCGTCGGCAATCGAAAGGGCCGCCGCGTCGTCCGGATGGATCATCACCGTCGGCTTACCCTCGCGTGCCCGGGATCCCGGCGTCTCATTGAAGCTGGTGTTGAGGTAGCTCCGTGACGGCGAGGTTGCCAGCCGGAACGGATGCTGCTCATCGGCCTCCTCAATAATGGTCCAATGGTCGGGTAGCGACGGCATCTGATCCCACGGCCCCAGACCGGCGATCCCGAAAGACGGATGAGCCCAATCGGCCTTGAAGTGGAACTTCTTGTCCGCATGCGCAAAGCCGTCGAGGTAGTGCGAGGTCCGGAAATCTGGCTGGATGTCACGCCACAGATCCGCCTCCAGCCTCTCGATATCGCCATGGCCGCTCTTCTTTAGCGTCACGTCGATCAATTCACGCGGCGACATCCCAAAGCCGGGATGGACCGCATTAAGACGGCGCCCGAGCGCCTGAATCACTTGATGGTTGCTGCGGCATTCGGCCGGAGGCTCGATCAGCTTGGGCCCAACTGAAATGTGCTGGTGACCGCCGCCGTAATAGAGATCGTCGTGCTCCATGAACATCGTCGCGGGCAGGACGATATCGGCCATGGCTGCAGTCTCGGTCATGAACTGCTCATGGACCGCCACGAACAGGTCCTCTCGAGCAAACCCTTCGCGCACCAAGGTCTGCTCCGGCGCCACCGTCACCGGATTGGTGTTCTGGATCAGCATCGCCTTGACCGGCGGTCCGCCCTTCAAGGCCTCGGCGTCGCCGGTCAGGATACGTCCAATCCTCGATTGATCGAGCCAACGCGTGGTGCGGTCGATCGCATCATGTCCCTCGATGACGGATTCGTTGAATTTCCAGATCGCGGCATTGTTGAAAAATGCGCCGCCGCCTTCATATTGCCAGGCGCCAGTCACCGCCGGGATGCAGAGCGCCGCGTGCATTTGCGCCGCACCATTTCGGCTTCGTGTGAAGCCGTAGCCCAGGCGGAAGAACGAGCGTTTGGTTTGGCCGACCAGGCGGGCGAAAGCCTCGATCTCCTCCACCGGCACGCCTGATATCGAGTAAGCCCATTCGGGCGTCCTGGTGGCGAGATGTGCTTCCAGTTCATCCGGGCAGTCCGTATAACGATCCATGTAGGCGCGATCCGCGTAGCCTTCGCGAAACAGCACATGCATGACGCCGCAAGCGAAGGCAGCGTCGGTGCCGGGCCGCAGGATGATCTTCACGTCAGCCTGTTTCACCGTGTCATTGTTGTAGATATCGATCGCGGCAATCTTGGCGCCTCGCTCCTTCCGAGCGCGCATCGCGTGTGTCATGACGTTGACCTGGGTGTTCACCGGGTTAGTTCCCCAGATCACGACGAGGTCAGAGACGCCCATTTCACGCGGATCAACGCCGGCGATCTTGCCGGTGCCAACCGAAAATCCGACGCGCGCGATATTCGCGCAAATCGTGGAATAGAAGCGGGAGTATTTCTTGACATGCGCCAGGCGATTGATGCCGTCGCGCATCACGAGCCCCATGGTGCCGGCGTAGTAGTAGGGCCAGATCGACTCGGCCCCGAATTCGCGTTCGGCCGCATCGAAGCGCGCGACGATCTCGTCTAACGCCTCGTCCCAGGAAATCCGGTCAAACTGGCCCGAGCCCTTCGGCCCGGTTCGCCGCATCGGGTGGAGGAGCCGCTCGGGATGATGGATACGCTCGGCATAACGCGCAACCTTGGCGCAGACGACACCTGCTGTATACGTCTGCAACTTTGAGCCGCGGACCCGTCCAATCGAGCGGCCCTCGATCACCTCGATGTCGAGCGCACAGGCCGATGGACAATCGTGCGGACAGGTTGAATGGCGAATGTCGATCTTGGCGCGCTCGTTCATTCCAAATAGGTAACATCAAATTCCAGCGCCGCCGAGGGGGATTGTCGGGAATTTGCGTGCGAAACAGGGCATAAGCCAGGTTCCGCCAAGCAGCGACATCAATCGCTGGGGAGCGTGCGGATTCGACTCGCCGGGAGAGCAAGTCGTGTCGGTCGGGGAGCGTCCGGTATGATGTCTGGGCCGACGAAGTCTGGGCCGACAGGCTCGGCCTGCACCGTGTCCGAAACCCAATTCATAGCCGACGGATGACTAACCACCATGCCGATCAGGGCGGTGGCGATGAGCAACGGCAAAGCAATGAGCTTGATGCTCCAGCTTTGATAGATGTTCTGGTCGTCGTCAGGGGGCTGGTCGAATGAGTCGTGCATGGATCTCTCCACATTGCGGTCCCTGACGTGGGGTTACCGCAACGCGCGCCACCACCCTGTGAGCAGCTTCACAGGCCCGACGAACTCACCGCGTTGTGAAAGATGTCACGGAACGTGCTATTCGCTGCCGTTTTCCGATCCAGAATCGACCAGGGTCTGTAGTTCTTCCGGCTTCAGCACCACGATCGCACCATGCTCGAGCCGCACCCAGCCACGCGTGGCCCAAACCCGGAGCTGCTTATTGATGCTTTCACGGGTCATGCCGACCATCTCGCTGATCTCTTGCTGGGTGATGGCAATGACACGACCTTGCGGCTCAGGCTTGTGCTTTTCGGTAAGGCGAAGCAAAGCACTGGCGACCCGACCTGGAAGGTCTTGCAGGATGACCTGTTCGACTTGATCACTGGTCCAGCGCAGCCGTATGCACAGGAGCTCGATGAACTTCATCGCAAGCGCCGGCTGGCTTCGGACGAAGGGAATGAATTCGCGCTTATCGATGATGAAAAGTTCGCAATTGCTGTTCGCGGTAGCGTCGGCTGTCCGCAACCCTGAATCGAGCACCGCGATCTCGCCGAAGATCTCTCCGGCCTCGATCAGGTTCAGGATCGCGTTGCGACCATCGGGCGATGAGATGCTGATTTTGACGGTGCCCGATATGACAGCAAACAGGCTTGTGCCCGGATCTCCCTTCGAGAAGATCGCAGCTCCGCGCTTCAGCGTCGTGTGCTTGGCGTAACGACAAAGCTGCTCGAACGCCTCGGGTTCGAGATCGACAAAGTATGGATGCTTGCGGAGAACCGACAATTTGCTGGTCGAAAATCCGCGAGTCTCGCCCGTTTTATCCTGGGGCACGCTCGTTACAACTCCGAAAGCAAAAATTGCCTGGGATGTAGTTCTTCCGTAGTCAACCAAAACCGGCTTTTCAACTGGAAAGCGGCTTCATACGTTGATGTGAGTGTAACGCTCCGATCCTGACGTGGGAAGCCAGCCGTCCGGAGCCCCTCTCCCGTCTCGCCCAAGTAGCCCTCGCCTGCATCTGCCACCTGGACGGCACGTGCGACACATCCGACAACTCTACGGCAAACTTAAGTAATTTCAGCTTCACGCTCGAAAAGTGACTGCGCCAATTTGCTGGAGCGCTGCCGCGCACCCCTGGCCTTGTCACCCGGGGCGATCCGGGTCTATTTGCCGCCCTCGTCCGCGAGAAAGCGACCGAACGACCCGCGCGCAAACAGCAGGGGCTCCTGCCGGTTGTAGGAATAGGCCTCAACCGCACCCAAGAATATGACGTGATCGCCGCCATAGTAGCGATTGACGGCACGACATTGAAAGTTGGCGCCGCAGTCGGCGATGACGGGTGCGTTTCCCAGTCCAGGCGTCCAGCTCACCCCGGCGAATTTATCGTTTGAGGATTTTGCAAATTGCGACGCCAATGCCTGCTGGGACGCGCCGAGCACATTGACAGTGAAGTGGCTCGCATTCTGGAAGATGGGCAGGCCCTGCGAGAACAGGCCAAGGCTCCACAACACCAACGGCGGATTCAGCGATACCGACGCAAAGGAGTTGCAGGTGACGCCATATGGCCTGCCGTCCGCGGCCATTGCCGTCACGATTGTGACACCGGTCGCAAATGCGCCCAGCGCATTCCGAAAATCCCGTGGATCGATCGGCGAGTTTCCGCTGGCAAATTCATTGGCCGGGTCGGCCGGATGCTTGGGTACATCAGACATCCGGTGAACCTCAGAGCGTCAGATTTTCGGACGGCAAGCCCAGCGCCACGCGTCCATAGTTGGTCCCCGCCGCATCGAAATTGAAGGCAAGGTGTGAATTGATCGCATGGGCGTCGCGGAACTGCCGCTGCAACGTACCTGACGTGAAAAGGCTGCGCGCCCCGCTTGCGGCGAACAACAGCGATACCGCCTCGCTGCAGAGATTGACTGAGAAAGCGCCGTCGCGCCGCAGCCTGGTCTTGGCGGCGATATCGGGGATATGGCCGCTCCGTGCGTCCGCCATCGCGCCGATGCAGTTCGCTCGCATGATCAGGCGCGCCGCATCGATCTTGGCGGAAGCTTCCGCGATCTTGATCTGTGTGCTCTGCATGTCGCCAAGCTTGGCGCGATTGGAGGTCGAAACGCGATGGCGGGCGATCCCGACATAGTCGTCGAGACATGCCTGTGCATTGCCGAGGGCAACGCCTGACAAGACATATGGAAACAGCGCAAAGACCGGCAGCGCGTAGAGCGGGTTCGGATTGACCGAACTGCCAGCCGTCGGCCCACCCGCGAGATCGCTCACCGCGATCGACATCGAATTTGCGACAAAGGCTCCCTCGACCTCGACCTCATTCGAGCCGGTCCCGCGCAGGCCGGTCGCGTTCCAGATATCCTTGATCCTATAGTCCCGCCGATTGAGCAGGAATATCCGATATTCGACGCCATCGGCCTCGTCATCCGAGGAGACCACGCTGCCAAGCATATTCCATTCGCAGGATTCGACGCCCGACGAGAAAGGCCAGCATCCGGTCAACACGTAGCCGCCATCGACCTTCCGCGCCCGGCCGGCGGGGAATATGAAGGAGGACGCAATCAGAGTATTCGGTTCCTTGCTCCAGACCACATCCTGAGCCTGTGGATCGAACATCCCAAGCATCCAGTGGTGGCTCGCAAGATTGGCGAAATTCCACGCAACGGAAGCATCGCCCTGCCCCAGCGCATCGGCACAATCGATCAGCGCGACATAGTCGAGCTCCGCGCCGCCGACGCGCCTCGGCTGCAGAATCCGGAACAGGCCGGCGTTATGCAGATCGTACTCGGTCTCCGCCGGCAGGCGCCGTAATTCCTCGGTCCGTGCCGCCCGCTCGCGAAGTGCCGGAATGAGTGCCCTGGCACGCGCGACCATGGCCACATAATCTTCTGCTTGCCGCTCGATAGGCGAGCTTCCACCGGGGCTGTGGCCGTCCGTTGCCATTGGCGTTTTCCCGCTCGGCCTTTCTGATCCCAAAGTGGCCAAGACCGCTCGCAGTTTATCGCTTGAACACCACGGATCAAGACTCCTCGCAGCATCCCGACGTGAACGAGTTGCCGCCTGGAAGCAAAAATAAGCCCGGCGGCCAGGACGGCCACCGGGCTTGTTCGGAACTTCTCAACGACCTGCGTGCCTCGTCTAACCTGCTGCGGGCTCCCATTTCGCTAGCTCGCTTCCAGTATCACCCCATGGTTTTCCGCCAGTACAGGGTGCGCGGCCACGCCCAGGGAGCCTGCGGCTGATACAGCCGATAGCCGCGCGAGCGCAGCCAGTTGACGTGAAAGGCGAGCACCTGACCGACGCTCTCGTAGTAGTCCAGGATGCGAATTTCAGATCCGATCCACTGCGTCACCCAGATCGTGAAGGCATCGGCGGTCGCGCCGGAGCCGCCGATATCGATGAAAGCGCGCAGGGCCAGCAGCGGATCGGCGGAGACCTTTCCGATGCGTCCCTCTTTCCGCGCCTGCGTCAGCATCTCGGCGAAATAGGCGCCTTCGAACGCTCGCACCCAGATGTGATCATAGCGATCGGGATAGAGCGACAGGTCGGTCCGCCGCTCTTCCTAAAACCAGGGATTGTCGCGCCAGTTCGCGTGCACGACGATTGCGCCCGGCGGCTTTCGTGCGCGCAGGAAATCGTCAATCGCGTCGGTCTTACGCCGCGGATTCCAACTCGCCCACAATTCCGAGCCTTCGGCACGAATAGTCGGACGCAACAGCGCGAGACTGCGTGCGCTCAGTGACTGCGCCTCGTCGACCCAGGCGATACGAAAGCCTTCAAGGGACTTGATCGAGTCCGCCGTATGATCCTGCATTCCGCGAAAGATGATGATACCGTCGCCTGGTGTTTCGATCTTGTCGGCAAACAGCTTGAAGCCGCTGCCGATGCCGAGAGCGGTGATCTTGCTTTCGATCAGGCGTTTTGAGGATTGCGCCAGCGTCCGCTGCGCCTCGCGGATGCAGACCGCGAGCGTGCCACGCTCAGCCTGGCAGGTTTCGACCAGAAGCTCTCCAAAGAAATGGGATTTTCCCGAGCCCCTGCCCCCGAATGCTGCCTTGTATCGGCCGGGTTGCAGCAGCGGTTCAAATGCTTTCGCGGTCGGAAAATTTTCAGGATGGACAATGACGCGCTCTATTCGGTGGACGAGTTCTAGCTGGCCATCGCCGTTCTCGATCGCCTGCGGGGCCTTGCCCCAGCCACGGTCGAGAACGGCATTGGTGGCGGACACGCGCGCAGCCGGCGTTGCATCTTTGCTGCGCATGATGCCCACCAGGACGTTCAACGCTGTTCTGGTGTGACTGCGGGCGAGCGAACGAATTTCGGTAAGAGTTTTTGCCACTTAAGCCTCATGCAGATCAGGAAGGTCGTATGGCTTCGCTTGCGCGCGACGGCGTATTGAATTTGCGGCAGATCGCTCCGGAGAACAGCGATCATTTCGGCGCGAACCTTATCCCCTGGATCGTCGGGGGCCGCTTGCGGCCATGGCACATCTGCGCCAGGCCGCGAGGCCGGCGCGTTCGCGCGCGCCGGCTGATTGACGGTGAAAGTGGTTCGGACGACGGCGCGCTTGCGACGCGCGGCGTCGGGGCATGGAGATGTGGCGTCGTGACGCGCCGCCGTCGTCCGATTCGAAAAACGGAAAAGAAAAAGCCCGCCGCGGATTTCTCCGCGCGGGCTTCACAATGTTTGCGATGATGTCCTTATGCCCCTGATTTGCCCGACGTGTCAACGTCCGAGTTGACTTGGCGCAGAGCCAGCGATCCGGCTGCGCATCATCGGTGGTCGCACGCTGGGACAGCAAAATGCCCGCAGCGGTTACTTCCGCTGCGGGCATTGACGAATTCCGCGACGATGTCCTTATGCTCCTGATTTGCCCGACGCGTCAACGTTTTCTGGAGCGCACTTCTTGCACGACCGCGAAAAACAAAACCAGCCTCGAGGCTCATTGCGGCACTGTGGAGTTAGCCGGATGCGCGGGCTTCGGTCCGGGCGGAGCAGGCTCGATCGATGACTTCGGCTCCGTCGGCATGACCGTGGCGCCTGCCGCTCGCGCAGCTTCGCCGGTTGTGGAGTAATTGGCTGTCGCGGCGGGCTGTACCTTCGGCTTGCTCCACGGACCATGATCGACCACCAATATGCCGAGCACGCCGGCTGCCGCCACCGCCAGTGCTACCAAGAGGGGCGCCCCGCCGTGCCGGTTCGAGCGATTTCCTATCAAAGGACTCTTCTCCATCGAATGCGTCTGGGCTAGTGAACAAATCCTCCGGAGCTCCGAGGTTCCGCGCCCGCCAGACCGAAGGGACTGTCCGCAGGTGGAACAAATTCGCCGTTGACGCATTTCATCGGTTGGGTGCTGATCTTCGGCGCATCGTGCGCTGTCAGACCCGATCTCGTGAGGTTCGAGCCGTGAACTTCGAAACACCCGAATCCCCGCTGCAGCCCAGCCTTGGCGAACGCGCGATCGACACCGCAACCGATGTATCGCGTACGATCACGGAGGTTTCCGATGGTCTTCGGGCTGCGATCGATCGGCTCAGCGACGCGATCAAGACTTCCCGTCAACCCGGCGGCATGCTTTCCACGATCAGCGCGATCACCCGCGAAGCGCCGCTAACGAGCCTGTTCGTCGCATTCCTGTTCGGCGTCGCGGTAGCGCGGCGGCGTTGAGCGCAGTGGCCAGGCACGGCTGTCGACACCTCCCTCGATAAACATTTTCTGGCTGCATCGAACCTGCCGGATTCCAATGGTGGCGAGAGTGTGGCACAGTGATTCGGTGGGTTGTTCGCCCACAAGTCAGTGGCGTTGCGTCTCTTGGGGGAGAGGGGATCCAATGCTGCGCACATTCCGGCCGACGCCGACCTGCACGCGATTCAAGACCGGCATCGAAATGCCATGCATGAAGTGCGGCGCACAGATGCGCCTCGCCTCGATCGAGCCGCGAGATCAGGTTTACGACGTGCTGACCTATCGCTGCACGCCGTGCGACTCCGGCGAGAGCTTCCTGCAGGCCCGCTAAAGCTTGCATCAGCCGCTCAGCACCGCCATGCCGGCCTGAGTCAGAACGGGACTCTCGTCCTGCAGCTCGACCAGACCGAGCTCGCTCAGGATGCGGAGGTCCTCGTCGCTGACAGGGGATATCTTCAGGCGGCGAGCCTGGATGTCCCGCAACGCCCAGCGGAGCGCAATGGCTCGTTCGAGAGAAAAATCTGCGAACGGGTTATCCGCCATTCGCGTAGACCATTCCGGCATTCTCGTTTCCCGCTTCTCGGATGCGGCGGCGATGGTTGCGATAACGCGACAGCCGCCTTCGCGTTCCCTCGCCGCTTCCGCAGGTCGGAAATCGATGCCGCTAGTAGCGATACGGCTCAATGTCCAGCAGCGGAAATGCGCTGAACGCGCCCGGCGGATTGCTCGCCGTCGCGGGGTGCAGGTAGGACTTGTCGAGTTCGGCGAAGCTGGTCACGCCGAGCAGACCGAGGCAGCGGATCACCTCGTCTTCCAGCAATTCCAGCATGCGGGCGACGCCCCTCTCGCCATCGGCGGCCAGGGCCCAGCATTGCAGGCGACCGATGCCGACGAGATCGGCGCCCGAGGCGATCGCCTTCACGATGTCGGTGCCGCGGCAGAACGAGCCGTCCACCATGATCTTGGCGCGGCCCCTCACCGCCTCGACGATTTCCGGCAGGACGTGCATCGCACCGCGGCCGTGATCGAGCTGACGGCCTCCATGGTTGGAAACGTAGATCCAGTCGACGCCGTGATCGAGCGCGATGACCGCGTCCTCCGCGGTCGCGATCCCCTTGATGACCAGCGGTATCTTGAACTTGTCCTTGATCAACTTCACCGTCCGCCATTCCAGCCCTTTCTGGAAGTCGCCGCCGGTGGCGCGAATACGGCTTTCCCGCACGTACCGCTTGGCAATGTCGCGCTCGCGACGGCTGTAATGGGCGGTATCGACGGTCAGGCAGAATGCGGAATAGCCGTTGGCAACACTGCGGCTGACGACGTCCTCGACAAAGGCATCATCCCCGCGGACATAGAGCTGGAAAATGCGCAGCGCATCGGGTGCGGCCTTCGCGGTATTCTCAAGCCCTGGCTCGGACACCGAGCTCAGCATGTGCGCCGCGCCGAATGCGCCCGCGCCGCGGGCGACCGCCGCTCCCGCCGCAGGATCGAAGATCTCAAGCGCGCCGACCGGTGCAAGCATGACCGGCAGTCGCAATTTGCGTCCGAACACCTCCGTCGAAGCATCGACGTGAACGACGTTGCGCAGCACACGCGGCCGGAACGCGATCTCATCCAGCGCCACCCGGTTGCGCCGCAGCGTGGTCTCGGTCTCGGAAGCGCCGACGATGTAATCCCAGGCGTTCTGGTTCAGCCTGGCGCGAGCCTTACGGACAAATTCGTGCAGGTTCTGGTATTCTTCGCCGCTGGCCCCGAGTTCGACATTGCGTGTCGGCCGCATGGAGGTCCCGTCATTCATGGTAGTTTCTCTCCCGTTTTGACCGGCACATTAGCCGCAGATAAGCGGCAAAAGCTACCGCCTTGAAGGGCTAAATCCCGGATGCAAATGAAGGGCAGCTATTCGCTTGCGATCACCCGTCTGCCGACAGCGGAGAACTCCAGCGCTCAACCGCCCGAAAAGCGGTTTCTGTATTCGGTCGGCGATACGCCGAGATGCCTGAGGAAGGCGCGCCGCATCCGCTCGTCGTCACCAAAGCCGGCACGTTTTGCGACCTCGACGACGCCGCGTATTTGCCGGCTCTCCAGCAGCAGCCGAGCGGTTTCGACGCGGAGGGCCTCGACGCCGTTTGCCGGCGTCATGCCGGTGCGGCTGGCATAGGTGCGGGCGAAGGTGCGCGGTGTCATGCCGGCTTTCGCGGCCAATGTTTCCACCCGGAGATCGCTGGCGATGTTTTCGATGATCCAGGCATGGAGCGCGCTGAAGCGACCTTCGACATCGGAAGCCTGTGCTGCGAGAACGGTCGAGAACTGGCTCTGACCGCCCGGCCGTTTCAGGAACACCACCAGCCGTCGGGCAACATCGAGCGCAATCCTATGGCCGAAATCCTCTTCGATCATGGCGAGCGCGAGGTCGATGCCGGCGCTGACGCCGGCCGATGACCAGACATGCCCATCCTTGACGAAGATCGCATTGGGCTCGACGCGGACATTTGGAAAGCTGTCCTGCAGCCGCGGGCAATAGCGCCAGTGCGTCGCAGCGCGCTTGCCGTCCAGTACACCGGTCCAGGCGAGCGCGAAAGCCCCGAGGCAGACCGAGGCGATCCGGCGTACCTGCGGCAGCGCCTGCGAAATCCATTTCATCAAGCGCGCGTCATTGCGGATCTCCCAGATGCCGGGGCCACCCGGGATCACCAACGTGTCGATCTGGTGCGGTCGCACGCTGCTGATCGGAGCCGTGCCGATCATCATCCCCACATCCGTCGAAACCAATCCGCCCGAGGTGGACAGATAGGAAAGCGAATATCCGGGGCCCGGCAATTCGATTGCCTCCAATTCGGCGAACACCTGCGCCGGCCCGGAGATGTCGAGCAGTGTCACGCCGGGAAAAGCGACAATCGCAATCCGCCGCATCGCGGCCTGCGGGCGCGGAGGGAGCCGTCGGGATTTGGCAGATTTCGAGGGCATATTGTCCTTTAAGCCATTCGAGCCTCGCCTGTATAGCTCTCTATGGACAGTGGAGTTCTGCCATGGTGCGAAAGCTCGGCAGCCAATACCAGGCCATCAACTCGCCCTGGGCCGGTTATGCCGTCTACAGTTTTCCGGATGCATCCTGCATCGGAGCTTCCGACCGCCAGCCGCTGATGGACGCCATGAATGGCATCATCGCCGTAAACTGGAAGGCGACGGAGCCGCACTGGACCGCAAGCTCTCCCCCGTTCGACCGCAAGTATAGCCTCATCCTTGTGTTTGACAGCTTGGGACTGGCGGCCTTTTCCGTCTATCGCGTGCTGCAGATGTCATGCGGACCTGCGGTCTATCGCAGCGGCACCGAGGTGCTTCCGGCTCACCAGGGACACGGTCTGTACGGCTTCTTCACTCAGGAAGTGCTGAAGCGTGCAAGCTCAGCAGCAAAGGGAATTGGCGGCCTGTTCTACGGATGGCGGACACGCAATCCAATCGTCTGGGCGGCCAATGCCAAGATCTGCGAGAAAGTGACACCTTCGCTGCTCGACGACATCAGGGATTCCGCCCTGCAGGCAGCCTGCGTCGAGATGTGCGCAACCCTCTATCCCGGCAAACCGCTCGAGGTGCCGGAAATGATCATGCGCGGCGCCTATGGCCACATTAAGCACCACCGGCAAGCTTACCGCGGCACCGCATCCCTGGTCGATGCGGCGATGTCCCGCATGATTCCGGATTCGGCGGATGCACTATTCTCGGTTGGATTTGCGAGGGTGTGATGTCGATGCTGGGTCAGCAAACCGCATACGCCTCGACGGCCTCGCGGCTCGGGGACCGGGCCTATTGGGCCTGGGCGACGGTCGCTGTCGCCTACGCCATCGCCTTCCTGCAGCGCGTCTCGCCGCAATCGGTCAATCTGAGCCTGATGCACGACTTCGGCACCGACGCCGCAGGCGTCGCGATGCTCGCCTCCGGCTACTTCTGGGGCTACACGCTAATGCAGATTCCGGCCGGCCTTCTGGTCGACCGTTACGGCGTCAAGCGCGTGGTGCTGGCCAGCATGGTCGCTTCGTCGCTGGGCAGCGCAGCCTTTGCGCTGGCGCCGAACCTGCCTGATGTCTTCGCAGCGCGCCTGATCGTCGCCTGCGGCGATGCGCTGGTGTTCACCGCGCTCTTGAAGCTGGTCGCGCAGAACTTCTCCGATGAGCGGTTCGGCATCATGTCGGGCATCTCACAGGTGTCGGGATATGTCGGAGGCGTGATCGCGACGACGCCGCTTGCGGCCGCCGTAACGGGCTTCGGGTGGCGCGCCTGCTTTCTGTTCATAGCCGTTGTCGGCCTCGCCAATCTCGTCGCCGCCAAGTTCGCATTAAAACCAAATCCGGTGTCATCCGGCAACAAGACGCTGAAGAGCGTCATCGGCGCCGCACGGCAATCGTTGTCGCATGTCGCCAATTGGGGATGCGCCATGACCTTTGCGTCCCATTTCGCAGTGGTGACGACGCTGTCGGGAGTATGGGGCATTCCGATGGTGGCGCACTTTTTCAACATCTCGCCGACCGCCGCCGGAACGCCGCTGCTTGCCTTCATGATCGGCAACGCCATCGGCTCCATCTTCCTCGGTCACGCAGCCGACCGCGTGGCGGCACTCGACGCAGCACTGATCCGCATTTGCGTGCTCCGCATGATCCTCGTCGCGATGCTGCTGCCGCCGATCGCCAAGGCATTCGGCCTTGTTTATGTCACCGTGGTGTTCACCACGCTCGGCCTGGTCGCCGGCGGAACGGTCCCCCTTGTGCTCAAATGCACCAAGCGGCTCTACACGGCCGACCTCATCGGCGTCGGCGCATCCGTGAACACGACCGCGGCCGGGATCTTTGCCGGCATCGCGCAACCGATCATCGGGTTCGCCATGCTTGTCGCGAGCCAGTTCGCCGTAGTCGATACCGCACATGGCGCAGGTGCGATCGGAGATGCCGGCTACGGCACCTTGATCGCAATTCTGCTGCTCATGTCGCTGCCCGGGATTGCCGGACCGCTTTTGATGAGAGGCAAGCTGATAGTTCAGTAGTGGCGTTAACCTTGTAGGGGGCGTTATGGAGCGTTTGTTCTTGAGAAAAGAAGAAGTCGCGTCGAAATTTGCGGTGAGCAGTTGGCAAAGCGTGATGTTCGCCGAGTTCGAAGCGCAGATGAGCAGCGAAGCGAGACCGTTCCCCTGCGTGTTCGGCGTAGCCGGTTATCGCCAGGACCAGCTCCGCTACCTATTCCTCGATCCGTACGACGTCGAAGTACTCGGAGAACAGCTCGCGCATTATGTCTCGCAGGCCCGCTCGTTCGGCCCCAATACTTCGCTGATCATGTTTACGCGGCCGCGCCCGGTACAAACGCTTGACGCCTATTATCGCAAGATGTGGTCGACGCTCGACCAGCTTGCGCGGCTGGACAAGTCTGCTTGGCCAAACGACATTCCTGAACAGTTGGACGATCCGATGTGGGAATTCTCCTTCGCCGGCGAACCGATCTTCGTGGTGTGCACGACGCCCGCGCATGTGATGCGCCAGAGCCGTCGCTCCAGCGCGTTCATGCTGACCTTCCAGCCGCGGTGGGTGTTCGAAAAGATCCTCGGAACGGAAAAGGCGGCCAATGCGGCATTCGCGGAAGTGCGCAAACGGCTCATTCCCTACGACAGCACCAGTCCCTCGCCGCTGCTCGGACGCTACGGCGCGACCAACGGGCGCGAGTACCAGCAATATTTCCTGCAGGACGACAACCATTCCGTAGGGGGCTGCCCCTTCGCCAAGCTCGCGCAGAACAAGTCGGCTCACACCAGCAACACGGAGCAAGCGGCATGACCAGGATTGTGACAGCTCAGAAGACCGAATTCGCGATCGATCCGGCGATCCTCAACCTGCTTCCGGAACAAGGCTCGATCGAACTGCAGCATGACGTTGCGGGCAAGGTCCATAGCTTCCACACCCATCCGGTCGACGAGATCCTGATGATCATCACCGGCAGACTGAATTTCACCTGGGATGGCGGTCAGCGCATCGTCAGCGCCGGCGATACCATCTTTCTCCCGGCCGGCACGGTCCACCAATCGGAAGCGCTCGAAGGCGGTGCGGTCTATGCAATCGCGACCCAGCCACCCGCCAATATGGCGCGGAACTGATCGTTTCGCTCGACGGAGCTCCGAGCTATCTACTGCAGCTCCGCAACACAACTGGATTGTTAATCCACTTATTAAGAGAGGAAGAATTTATGGCATATCCGGGCAAACGCGACGGCTTGGCGAAGAAGGTTGAAACCGCAGCCCAGGAGGCCGAACGCCTCGGTCTGACCACGGCCACCTTGATACTGCGGATGGCGCGGCTCGAGATCGACCGGGCCGAGCACAAGGAAGCGGACGAGAGGCCAAACAACAAACTCCGCAGCAAGCCGAACTGAAGCTGTAGCTTGGCTGGCTCGAAAAGCGAGATCGGCCCAAGGCTACAGCGTTTTCGAGCGAAGTGGATGCCGGTTCGCGTGAAGAAAACGCGTCAAAACAAGAATCTAGAGCTCCGGTTCTGATTCAGTCAGAACCGAATATGCTCTAGAGATCGCCGGCGGAGCGTGCCCAGGCCGATCCGCCAGACGATGGTCCGCTTAGTCCGTCTTCCCGAACGCTCCAGCTTTCTTCAGCGCCGCGATACGGCCGTCGTCATAGCCGAGCGTGGTGCGCAGCACGTCGCTGGTGTGCTGGCCAAGCAGCGGCGCGGCAACCGGGTCGACGGTCGGCGTAACGCTCATCCCGATCGGCGTCTCGATATTGGGAACGAATCCAGCAGTCGGGTGCGGAATCCTGCTGAGGCGATCACGGTCGCGCACTTCCGGCGCATTGAATCCCTGCTCGACCGTGCGCAGATAGCCGACCGGAATATTGGCCTTCTTCATCTTCGCCATCCAGTTTTCGAGCCGGTCGGTGGCAAAGATGCCGGCAATGATCGCGCGCAGCTTCTCTCTGTTTGCGGTCCGGTTCTTGCGGTGCGCGAAATCGGGATGGGTGATGAGATCCGGCCGGTCGAACACTTCGGTGACGAGGCGGCGGTACAGCCGGTCGTTGGCGCAGGCCATGTAGAGCGGACCATCGGCGGCCTGGTAGAGACCGACCGTTGGCGAACCGTTTGGCGAATTGCCGAAGCGACCAGGATTCTGGCCGCTGATCAGATAGGCCATGCCGTAAAATCCGGTCATCGCTACCGCCATATCGATCAGCGCGACCTCGACATGCTGGCCACGCCCGAGCCGGTCGCGTGCCAGCAATGCAAGCAGGATCGCATTGCAGGCCGACATGCCGGTTGCCATGTCGACGATCGGCGGACCTGTCCGTACGGGCTCGCCATCGGGAAAACCGTTCAGCGACATGAAGCCGCTTTCGGCCTGCGTGATCGGATCGAACCCCGGTCGCAGGGCAAACTCGCCCTTGCGGCCATAGGCCGAGATCGAGCAATAGATCAGTCGCGGATTGCTCGGCGCCACCGAAGCATAGTCGAGGCCGAACTTCTTCATCACGCCGCCGGAGAAATTCTCCACCACGACATCAGCCTTGGCGATGAGCTCGCGCACCACCTCGAGCGCTGCGGGATTGGTGAAGTCGAGCGCAATACCCCGCTTGTTGCGGTTGAGGCTGAGATAGGCCGCGCTCTCGCCGCCGATTTCCGCATGCTCATAGGCGCGCGTGTCGTCGCCACCGTCTGGATTTTCGATCTTGATGACCTCCGCGCCGAAGTCGGCAAGCGTCTGCGTACAGGCGGGACCGGCAACCACGCGGGTGAAATCGATAACCAGCAGACCATCGAGGGCGGCCGGTTCGCCCTTTGCGCGCGGCGCGCGCTCGGGCAATTGTGGTCCAGCGGTCATGGCTCAGCGCTTCCTCTTATTGTCAGTTATTGGGCAAACGCCCACCGTTGCCGGCAAAGGCGACGCCACCACTTTCTAGCGGAAGCACCAAGGTCAGGCCAAACCTGGATTTTGCAGAGCGGGATATCAGGCTGACATGGCTACCAGTTCAGACCGGCGATATTCCGCGGCAAGAAAGAGCATCAGGCCCGACCGAGCCTCACTGCTGCTTTTCCCAGAACTGCAACAGTCCCTGCGAAGCCGAGCCGCCGATCACGCAGGGGATGCCGATCGCGACCTGCCCGAGCGCCGCAGCCGAGACGCACCCAAGCGAAAGCGCACCGACGCCAACCTGGCCCCAGAAGTCCAGATTGCGCCGGCTATCGGAGCCTTTGGCCTTGAGTTCATCGACGGCAGCAAGGGCATCCTTGCGCAGCGCCGCGATCTCCACCGTATCGGCCGCATCGACGACCTCCGCGAGCGGCGCCTTGATCGGCGGTTTCTGCCGCGCCAGTTCGTTGCGCAGGAATTCACGCAGGCTGGCGTCGCGGATCGCATAGCTTGCCAGCGTATAGCGCGCCATGCTGCCGACCGTGAGCTTGTCAACGGTATCACGGCTCCTGCTCCACGGCAGCATTTCGATGATGCGCTGGATCGGAACATGGGAGCCGGTCGCAAAATAATATCCCCATAGCGTGTCAAGGAGATCCTGGTTGGAGGCAAAGGTCAGCTTTGTGTTCAGCTTCCTCTCCTCCTTGGAGAACGGATTGCGCGTAAACGCGACGCGCAGCTTGTCCATCATCCCGGGAGTCGCCTCCTCGAGTGGAATATTGTTGAGTGTCGGCAGCCTGCCCGAAAGGTAGCTGTCAATCATCACGCGGCGCCCTGGCATTCGCGCCGCGACCCTGCGCAGGATATTCCGCCAGTCAACCAGCCCGGAATAGGCGATTGCGCGCACGATCACCCATTCATCTTCCGGCGCGACGGGGAAGAAACTCGCAACCAGTTGCTCGGCCTTTTCCGGATTGGAGCCGATCGCACCGGCGATAAAGCCGAGATAGATGCCGGCATTTTCCGGCTCCTTGAAGCTTTGCGAATGGAAGAGAATGCGCACCGCGGCCGGCACATGGGCGTAGTCCGGCTTGGCGCGATAATTATAGATCCACTGCTGGACCACGGCGAGCGAGGCGCGCGGGTCGATGTCCGGCGTCTTCTCCGCATGCGCCGATTGCATCAGCAGCAGGGAGCTTACGACGAGAGCTGCGTAACGCATCCGGCACTCCTGGCGAGCGTTGATGTATCACCGCACCAACATCTCGGACTTTGTGCTGCAAAGCATGATGCGGCCATTACGACAATTCTGAGAACGGCCAGGTTAAATATGCGCGCTCAAATTATGGCGGGCGGCCAATTCCAGCCTGCAACTCACCCCAGATGCGACATCGTTTTGCCCGGCACCGGCAATTCGATATCGCCGGTCAATGGGAGACCGCAAGGGACGTGAAGCTCGAGCGCATCACGCTGTATCGGCAACCATCGAGGCTGCGCCTGATCGGCTCGGTGCTTGTCGCCGCCGCAGCCCTGTTGAACGCGGCCGCACCGCTTGCCGCCGAGGGCGTGCCGGCGCCAACAGCGACAATTATCCTCGAAGGCAATCGCCGGGTCGAGGCCGATACCGTACGCTCCTACTTTCATCCAGGGCCGGACGGCCGGCTCGATGAAGCCGCGCGCGATGAAGCCTTGAAGGCGCTGGTCGCAACGGGCCTGTTCGAGAAAGTCTCGATCGAGCGTACCGGCGATGGTCTGACGGTGCGTGTAGCGGAAGCGCCAATCCTCGACCGTGTCGCCTTCGAGGGTAACAGGAAGATAAAGGATGCCGATCTCGCCGCCGCGATCGCGTCCAAGCCGCACGGCAGCCTGCAGCGCGCAACGGTACAGTCGGACGTCGGCCGTATCATCGAAGCTTACCGCCATGTCGGTCGCGACGACGTCCGCGTCGCGCCCGAGATCATCGACCGCGGCAACGGCCGCGTCGATCTCGTTTATGTGATCACGGAGGGTGCGAAAACGCCCGTACGCCAGATCAAGTTTGTCGGCAATCGGACATTCGGCGCACGCCAGCTCAACGCCGTGATCAAGACGTCGGCCACCAACATGCTCAGTTTTCTGACCGGCGGCGACGTCTACGATCCGGACCGCGTCGCGCAGGATCAGGAGCAGTTGCGTCTCTATTATCGCAGCAAGGGCTATGCGGATGCCGCCGTTCGCTCGGCAACGGCCGAATACGATCCAGCGGCCAAGGGATTTGCAGTCACTTTTGTGATCGATGAAGGCCCACTCTATCACTTCGGCGATGTCAGCATCGCCTGCAACATTCCCGGGCTCGATCCGCAAAAACTGCGCGGGGTCGCGCTCGCTCGCGCCGGCGCGGTGTTTGACGGCAACGCGCTGGACGAGAGCACCGAACTCCTTGCCGTCGAGATGGCCAAGCTCGGTTATCCCTTTGCGCGGGCGGTGACGCGCATCGCACGCGATGCCGCCGCACAGCGGATCGATGTCACGTTCGTGATCGACCAGGGGCCGCGCACCTATGTCGAGCGCATCGAGATCCACGGCAACACCCACACGCGCGACTATGTGATCCGACGCGAGTTCGACATCGCCGAGGACGATCCCTACAACAAGACGCTGATCGATCGCGCGGAGCGGCGATTGAAGAACTTGAACTACTTCAAGACCGTCAAGATCACCAATCGGCCCGGCTCAACGCCTGACCGCGTCGTGCTCGATGTCGAGACCGTGGAGCAGGCAACCGGCGAGTTCAACATCTCCGGCGGCTACTCGAGTACTGACGGCGCGCTGGTCGAGGTCAAGGTGGGCGAGCGCAATTTCTATGGGACCGGAAAGAACGTTCAGGCCTCTGCGAGCTATGGCCAATACGCCCGCGGCATCGACCTCGCGGCATCAGAGCCCTATTTCCTCGGCACCAAGGTGTCGGCGGGAATCGAACTGTTCGGCCGGCAGAGCGAGGTGAGCAGCTATCAGTCCTATAACAGCACGACCTATGGCTCGACCCTGCAATTGGGCACGCCGATCACCGAGCAGATCGGCGTGCAATGGCGTTACTCGATCTACAACCAGGACATCTCGCTCGGCCCGACCAGCTCCGGCTTGCCCCCTTCCCGCGCAGTCCAGCAGGCCGCCGCTAATGGGCCAGCCTGGGTCTCCGCCGTTGGTTCGACCTCGACCTACAGCACGCTCGACAACAACAAGAGCCCTACGAGCGGATTGAGGTCGCAACTGAGCCAGGATCTGGCCGGCCTCGGCGGTGACGTGAAGTTCCTGCGGACCAGCGAAGACGCGCGCTACTATCAATCACTCGCGGGCGACCTCGTCGGCATGGTCCGCGCTCAGGGCGGCTACGTCACCGGCTGGGGCGGTCAGCAGGTGCCGCTGATGAACAGCTTTTTCGGCGGCCCGACCATGGTCCGGGGCTTTGCCACCAACGGCTTCGGCCCACGTGATCTGACGCCCGGCACCACCATGGATAACGTCGGCGGCAGTGCCTATTGGGCGACGACGGCGGAACTACAGAGCGGAATTCCCGGCGTGCCGGACGAATACGGCCTCAAGGCATCGGCTTTCGTCGATGCCGGAAGTGTATTCCGTTATACCGGTCCGACCAGTGTGGGCGGCACCGCGCTGCAAGTTGGCAATAAAAACGTCGTGCGCTCCTCGGTCGGCATGGGCCTCACTTGGGCCTCCCCCTTCGGTGCCCTCACCGTTGACTATGCCTTGCCATTGACCAAAGCCGCCTATGACGTGGTGCAGCCGCTCCGCTTCAGCGCTGGAGGCTTTTGACGGGAACGGGATGCGGCGTCGCAAAGCCGTAGATTAGCGCCAGCCGGTCGAGACATTCCTTGAGGCGCCGCGCAAAGTAATCGTTCCAGCGCTGGGTTCGCAGTCCCCGCCGCTCGCCGACCTGCTCCATGGTCATGCCGAGGATCAGGACTTCGTGCACCAGTGCCGAACCGTCGGCGCCGAGTTCGCGCTCGACCCGGTTGAGCCGCGATACCGCCCTGCGCTGGGCCTCGGTGATCGGCTCGCGCTGCGTGCCGCCATCGACATATTCCCTGGTCGTGTCGACCGCGCGCGGCCCACGCTCGGCCTTCTCCCAATCACTCTGAAACGCGCGGCCACCTCGAAACTGGGTATCATCGATCTGACGGTGCGAATGCAGGCGTCCGAGCGGATCGTTGCGGACCGAGCGCAGCGCAACGACTTTGTCTCCAGGCTCGAGCGCAAGTGGATCGTCGACCTCAACGGTAGCGACTTCGGCGTTGTACGGCAAATCCTGGGCGCGGCGGTCATGTGCTCTTGCGGGATGATATGGTTTCTTGCGTTTGGCGCGCGGCATGGCTTAGCTCCTTCAGGGCAAAATTCAACCGGGACCATCTCGCCGGCGGCAAGACGGATCGCTAGCAAGATGGATGAGGTGGGAGACGCGTACGCCGCTATGCCGGCTCGCTTAGGTGCAGCGGCGCGGTGCTCTGTAGCGGCTCCGTCTCGAGCTCCGGATTGCGGCTCAAGTGGAAATGGGGCGTGCAATAGCTTGAGCCTGGCCGCCTCCGATGACCACAAAACGTGATGGGTTCGCCATCGCTGTCACCGCCATAGGGGTATCGGCAATCTCCGTATTCGAGCTCCACCAGCGAAAGGTGGCGCGGCGCGATCTCGACACAACGGAGCTCGACCTGCGGCGCCTTCTCGAACACGGGCATCGGCCAAGGGAATTCGATCGATCTTGGCTGGCGTTCCCGCGGCTCGCTCGACCTGTTCAACTGCGGCACTGGCGTCGGCCGCGGCGTCACCGGTGGCGAACCGTCCGGCGTCGACGGGCCGAGCCGCCTGGCCCGGCCGATCGCGGCGCTTCTCGTATAGTCGGTGTTGAATCTGGCGTTGATCGTCTTGGCAATCTTCGCAAAGCTCATGCCTTGGGCGAGATATTCCCGCAACGCGTCCGAATGTTCGGGCGCCCAGCCTGTCACTTCCATTGTTGATTCTTGTCCTTCCCTTCGGCGCCCGACGCCTCACCCGCCAATTTCTGATATTCCGAAATGAAGTCAAGCTTGATTTCTGATTATCAGAATTGCTACGCTTTCTGGGGATTCGAAAGGATACGCCATGCTGGACGCCAGATTGATCGAGCGGGGCCTGCGGAAGCCAGGCAAGACCAAGGGTGGGCTCGCGCAGGCGATGGGTGTTCGCCCCGGCGCTGTTTCCGAAATCCTCTCCGGGATACGCCTGATCAAGGCGTCCGAGATTGCACCGATCATGGAATATCTCGAGCTCAACTCGGTGCCGGTCATGGGGCGTGTCGGTGCCGGCGCGTCGATCGAGCCGGAATATGAGCAGGTGCCGCCCGAGGGGCTCGGTGAAGTCGAGTTGCCCTTCCCGATCGCAGAAGAAATCATCGCATTCGAAGTATCGGGCGATTCCATGCTGCCGAAATACGAAAATGGCGACATCATTGTCGTCTATCGCGAGCAGCGACATCCGCTCTCGAGCTTCTATGGGGAAGAGGCTGCCGTTCGCCTGAAGACCGGCGAGCGCTATCTGAAGACGATCGAGCGCGGAAAGTCGCCGACGGTAGTCAACCTCACGAGCTTCAACGCCAAGCCGATCAACGGGGTGAAGCTCGAATGGATCGGCGAAATTTGCGTGACCCTGCCGCGAGGCCAGATCGAGCGACTGCGCAGCAAGGCGGCCGCACGGTCCCGCAAAGCCGCCAAGACGCAGGGGTCTCGGACGCCGGAGAAATAGACGGCCCAATTTCTGATTTTCCGAAATTACACTTGACAAATTTCCGATTTTCGGAAATTATGTCGCCATCGACTCCTGTCGAGAGAGGTGGCCAATTTGGCCGACATGCAGTATTTCGTCGTGATGATCGATTACGGCCGGCGCGGCCGCGAGGCCGTCGTTGATCCCGAAATCACAAGGCGCGAGGTCATCGCGCGGGTTGTATCGGGCGAATACAGGAATATCAGCTTCATCCACGAAATCTCCGATTCGGTTGTCGAGGACGTGACGGCCGATATTCTCGCCGAGGCCGCCCTCCCCGACGTCAGCGCGGCCGAAGCCGACCTGCAGGCGAGCACCTTCGACCATCGCCGCGATCTGCGCAAGCACGAGCAAGCATGATCGGCCCTTCACATGAATCGCGATGAATCACATTCCAATTTCGAAAACGTGATCGTCCGCGGCTTTAATTCGTCAGCTGCAGATCAAATATCTTCGACCAAACGGCTATTCGGAGTAGCGGCGGGGTGCGATGGATTCGCGATTCGCTGCTCCGAATTTGTGAAGTCTTGCTCTCAATGAATCCATATGTGAAGGCTGAGATCGCGGCGCGCGACGGCGATCTACGCATATTCCTTCTGCTCGGCATCGCGACCTGGTCCCTGTTCCTGGATCATATTCCGCACAACGCCGTCAGTGCGTTGACCTTGCGGAACTTTGGATTCAGCGGGGCGACCGAGCTGTTTGTATTTGTGATCGGCTATGCCGCTGCGATCATGTACGGGAAGATCGTTGTGGAACGTGGCTTCGTCGTGGGAGCGACCCGTGTGCTCAAGCGGGTATGGCAGCTCTACGCAGCCTATGTGGTGCTGTTCGTCGTCTACGTCGACCTGATCGGATATGTCGCGGCCCAATCCGCCGCGCCCGATCTCTTCGCCGAATTCAACATCACCGACTTCATCGAGCACCCGATACGCGTAATCGTCCGCGGCTTGCTGCTGCAGGCCAAGCCGCTCAACCTGGACGTATTGCAGCTCTTCATCGTCCTCATGGCGTTCCTTCCCGCCGTGCTCTTCGGCATGATGCGCTGGCCGCGCCTGACGATGCTTGGATCCTTTGCACTCTATCTGTCGGCGCGGCACTTCGACTGGAATCTGACCGCCTTTCCGGAGGGAGGCTGGTATCTCAATCCGTTCTGCTGGCAATTGCTGTTCGTGCTGGGCGCTTGGTTCGCGGTCGGTGGCGCAGGAGATGCACACCTGGTTCGCGCCATGCAGAAGCTTCCGGCCTTGCGCGTCACCGCGTTGACCTACCTGCTCGTCGCTCTGACGATCATGTCGGCCGGGAAATCACCTGCGCTGGCGGAAATGATACCCAGTTCGGTGCTCGATGCCTTTCCGCCCAACGACAAGGCGAACCTCGCTCCCTATCGGGTGCTGCACCTGCTCGCAATGGCGTTCTTCTTCACCATGCTGATACCTCGCGACTGGTACGGACTTCAATTGCAGGCGGTGCAGCCCCTCATCAAATGCGGCGAGGAATGGCTGGCGGTGTTCTGCTCCGGCATCTTCCTTTCATTTGCCGGGCACCTGGTTCTGATCACAGGCCCCAAGTCGCTGGCGATGCAGGTGCTGGTCAGCGCCGCCGGCATTCTCGGCATGACCTGCGTCGCCTATTACGCGTCCTGGTCCAAGCGGCAGGACCACAAATCCGCGGTCGGCGTGCGATCCTGATGCAGCTTCATGGAGGCGTGCGGCGCTAGCGCTGCATCTGCATGATCTGGTCCATCGGCATCATGTTCTGATTGAGGTTCGCCATGATCCATAGCGAGCCGCCAATCACCAGGAAGACGATGAGCACGCCGAAGGCAAGCGCCATCACGTTGTTGGTGTTGTCAGGACCGGTCGTGAGGTGAAGGAAGAAGACCAGATGCACGCCCATCTGGGCGATCGCCAGCACGATAATGGCGACGGGAATGCTCGGCTGCCAGACCAGATCGGTGCCGGCAATAAAGAACGAGGTCGCCGTCAGCAGGAGCGCAAGGCCGAGGCCGGTGACATAGCCGAGTACGCGCAGGCCAACGCCGCCTTCGCGTTCGTCGCCCGGCGCCAGATCGATGCGGTGCTGGTCCGAGGTTTGATCGCTCATGGCTTGCTCCCGAGCAGATAGACCACCGAAAATACCGCGACCCAGATGATATCGAGGGCGTGCCAGAACAGCGCAAAGCACATGATGCGTCGCCCGATGTCGGCCCGAAAGCCCTTGGCGACCACTTGCGCCATCATCGTCAGCAGCCAGAGGATGCCGGCAGAGACATGCAGGCCATGGCAACCGACCAGGCTGAAGAAGGCGGTCAGAAACGCGCTGCGCGTCGGCCCCGCACCGCGTGCGACCAAGTCCGCAAACTCCCGTCCCTCAAGATAGAGAAAGGCGAGCCCGAGGACGCAGGTTGCCGCCATGCTCACCTGGAACCAGAGCTTGTTTCGGACGTCAGCCGCGATGTTGGCGAGCCCGCAGGTGAAACTCGACAGCAACAGCAAGACGGTCTCGATCGCGACTCTCCTGAGATCGAACAGTTCGGCTCCCTTCGGCCCCTCTGCGGTCTGGTCAACCAGGACCGCATAGGTCGCGAAGAAGCACGAGAACATGACGATGTCGCTGAGCAGGAATATCCAGAAGCCGAAGCCTGTGACGATCCGCTTCGGTGCCGGTCCCGCGTGCGCGACCGCGGCATGCGCGATCCCGCGCAGACGGTGCGGATCGGCTTGAGCGTATGCCAGCGTCGTGTCGGCCATGGCTCAGGCTCCCGCCAGGCTAGTCAGGGCGCGCCGCTCTTCGATATTGGCGCGGTCGATGCGCGCCACCTCCTTCGCGGGGATGACGTATTCGTCATGGTCCCGCCATGCGAATGCGACGAAGGTGGCGAAGGCGCCGAGCGCGCCGGCCGCGACCATCCACCAGATGTGCCAGATCAACGCAAAGCCCATGATGGTCGCGAAGAAGGCGCACACGAAGCCGGTCGGGGAATTGCGCGGCATCTCGATGTCCTTGTAGTCGAGCTCGCGCTTCTCGAGGCCCTGCTGCTTGGCATGCGCCTTCAATGACCAGTAGGCATCTTCGCCGGTCACATCAGGTGAAATTGCGAAATTGAATGCCGGCGGCGGCGAGGCTGTTGCCCATTCCAGCGATCGCCCATCCCAGGGATCGCCGGTGCGGTCACGCAGCTCTTCGCGATGACGAATGCTGACGGTGAGCTGCATGATCTGGAAGATGATTCCGATCAGGATAATGACGGCGCCGGCGGCCGCGACCAGGAGCCACGGCCGCCATTCCGCGACGTCGTAGTGCTGCATTCGCCGCGTCATGCCGAGAAAGCCGAGCGCATAGAGCGGCATGAACGCGACGTAAAACCCGATCAGCCAGCACCAGAACGCCGCCTTGCCGAGCCCCTCATGCAGGCGGAAGCCGAACGCCTTTGGAAACCAGTAGGCATAGCCCGCGAAAGCGCCGAACAGCACGCCGCCGATGATCACATTGTGAAAGTGAGCGACCAGGAACAGGCTGTTGTGAAGCAGGAAATCGGCCGGCGGCACGGCGACCAGCACGCCGGTGAGGCCACCGAGGATGAACGTCACCATGAAGCCGATCGCCCACAGCATCGGCGTGTCGAACCGCACCCGTCCACCATACATCGTGAACAGCCAGTTGTAGATCTTCACGCCGGTCGGCACCGCGATGATCATACTGGCGATCCCGAAGATCGCATTGACATAGGGACCGGCACCCATGGTGAAGAAATGGTGCAGCCACACCATGAAGGAGATGACGCAGATCGCCATGGTTGCGAGCACCATGGACCGATAGCCGAACAGCGGCTTGCCCGAAAACGTCGAGACCACCTCGGAGAAGATTCCGAACGCGGGCAGTACAAGGATGTAGACCTCGGGGTGACCCCACGCCCAGATCAGGTTCATGAACATCATCACGTTGCCGCCGGCCTCATTGGTGAAGAAATGGAAGCCGAAATAACGGTCGAGAATCAGCATCGCCAGCGTTGCTGTCAGGATCGGAAACGCCGCCACGATCAACAAACTCGAGGCGAGCGTGGTCCAGCAGAACATTGGCATCCGCAGATAGGTCATGCCCCTGGTGCGCAGCTTCAGCACCGTGGTAACGAGATTGATGCCGGCAACCAGCGTGCCGACGCCGGAGATCTGAAGCGCCCAGAGATAATAGTCGACGCCGACACCCGGCGAATAAGTGAGTCCCGACAGCGGCGGATAAGGCAGCCATCCGGTGCGCGCGAACTCGCCCACCACCAGCGAGATGTTGACCAGCAGCGCGCCTGTTGCGGTGAGCCAGAAGCCGACGGAATTCAAGGTCGGAAACGCCACGTCCCGCACGCCGAGCTGCAGCGGCACCACCAGATTCATCAGCCCGATCACGAACGGCATCGCCACGAAGAAGATCATGATGGTGCCGTGCGCGGAGAATATCTGGTTGTAGTGCTCCGGCGGCAGATAGCCTTGCGACTGGAAGGCAACTGCCTGCTGCGATCGCATCATGATAGCGTCGGAGAAGCCGCGCAGCAGCATGACCATGGCGAGCAAGGTATACATCACACCGATCCGCTTGTGATCGACGCTGGTGATCCATTCGCGCCAGAGATATGGCAGGTGGCCGGCAAGGACGACCCAGGCGAGGACTCCGAGGATCACGAGTGCGACCACGCCCGAGGCGATCATCGGAATCGGCTGATCGATCGGAATCGCGGACCAGTTCAGCTTACCGAACATCTTGGCCTCCGATATGCGACTGCGCGCTTTCTGACGTCAGCTTCGGTCCCGGCCCCGGGGGTATCTCCTGGGTCACGATGGCGTTGAACAGCCGCGGATCCTCGAGCCGATAGGTCGATGTCACGGTCTCGACTGACTGCTGGGCGAGCTTTCCATAGCTCTCCGCATTCAAGACACGATTGGTCTGGGCGGTGCGTGCCACCCAATCAGGAAACTCGAGTTGCGGTACGACCTGAACGTCGAACATCATATTGGGAAAGCCATCCCCGCTGAAATGAGACGACAGGCCCTGAAGGGTACCCTGATTGTCGGCGCGCAGCTTCAACCGCGTCACCATCCCGTTCATCGTATAGATCATGCTGCCAAGCTGCGGGATGAAGAACGCGTTCATCACGCTGCCGGAGGTCAACTCAAGATCAAGGGGAGAGCCGACCGGTACCGTCAGCGTGTTGACCGTTGCGATCCCCTGGTCCGGATAGATGAAGAGCCACTTCCAATCGAGCGACACGACCTGGATGCGGACCGGCGCGCCGGTCCCATCGATGGGCCGGGCGGGATCGAGCTGATGCGATCCAATCCACGCCACCCCGCCAAGCAGGATGATCGTCAGCGTCGGTATTGACCACACCACGAGCTCGAGGCGGCCGGAATAAGCCCAATGAGGTTGATAGGTCGCCCGTGGATTGGACTCGCGAAACCAGAATGCAAAGGCAAAGATTGCCGCGATCGTCGGCAGGACGATCGCCAGCATGATCCCGACCGAGTCGATCAGAATTGTCTTCTGCGCAGCGGCGATCGGACCTTGCGGATCGAAGATGTTCATCGCGAAGCCGTGACCGTGTTGTTGCTACAGCGGGGTGTTGGAACGACACTTCGGCGGACGAGATCGGCTTGGTCGGAATCAAGGCAACGGCGCCGGGTCCCGACGGGAAGACTCATACACTGACTTTAGAGGTTCATTGCGGGATTGTCCGATCAAATTTCAACCGCCTCGCGGCGATCAGCGGGCTCGATCGTTCATTTTTGAAAAAAGGCGGCGCAGTTTGCTCTCGCAGCATCTGGGCTTGTTCCGAGCATCCGCGTCGCCAGCCGCCCCACGGGCGTCCTCAATCTCCCGGAAATGCGCGTCTCAAGCGCGCCTCGCTTTGGCGCAGCATGGCCGGGTCCAGCTTTCCCTGTCTGGACGCGTCCAGCGCGCAGGCAAAGATGCGATAGAACTGCGCGCCGTCGAATGCGACCAGGAGCATGTCGACGCCGGCATTCAGCGCCTCGACGACGGCATCGCAGACACTGTGCTGGTAGATCGCTCCCATCACCAGGTCATCCGTCATCACGATGCCCTGATAATTCCATTTGTTTCGAATGATCCCGTCGACGACGCGCTTTGAGTGCGAGGCCGCATGATCCGGATCGATCGCGGTGAGCGTCACATGGCCGACCATGAGCTGTGCCTTTGAGTTCGCCAGCACATCCCGGAACGGACGCCAGTCGGACGCTTCCAATTCATCCGCCGATGTGCTGAGCTCCGCGCTGAAGTGAAGGGTATCGGCACGCACGCGGCCCAAGTCGGGAAAATGCTTGACGGTCGCGCCAACGCCGAACGCTTCGAGGCCGTGAACATAAGCCTGCGCGATCTCGCCGACGATGGCGGGATCGGCTGAGATCGCCCGACGGCCGATCAGCGTATTGAAATCAAATCGATTGCGTCCGGCCTCCGGCCGCAGGTCGAGCACTGGGGCAAAGTTGAGATTGACCCCGAGCGCCGCCAATTCCTGTCCGTGAATGCGGCCGAATTCTTCGGCCTTCGCCTTCCGTAGGTCCGGCGTCATTTCCGCCAATGTGGCCAGCGCCGGCAGTTTTGTCAGTGGCGGCGACAGATGCGAAACGATGCCGCCTTCCTGGTCGGCCGCGACGATCAAGGGCGGCAGCCCTGCAGCGCGCCGCTTGTCCTGAAGGGCTGCGATCTCGGCTTTCAACGCCTCCGCCGACTTTCGCCGCAGATTGTGCTTGCTGACATAGATGCCGCCGATCAACCCCTTCTCCGCCAGCACTGTCACCGCTGAGACCGACGAATAGCCGACCATGAAGTGCGGCCCAAGGCTGCGCACCTGCACAGTATCGACCTGCAACACCTCGCGCTTGCGCAGCTCGAACGTAAGATGCGCGCCCAGCATCAGAAGCGGCGGCAGGCACCAGAACAGGACCAGCAATCTTCGCGAAAACCCTTGCCGCCAGGAGCCGCGAAGCAGCAGGACAACGACCACCACACCGCTCGTGACCACGAGCACGATGTTTCCCGTTCCGCGCAGCACGGCGAGATAGGGCTCGTTCTTGTTAGCGGCGACAAGGGCGAGCACCAACCCGGCGAACCAGAGCCCGATGATAACGACACGATTTCGAAATTTCATGGTTGGCGACGCCGCGTGTAAAACAACAGACCCCGCCCCTATCAAATGCACACATGCCGCGCGAGCACTTAACCACGTCTGCACGGAAACTGCACAAAACTCCTGAAGTCGTGCAGACGACCATTTCGAGATTTGCACACCGATCATCCGCGAGACGCAGAAGGTAACGCTTGCCGGATTCAGGATCCTCGATCCGCAGGGCGTCGTGATCGCGGGACGTCAGGAAGTCGGACAATCGCTCGCCCATATCGAGGAAATCGCCGCGGCGCTCCATGGCGAATATCGCGCCGCGCTGCGAATCCCCGTGCCGGACAAGCCCCCGCCGCCGATCTATTCCATCAGCCGCGGCGTCGGCGTGCACGTGTTTTCCGCGATGCCGGTGATCGTCAACAACCGCGTGGCCGGTGTGATCTATACGACCCGGACGCCCAGCAACATTTTCGACCATCTCTATCAGGAACGCGTCAAGTTCCTGCTTGCCGCCCTCGCCGTAATCCTAGCGACAATGGCGATCGGGCTGTTTTTCTCCCGCACCATCACCCAGCCCATGCACGAACTGATCGGCCGCGCCGCGCGCATCGGCAAAGGCGATCGCAGCGCATTCCGCCCGTTGCGGCACTACGGCACGCGCGAATTCGCACAGCTCTCGCATAGCTTCTTCGGCATGGCCGAACAGTTGGCGCGGCGTTCGGACTACATCGCAACGTTCTCGGCGCACCTCACGCATGAGTTGAAGTCGCCGCTCACCTCGATCAAGGGCGCGGCGGAACTGCTCTTGGATTCTCTGGACGACAAATCGGACGGCCTGACCCGTTCCGAGCAGAAGAGCTTCGTGTCGAACATTCTCGGCGATACGGAGCGCCTCGAAGCGATGGCCCAGCGCTTGCGCGAACTGGCGCGCGCCGAAACCGTGCCGCAGAACGAGCGCACCGAACTCGCGTCCGTGATCAGCGATCTCAAGGGCCGGTTCCCGGCTTGCGTTGTCACGGCGGCCGGCAGTCTCGACCGGCCGATCGGGATGTCCGGTGAAAAGGCGCTGATCGTCCTCTCACACCTTGCCGACAACGCCGTGCGGCACAACGCCAGGAATATACGGCTCGACGCCGTGGACGAGCATACGGCCGTCAGGCTGGTCGTGGGCAATGATGGTGATCCGATCTCGGAAGCCAACCGCGAACGGATCTTCGACGCCTTCTTCACCACCCGCCGCGATGCCGGCGGCACGGGGATGGGGCTTGCGATCGTGCGCGCGGTGATGACAAGTCACGGCGGCTCGATCCGACTGCTGCCGACCAGTGAAGGCGTGACCTTCGAGCTTAGGTTTCCCGCCGCTTGAACCTCACATCCGCTCGATGATGATCGCAGGCGCCATGCCGCCGGCGGCACACATCGTCACCAGACCACGCTTGAGGTCACGCCGCTCCAATTCATCCAGCACCGTGCCGATCAGGATCGAGCCGGTGGCGCCGATGGGATGACCGAGCGCGATGGCGCCGCCATTGACGTTGACCTTCTCGCGATCCAGCTTGAGATCGCGGATAAACTTCTCCGCGACCACGGCAAACGCTTCGTTGATCTCGAACAGGTCGATATCGTCAAGCGTCAGCCCGGCCTTGGCCAGCACCTTGCGCGCCGCCGGCACTGGCGCGTTCAGCATCAGGGTCGGCGAATCTCCCATATTGGCCATCGCAACCACGCGCGCCCGGGGCTTCAAGCCGTGCTTCCTGGCGTAGTCGGGCGAAGCCAGCAGGATCGCGGCAGAGCCATCGACCACGCCGGACGAATTTCCCGCGTGATGGACAAAATCGATATCGAGATCGGGATATTTTTCCAGGATCAGCTTGCGATAGGTCGTCCCCTTGTCGTCGAGCGCGTAGTCGGCGACCGCCGGGAAGGCAGGTTTCAGCGCCGCGAGCCCTTCGAGCGTCGTCTGCGGCCGTGGATACTCCTCCTTGTCGAGCGCGAGCGCGCCATCCTCGCGATAGACAGGAACCAGGCTCTTGTCGAAATGGCCGCCCTTGATCGCGGCCGCTGCCCGCTTCTGGCTTTCCAGTCCGAGCGCATCGACGTCCTGCCGCCTGATGTCCTCGAGCGTCGCCACGGCGTCGGCGCAGACGCCCTGGTGCGATTGTGGATGCCTTGCGCGCAGACGGAGATTGCCGGCGTCCATCATGAACGGCCCCTCGCCGCGTCGTCCCTCCATCGACATCACCTCGGTGCCACCGGCGATCACGAGATCCTCGGAGCCGGACATGATCGAAGCAGCTGCCATGTTGACGCTGGTGATGCCGGAACCGCAAAAGCGATCGAGCGTGACGCCGCTCGCCTTCACGTCATAACCGGCATCGAGCGCCGACATGCGGCCGAGATCGCCACTCTGCGCGCCGCGCTGGGAACTGGTGCCCCAGATGATGTCGTCGATATCAGCGGTATCGATGCCGGTGCGATCGGCCAGCGCGCGCAGCACGGTGGCTCCGAGCTGCTGCGGATGGATGCCTGACAGCGCGCCCTTGCCCGCCTTGCCAATGCCTCGCGGCGTCCTGCATGCATCGATGATCAGCGCGTCAACCATGGTGTGTTCCTCAGACAGTATTACATCGGCGCATTTGCAGCCGATCACCCGGCAAAGTCAATTCGCTGTCGCAGGGTGGGTAAAGCGAGGCGTGCCCACCACTTACGGTCGATGCCAGAAAGGTGGGCACGCTTCGCTTTGCCCACCCTACGCTACCCCCGCCGCAGCGCCAGAATCTTCTCCGCGGCGCGCAGATGCGGCTTGTCTACCATCTTGCCATCCATCTTCACCACACCGGACGGATTTCCCGCGAACGCAGCGACGACGCGCTCCGACCACGCGATCTCCTCGTCCGTCGGCATGAAGGCAGCATTGACGACGTCGACATGCTTTGGATGGATCACCGCCTTTGCCAGGAAACCATCCTGCCGCGCCGTGATGCATTCCTCCCGGAGCGCATCCAGATTGTTGATGTCGGTCGCGATCGTATCGATGGCGACGACGCCGGCGGCAGCCGCGCTGATCAGGCAGAGATCGCGCGCCAGCCAGAACGGGCTGTGAAAACGACTACCGGTGCGGTTGCGCGAGGCCCCGAGCGAGGCGGCGAGGTCTTCGGCGCCCCACATCATACCCCATAGCCGCGGGCTCATATTCTCGAAGTCGAGCAGTTTCAGCACCGCCCGCGCCGTCTCGGTCGCAACCGTCACGATGCGTGTCGTGCCCTGGGCAATGCCGGATGCCGCCTCGAACGCATCGAGGTAAAGCGCGAGCTTGTTGACGTCGGCGGCCCCTGCACATTTCGGCAGGACGATGCCGTCTGGCTTCCCCAGCATGACGGCTGCGAGATCGCCCAGCGTCATGTCGGTGTCGAGCGCGTTGACGCGGACATACATCTTCTGATCCGGATTGCGCGAATTCAGCATCTCGCGCGTGATGCCGCGCGCCGCCTCTTTCTGCTCCGGCGCAATGGAATCCTCGAGATCGAGGATCAGGGCATCCGCGGCCGTCTTCTTCGCGCTTTCGAATTTCCGGACGCTGTCGCCGGGAACAAACAGGAACGAACGCATCGCCTCACGCCTTCGGTTTGCAGAGCATCAGCCCGGTACGGCGGCAACTCGCCACCACCTCGCCGCGCTGGTTGGTCATTGTGTGCTCGAATTCCACGAGCCCCTGGGTCGGCCGCGACTTGCTCGGGCGCTTCGAGACGATCTTGGTGTGCGCCCGCAGCGTATCGCCATGAAACACCGGCTTCGGAAACTTCACGTCCGTCATGCCCAGATTGCCGACGGTGGTGCCGAGCGTCGTATCATAGACGCTCATGCCGATCATGATGCCGAGCGTATAGAGGCTGTTGAACAGCCGCTGGCCATATTCGGTCTTCTCGGCGAAATGGGCATCGAGATGCAACGGCTGCGGGTTCATGGTCAACAGACTGAACATCGTATTGTCCATCTCGGTCACGGTGCGGCTGAATTCATGATGGAATTCCCGCCCGACCTCGAACTCCTCGAAATATAGTCCTGCCATCAGCGTCCCCGATAGTTTGGCGTCCGCTTCTCGACGAACGCGTTCAACCCTTCCTGACAATCTTCCGTCGTCGCGACAAGCGCAAAACTCTCGGCCGCGTTCTCGATCGCGCGGCGGTAGTCCGCATCCACTGCGCGCATGAAGGCATCGCGGCCGATCTTCATCACGATCGGCGACTTGGCGGCGAGCGTTCGGGCGACCTCGCGGGCGCGATCGAGCGCGGTCCCCTTCGTCACGACTTCGCTCAAAAGGCCCATGCGAAACGCGGTTGCCGCATCGAACGGTTCGCCGAGAAACAACGGCCCGAAGGCCTGGTGCTTTCCCACCAACCGCGGCAAATGCACGAAGTGAAGCGCCGGTATCAGCCCGACATCGATCTCCGGATAGCCGAAGGTCGAGGCGTCGCCGGCAATGATCATGTCGCAGGATATGGCAATGGTCATGCCGCCAGCCCGCGCGGCACCATCGATCGCTGCAATCGTCGCCTTGCCCATTCGGTACTGGACATCGTTGAGGGCGAAGTAGAGCCGTTCGAGAAAGCCCTTGATCTCGATCGCCGGCTTGCCGCGCACGATGTCGAGATCGAGCCCGGCACAAAACACCTTGTGGGCACTCCCGATGATCACGGCGCGCACGGCCGCATCGTCCTTGGCCGCCTGCAATGCAGCCAGCAGCGCATCGATCAAGGACAGGCTCAGCGCGTTGACCGGCGGGCGATCCAGCATGATCTCGGCGATACCGTCGGCAACCGAGTAGTGGACGAGTTTGTGGCTCATGATGCACCACCTCCATTTGGCCGCGACTGACGCACGGCACCGGCCGCGATCAACGCATCGATAGCGGCACCGTCGAAGCCAGCCTCTGTCAGAACCACGACGCTGTCCTGTCCGATATCCGGCGCGGGACGCAGATCGTCCTCTGAACGACTTGCGATTCCCGGCGTCCGCGGCGTGTAAACCGGGCCGACGCCGGGCGTATCCTGGCAGACCGCGGCCTTGGTTGCCTCGACGTGAGCATTCCTCAGCCATTCGCCGGGATTGTGGATGCGCTCCGCGATGATATCGGCCGCATGCAGCCGCGTCAGCCACGCCTCGGCCGTTTGGGTCAGGAAGACTTCCCGTAGCTGCGGGATCAGCGTATCAGCCGAATCCGCACGCCGAGCGAAATCGGCAAAACGCGGATCAGTGGCGAGATCTTCGCGCCCGATCGCCGTGCAGAGCCGCCTGTACTGCGCTTCGTTCACCAGCGTCACCATCATCCAGCCGTCCTTGGCCTGGTAGGTGCCAGCCGGCACGTTGAGCGCGCGCGGTGCACCGCCTTCCAGAATGAACTCAGCAACCTTGTGCCCCAGCAGCGCCGCCGTCGACTGGCAGAGATTGACGTCGATCCAGCGCCCCGTGCCCACGGTCGCCCGCGCGAACAGCGTGATGGCGATGGCCTGGAAGGCGTAGACGCCGGTGACGACGTCGGAGATCGTCGTGCCGACCCGGTGCGGTGTGCCGTCAGCGCCGACATTGACCGAGACCAGACCCGAAAATGCCTGCGCCACGGAATCCGATCCGGGACGCTTCGCGTAAGGCCCACTTTGCCCGAAGCCGCTGACCGAGAGATAGACCAGGCCGGGATTGTCGCGTGACAGCAATTCATACCCGAGCCCAAGCCGCGCGGCCACGCCGGGCCTAAAGCCTTCGATCAGGACGTCGGCGTCCCTTGCCAGCTTCTGAGCAATCGCGATCCCATCCTTCTGCTTCAGGTCGAGGCACAGGCTGCGCTTGCCGCGGTTGTAGACGGCGGACAGCGTGGTATGGTTGCCATAGGTCGTCCCGAGATAGCGCGACCAGTCACCCTCCGGCGGCTCGACCTTGATGACGTCGGCGCCATAGACCCCAAGCAGCATCGCGCAATAGGGCGACGCAATGCCCTGTCCGAAATCGAGCACCCGAAGGCCGCGATAGGGCGCCTCGTGCGTCGGCGCCAGCCTGCTTTCAACCGCCATTCATCCTCCCCATGGAGGCCGAAGGCTACAGCGCCAGATAGCGCTGCCGAATGTTGTCGTTGGCCTTCAGCTCTTCGATTGGAGATGTGTAGACGATTTGGCCCTTGTCGATAACCGTCGCGTGGCTTGCAAGGCCAAGGCAAAAATGCATGTTTTGCTCGGCGATCAACACCGTGGCGCCGGTTGCGCGAAGCTGCCGCAACAGTTCGCCGATTCGTTGCACGATGATCGGCGCCAATCCCTCGCTCGGCTCGTCCAAGAGCAGCAGCGCTGGGTTGCCCATCAGCGTCCGCGCGATGGCCAGCATCTGCTGCTCGCCGCCGGACAGCCGTCCCGCGATCCGGTAGCGCAATGGCTCGAGCAGCGGGAAAACGTCATAGATGCGCCGAATCGACCATTCGTCCTCGCCATTTGGCCCCTTCTTCTGGCCGATGACGAGATTGTCTTCGACCGTATGCTCCGGGAAGATCTGGCGGTCCTCCGGGACAAAACCCAATCCGGCGCGGGCGATGCGATGCGGCCGCATCCCGGAAACGGTCCTGCCGTTCAGGGTCACCTTGCCGCGACGCGCCGGCGCGAGCCCCATGATCGCCTTCATGGTAGTGGACTTGCCGGCGCCGTTGCGCCCGAGCAGCGCCATGGTCTCACCCTGCCGCACGGAGAGGCCGACGCCAAACAGGATCTGGCTCGTGCCGTAGTAGACGTCGAGGTCCTCGACCTGCACGACTGGCAAAGCGCTCATGTCACGGCCTCGGCATGGTCCTCGGTGCCGAGATAAGCCTCGATCACCGCGTCGTTGCGCCTGATGGCATCAGGTGTGCCAGTCGCAAGGATGCGGCCGTAGCAGAGCACGACGATCCTGGGCGCGATCTTGAACACGATGTCCATGTCGTGCTCGATGAAGACGACCGTGATCTTCTGCGTCTCCCAGAGCTCCCGGACCTTGTCGATCATCCGCCAGCGCTCTTCGGTGCCCATGCCGGCGGTCGGCTCGTCCAGCAGCAGCACCTTTGGGTCGAGCACCAACGCCAGCGCGATATCGAGCAGCTTCTGATCGCCATGCGACAGTGTCGCGGCGGTACGGTGGCGCTTGTTGGCAAGGCCGAGCAATTCCATCGCGTGCTCCGCGCGGTCCCGCGTCTCGACGAGCGGGAAACGCCGGTGCAGCACGGTCGAGCGGCGCTGATCCGCGCAGACCGCAGCGAGCATGGTCTCCTGCACGGTGAGCGAAGGAAAGATGCTGGCGACCTGGAACGCCCGTCCGATGCCGTGCCGCACGATCTCGGGCGGCGACTTGCCGGCGAGATCGACGCCGTCGAGCATTACCTCGCCGGAATCCGGTCTGAGCGCGCCGGTGATCAGATTGAAGAAGGTGCTCTTGCCGGCACCGTTCGGACCGATCACGGCCGTCAGCGAGCCATCGGCAAAGTCGAGCGAAACGTTGTCCGTCGCTTTCACCCCGCCGAACGACTTTGAGAGCTCGCGAATATCAAGCATGCCTAGCCGCGCTCCCCTGGCCCGTCGCGCCGCTGCGCATACCACTCGAGCACATAATCCATCAGGCCCTTGCGCAGGCCGATGGCGAAGAACAGGATCACGACGCCGAGCACGATGCCATGATATTCCGTGTAGCGGGTGACGGTATCGTTGAGGATCAGCAGCAGCACCGTGCCGACCATCGGCCCCAGGAACGTGGTGACGCCGCCGAGCATGTTGATGAAGATGCCCTCGCCCGAAATCGTCCAGTAGGCGAATTCGGGATAGGCGCCGGAGACGAACAGCGCCATCACCATGCCGCCGGTGGACGCAAACAGCGCCGCCAGCACGAAGATGGTCAGCTTGGCGCGCCAGACATCGATGCCGATGAAGCTGGCGCGCCGCGCATTGTCGCGGATCATGCGCAGCGTATAGCCGAAGGGCGATTGCGCGATCTGGCGCATCAGAAGCAGGCCGAGCACCAGCAGCGCGCAGCTTGTGATGTAGAGATGCACATGATTGGCAAGATCGATGCCGAAAAAAACCGGCCGTGGGATGCCGCCGCGCAAGCCCTGGTCGCCGCCGGTCAGCGACGCCCAGGTCAGGATCGTCGAGTGGATCAGCATCTGGAATGCCAGCGTGACGAACGCGAAGTAGATCTCCTTCAGCCGCACGCAGATCGCACCGATGATCGCAGCGAAAACGGCGGTGATCGCGAGCGTCGCCACAAAAGCCACCGGTATCGGCACGCCGGTGCGCTGCATCAGCAGGCCGAAGCCATAGGCGCCGAGACCGAAGAACATGCCGTGCCCGAACGAGATCATGCCGGTATAGCCGACGAGCAGATTGAGCGACGTCGCGAACAGGCCGAACGCTGAACAGCGGATCACGAAATCGAGCAGCGCCTTGCTGCCGAAGAAGAATGGCAGCGCCGCCAGCACCGCAAAGGCGACCAGCGCAATCAGAATGTCGCGATAACGCGAGCGGAACGAGCGCGTTTCGATGCGCGGCGTAGTCAAGGTCTCCGACGCGCGATCAGCCTGCAGCTCGGTCATGCGACCTCCTTGCCGAACAGGCCGGTCGGCCGTGACACCAGGACGATCACCATGAACAGGTACATCAGGCCTTCGGTGAACAGGGGAAAGCCGAGCGAGCCGAACGAGCGGATCAGGCCGATGAGCAGAGCTCCGATCAACGCGCCCAGGATCGAGCCCATGCCGCCGATCACGGTAACGATGAAGGATTCGATCAGCACCGAAAATCCCATTCCCGGCGTCAGCGAGCGCACGGGCGCCGCCAGTGCGCCGCCAAGCCCAGCGAGCATGCCGCCGAGCGCGAACACGCCGCCATAGAGCAGCCCGGTATTGATGCCGAGCGCCGACACCATGCCCGGATTGTGGGCGGCCGCGCGGATCACCTTGCCGATCCGGGTGCGGGCAAGCCCAAGGCCAAGCACCAAGGCGGCGGCCAATGCGACCCCGATCAGCAGCAGGTAATAGGGCGGCACGACGCCGCCGGCGATGAACAGCGGTGGTACCTGGAACGCCGATGGCATGCCCATCGACTTGAATTCAGGTCCCCAGATCATGCGCACGACGTCGTCGAAGATCAGCACGAAGGCGTAGCAGACCAGCAATTGCATCAGCACGTCGGCGCCATAGACGCGGCTCATGAACACGCGCTCGAAGATCAGGCCCAGGAGCGCCGTGCCCGCCGCGCCGCACAGCATCGCGAGCGCAAAGCTGTCCGTGAGCTGGTAGGCCGTCATCGCGAAATAGGCGCCGAACATATAGAAGGCGCCGTGGCTGAAATTGACCACCTTGAGCACGCCGAAGATCAGCGTCAGCCCGACGGCGACGAGAAACAGCAGCATACCGATAATGAGGCCGCTGGTGGTTTGCGTCACCAGGCAGGCCGGACTGGCGAGGCAGCCAGCGAGCGCGTCTATATCCAATGCAGTATTTCCATCTCAGCGCGCCGAAACCGTCGGCGCGCAACTCGCCAAACGTGACGTATGTGGAAGCGGCCCGCCCGCCTCCACTCACAGGCCGGTCAGGTGTAGCCCTTGCTCTTCTTCCACTCGGCTTCGAGCTCGAAGATGGTCTTCCAATCGCCGGCCTTCACCTCCGGCACATAAGGTTCCTGCGGGATCGTGGTGCCCCAGCCGATGGCGTAGCCGACCAGGGTGTTGTCCTCCGCGCGCATCGTCACGGTGCCGTCGGCGCCGAACGGGCATTTGATCGTCAACCCGCGCAGCGCTTCCGCGACCTTCTTGCCGTCAGTGGAGTTGGCTTTTTTCACCGCCTCGGTGAGCAGCATCACCGCAGTCGCATTCTGCCACGACCAGTTGGTCGGGTACTCGTTGTACTTCGCCCGGTAGGCGTCGCCCCACGCGGCATTCTCCGGCGTCTTCGGGAATGTCTTGATGTAGCGGTTGCCGGAGTGAATGCCCTTCGGCAGGTTCTTCACCACCGTGAGCGCCGTGTAGTCGGCCATGTTGACGGCGAACACTTCCATCTGCGTGAACAGCGCGTAGATGTTGGCCTGGTCGATGTAGGACGTCAGATCGCCGCCCCACAGGCACGTATACAGCGCCTGCGGCTTGGCCTGCAGGATCTTCGTCACCACTTCGGTGTAGTCAGGCTGGAACAGCTTTGGCCAGGACTCGCTGATGATCTCGACATCGGGCGCAAAGCGCTTGAGATAGAGCGCGAATTCGCCGGTGGTATCGCGGCCATAGGCATAGTCCGGCGAGCAGGTCGCCCATTTCTTCAGGCCCTTGGCTTTGGCGATCGCCGCCGCATAGCTGCCACCGACGATGGAATCGTGGATGCCTTGACGGACGCAGCGGAACGCGTTGGGAATGTGCTGCTTCGGATCGGCCGTCAGCGACGAGGCTTCCGAGCAGGTATGGATGCAGAGCACACCGAGGTCGCGTGCCACTTCGTGAACTGCGAACGATCCGGACGAAGCCTCGCCGTCGAACAGCATCTCGCAGCCGTCGGTGTTGACGAGCTCGCGCGCGACGCGGGCTGCTTCCTGCGGCTGGCCCTTGGAGTCGCGGATCACCATCTCGATCTGCCGGCCAGCCAGGCCGCCCGCGGCGTTGACCTTCTCGACCTCCAGCAGCACGGCATTGCGCGAGGACGTGCCGAGCTGCGCGACGCGACCCGACAAAATCGTCGGCATGCCGATCTTGATGGTCTTGGCCTGCGCGCGCGCCACCCATGGCGCAGCGATCGTCACCGCACCGGCGCCCATCAGCGCCAGAGTCGCACGGCGGCTGACGCCCGGTTGACGGGTTCTCTTCATTCTCCCCTCCCAGTCGGGTTGTCGTTCCCTATTCCCTTGCCGGAGATCATCTCGTCTCCGTGGACACAAGGATTTCAGAGCAAGGGGGGTGACGTCAAGCCAAAGATGAATTACGAGTCATAGTTCATCGGGGAAGGAAACGAGGCCGAAACGGCCCTTTGAGCGGCAGATGATCAACCTTTCGAGCTTCATCGCCTTTCATGCCAAGCGGACGCCGCATCGGTGTGCGCTGAAATATCGCGGCGTGGACATTTCCTACGGCAACTTCGACGAGCGCATCCGCCGGGTGGCCGGCTGGCTCGCCTCCCGCGGCATCGGTCCCGACGACGTCGTCGCAGTGCTGATGAAGAACAGCGCCGCCTTTCTCGAACTGGTGTTTGCCACCAGCCATATCGGCGCGGTGTTCCTACCGATCAACTATCGCCTCTCCGCCGATGAGGTCGGCTACATCGTCGGCAATGCCGGCGCGCGCATCCTGATCGCGGATCAAGAGCTTGCCGCAACCGCGGCGGGCCATGCGCCAATCGTATTGCTGGATGAAGCCGCGCAATCGACTGCCACGCAGTTCGCCGGCGACATCGCGCCCGCGCCTATGCATGTCCGCCGACCACAGGACCTGATGCGGCTGATGTACACGTCAGGCACGACCGACCGCCCCAAGGGCGTGATGCTCAGTTACGAGAACATGTACTGGAAGTCGGCCGACCAGACGCTGGTGCTCGGCCTCAATGCGGATACGCGCCTGCTTGTCGTCGGCCCGCTCTATCACGTCGGCGCCCTCGATCTGCCTGGAATCGGTGTGCTGTGGCACGGCGGCATGCTCTCGGTCCATCGCGACTTCAAGCCCGAACAGGCGCTCGCTGCGATCGCAGCGGAGAAGCTGAACGCGGCGTGGCTCGCCCCCGTGATGACGACCGCGATCCTCACTTGCCCCACCCGTGACCGTTACGATGTCTCAAGTCTCGCATGGGCGATCGGCGGCGGCGAGAAAACGCCGGAGCTGCGCATCCGCGCTTTCTCCGACTGTTTCAAGAATGCCCGCTACATCGACGCCTATGGTCTGACCGAGAGCGTCGGCGGTGACACCTTCATGGAGCCGGGCCGCGAGATCGAGAAGATCGGCTCGACCGGACGCGCCATCGCCCATGTCGAGGTCGAGATCCGTGATGACCAGGGCAATCCTCTCCCCGCCGGCGAGAACGGCGAGATCTGCCTGCGCGGACCGAAGGTCACGAAAGGATATTGGCGGGATCCGGAGAAGACCGCAGCCGCCTTCTTCGGCGACTGGTTCCGCACCGGCGATGTCGGCTATCTCGACGAGGAGGGCTTCCTCTATCTCACTGACCGCAAGAAGGACCTGATCATTTCCGGCGGCGAGAACATCGCCTCCTCCGAGGTCGAGCGCGTCATCTATGAAATGCCTGAGGTTCGCGAGGTGGCCGTCATCGGCGCGCGCGATGAGCGCTGGGGCGAGAAGCCGGTCGCAATCGTCGTGCTGGCGGAAGGCGCTGCGCTCGATCTGCCCGCCCTCACCGATTACTGCCGCACCCGGCTCGCCAGCTTCAAACTGCCGAAACAACTGATCATCCGCGACAGCCTGCCGCGCAACCCTTCCGGCAAGGTGCTCAAGCGCGTGCTGCGCGCCGAACTGGAGACCGCTACATGACCCAAGCACCGCACGCTGCGCCCATCAAGATCCCCAAGCTGAACCGGGTCGAGCGCAACGCCTGGACCAAGCAAAAGATCTTCGACGCCGCGACCAAGGTGGTCGGCAAATATGGCTACGCCGAAGCCTCCGTTGCCCGCATCACCGAGGAAGCCGGCGTCGCGCAAGGCACCTTCTACAATCATTTCGAGAATCGCCAGGAACTGCTCGAGCAGCTCCTGCCGAAGATCGGACTGGACATGGTGCGCTTCATTCACGCGCGCACCGGCACCCCGCATACGGCGCGGCAGGAGATCGAGCGCTTTTCCGCCTTCTTCGATTTCATCCTCGAAGTGCCGGAGTTCCTGCGCATCCTCAACGAGGCCGAGTTCTTTGCGCCGATCGGCTACCAGAAGCATTTCGACAATATCTCGACTGCCTATGTGCGCATCCTGCGCCGCGCTCGGCAGGCCGGTGAGATCATCGATTTCAGCGACGAGGAGTTTGAGGCCATCGTGCAGATGCTGATGGGCGCGCGCGGCTATCTCAGCCGCCGCTATTCCTACGTCGATGGCAAGGTCACTGCTCCCCCTGATCACGTGATCTCGGCCTATCGGAAGCTTGTGACCCGCGGCCTGTTCAACAAAGCAAGTCAGGAAAATGGTCATGAGCGCTGACGGCCTCGTTCTCGTCACCGGCGGCAGCCGCGGCATTGGCGCCGCCACCGCCACGCTGCTTGCCGATCAGGGCCAGCGCGTCGTCATCGTCGACATCGCGCCGGAACCGCTGGTCGGGACCGATGCGATCCTCTGGCCCGCCCCGTTCGATGTCGCGAGCGAAGCGGCCGTCACCGCCGGCGTTGCCGACATCGAGGCCGCGCATGGGCCGATCACCGGCCTTGTCAATGCCGCCGGCGTGTTCGGCAAGATGCATCGGATCGAGCGGGTGCGGATGGAGCAATGGGACCGCGAGGTCAACATCGACCTGCGCGGCACGTTTCTGGTCGCCCGCAGCGTCGGCGTGCGGATGGCCGCGCGGCGAACGGCGCCATTGTCAATGTCGCCTCAGTCGCCGGCATGACCTCGGGCCCGATCCACGCCTATACCGCGGCGAAGGCCGGCGTCATCCAGATCACACAGACGCTTGCCGCCGAATGGGGCCGGGTCGGCGTGCGCGTTAACGCGGTATCGCCGGGTTTCACCCGCACGGCGATGCTGGAAGCCGGCATCGCCTCGGGCGCGCTCGACAAGGAACTGCTGTCGCGGCCATCTGCCATGAACCGGCTGGTCGAGCCGTTCGAGGTGGCGCAGGCGATTGCCTGGCTGCTTTCACCAAAGAGCAGCGGCGTCACTGGCATCAACCTGCCTGTCGATGCCGGCTTTATCGCGGGGTCAACATGGGCCGCCTATGGCGGATTGCCGGAAGCACCGGAAGCGTGAGGACAACAGCATGAACATCGAAATGCCGCGCAAGAAACTCGACCTTGCTTCCGCGATCGCTGAAGGCGACATCCGCGTGCTGTTGATGGTGCTCGTGCACATGACTGGCGATGAGCGCTGGCTGGAACCACCGTACAAGCCCAAGCGCGACGTGCGCCTGATCCCCGATCCGGACGCCGGCGTGCCGAAAGAAATTCAGGACGAAATCCGCGCCGCGGTCCTGAAGCTCTATGAGAACGGCGAGCCCAAGCCTGTTATCACAGATCCCGGCAACGAATTGATGCTGAAGATGATGAGCGCGACGCTGGGCGAGAACGTCGCGCCGGAATACGCGCCGCTGATGCGCGAGGAAATGGGTTTCATCCCGCGCGATGCGCGCTGGACCAAACGTCCATCGGACGAGAAGCTCGCCGAACAGCACGTCCTGATCGTCGGCGCCGGCGTCTGCGCGATTGCGCTGGGCGTTGCGCTGGACCGGCTCGACATCCCCTACACCATCGTCGAGAAAGAGGACGAGATCGGCGGCACCTGGTATGTCAACCGCTATCCCGGCTGCGGCGTCGATACCCCGAACCACTCCTATTCCTTCTCGTTCGGCGAGCGGAACCAGTGGACGCGTTATTTCGCGCCGCGCCAGGAACTGCTCGACTATCTCTTGAAGGTGGTGCGCGAACACGGCATCCGACGCCATGTCCGTCTCAACACCGAGCTGATCGCCTCACGCTGGGACGACAACAAGCGGCGCTGGATCTCGACCCTCAAGACCGAGAAAGGAGAAGAAACTTTTGAATCGACCGCTCTCGTCAGCGCGATCGGCCAGCTCAACGACCCCGCGCCGGCCCATTTCAAGGGCGAGCAAGGTTTCCAGGGCCTCGCCGTGCATTCGGCGCTGTGGTCCGACGATATCAATCTCGACGGCAAGCGCGTCGCCGTGATCGGCACCGGCGCCACCGCGATGCAGCTCGTGCCCGCCATCGCCGATCGCGTATCGTCGGTCACGGTCTATCAGCGCACGGCACAATGGGCACGCCCGGTCAAAGGTTACTCCGACCCGATCACCGAAGGCGCGCGATGGCTGCTCGCGCATTTGCCCTTCTATGTGCAGTGGTACCGCTTCAACATGTTCTGGCGCTATGGCGACGGCCTGCTGCCATTCCTGCGCAAGGATCCGAACTGGCCGCATCCGGCGCGCGCCGTCAACAAGGGCAACGATCGGCACCGGCAGGAGCTGACGGATTTCATCCTGTCCGAGCTCAAGGATCGCCCCGACCTGATCGAAAAATGCGTGCCGACCTATCCGCCCTATGGCAAGCGCATCCTGCTCGACAACAACTGGTTCAAGACGCTGACCAAGCCGAATGTCGAGCTGGTCACCGCCCCGATCGATCATTTTGCGCGCGATGGCATCGTCACGGCAGACGGCAAGCAGCGTGCGCACGACATCATCATCATCTCAACCGGCTTCAGGGTTTCGGAGATGGCGGCGCGGCTCAACATCACCGGGCGCGGCGGCAACAATCTCAGGGATGTCTGGGCCAACGATAACCCGACGGCCTATCTCGGCTTGACCGTGCCAAACTTCCCAAACCTGTTCCTGATGCTGGGCCCGAACTCAGGACCTGCGCATGGCGGCAGCGTGATTTTCCAGTCGGAATGCCAGAGCCGCTACATCTCGGCTTGTCTGGTCGAGATGATCGAGAAAGGCATTGCCGCCATCGATGTCAGTCAGGAAGCCCATGATCAATATGTCCGCAAGGTCGATGCCGAACATGAGCAGTTGATCTGGACCCATCCGGGCATGACGACCTATTATCGCAACAGCCGGGGCCGCGTGTTCTCGGCCATGCCCTGGCGCTTCGTCGACTATTGGGGGATGACTCATGATCCCGACCTGAGTCAGTATCGACAAACCAAACGTGCAGACGCCTGAGAGCCACCATGATCACGGAGGGGCTAAGGATGGAAAGGCCGCGCGTACGCATCTATACCGACTACAAGAGCCCTTACGCCTTCGTCGCCAACAAGCGCCTGTTCGAGCTCGAAGAGCAGCATGGCGTCGAGTTGGAATGGCTGCCCTATACGCTGCGGATCCCGGAATTCATGGGGACGGTGGAAGAGCGCACCCCGCATTTCTGGCGCAAGGTGCGTTACGCCTACATGGACGCGCGGCGTTTCGCCAACGCGCAGGGCCTGACCATGAAGGGACCGCGGCAGATCTACGACGCCTTCTATTCCAGCGCCGGCATGCTGTTCGCCCAACGCCACGGCCTGTTCCGGCCGTACCACGACATGGTCTTTCGCCGCTTTTGGAACCATGATCTGGAGATCGACGAACTATCTGATATCGCTGGCGTGATCGCGACGATCGGCGGCTCGGCAAAAGAGTTCGAGGAATATGTTCATGGGCCCGCGCGAGCGGAACATGATCGGATCGTCGAGGAAGCGGAGGCGCTCGGCGTGTTCGGCGTCCCGACCATGGTATTCAATGGCGAGCTGTTCTGGGGTGGCGATCGCATCGACTTGCTGATCGAGCGCATCAAGGATCCGACCTCCATCGCGATAGCGCTTGGCAGCCGACATAGGAAATGATCCTGCGCTTCATGGTTCCCTCACCTCGGGGAACCGCGACTTCACTTGACAGCCTCCAATATCTGCCGCAGCATTTTATTGATGCACCTGTCGGGGTGCTGGAGCTTGGCTCCCGGCCTTGCAGGGATTGCCGATCGATTATGTCGTCGGGCGGCAAGCAGAGGATACGGACAGATGTCCGTCGGGCCACTCTTGGAGAGGAGCATGACGCCACCGGGACAATCCTGTGACCTTGCTCAGCGGCAAGGTCTCGGCGCAGTTGAGGCGAACAGCAGCTGCTAGCCGCATTGCGCCGTCGACAATCTGAACATATCCACCGGATGGGAGCGCAAAGGCCACGCGCTTTACGATCCAGAGTTATCCTGGTCTCTACCAGAATCCTTCGCTAAAACGAAGATGCAGGGCCCCGCGATGCTCCAATGCACCGGGGCCCATTAATTTGGAGGGGAGGCGTTGAGGTCTGCCATCCAGATCCGGAACCGAACTCCTCTTCGCGCGCTAATTTCGCTCGAACCGAGGGAGGTCATGATGAAACGCTATCTGCTTTGTCTCAATTTGGTTGCGTTGCTCGCGGCTGTCTGCCATGCCCCTGCCCTCGCCCAAAGCACGAGAACCGGTCCGGCATTTTATGTTGTGCTCAACTCGCTGACCAAGAGTTGCTCGGTCGTCGACAAGACGCCCAAGACGGATACCCCGAACATCACGGTCGCAAGCGACACGGTTTACAAGAGCCGGGCCGAGGCGGAGGAAGCGATCAAGACCTTGCCGTCCTGCTCGCGATAGCTGGTTCGCTGGATGAAACCGAAGGCGATCAGTTCGCAGCCAGATGCGCCCAGCACTCCGCGCGCTCCAGCAGCGGTGGATCCGATCAGGCGATAGCATCCTTCGCTCATGACTGACTCGCTTCCTCGCGCAACGGCCGGAAGAATTCGCGCACCTCGCGCACGAACAACTCGGGCTGCTCAAAGGCGGCGAAGTGCCCGCCCTTTGGCATCTCGCTCCAATGACAGATGTTGGTGTAGCTCGCCTCCATCCACTTTCGAACCGGCGTGACAATCTCCTTGGGAAAGACGGCGACGCCGGTCGGCACGGTGACCTTGTGCGCGGTTCGCCGTTTCGATCCGAAGCTTTCCCAATAGAGCCGCGCCGAGGAAGCCGCGGTGGCGGGCACCCAATACAGCATGACGTTGTCGAGCAGTTCGTCGCGGGACAGGATGTTCTCGGGATGCCCGTTGCAGTCGGTCCAGGCCCAGAATTTCTCGAGGATCCACGCGGCCTGACCGCTCGGTGAATCCGTCAGCCCATAGCCGAGCGTTTGCGGGCGGGTCGACTGCTGCTTCGAATAGCCGGCATCCCAGTCGGCGTAGTATTTGATACCGTTCAGCGCCCGCACCTCTTCCGGCGTCGGCTGTCCCTCGACATTGGGCCGCGTCGCCATCGCCAGCGTGATGTGAATGCCGGCGCAACGCGCAGCGTCTTGCGCGCCCAGCGCGGTCGTGACGGCCGAACCCCAGTCGCCACCTTGCGCGCCGTATCGCGCATAGCCAAGACGTTCCATCAGTACGGCCCAGGCCGCGGCAATGCGATCGACGCCCCAGCCGGTTGCACGCGGCTTGGCGGAGAAGCCGAAGCCCGGCAATGACGGACAGATCACATGAAACGCGTCGGCCGCACGGTCACCGTGCGCGGTCGGGTCGGTTAGCGGTTCGATCACCTTGTGGAATTCGACCACCGATCCCGGCCAGCCATGGGTGATGATCAGCGGCAACGCGTTCGCGTGCGGCGAGCGAACATGCAGGAAATGGATGCCAAGTCCGTCGATCTCTGTCGTGAATTGCGCGAAGCGATTGAGGCGCGCTTCGCGGCTGCGCCAGTCATATTCGTCGGCCCAGTAGCGGCAGACCTTCTGGATCCACTTCAGCGGAGCACCCTGGCTCCAGTCTTCGACCTGCTCGGCCTCGGGCCACCGCGTCCGGCCGAGCCTTGATTTGAGATCTTCGAGCACATCGTCACCGACCGCGATCCGATAGGGTTGTATCGCTGTGCTCATGGCCCGCTCCTCCAAACGACACGCTCAATATCGGAGAAAAAGCAGGCTATGCGCAAGCCGCATGGACAGGCCGCGGCCCTCCCCTCGGCGATTACGCTTCCGGATCCGGGCAGGCGATCTCGACGCGGCATCCCGCGCCCGGGTGGATCGTCAGCCGGAAGCCGTGCAGCTTGACGATCGCAGCCACCAGATTGAGGCCGAGGCCGACGCCAGGCGTGTTGCGCATCTTGTCGGACCGATAGAACCGCCGCAGCACAGCGTCGCGCTCCTCTGCCGTGATCCCGCTACCAGTATCGACAATGCGGATCACGGTTTCATTCCCGTTGCGCAGCAGCTCGATATCGACCTTGCCGCCTTCCGGCGTGAACTTGATGGCGTTGTCGACGAGATTGGTGACCGCCTCGATCAACAGGTCCCGGTCGCCGCGCACGTTGAGCTCGTGCTCGGCGTGGACCGTCAGCGCGATATTCTTGTTCTCCGCGATCGGCTCGTAGATGTCGCAGACCTCCCGCAACATCTCATGCAGCCGCACGATGCCGAAGCCGGCCGACCGCCGGCTGTTCTCGATCTCGGCAAGCCGCAACAGCGCAGTGATGATCGTCAGCGACTGATCGATGCCTGCGATCGCCTTGTCCGCGACCGTCTGAAGCTGCTCCAGCGACGTTGCATGGGTGCGGCCGCGCTCGAGCGCGAGCCTTGCGCGCGTCAGCGGCGTCCTGAGATCGTGGGCGATATCGTTGCCGACGCCGGCCAGCGCGTTGATCATCGTTTCCATCTCGTCGAGCATGCCGTTGACGATGACTGCGAGCTTGGAGAACGGCTCGCTGCCATCGCGATAGGGCAGCCGTTCACGCAGATCGCCCGCGATAATGCGCTGGACGCGCTGGTTGACCTCCTCGACCTGCCGTTGCGCCCGCACGCTCAGCCACGCGCCGGCCAGAAGACAGATGATGAATGCCGGCAACAATCCGAACGCGAGCGCTTCGCCGACGACGTGGGAGATTTCCTTGGTCTCATCGACATTGCGTGCAATCGCCAGAACGTTGCCGTTTGGCATGCGCTTTGCGATCGCGCGAACTGAATGATTGTGATCCGGCTGGTCTACCCTCGCCGCGGTGACGCTCTGCGCCGGGGCGTCGATCTTGAGACCGGCCGGAAGACGCTCCATGTTGCCGGCCAACCTCCGCCCGTCCGAGCCAAACACCCCTGCAAACTGAACGCCGCGCGAATCCTGCCGCAGATGATCTTCGATCGCGTTGAGCTGGCGCTCCATCGGCAGTGTCGCCATGAAGGCGATCTGACGGCCGAGCATGCGGTCGGTCCGCTCGATCAGATAATTGTCGATCTTCACATAGATGAAACCGAACAGCGCGATCATGAAGACGGCAAGGACGCCGGCCACCGCAAGTGCCCAGCGAAAGCTGTTCGACCGAATGAATTGCCACTGGCCCATCGTGTTCGGATGTCTCTGCATGAAGTCAACGGCCATCGATCGGAGCGCGCAATATCTCAGGAGGCCGCACGGAGAATGAAGCCGGCACCGCGGACATTCTGGATCATCGGAGTCTCGTCCGGCCCGTCCACCTTGTGGCGCAGGCGGCCCATATGCACATCGACCAGGTTTGTCGCCGGGACGAACTTGTAGTTCCAGACTTCTTCAAGCAGCATGGCGCGCGTCAGCAACTGGTCGCTGCGTCGCATCATGTATTCGAGCAGGCGAAATTCGCGCGGCAACAGATCGATCACCCGATCGCCGCGCCTGGCACTGCGCTCGATCAGGTCGAGTTCGAGCTGCCCCACCCGCAGCAATGTCTCTCGCGATTCCACCGGCCGGCGCAGCAGCGCCTCTATCCGCGCGATCAGTTCCACGACGGCAAACGGTTTGGTGAGATAGTCATCGCCGCCCATGCGCAGGCCCCGCACACGGTCGTCCACCGCGCCGAGTGCACTTAGCACCAGGACCGGCGTGCGAACCTGCTCTTTCCGCAAGGTCTCGATCACGCTAAGCCCATCCATTCCCGGCAACAAGCGGTCGACAATCATGGCGTCAGGCCGCAAATTGCGAGCCTTGTCGAGGCCTTCTCGACCATTGGCCGACCATTCGACCTCGAACCCGCGTTCAGCGAGTTCGGCCGTAATCTCCTCGGCGGTCTCGCCGTCATCCTCGATCAAGAGCACCTTTGTCATCAATCCGTTCTCGACAACACCCTGCCGGGGGCCGGCCCGCGCCGCTGGCAGCGTGCGTCCGCCCTCCGCTCAACCAACATAGGCTCGGCGGCGGAACCACGCCATTAAATTGCATTTTAGGGAGGGGTTTTGCTGCCGATCCGGGCGGACCGCGGAGAGAGATCAGGAAACGGCCTGGGTCCTGAGGCTCACGCGGCTGCCGTCGGCCAAGTCGACCGACGGATTGAGGATCACCTTGTCGCCCGCTTTAACACCGCTGTTGATCTCCACTTGCTGGCCGAGGTCACGCACGACGTTGACCCTGTGCAGATGCGCCACCCCGTTCTCGACCACGGCGACCTGCAGGCCGCCTTGATTGAAGATGATTGCATCCGCAGACACTTTGAAGCTCGGCGGCTTGCGCGGGATGCGCAGTTCGATCGTGCAGTAGATGCCGGGCGTGAGCGCGCCGTCCGGATTCGGGATATCGACCTCGGTCAACAGCGTTCGCGAACCCGGCTGCAGCGCATCGGCGATCCGCGTCACCTTGCCGGGGAAGGTGCGGTCGGGCAGTTCCGGAACGTGCACGATGGCATCGATCCCCGCACGTACTCCGAACGCCGCATCCTGTGGAACAAACACCTGGGTGCGGATGACATTGCTCTGCATGATCGTGAACATGAACGTGCCGCTGGTCGCATCCGCCTGCACCAGGCTGCCGACGTCGATATTGCGCTGGGTGATCACGCCGTCGAAGGGTGCAACGACCTGCTGGTAGATCTTCTGCTGATGCAACACCTGCACCTGCGCTTCCTCGGCGACCACATTGGCCTGCGCGACCGAGACCGCGGCCTCTTGCGCCTTCAGCGTCTGGGAGTCGATCGTTCCCTGCTGCGCGGTGAGCCAGCCCTTCTCCACCAGCGGCTTGTCGCGGTCCCAGGTCACCTTGGCCAGTTCCCTATTGGCCTGCGCCTGCTGCAGCGCAGACCTGAGCTGCCCGAGCGTCGCCTCAGCCTGTGCGATCTGATGGTCGAGTTCCGGCGCAACGATCTCCGCCAGCAATTGCCCTTCCTTGACATGGTCACCGATATCAACCTCGCGCTTGGCGATATAGCCGCTGGCGCGCGCGAAGATGTTGGCGGAGGCAAAAGCCGAGGTGGTTGCAGGCAGGTTCACGACGTCGATCCCATCGCTAGGCTCGACGGTCGCCACACGAACGTCCGGGACGAGATCGTGGCGCTGTGCGGCCGTGGCCATGGTCTGGCGATATTGGGCGTAGTGATTCCATCCCCCGAACGCCAGTGCGGTCCCTCCGATCAGCCCCAGGGCGACGCCCACAGTCCGGCCAATCCACCGTCTCGAACGGCCATGCCGCACCGGCGCCGGATCGCTTTTGCGATCCCCGGGCGTCGGCTCGATTTTCAAAGGCCGATTGAAATTCATTCCAGCACCTCGTCGAATACCCCGTGATGTTTTTCGCCGTCATTGCCCTTGCGCAGCATGGCAAACAGATAGGGCACCACCAGCAACGTCGTCGGCGTCGCAAACAGCAAACCGCCGATCACCGCGCGCGCAAGTGCGGCATTCTGCTCTTCGCCGGCCGCTCCGATCGCCATCGGGATCATGCCCACGATCATTGCGGCCGCGGTCATCAGCACCGGTCGGATCCTGGTATGCCCGGCCTCGATCGCGGCCTCGAAGGCAGTCTTGCCGGCAAGCTGCTGCTCACGGGCAAAAGTCACCAGCAGGATCGAGTTGGCCGATGCCACACCCACCGCCATGATCGCTCCCATCAGCGACGGCACGTTCAGGGTCGTGCCGGTCACGAACAGCATGGTCAGGATGCCACAGAGCGTCGCGGGCAAGGCCAGGATAACGACGAAGGGGTCGCCGAAGTTCTGATAGTTCACCACCATCAGCATGTAGACAAACACGGCGGCAAACAGCAGGCCGATGCCGAGATTGACGAACGAGCTGTTCATGCTGTCGATCTGGCCGATCACCTGGATCGAATTGCCTGGCTTCAGCTGCTTCTGCAGATCCCCGACAATATGGCTGATCTGGCTCGCGACGCTGCCGAGATCACGGCCTTGCGTGCTGGCATAGGTCTCGTAGACCGGCTGAATATTGGCCTGGTTGGCATTGGTCGGAACGCTGCCGCGCCTGAACGTGGCGACGTTGCTGAGCAGGCCAGGCACGGGTGTATCGGTCAGCGACGCCAGCGTCGTGGAAACCGGCGTGTTGCCGAGATCGCTGACGGACGAAATCCTGCTCTCGGGCGTCTGCACCGCGAAGTAGTATGGAATGCCGGATTTGGGATCGGTCCAGAAATTCGGCTGCACCTGCTCGGACGAGCTCAGGCTGACATTGAGATTGGTGGCGATCGTGTTGGCGTTCAGGCCGAGCTGGGCCGCGCGGGTGCGATCGATGTCGGCATAGAACGCTGGCGCGTTGACTTCCTGCTGTAGATGCGCATCCACCACGCCAGGGATATCGGCGATGCGCTGCCGCAGTTCCTGTGCGACCCGCAGATTATTGTCCTTGTCGTAGCCGACCGTACGGACATCGATCTGCGCCGGCAGTCCGAAATTGAGGATCTGCGTCACGATATCCGCCGCCTGGAAGTAGAACGTGTCCTCCGGGAAGGCCTTGGGCAGCTCCTCGCGCAGCTTGCGCACATGGTTCGCCGTCGGCGCGTGGCCTTCCTTGAGCGCCACAAGGATCACGCCGTCATTGACGCCGATGGTCGATCCGTCGCTGAAGGCGAGGTTATACGGCCGTGCGGGCAGCCCGATATTGTCGACGATCAATTCGCGCTGATCGGCCGGGATGATTTCGCGGATCTTGTTCTCGACCTGCTGAAAGACGCGCTCCGTCGCCTCGATCCTGGTCCCGGCCGGCGCGCGGACGTGAAGCTGAATCTGTCCGCCGTCGATCGCCGGGAAGAAGTCTCGGCCAACCATCGGAAACATCACGCCGCCCAGCAGCAGCACGAATCCCATGCCGATGGGAATGATAAAGCGGTGGTTCAAGAGTTCGGTGAGCCAGCGCGAATAGGCATGGCGTATGGCCTCAAAACCGCGCTCGAACGCCGCATGGAAGCGCGCGAACAATCCGCTCGCCGCCGCTCCTGGCGCGCCGTGATGTTCACCCTTGAGCAGAAGTCCGATCACGATCGGCGTCAGGGTTCGAGACAGGCCGTAGGAAGCCAGCATCGCGAACACGACGGCGAGCCCGAGCGGCGTGAACAGGTACTTTGCCGGCCCATCCAGGAACACCACGGAGGTGAAGACGCAGCTGATCGCGAGCGTCGAGACCAGGGTCGGCACGGCAATGCCGGCGGCGCCGTGCAGCGTCGCCTGCGGCAGCGGCATCCCCGCCTCGGTCAGCAGCCGATGGGTGTTCTCGATCGTGACCGTCGAGTCGTCGACGAGAATGCCGACCGCGAGCGCCAATCCGCCGAGCGTCATCGTGTTCAAGGTCTCGCCGAGGAAATAAAGCACGATCAGCGAAGTCAGGATCGAAAGCGGGATCGAGATCATGACCACCACGGTCGAGCGCCATGATCCCAGGAACAGCAAGATCATCAGCGCGGTCAGCGCCGCCGCAATCGCGCCCTCGCGCAGCACGCCCGTGACCGACTCCTTGACGAACACCGACTGATCGAACAGTTCCTTGATCTGCATGCCCGGAGGCGCCGCGGCGCGCGCCGTCTGCAACGCCTGGTGCACGGCATTGACAACCGAGAGCGTGGAGGCATTGCCGTTCTTGATGATGCTGAGCAGCACCGAGCGCCGGCCGTTCTGCCGCACGACGTTCTGCTGCACCAGCCAGCCGTCATGTACCTGCCCGACATCCTTGACGAACACAGTCGCGCCGTTCACCACCTTGATCGGAATATTGTTGAGGTCGTCGATGCTCGGCGGCGTTGCATTGGTGCGGATGGCATATTGCGTCTTGCCGAACTTCGCCGTGCCCGCCGGCAATGTCAGGTTTTGGGTGTTGACGGCGTTCACCACGTCGAGCGGCGTCAATCCCTTGGCGAGCAGCTTTTCCGGATCGATATCGACCATGATCTGGCGGTACTTGCCGCCCGCCGGCGTCGGCAGCGTGATGCCGGGGATCGGCGCCAGTTGCTGGCGGATGCGATAGATGCCGTAGTCGTAGAGCTGCTGCTCACTGAGCGTGTCGGAGCTCAGGCTGATCTGCAGCACTGGAACGCTCGAGGCGTTGAACTGCACCACCACCGGCGGCTGGATCCCCGGCGGCATCAGCGCGCGGATCGAGTTGGTGGCGGAGACGATCTGGGCGATGGCGAGATCGAGATTGACGTCGGGTTGGAAGTAGATCTTCTGCACCGACAACCCCGCCATGGTCTGGGCTTCGATGTTCCTGATGCCGTTGACGTTGGAGCTGATCGAATACTGGCTGTAGGTGGTGACGCGCTGCTCCATCTCGGGCGTGCTCAGCCCGGTATAGCTCCAGATCACCGTCACCACGGGGATGTTGATTTCCGGAAAGATGTCCGTCGGCATCTTGTAGCTGGCGACGGCACCCAGAAACAGGATCAGCGCAGCGACCACATAGAACGTATGTGGAAACCGCAGAGCGAAGCGAACGATACCCATAATCGGTCCTTAACCGCGCGCCGCTCTGCCGGTCCTCACACAAGCAGCGGCGTGCCTATTTCAAATGCACCTGCACGACGTGACCGGGCTTGTCCGGAACGCCCTCTGTGATCACCAGATAACGTCGTTGAATTTTGTCTTCGCCATGCCTCGTGCGCCGGCGAGGCTCGAGAGCTGACATCCTCATTTGTTTCGTCCCTACTGCATATGCATCGTGTGGCTAGACATCGCGTCCGGTGATTGCATGGCAGGTATGGTATCCGGCTGCGGCGCAGGTGCAGTGCCCGGCTGTGTCGGCGCGGCAACCGACGGCGGCAAATCCTCGCCAACCGCGAGCCGCATCGCCGCAATCTCCTGCTGCTGGGTCACGACAATCTCCTGCGCGAGACGGCGAAGCTGCTCGTTATGGCCGTAGCGAAGGACAGCCTTCGCCATGTCGATCGCGCCTTGATGGTGCGGAACCATCATCGCGACGAAATCACGGTCGACATCGCCGGTCGGCTTGATCGTCATGTCCGCCATCATCTTGTTCATGGCGGCATCATTTTCTGAAAGGAAGGGCTGCTCGCCGGCATAGTCGGGGCGATCAGCCACATATTGAACCGGCATGGCCCCGCGAACGTGATACGCCTTGGTGGGATTCTGGGCCAACACGAACGACGTCGCCGCCACGGTGGCCGTCGTCGCGAGTGAGATCACGCGTTTGCGAACGAAAGAACGTGACAGCACGATCATACATGCCTCCAAGCGAAACCTGCCGCTACGTGGAGCGACCCACGGTCCGAGCTCCTCCATTTCCGAATACCTCTAGTGGGTAGTCCGCCCGAACAAGCCCAAAGACGTCGCCGACGCGATTCAAGTGGCGGTCGAACATCCCATTCTCAACTAAAAAACGATTTAGGGTTTCGACGGCGCCGATTGGATGTCGGATCGCATCAATAAGCTGCTACGATCAGCCAACATTCGGTGACGGCGCGGATCGCAGCACTCAATATCCGGTGAGTTGGCGAGGGCTTTTCTCCTCACGCGATGAAGCCGCGTCGAAAATCGCGCGAGCCAAATCTTAATCAGCTATGCGCAGAAGGCCGATCTGTTCATTCAATTGAGATTGCGGACGCTCGCGCACCCGTGATGACGAGCACACCTGTCTTCCTATGCGCCAGAACAGGCTAGCCGGACGATTGAACATCGCAGCGCTTGTTGTTTCAGGATATACGCGGCAACAGATTTGTTGCGCTGATTTCGACGACGTCAGAGAAACGATGATGCCAGAGCCGGGCTCTCGGCAAGCGCATGCGCGGTATACTCCAGCGCGCTCCTGACCTGCGGCCGATTGACGGGACCGCCGAGGCATATCCTGACCGCCTCGGGCGGCGATCCGTTGACGACGAATGCATCGCTTGCGACGACACCGATGCCGGTCGATCGCATATGCTCGACGAATGCCGAGCGCGTCCATGGCGCGGGCAGTGGGACCCAGATGTTGAAGCTGAGCAGATCCCCGCGATAAGAACCTTTTGGCAATATCTCCGCTGCCAGCCTCTGCCGCGCCGACGTCTCCGTGCGGATGAACCGCAGGATCGTATCCGCGGTACCGTCCTCGATCCAGCGCGTCACCAGCGACACTGTGAGCGGCGAAGCCATGACGGTTGCGGCACGAAGCGCGGAGGCGAACGGCCAGGCCGAACGCGTATCGGGAACCACGACATAGGCCGCGCGGAGTCCCGCACCGATGCATTTCGCAAGGCCCGCGACATGCCATGTGAGATCGGGCGCAATCGCAGCAAACGGCGCGTGGCCGTGACCGTGTTCGGGGATGAAGCCATAGGCATCGTCCTCGACGATCGGCAACTTGTTTCGCCGGGCGATCGCAACGATCTCCCGCCGGCGGGAATCCGGAATGGTCAGCGTCGTCGGATTCTGAAGCGTCGGATTGAGATAGATCGCCTTCGGCTTCAGTTTCTTGCACGCATCGGTCAAAGCCTGCGGCTCCACGCCGTCGTCGTCCATCGGCAAGCCGACCAACATGATGCCAAGTTGCGCGGCGATAGCGCGTATGCCCGGATAGGTGATGGCCTCGCACAGCACGATCTCGCCGGGCTTTGCGAGGATCGCGAGAATGCCAAGCAGCGCCGGGTGCGCGCCAGGCGACACGAAGATACGGCTCTGCGCCGGCACCAGCGCGCGCCGGCCGAGCCAGCTCGACGCCGCATCCTTGTCGGCCTGGGTGCCGCCGAATCCCTGGTAGCGCAACAGCGAGACGACATCGCGTATGATGTAGTCTGCCCCCGCCTGCATCCTGGCGATCAAGTCGGGATCATCAGGCTCGGGCGGCAGATTCATCGAGAGGTCAACCGGCCGCGGCGGGAAGGCCTGCACTGAGCGTCGCGGGCGCGGCTTGTCGCGGACGAAAGTTCCCTGCCCGACCTTGGATTCGATCAGCCCGCGCTTCTGCGCCTCGACATAACCGCGCGCCACCGTCGTGAAGTCGATGTCGAGCCGCTTGGCCAATTTGCGCTGCGGCGGCAATCGGTCGCCGATGACAAGTTTTCCGGCGGCGATATCATCGGCGATGGCGTCGGCAATCGCGAGATAGCGCGGCTTGTCACTGTTGGAGATGTCGGGTCGCCAGTCGGTCATTTGCGAGATCTAGCCAGATGAGCTCAAAATTGACCGTATGTTGTTGCATGCTTTTTCGCAATTGGGTTCGTAGTACTGCCATTATTCCTGCGGGACTCGACGAGGACGCCTGCATAGCAATCGAGCGCGTTGCACACTGCTGCTAGGCAGCTTTTTCTAACGGCAGAGAAACAATCCCTACAGTCCCGTCAGATATCCAGTCAACATTGACTGCATATCTGACTGCATATTGACTGCGTTGATGATTAATCGAGCAAACAGGCGTTTGGCACATTGATTGCTAATCCTGAAATCGATCCGGGAGGCCGGACGAGAGCAGGAGGTGCGCAATGCCCGCAGTAACGATGCCCGCTCGCCAGAAAGGCGATTTTCTTGTCGATTATGAGGAGAAGGTTTTCGAGGACGTCAAAGCCAAGCCCGGCGAGAAGGCGCTGGTGACGTTCCACACAGTCGCGTTCGAAGGCTCGATCGGTCTCGTCAACATCCTTCAGGCGCTTCGGTTGAAGCGAAAGGGTTTTGACACCTCGATCCTGCTCTATGGTCCGGGCGTCACGCTCGGCATCCAGCGCGGCTTTCCGAAGATCGGCGACGAAGCGTTTCCAGGCGCCCAGAACTTCAACAACCAGCTCGCAAAATTCATGGACGAAGGCGGCAACGTCTACGCCTGCCGCTTCGCCTTGCAGGCCCTGTATGGCCATGGCGAGCCGTCGCTGATCCCGGGCATCCGGCCGATCAATCCGCTCGACGTGCTGGATCTGATCCTGATCCACCGCAACGACAACGCCTTCATGCTCCACACCTGGACGCTCTGACGCGGGGCGAGCGGACGAGGGAGGAGACCGTGACAGCGAAGCGCATCGTCAAGGCTGCCGCGATCCAGATCGCGCCCGATCTGGAGACGCCGAGCGGAACCGTCGACCGGATCCTTGCGGCCATTGCGGAAGCGGCCGGCAAGGGCGTCCAGTTCGCCGTGTTCCCGGAGACGCTGGTTCCCTGGTATCCGTATTTTTCCTTCGTCCGCCCGCCGGTCCTGAGCGGCGCCGAGCATATCCAGCTCTACGACAACGCCGTCGTGGTGCCGGGCCCAGTGACCGACGCCGTCGCCCAAGCCGCCAAGCGCCATGCCATGGTGATCGTGCTCGGCGTCAACGAGCGCGATCACGGCTCGCTCTATAATGCGCAGCTCGTGTTCGATGCCACCGGCGCGATCGTGCTGAAGCGCCGCAAGATCACACCCACCTTCCACGAACGCATGATCTGGGGCCAGGGCGACGGCGCCGGACTGAAGGTGGCCGATACGGCCGTCGGCCGCGTCGGCGCGCTCGCCTGCTGGGAGCACTACAATCCCCTCGCCCGCTACGCGCTGATGGCGCAGCATGAGGAAATTCACGCGGCGCAATTTCCGGGATCGCTGGTCGGACAGATCTTCGCCGACCAGATCGAGGTGACGATCCGCCACCATGCACTCGAAAGCGGTTGCTTCGTCGTCAACGCCACCGGCTGGCTCTCCGAGGAGCAGATCGCGAAGATCTCGCCGGACGAAGGCCTGCGCAAGGGCCTGCGCGGCGGCTGCATGACCGCGATCGTCTCGCCGGAAGGCAATCACCTCGTCCCGCCGCTCACCAGGGGCGAGGGAATTCTGATCGCCGATCTCGACATGGCTCTGATCACCAAGCGCAAGCGGATGATGGACTCGGTCGGCCATTATGCCCGCCCGGAGCTTTTGTCGCTCGTGCTCAACGACCAGCCGGCGCGTCCGATGCACGGCCTTCACCCCAATCGCCTCATGCCCAATCCGGGAGACGTATCCGATGACACAGCAGATGCCGCACGAGCGACTCAAGGCGATGCCGACCGAGCAGTTGATCAACGAGTTGCAGTCCTTCGGAGTACGCCTCGCTGATCCCAGGAACGGCGGCATCAGCCGCCGCGGCGGCGCCGGCCCCTCGGACCACACGCCATTCACCATCGATGGTTCCACGGTGATGGTGCCGGTCCACAATGCGCCGGCGTTCGAGAGCCCATACCTCGTCGAGCGGCCCGACGCCGCGGGCCGCAGCCGCATCTCGCGCGACGGCATCGTGCTGGCCGATGTCTCGTTCCCGCTGCGGCCGAAATTCTACGAGCTCTCTACCGCCGACGGCATTCCCTATTCCAAGATCGCGACGCTGCATGGGCGTGACGTGCTCGCAACCACGGTGCTGCAGACATGCATCCGCTACCAGAGCCGCACCAAGACCTGCCAGTTCTGCGCGATCGGGCAGTCGCTCGCGGCCGGACGCACGGTCGAACGCAAGACGCCGGCACAGCTTGCCGAAGTCGCCAAGGCCGCGGTCGAGCTCGATGGCGTGCGTCACATGGTGATGACCACGGGCACGCCGCGCACCTCCGATCGCGGTGCGGCGATCCTTGCCGAGAGCGCCGCGGCCGTCAAAGCCGCCGTCGACCTGCCGATCCAGGCGCAATGCGAGCCGCCGGATGATTTCGCCTGGTTCGGCCGCATGAAGGATGCCGGCGTCGATGCGCTCGGCATGCATCTGGAAGTCATCGGCGCCGACGTGCGGCAACGGATCATGCCGGGCAAGGCCCAGGTCTCCATCGACGACTATTTCGAAGCCTTCGCGGCGGCGGTGCCGGTGTTCGGCCGCGGCCAGGTCTCGACCTATATCCTCGCCGGGCTCGGCGACGAACCTGCCGAGATCCTTGCGACCTCCCGGCGCCTGATCGACATCGGCGTCTATCCCTTCGTCGTTCCGTTTGTACCGATTGCCGGCACGCCGCTGGAGAGTCATCCGACACCACCTCCTTCGTTCATGCACGACATCCTGCGCCCGCTTGCGGACATGCTGCGGGCCGGGGACTTGCGCGCCTCCGACATCAAGGCGGGCTGCGGCAAATGCGGCGCCTGCTCGGCGCTGTCGACCTATGAGCGGAGGGCCATCGCATGATCTTCGAATCCTTCAAGCCGTTCATTGCGCCGGAATTCCAAGTGAAGTTCGCGACCGAATCTTGGGAGAAGGCTGCGGCCGCTGCGCTCCGCCGTAGGGTGTTCTGCGAGGAACAGCACATCTTCGCCGATGATGATCGCGATGCGATCGATGACTTCGCCATTCCACTCGTGGCGGTGTCGCTGCTCGGCGTGGTCGAGGACGACGTTGTCGGCACTGTGCGTATTCACCCCGATGATCACGAACCCGATGTCTGGTGGGGATCGCGGCTGGCGGTCGCGAAGAACTATCGCCGGCTGAGCGCGGTCGGCACCGGCCTGATCCGGCTTGCGGTATCGTCGGCGCACGCGCGCGGCTGCCGCCGTTTCCTCGCCAATGTCCAGAGCCAGAATGCGCTGCTGTTCCAGCACATGCACTGGCGCTCGCTCGGTGAGTTCGAGCTGCACGGCCGCCCGCATCACCGCATGGAGGCCGACCTCGATCACTATCCGCCATTCCGCACTCCTGAGACCGGCTTCCTCTCCCTGGCGAAACTGGCGGCCTGATCATGCTCTCCGGTGCCGCCATCGATGCTCTTGTGGAACGGCTGCGGCAGAGCCGCGGCATCGCCGCCAAGGCCGACATCGCCGCGGTGGCCGCCGCGCTCGAGCTGTCGGGCGATCAGGCGATCCCCGTGGGCGACGACTGCGCGGCAATTCCGGATGGTGACGGCCACCTCCTGTTCGCGATCGAAGGCTTCATGAACGAATTCGTCGCCGCCGATCCCTGGTTCGCCGGCTGGTGCGGCGCGATGGTCAACATCTCCGATGTCGCGGCGATGGGCGGACGGCCCACCGCGATCGTCAATGCGATCTGGTCCGATGGCCCGGATAACGCATCGCCGATCCTCGCCGGCCTGAAGGCGGCGGCGAAGGCGTTCGGGGTCCCCATCATCGGCGGCCACACCAATATTCGCAGTAGCCAGAGCCAATTCGCGGTCGCGATCCTCGGCCGTGCCAAGCGGCTGCTGACCAGCTTCGATGCGAAGCCAGGCGACAAGCTCGTTGCCGCGATCGATCTTCGCGGTCGCTACCGCGAGCCGTTCGCGAACTGGGAAGCGGCAACCGATGCGCCGCCGGAACGGCTGCGCGGCGACATCGAGATCCTGCCGTCGGTTGCCGAGTCCGGGCTCGCGTGCGCCGCCAAGGACATCAGCCAGGGCGGCATCGTCGGCACCGCCGCGATGCTCGCCGAGTGCTCGCAGGTGGCGCTCGCCCTCGATCTCGACGCGATCCCGATTCCGGACGGCGTTCCGCTGGAACGCTGGCTGCAGACCTTTCCGAGCTTCGGTTATCTCTTGTCGGTCAAGCCGGAACATCTCGACGAAACGCTCGCGCGCTTTCGCCAGCGCGGCATCGCCGCCGCGTCCGTTGGCGACGTGATGGCCGGAACCACGGTCGACATTCGCGCCGGCTCCGACCGCGCGACGGTGTGGGATTTCGCGCAGCAGTCGTTGATCGGCTGCGGCCCCGCCCAGCGTCCGATCCAGCGGAGCGTCGCATGACCGCTTCATCGCCGGGGCTCCGCATCGCGATCCTGACCCACTCGACCAATGCGCGTGGCGGCGTGGTGCACGCGCTCGAGCTCGCGGACGCCTTGACGAGGCTCGGCCATGCCGCCATCGTGCATGCGCCCGATCGCACCGGCAAGGGCTTCTTCCGTTCCAGTCTCGCGCCGACCATATCGGTGCCGGCGTCGGCTGTGTCTGACGATGTCGCGTCGATGGTGGAAACGCGCATCGCGGACTATGTGCGGCATTTCGAGAATGCCGCGCATCGGCAATTCGATGTCTTCCATGCCCAGGACGGCATCTCCGGCAATGCGCTGGCGACGCTGAAGCAGCGCGGGCTGATCCAGGGTTACGTCCGCACCGTGCACCACGTCGATGATTTCAGCGACGCGCGGCTGCGCCAGCTCGACCAGCGCTCGATCGTTCTCGCCGATCAGCTCTTTGTCGTCAGCCGGATGTGGCAGGAGCGGCTTCGCATCGAATTGGCCTGTAGCTCGACGCTGGTCGGCAACGGCGTCGACACCGGCCGCTATTCGTCTGCCCCCAATCCCATCGATAGCGCACTCCGCGCCCGTCTCGGGCTTCGCGAGGGACCAGTGCTGCTGGCGATTGGCGGCATCGAGCAACGCAAGAACACCCATGCCATCCTCGATGCCTTCAGCCAGATGCATGCCATCCACCGCTCCGCCCAGCTCGTGATCGCGGGCGGAGCGTCGCTGCTCGACCATGGCGCCTACCAGCGGCAGTTCCGGCTGCGGCTGCAGGTTGCGGGGCTGCCCGCAGGTGCGGTGATCGAGACCGGGCCGCTTGCCGATACTGAGATGCCATCGCTCTATCGGCTTTCGGACGCTCTGGTCTTCCCGTCGCTGCGCGAGGGCTTTGGCCTCGTCGTACTCGAAGCGATGGCGAGCGGCGTCCCCGTGATCGTCTCGCATATCCCGCCCTTCACCGAATATCTCGGCGCGGACGACGTTGCCTGGTGCGATCCGCATCAGGCGGGCTCGATTGCGAATGCCATCATCAGCGCGCTGTCCGAGCCGCTTCGCTGCCGCCTCGCCGCGAACGGACGTAACGTCGCCGAACGTCACGATTGGAGCCGCACCGCTGAGGCGCACCTTCCAGCCTATCGCCGCATGAGCGAGGTGCATTATGCCTGAAATGCGTTTCCATGTGCGCTGGCCGGATGAAAGCATCGAGGTCTGCTATTCGCCTTCGCTGGTGATCAAGGACCATCTCGCCGTCGGCGCGACCTACCCGCTCGCCGATTTCCAGGAGCGCAGCCGCATCGCGCTGACGATCGCAGCGGAGCGCGTCCGCGAGAAATACGGCTTCCTCTGCACCCGTGCGCTCGGTCAGCTCGCCCGTATCGAGGAAACGGCTCACCGGTTCGAGGCCATGCCAGGAGCCTCCGTCGCCATCGTTTCGTTCGAACAATAACAGGAGCTCATGATGTCTGATCTCGACTCTCACTACCCGGTCGTCGTGATCGGCGGCGGACAGGCCGGCCTTGCGATGAGCGCGCAGCTCAGCCGGCACGATATCGACCATGTGGTGCTGGAGAAGAACAGCATCGCCCATTCCTGGAAGACGCAGCGCTGGGACGCGTTCTGCCTGGTGACGCCGAACTGGCAGTGCCAGCTCCCCGGCTTCCCCTATGCCGGCAGCGATCCGCACGGCTTCATGCTGCGCGACGAGATCGTCCGCTATATCGAAGACTACGCGAAGCACATCACGGCGCCGGTCCGCGAAGGCGTCGCGGTCGTCAGGCTGAGGCAGGCAGATGGAAGATTCCTGCTCGATACGACCGCGGGCGAAGTCACCGCAGACAGCATCGTGCTCGCGGTGAGCGGCTATCACATCCCGAAGATTCCCGACTTCGCAGAGCGGCTGGGCCCGGCCATCACGCAGATCCATTCTTCCGCCTATCGCAATCCGGACCAGTTGCCACCGGGCGAGATCTTCGTGGTCGGCAGCGGCCAGTCCGGCTGCCAGATCGCCGAGGACCTGCATCTGGCCGGCCGCAAGGTTCATCTCGCGGTCGGCAGTGCGCCGCGCTGCCCCCGCTTCTACCGCGGCCGCGACGCCGTCGACTGGCTCGATGATCTCGGCCAATACGATCTGCCGGTGGATCAGCATCCGCTGCGTGAAAAGGTTCGCAGGAATGCCAACCACTATCTCACCGGCCGCGATGGCGGCCGCGACATCGATCTGCGCAAGTTTGCGCTCGAAGGCATGAAGCTCTACGGGCGCCTGCAGGACGCGCGTGGCACCACGTTGCGGCTCGGCGACGATCTAAAGACCAACCTCGACAATGCTGATCGAGTCTACAACGGCATCTGCAGCCTGATCGACGACCACATTGCGAGAGGCGGGATCGATGCGCCGCTGACGCCGCACTATGCGCCGGTGTGGTCGCCCGCCGAGACCCCGACGGAGCTCGACCTTGCGGCAGCCGGCATCACCAGCATCATCTGGACCACCGGCTTTCGTTCGGACTGGTCGTGGGTGGATTTGCCGATGTTCGACGGCGCAGGTTATCCCACGCACAAGCGCGGTATCACCTCGGTCGATGGCGCCTATGTGATCGGATTGCCCTGGCTTTACACTTGGGGTTCAGGCCGGTTCGTCGGCATCGGTCGCGACACGGAGTTCGTGGCGGATCATATCGTGGGCCGGCGGAGCGCGGTACAGGAGAATGCAACTCGCGCAGATGGGCGCGTGCTCGCGCTTGATGCCGCGGGTTAGGCGCCAATCACACCGGGACTCAATAAACACCGATGTACATTGTGGCGCGAGCAAGCGGTTGCCGCTTGTAGATGGGGTAACGGGCCGCGGTCTGCCCTCCAAGCAAGCCGCGCTTGCTACGGCGCTATGGGTGGCGCGCTGCGCGCGGCTTGCTTGGAGGGCGGGCGGTCGTCCCTCACATTGATGGTGTGACGGAGTCGAGGATGGACCTCGCTCCAAGCATCATGGAGAGACGACCATGGAGCACTATGCCGGAATCGATGTGTCATTGGAATGCTCGAGCGTGTGTGTGGTTGACGCCAACGGCAAGATCGTGCGGGAAGCCAAGGTGGCGAGCGAGCCGGAGGCGCT
>NZ_AXAP01000218.1 GCF_000472865.1 Bradyrhizobium elkanii WSM2783 | reverse complement strand
CTCCAAGAGCCGACCACCCATGAATCATTGAAAAATTGATTCGGGAATCCTATAAAACGCGGCAAAATCAACAATCTGCCAAAGTAGTGCTAGTTTAACGAGAGGCGAAGAAAGCGGAGTTTCCCCGCTCCCATGCTTCACGGGCGCGAGGAGCAGGCTCGCTGATGACGATCGGGGCTCTACACGCGCATCTATAATTTTAATTAGGGTTGATGAAAAAGCCCCGACGAGCAGCCAGCCAATGCGGTTATCGCGCCGGAGCCGGCACATTCGCGGATGGTGAATTGCGCGTGAAAGCCGGACATCGGTGGACGCTTCGCTGCACGTTCTAGTTCGACCGCATCGACATTCGCAGCGACATCGATGAATTTGAGAAAGGCGCCGAAGGCAGCTAGCACGGCCCCGAGCGCCACAGGCGTGCCGGCAACCGCGAGCCACGGCAGGATGAGCGCAATCCCGAACCAGCCGATCCGGATGATTGATTTGCTGCCGTAGCGCGCGCTCAACAGCCTGATCAGAAGCATCGAGATGACTGAGCTGATTCCCAGACAGAGCAGCAGAAAACCGAGGACTTCGTTATCGACAACCAGCCGCTCCTTCGCGAACGGCACCAGCGGCGCCTAGCCCGCAATGCCGAAACCGGCGACAAAGAATGCAAGGCGCGTCATGATCCGGCTGGCCAGACGACCGACGGACACCATCGGGAAAGCCCGGAGGAAGAGTGTGGTTTCCTGTTCGCACACGCTAATGACATCGCGGCGCAGCGAGAGCGGCTGCGATCGCAGTTGCAGCCCCTCCAACATGGTGTTTCATGTCCCCTCACAACACGTTGGCGGGGCGGCCGGACGCAATGGAGGACGTGCGGAGTCCGTCCCTACAGCGCCCCCCGCCTCCGAGCGGTGATGCTGCCCCGAATGGAGCAAGTGGCGTGCCGACATTGAAAGTTGGAGGTTCTACAGTCGCTTCGTACCGGGTGTGTGAAATGGACCCCGATTGTGGGACCACGTGCTTAGTTGGAAGGGGCTGCTCCGTTTGATAGACGGAGCGCATGATGACGACAAAGACGAGACGCA
>NZ_AXAP01000217.1 GCF_000472865.1 Bradyrhizobium elkanii WSM2783 | reverse complement strand
GCCACCCTGTTTGCCGCAGCGGCCTACCGCGCGAGCGGTTTAGTCCTTTGGCCCCAAGCGGACTTCTGTTGATCTAGATCAACATGAGCGGGCGCGAGACTCCATTTCTTGCGTCCTTGTGGCGGCAGTCTTCTCCATAATCCCGGGTAGATCAGCATCAAGGACGACCCCGATGAGATGTAGATTGATCAGTCTGACGTTTGCTGTCTCGATAATTCCAATCGCTGCGAATGCGCAGGTAACCATTGATATGGGCAAGATCATATGTAGCCAATATCTTGCTATGCCGCAGTCACAGTCAGATAACTTTTCTGCCTGGATGAGTGGCTGGTTCAGTTATCAGAACAGCAGGACCTTTGTGGATCTTGCTATGCATCAACAAAATATCGCCAACGTGAAGGCATGGTGCCAATACCATCCGGCGGAAAGCGTTATGTATGGCTTGCAACAATCAGTAGGCAAAAATTGACGGCTTGGGACTTTGGAGGATCGCTATGAGATGCAGGACTCTTGTCGTTTCTTTGATTTTGATAGGCGCGGCGTCAGCGCCAGCTGCGGCTCAGATCAAGCTGGACATGAACAAGATCACTTGCGGGAATTGGTTAGGTTACGGTTCAGCAGACCAGGATTTTGTAAGGTATTTCATGAGTGGCTACTATAACGCTGCCGCAAATAACAATGTTTTGGACTACGACCGCCTGCAAAAGAACTCGAAAAAAGTTGTCGCCTATTGCAAGAAGCACAAATCCGACACGCTGCCAACCGCCATTCAAAAAAGCGCCAACTAGATTGTAGGCCCCGACGGCGTCGCCGCCGGAGCCTTGGCCGGCGACATTGCCAAGCCTCGACCGAGAGTTGAACGGGCCACCGGAACTGCGCAACCGCCTCCTTATCGTTGCGCGCACAATCGTGCGTCGCTTCAGTACGTCTCCTTTTGGCCCCGAGCCGAAGTATGCACGGGCAATCGGGATGTCGGCTTTTGGGGGTAGTCCTGACCAAGGGACTTGGCGAGCCGCGACCGCCGCCCCTGACCCTCAACAGACATGCGGTCTGATCGGCTAGGTTCAGGAAGGTTTCGAAGTTATCAGTCTGTTCATGGAATCGGACAATGTGTGC
>NZ_AXAP01000216.1 GCF_000472865.1 Bradyrhizobium elkanii WSM2783 | reverse complement strand
GTATCGCTCTGCATAAGAGGTTCTGGCTGGCTGGTTACCCGCCTCGATACGCCGCCCTTCTCAGGCCGTCATCACCCAGATTCCGCCATAGCTCGGTTCATGATTGCAAACTCACATCTTTCAACCTTGCTCGCGGCAGAATAGTAAAGGGTGAAAAGGTAGAACGTTCTCCCGCGCGTGACGGTGAGGTGGACGCCGACCGCCGACTGGCCTGACGATAAGGTGCCAACTCGTAAGCCCGCTCAGCAACGTCACGGTTCGTTCGGTTCAAACATTCGACGCCGGCGCGGCGTCCCACTAACAAGCATGAACGTCACCGAGGACCCATCAGGTCGCTCAGCAGCGTCGCCTGTTGGGGGTAAAGCTGAGATGCCGTGAACCCGTTGCGAATTCCGATTTTGCCGAGTCGGCCCGGGGAATCTCACCCCGAGCCGCTCACAGAACCGGACTTGACACTCTCGCGTCATCCGGCTCGTGCCACCGCGCGAAGGCTGCCGCCTTCCATTGAACATCGGGTTCCTCCCGTTGCCGGTTGACCCAAGCCAAATGGCGATGGCCCGCTCCCTTCGCTCCACGGGCATTACCCCCGCTTCCTCGCTACTACGGAGCAGTCCGCCCCTAACCGGCGCATCGGTACTTTTGGCCTCGCGGTTGGCGCCGCTTGTGCCTTTTCCCTTGGCATCGCCGTGTAGGTTCTCACGTTCCGTACAAGAGCCTGGTTGAGCTTCGCGCCGCCTACATGCCGGATGTCGCACGGGCCGTCTCAGGCATCCCCCGAGCTGATCCCGGAGGAAGGGTCACCCCCCGGTTCTGACATCGCCTAATCCGCTTTCGACACTTCTGCAGCGGTTCGCTTGCGCTCGCCTCTCTCAACCGTGCCTGCCGGAATCTCGTCCCAGCGTTTCCGCAACGTTCACCACCATCGCTTTTGACGACAGCAGCTTGCGGTGGCTTGAGATCGGCACCTGATTGCCGAACCCGAAGGGCCCTCCTTCATCTCTCGTGCAGTTGCGCATCGCGCGTGTGGACCGGCGATGCTCGTGACACACGGTGGAGTCGAGATGTGGCGCGGTGGCTTTAGGCTGCACATATCCGTTGCCGCCTCTTTCGTCTGGCGGTGCCTTAGTGGTGTAGCCGTGACTCC
>NZ_AXAP01000215.1 GCF_000472865.1 Bradyrhizobium elkanii WSM2783 | reverse complement strand
CGCCGCGCCGGCTCGGTCTTCCTTGTCCTCGCCACGCAGTACGATCTTGAGCGCATCATCGGGGAGCGGTCGTTGCAACGCCTTGGCCTCGTCCCACGGCGCGCGCATCCAGACGTCGCGCTCCTCGTCGGTCGTCAGGATCACCGGCATGGCCTTTGGGTGAATGGGCTCCATGACTGCGTTCGGCGCGTGGTCAAGAAGCCGTAGACCAAATGTCGGCCTCGACTTGGGGTCCCGGTCTCTTCTCGCTGCAGTGGCACACTATAGCGCTGTGGCGAGATCCGCTGACGGGTTCTCGCGCGGGCAGCTCCCGAGCGGAAATAGCGCATTGGGTGCCGCAGCGACGCAGGATAGAATGCGCCTTTTGGCGGTCGCAAGCAAAATGCATGCTCTACCTGTCGCGCTGATCGTCATCGGCTTCGCGCTTGTCTGCGGCGGACTCATCTTCCGGCGCAGATTAGAGCCCGACGAGGAGCGCTCCCAAGCAGGATCTGGCGAGATTCCGCAAAGCCTTGATCCAATCCAGCGCGGTCTGCTCGAGGATCTCCGCCGCCTGAATGCGATGGAGCCGGAGATGCGCAACGAACGCAGCGAAGATCATAGGCCCGGCGGGTGACGCGCCCCCCTTACCACTCACTGCCCGGGGCTAGTGCTGGGATGTCGTCGGGGCAGATCGCGTCCGCGGGGCCGCTTCAGCGCCATGCCGACCGTTGCACCGCGCGGCCACGGTCCCGAGCTCTGGCCGCCATACAGCTGGTAATTCGGGTCGGTGTAGGGGTTCCCGGGTCCTTTGTTCTGGCAATTGGCATTTGGATAGAACTGTGCGCAATAGCCGGGCTCGGATATCACCGGCTGGGCCGAAGCCGGCGCGCAGCTTATCGCAGTCAGCACCGCCGCCGCGCCGAGTTGCTTGGGGATAGAGATGGACATTGTGCTTCTCCACCGCGGAAGATGCGCCACATCCGCGAAGAATAACGCCCAAGCGACGGGCCCCATCCGCTCGGCGCGATCACTCCGCGGTAAGCGTTGGAAGGCCGGCGCGCCGAGAAAAATTGCAAGGCCGGCCCGCTTACCAATAGCCCCAGGGCCGCCCGCCGTATCCATAAGGTCTGTAGAAGCGGGCGGCCCCAGGCTCCTGGATTGCTTGCCAGCCATAGTCGACGTACGCCGGATAGTAGCTGTAGGCGGGATAGTAGCC
>NZ_AXAP01000214.1 GCF_000472865.1 Bradyrhizobium elkanii WSM2783 | reverse complement strand
GGAGTCACGGCTACACCACTAAGGCACCGCCAGACGAAAGGGGCGGGAACAGATATGTGTAGCCTAAAGCCACCGCGCCACATCTCGACTCCACCTTGGTTGTGTGCGTCATTCGCGTCAGTCGGACCGGCTGCTCATCACTTCCGATCTGCCCCCAACTAACAGACGTCCTCAGACGCATCGACCTGTCTCAAACGTGCTAAAGGCAACCTGCTAGCCGTACTGGACCAATACGGATCTTGGCCGCGGGCGCATCGAGCCGCGACCTACGTCTTGTTCTTTGCAACATTGCCTAAGAGGCCGCGTTCGGCACTCTCTATGCGCTCAGCGAGCCGGGTCTGGAAGTCAACGACGTTAGCACGCGTTATGAGAAACTTTTGATGGCCCGACCCGAGTGGGATGGAGGGGCGCCGGGTTCTGCCGATGCCACCTGAGAGCCGAGCTCGTGCGACATTCTTAAACCGGTTCTGCGAAAACCGGGGCTGTGCCTGCCGGATTCTTCAGTGCCCCGGTCGGTCATCTCTTTGCCGGGGAGCTCGCGCCGCCGATCAAAGCGCCCCGGCCGGGCTTGGTCGAGTCTCGCCACCTTGGATTTTTGGCAATTTTTTCCATGTACCGCTCGCGTACAGCGTTCGTGCGAGTGCTTTCCTTTGACACTTCCTCGCACGTCCAACAACGTTCATTCGGGGCCGATGCTTTGGGTGGCTCGATCATTCCCATATCCTCCTCACGTCACCAAGGACTCAATTTCAGACGGCCTCTTCGCAAAACGCCTCAAGCTCCGCCGGTCCCCCGGATCGTCTACAGCAACCACAATAAAATTCGTTGCGAGACGCGGAGATCTCGATGAAATGCTTCCGGCGCGCGCAATCCGCAATCCACGCGGTGCTGTTGTGGCTTGCAGGCCGGGGATTGAGCTGTAGGTCCCTGGCTGCCGTGATGATGGTGGCCTCATCTCGTTGCTGATCCGCTTCTGCCGCCATCGTATTTCGTCTTAATTCCTGCTCCAAGGCACCAACAATGCCCGCCATCTCTTGGCTTGTGAGCAGGCCGGGCATATAGGGCGGCTCCGAGCCTGAAAAATGAAGGCGAGAGCGGACTAGTCTCTTCATTAGGATGCTCGCCGCATCGCGCGGACTTCCGACGCGAACCGCTCCGGCCACACAGCCGCAACTGATCTTCCGCTTGATCCAGGCGCGATC
>NZ_AXAP01000213.1 GCF_000472865.1 Bradyrhizobium elkanii WSM2783 | reverse complement strand
CAATTCCGATTGCAGTTCGGAGAACGCTTCACACAATGGCGCTTGTCGGTGGACTGGCACGGTCGGTCTTGTGCGGCTGATTGTGAGTGGGAAATACTAGCAATGGGCAGCCTGTTATCACGCCTGTTCGCGCTGGTGGCTGCGGCCATGCTGCCGGCAATCGCGATNCAGGCGTACAACGAAATCGACCTGCGTCGCACGCGCCAAGTTGAAGTACAGGACGAAGTACTCGGGCTCGCCAAGCTCGCCGCCGCCGAGCAGCAACAGATCGTCCAGGGCGTTCGTCAGGCTCTGATAGCGCTTTCGGAGCTTCCGGCGATCAAGGCGAAGGACGTCCAGGGATGCGACGCTTACCTTTCCAGGATCAAGCAACGATACCCGGAGTTCATCGTCTTTATCGTGGTCGACATGAATGGCGACGCCTTCTGCGACTCAGCCAGAGAGCATAAGCCGGCTACCGCAGCTGGACGTGCCTACTTTGCCAGCGTCGTGAAAACCGGCAAATTCACAATCGGAGAGTTCGCAATCGGCCGAACGACTGGTCGCAACGTCCTTCAGTTTGCGCTGCCATTCTACGACGACGAGGACCGCATGGGTGGTGTCGTTATAGCGGCCCTCAGCCTCGACTGGCTCGCCGACTACATCGCAAAAAAGGGCGTTCCGTCGGGAGCCGCGCTCGCCATCACGGACCGCAACGGCATCGTTCTCGCTCGCTATCCTGACAATGACGTGTTTGTCGGCAAGAAGTTGCCCGTTGGTGAAGACCCGATGCGCGACAACGGGACCGTAGCGGACATGATTAACATTGACGGCGTGCGAAGAATTGTCGGCTTCGCCGCTGTGGGGCAAGATCTTCTTGTCGGCTTCGGCCTCGGCAAGGCGCAGACTTTCACCAAGATCGAACATCGCACGCGGCGCGACGTGTTGTTCATCCTTTTCAGCGCCCTGCTCGTTTTGATCCTGACGGCGTGGGGCGCGCAACGGTTCATCCAGCGCCCGTTTGCGCAATTGGTTGACGCTGCGAACCGATGGCGGCTCGGCGAATTCAGCCGGCGCGTGGACATCGCGGGCAACTCGGAAATCGCACGGGTCGCCAGAGCATTCAACGCCATGGCCGATGCGCTGAGGCACCGCGAGCATGAGCTATCCGAAGCGAGGGAGCAGTTTCATCAGAGCCAGAAGATGGAGAGCGTCGGCCAGCTCACCGGCGGCGTCGCGCACGACTTCAACAATCTGCTCAC
>NZ_AXAP01000212.1 GCF_000472865.1 Bradyrhizobium elkanii WSM2783 | reverse complement strand
TCTTTGCCTTCAGTGCCGCGTCGATCTTGCGTCTCGTCTTTGTCGTCATCATGCGCTCCGTCTATCAAACGGAGCAGCCCCTTCCAACTAAGCACCTGGTCCCACAATCGGGGTCCATTTCAAGCGCCCTGAGCCTCGTCAGCTTCTCGAAAGCTAACGCTGCTAGCATCAGAGAATGGGTTATCAACAGGCGATGTTACGAAGATGAACGCAGGTGCACCCGATATCGGAGCCGCGGGAAGCAATAACGGCGCGAATGTTGACGGAACCGAGGGGGGCGATGACGCCAACTCGCAGGCCATGCAACAACGCAAAGCTTTCGAAATGGCTCTTGGCATGATCGCAATGCGAATTGTCAACGATGCGCAGGCCGATCTCGACTCTGCCATGGACGATACAGAAGAGGATGTTTGAGTCGGCTCCGCCGAATCGGCAATAGCGAGCCGTGAATGGCACATCCAAACAACGGTGAGAAGAGAGGAAAGAGAGGAACTTCTCCGCAGCTGAACGATCCGCACCTCAATGGTACTGGTCGTTCAGATCGGTTGCGGTAAGTTGGCGTTACAGTCCTTAGGGTTCTTCTCGCTCCGGCCACTCCGGTCAGCCGTCTCTCGGTAGCCCAAGACATCTCGCTCGTATGTCGAACGGACTCGCCTCGCTTGGGCCAATCGCGCATCTACAAACCCGCAGGCCATAAAGGTGTCTTATAGACGAGACGCCCCCACGCATCCGTGTCGCGCCTTCGTTGCCGACTGTTAGCGGCAGAGATATGACAGCCCGATCATCGAAAACATGAGAGCGCGGCTAATGCATGGATAGCGCCAAGCGAGGCGCTTCCCTGCGCGCCCGCGCTGAGAAGAATGGGAGCGGGCGACAGCGTCCGCTCCCCTTTTCTTGAACTGCGCTCAGATCGGCCCCACCCCGCGGCCTTCGAGCAAGCGTCGAATCAGCTTGACACGCTCATTGGCGGCGATGCTCGCCTGGTTGACCTCACATCCGGATCTACGCTCATTGGCGTCGATGCTCGCCTGGTTGACCTCACATCCGGATCTATCGACCCACCCTTGACCCTGCTCATATATCGTCTGTGCACCATCCGATGTCAGCTGATCGAGGGTTCGGCCAGCATTGGACTGCGTCACCTTCAGATTGTTGGCACCATCCTTGTCGTCACCGAGCCCCTCGACAACCATGGCGTTGTCGCCGTTCGTGATGGTGAGCTTGGACGAAATGCTCTTGCCGTTGCCGTAGTCGGCCGTATCCACGGTGATCTTCGTGCCATCGTCGAGTTGCAGGGTCAT
>NZ_AXAP01000022.1 GCF_000472865.1 Bradyrhizobium elkanii WSM2783 | reverse complement strand
GTCGTCATTCTCGACAATCTCGGCAGTCACAAAGGCAAGCTCGCCCGCAACGCCATCCGCGCTAGGGGCGCGCATATGCTCTTCCTGCCGCCCTACAGCCCCGACCTCAATCCGATCGAACAGGTCTTCGCCAAACTCAAACACCTGACGCGCGCCGCGGAGCCCCGCGATGTCGAGGCAACCTGGCGAAAGGTCGGAGAACTCCTCGATCTCTTCTCACCCGAGGAGTGCGCCAACTATCTCAAAAACTCAGGATATGTTTCCGTATAAAAACATCACGCTCTAGATCCGCCGTCCCTCCCTCGTCATTCCGGGGCATCGCGTAGCGATGAACCTGGAATCCAGAGATTGTGGCGTGGGATTCCACGTTCCCGCTGCGGGGGCCCCGGAATGACCGGTTTAACACGGCAAGGAGCGGATTAATCCTGATTCCAGAGGTGCTTGAACCCACCGCGAATCGCCCCCATATTCGCTCATGACCGGAGGGCAAGAGGCTCATCGGTTGCATGGGGTGCCGCAAGGGCCCCTCAAAGTCGCTTCGAGAGGACTTTGGATGTCTCGTGTTCCAACGTTGTCCAGTCCGTTCCTTTTGGGATTCGACGAGATCGAGCGTGCGCTCGATCGGGTCGTGAAAGGCGCCGACGGCTATCCTCCATACAACATCGAACGGTTTGACCGGTCCAACGGCCACCCCGAACGCCTGCGCATCACGCTGGCAGTGGCGGGGTTTACCCGCGACCAACTCGATGTGACGGTTGAGGAAAACCAGCTCGTGATTCGTGGCCGCCAACAGGAGGACAAGGCTCGGCAATACATCCATCGCGGCATTGCCGCGCGCCACTTCCAGCGCACTTTCGTGCTGGCGGAGGGGATGCAGGTGCTGGGCGCCGATCTGAAGAACGGGCTGTTGTCGGTCGATCTGGCCAGGCCGGAACCTGAAAGGGTCATTAAGACAATCGCCATCAACGAACACGAATAATGGAACGAGGAGCGGACTCGACCGCTTATTCGACAGAGGAGTCGAGACCATGAGTGAAGTGAGTACGACGTTAGAACGCGATAGCGTGTCCCCGGAGGCGCTGGCCCATCTGGGCGAGGGTCATATTGCCTATGTGAAGCAGGTCCGTTCCGAGGATGTACCGGATCTCTTTCCCCAGGCGCCGAAGATTGCGCCGGGACTCAAACTCTTCGCGCTCCATGCCGCCGACGGCACGCCGATGATGCTGACCGATAGCCGGGAAGCCGCGGTCGCCAACGCCTGGAGCAACGAGCTGCAGGCCGTCAGCGTGCACTGACGCGTTGGCTGACGAACGCGACAAACTGCGAATTCAAATGCGCGGGCTGTCTTCAATTGAAGACGGTCCGCGCATTTTTTTGTCTCGTGAAGAATGCGTGCGAGCGCTAAGCCGCGCTTGCCGGCGGCAGCGCTAGCACCGAGTAGATCGCCTGCGCGTCGCGGGAAGCACGCAGCTTCTTGGCGACGTCCTGGTCGCGTAACAGGCGGGCGATGCGCGCTAGGGCCTTGAGGTGATCGGCGCCGGCGCCTTCGGGGGCGAGCAGGAGGAAGATGAGGTCGACCGGCTGACCATCCATCGCCTCGAAATCGATCGGGCGCTCCAGGCGCGCGAACAGGCCGAACAGCTTTTCCAGCTTCGGCAATTTACCGTGGGGAATGGCGACGCCGTAACCGACTGCGGTGGTGCCCAGCTTCTCGCGCTGCAGCAATACCTCGAAGATCGAACGTTCGTTCTGCCCCGTAAGAGTTGCGGCCCGCGCGGCGAGCTCCTGCAGCGCCTGCTTCTTGCTGATAACTTTCAACGCCGGGAGAATCGCCTCGGGTGCGACCAGATCGGTAATCGTCATGGGGCGTTCCGAGGGTGAAGTGAACCGTCAAGTTGCGAAATAGGTTGTCAGGCGCAGGCGTCAAGAAGATGAATCGGGAAGCGGCTTTTTAGCCCAGATCCCGATCGGGCGGCTTCTACTCCAAGGCATGAGCCGTGCCAACTCCCGCCGGCTAGTTCCCTTGAGCCTATGCTTAAGGGCGGCGGACCATAGGGACGGCCACGGGGCGCGTCAATGCGGAACGGCATAACCATCATGGATTAACCACGGGGGGATCGACCCAGCCCACATTGCCGTCCGCCCGGCGGTAAATGATGTTCACACGGCCGCTCCCACCGTGCTGGAAGACCAGGCAGGCTGCGCCGGTCAGGTCCAATTCCAGCACCGCCTCGCTGACCGACAGCCGCTTCAGCGAAGTGGTCGCCTCGGCGATGATCACGGGACTGTATTCGGTGACTTCCCCTTCGCCTTCCGCCGGCGCCTCGATCACATAGCTTGGCGCATCCAGGGGGACGCCGTTGAGCTCGGCAAGGGCGGCGGAGGCCGCGTAGGCCTTGCGGGCCGAGCGGTCCTTGAGCCGGCTCTTATAGCGGCGCAGGCGCTTCTCGATCATCAGGAGCGCGGCGTCGGCGCTGGCATAGGCGTCGGGGGCGTTCGAATCCGCTTCCAGCGTGATCCCGGAATCCAGGTGCAACGCACAGTCGGTGCGGAAGCCGAAGCCGTCCTTGCTCAGCGTGATATGGCCGGAATAGTTGCCGTCGAAATATTTCTTCAGAACCTCATCGGTGCGCTCGTTCACGCGTGCGCGAAGCGCCTCGCCGATTGAGATGCTCTTTCCCGAGATTCGAAGGGTCATTGCGTGCCTCTATGCCTATGAAACCCCCGATCGCTTCGGAGGGGTACCAAGACTAGCGCGATTTAACGCGAACGCAATTACACCGGTGCGGTATCGCGCGACCGGTCCGGAGAGGAAGCAGGTGCTGAAAGGGCGTTTCCAAGCATGCTCTGTTTGTCGCGGCGGCGCTGCACCGAGGAAGGAATTCGCATCGCTTCGCGATACTTCGCGACGGTGCGGCGGGCGATATCAATGCCCGACGCGCGCAATCGTTCCACGATGGTATCGTCAGAGAGGATCGCGGACGGCGATTCGGCGTCGATCAACTGCTTGATGTGATGACGCACGGCTTCGGCAGAATGCGCCTCACCGCCGTCGGCGGAGGCGATCGACGCCGTGAAGAAGTACTTGAGTTCGAAAGTGCCGCGATTGGTCGCCATATATTTGTTGGCGGTCACACGCGACACCGTCGATTCGTGCATCTGGATCGCATCCGCCACGGCTTTCAGATTGAGCGGCCGCAGGTGCGCCACGCCATAGGTGAAGAAGCCGTCCTGCTGGCGCACGATCTCGGTTGCAACCTTGAGGATCGTGCGGGCGCGCTGATCGAGGGCGCGCACCAGCCAGGTCGCGTTCTGCAGGCAATCCGTAAAATAGGACTTGTCGCCGTCCTTTCGGATCGTCTTGGACAGTTCGGCATAATAGGTCTGGTTCACCAGGACGCGTGGCAAGGTGTCGCTGTTGAGCTCGACATGCCAGCCGCCATCGGGTCCCGGCCGCACATAGACGTCCGGCACCATGGTTTGCGTCCGCGACGTGCCGAACTTCAGGCCCGGCTTCGGATCGAGCCTGCGGATCTCGCCGATCATGTCGGTGATGTCTTCGTCGTCGACGCCGCACAGCTTCCGCAGCGATGCGATATCACGCTTGGCGAGGAGATCGAGATTTTCGACCAGGGCTTGCATCGCAGGGTCGTAGCGATCGAGTTCGCGGAGCTGGATCGCCAGGCACTCGCTCAAGTTTCGCGCGCAGACACCGGGAGGATCGAATTTCTGCAGCACCGAGAGCACTGCATCGACCTCCTGCTGCGGCGCACCGAGCCGCTCAGCGGCCTGTCCGAGGTCAGGCGGCAGGTAGCCGGCCTCATCGACGAGGTCGATCAGATACTGCCCGATCATACGCTGCGAAGGCGAGGCGAACGCGACCGCAAGCTGCTCGGCGAGATGGTCGGCAAGCGTCAGCTCGGCGGCGACAAAGGCTTCAAGGTTGTAGTCCTCGTCGCTCGAGGCACCGCCGCCCCATTCGGTATAGGCGGTCGGAGCCGCGTCTTTCGCGGCACGTTCGGCAGCCTCCGCCGGCTCCTCGGAGAAGACATTTTCGAGCCCGGTATCAAGCGTCTGCTCGATCTCGGCGCGGCTGCCGAGATCACGATTCAGCCATTCTTCCTGGCCCGGCTCGAAGCCGTCGGCGGAACTCGCCGCCTCGCCACCGGCTTCGCCATAGCTGGAACCGTCAGGGTCAGAAAATTCCTGCCGCTCCATCGCAGGCTCGCCCGGCACCGGCGGTTCCGGACCGTCGCTACTGCGTTCCAGCAGCGGGTTCCGTTCCAGCTCCTCCTCCACGAAGGCCGAGAGGTCCAGGTTGGACAATTGCAGCAGCTTGATCGCCTGCATCAACTGCGGCGTCATTACCAGCGACTGCGACTGGCGGAACTCTAGTCTCTGGGTCAGTGCCATGGAGGCAGGAACGGTCCAAAAAAGAAGTTGGCTCGATTCTTGCTTAGCCTAGTCCAAGGCCAATGTACACGGCTTGACGGATCGGAAAGAAGGACTAGAGGCGGAATTCTTCGCCAAGGTAAAGTCGGCGGACATCCGGATTGTTGACGATCTCATCCGGACTGCCTTCCGTCAAGATTTCCCCGGCGTAAACGATGTAGGCGCGGTCGGTCAGGCCGAGCGTTTCCCGCACATTGTGGTCGGTAATCAGCACCCCGATACCGCGATTGGTCAGGTGACGGACCAGATCCTGGATGTCCCCGACCGCGATCGGATCGATGCCGGCGAAGGGCTCGTCGAGCAGCATGTAATTGGGACGCGTCGCCAATGCGCGGGCGATCTCGACGCGGCGGCGCTCGCCGCCGGATAGCGCGATCGACGGTGTCTTTCGCAACCGCGTAATGTTGAACTCGTCGAGCAGCGCATCGAGTTCCGCCTCGCGCTTCTTCCTTGAAGGCTCGACCACTTCAAGCACCGCGCGGATGTTCTGCTCGACCGACAATCCGCGGAAGATCGAGGCTTCCTGCGGAAGATAGCCGATGCCGAGGCGGGCGCGCTGATACATCGGTAGTTTCGTTACATCGTGGCCATCCAGCTCGATGGCGCCGCGATCGGCCTTGATCAGCCCGGTGATCATGTAGAACACCGTGGTCTTGCCGGCGCCATTGGGGCCGAGCAGGCCGACCGCCTCGCCGCGGCGGACATAGATGCTGACGCCGCGCACGACCTGGCGGCTGCCGAAACTCTTTTCCACGCTATGCACAGCCAGATAGCCCGGGCGCCGGATCAGGCGCGGCGCCGCGCTGGCGGCCTTGGTCTTTGCGGGCTTGGCGGCGCGCGGACGCGACCTCTCCTCCCTGGGCGGCTCGGGCGCCGGTTGCGGATGCGGCACTTCCAGGCCGGGCATCGAGGCGGCACGCGCCACCGGCGGCGTATCCCGGACAGAGCTTGTCAGCATCTCGCCAAAGGAATCGTCGAGCGCGGTGATGTCCTCACGCGAACGCGCAAAGCCGGAACTGCGTTTCGCAGGGCGCCTTCGGAACATGCCGAATATGTCCACCATCCCGCTTCGCCAGCCTTTCACGGTGTCCCCGGGGACTACGCCCGCGGCCTAATCGATTCGCTCGCGAACCTTGAATGTGCATGGATGCCGCTGCCCTGCGGAATCGCTCGCCCACCCCTGGCGCGTTCCACCACCGGACGTCCACTCTCTGTTCGGAAAACCGGTTCCCATTTTTCCGGATCATGGCCTAGATACAGTCTCGCCCCGCCGGCTTCAACCTCGCCGCCTCAAGATATTCAGTAAGTCATTGATTTATTTCGACTTACTGGACGACGATCCGCCAGACGGGCTACCGGGCGGAGCCGGGCAGCCCCCTTGCCCGCCGCCGCCTTGCCCGCCCTGTCCCTGCTGGATCAGGGCCTGCACCCTGCCGCTATCGGATTCCACGCGCGAGACGCCGGTCGTCATGTCCACCAGCAGCCGATCGCCGCGCAGCACGTTCTTGCACTGCGTCAGCACGACGCCGCCAAGCATGGTGATGAGATTGGCCTTGGTGTCGAAGATCGCGGTCTCCCCGGTGACGACCTGGTCTTTCTGGGTGACCACGACGTTGCCCTTGGCCTCCAGCCGCTTGATCGAGGAGCTGCCGCCCGGCCCCGGCTGGGCCGACTGCATCGGCGCAGATTTTGCGCTCTTGGCGTTCGACGGCGGCGGCGAGCTTTGTCCCGAACTCGATTCATAGAACACGACGAGCGTCTTCGACGTCATGGTGGTGTCGCCCTGTACCACCTTCACATTGCCGGAGAATGTCGCTTCCTTTTTCTTGTCGCGCATCTCGAGCGCCGCCGCCTCGATCTGGATCGGCTGGTCGCGATTCTGGGTAAAGCCCTGCATGGCGTTGGGCACGCCGGAGACTGCGCCCTGCGCGCGCACCAGACCCGGTGCGATCATCGCGAGCACGAAGGCCGCCGTTGCAACACCGCGCGAAGAAAACTGCTTCATGAAGATCATTTCGTGTTGGCGGACTTGCCTGAGCCCGAGCGCGTTTTCTGTGGTGGCGGCGGCGCAGGTGCGGGCGCCGGCTCCGGTTCAGCCTGGGCCGGCGGATTATCCATGATCAAATTCATCACGACATTGCCTTCGAAGCGCACGAGCTCGCCGTTGTTGTAGATCCGGAGCTTGTCGGCGGTCAGCGTGCCGTTCAGCAATTTGACGTCGACATGCTCGTCCGACGTCACCGTGCCCTTGTTCATATCGACGAAGGCTTGCGAGAGCTTGGCCTCATAGCCGGTCGACGATTGCAGGAAGATGTCCTTGCGCAGGTCGAGCTGCTGCTGCTTGCTGTCGAAGAAGCCGGTGCGCGCATCCAAGGTCACCGTGGTGCGGTCTTCCATCAGCATCTTTGCGCGCAGGGTCTGGAGCTCGACGTGATCGGGGTCGGTGAGGTCCTGGATCGCCGCCTTGGCCCAGAGCTCGTACGGGCGCTGGTCGGTGGAGAAGCCTGCTAGGTGCGGCGATTCCATCGTGATCTTGGTGCCTGAGACGACCAGGTTGCCGATGTCGACCGGCAGCTTCGGCAACAGCATGCGGAACGGATTGAAGACCGACACCCCAACGATCGCAAGCAATGACAGCACCACCGCCGCAGGGACCGCGATGCGCAGAATCCGCACCATCCGGCTGTGGCGCTCGGCGGCGGCAAAGCGCGCCTCGAGGCCGGCTAGATAGGCTGGGGTCTGGACCGAATTCACCGCTACTCCAAGGGCGCGAAGTCTGGCAAAGGCTTACATCATTCTACCCGGGACCGCCGGATTGCGCAGCCGGGACGTCGCGTCGCGACTGCCGCACACTCGCGTTACGAGTGTGACCGAAACGGGGCGGACGGACGCCTTATCACGCCCGCCTCGGACAGGTTCAGGAATGCGCAAAAATATCTTCGGCTTCCCAGCCGCCGAGATCGAGCCGGGCGCGGGTGGGCAGGAATTCGAAGCAGGCTTTCGCCAATTCGGTACGACCCTCGCGCGCCAGCATGGCATCGAGCTTTTCGCGCAGCGCATGCAAATGCAGCACGTCAGACGCGGCATAGGCAAGCTGCGCCTCGCTCAGCGTCGGCGCGCCCCAGTCGCTCGATTGTTGCTGCTTCGACAGTTCGATATTGAGCACCTCGCGCACCAGATCCTTCAGCCCGTGACGGTCGGTATAGGTGCGGCTGAGGCGGGACGCGATCTTGGTGCAGTAGACCGGTGTCGGCATCACCCCATAGGCATTGTAGAGCGCCGCAAGGTCGAACCGCGCGAAGTGGAAGATCTTCAGGATATTCGGATTGGCGAGCAGCGCCTTCAGGTTCGGCGCATCGCCGGGCGCCGTTGGCACCTGCACGACGTCGGCGGTGCCGTCGCCACCCGACATCTGCACCACGCAGAGCCGGTCGCGATGCGGATTGAGCCCCATGGTTTCGGTGTCGATCGCAACGGCATCCTTGTAGCGGGACAGGTCCGGCAAATCGCCGCGGTGCAGGCGAATGGTCATGAAAGCGTGCCTCAGGTCAAAAAAGTTCGATTCGAGGCGCGACACTAGCCTCCAAAGCGCGAGGAGGCGAGCGCCGGGAGGCCCTCAGATGCATCAAAAATGACCATTTATCGGGGTTTTCCGTTGTACCAAGCAGGGCAGTCGGGTGGCCCGCAAAGGATGTGCCACGGCCCGCGCTTGTCCTTGTAGAAACTAGGGAATTTTGCGTCGTTTGTTGATAGGATCGAAGAGGCAGGAACCGGGTGAATCTGCCGTAACCTGGGTTGCGCGCTGCGCTCCACCCGGGCCACCGGCTGCAAGCTGGACCAACGGAGCAAACCCGTGCACAGCGAGAATCGACAGGCTCATTGGCAAAGCGTCTACACCAGCAAGTCCGAGAACGAAGTCAGCTGGTTTCAACATAGCCCAACTCCTTCAATCGAATTGATCATGCGGGTCGGAGCGACGCGCGCCTCCGCTATCATAGACATCGGCGGCGGTGCTTCACGTTTGATCGATAACCTCATCGAGAATGGGTTCGAAGATGTGACCGTGCTCGATATATCCGAAGCTTCGCTGCAGGTTGCCAGAACCCGTCTTGGGGACCGGGCTACAAAGGTCGATTGGATCGTCGCTGACGTCACGACGTGGGAGCCGCGAAGGACCTACGACATCTGGCATGATCGTGCCGCTTTCCACTTCCTGACCGAGCAGCGCGACCGCAGTGCCTATGTCGACCGCTTGAAGCAGGCGGTGAAGGTCGGAGGCCACGCGATCATCGCCACCTTTGCATTGGACGGACCGGAGCGCTGCAGTGGCTTGCCTGTGGTGCGCTATGACCCTGAAAGCCTCGGCCGGATTCTGGCTCCCGCGTTCCAGCTCACCGACCACCGACAACATAGGCATGCGACGCCATGGAGCACGCAGCAGTCGTTCCAGTTCAGCGTATTCCGCAGGACCGACCTCCCCTGACCTTGGCAGCGTCTGGACTTTAGCGCGCCCGCTTTGTACGGACGATCTCCTCCCGAAGAGGCCGGGAGATCGGGATACGATCAGGACGATGCGCCGAATACCCAGACCGCTCCAATCGATGAAGCTCCTGCTCGCCTGGATGATGCCGCAAGGCACGTCGTTCCAGACCTATGCAACAGGGTCGAAGCTGCGCTTCTTCGTCCAGTGCCGCGACGTCATCGGCCGTCACATCGCGAAATATGGCCGGTTTGAACCGCAATTGACCGACTGGATTGGCGAGTACCTGCAAAACCGACCGAAGGGGATCGTCGTCGACGTCGGCGCCAATCTCGGCTGGCACGCGGTGCATGCGGCTCAACATGCCTCCGTCACCACCGTGGTGGCGTTTGAACCGGATGCGACCAACGCCTGGCTGCTCGATCGCAATCTCACGATCAACGACATCGACAAGGTCGTTGTCTACCCTTGCGCGGTTGGAGCCGCCGCCGGGCACGCGCACCTGCACCGTTACAAGAGGTCCAACAACGGGCGCCACTCGCTGATCAAGAACTATGGCCTGGGCTCGCGCATGGTCCCGCTGACCGACGTCGATTCCGCGCTCGACGCCCTTGGGCTGGCGCAGGACAGAATTTTGTTGATGAAGATCGATGTCGAGGGCTTTGAGCCCGCGGTTCTCGCCGGCGCCGTCAAGGCACTCGAGCGCGCCGATGTCGTCATCACGGAGTACTCGCCTCAATTGAGCCGCGACGGCGATCTGTCGGTCGAAGGGATGGTCGATCGGCTGCTTGCGGCTGGATTTGTCCCGCATCAGCTCGCTGGCACGTCGTCCAAGGCCGTCCGCGTTGAGCTCAAGGATCTGCGGCGCATCGAAGACCAGACCGATATCCTCTGGATCAAATCGACGACGAACGGTAGCCCGATGGCCGCATCCGCGCAGGCCGAGCCATCTGCGGGATGACGCATGCCGCGGCTGTCGCTCATCGTCATCACCAAGAACGAAGAGCACTGCATTGCGCGGTGCCTGCGTTCGGTTGATGCGGACGAGATTATCGTGGTCGACAGCGGCAGCACCGATCGAACGGTGGAGATCGCCCGCGAGATCGGCGCGCATGTCGTCGTGACATCGGATTGGCCGGGATACGGGCCGCAGAAGAGTCGCGCGCTCGAGCTGGCGCGAGGCGACTGGGTCCTGTCGCTCGACGCCGACGAATGGATCGAGCCGGAATTTGGGAAGCGCATCAGGAGCGCCATCAATGCGCCGGACGCGCCTGCCGCCTACCAGACGCTGCGGCGATCGCGTTTCTGCGGCAAGGCGCTGAGATTCGGAGGCTGGTCTTCCGACTACATCGTTCGGCTATTCCAGCGCGGACAGGCCCGGTTTTCCGACGATTTGGTCCACGAGGGACTGATCGTGGACGGCCCCATCAGGCGGATCGATGTCACCATCGAGCATGATTCGATCGAATCCTGGTCCGACGCCGAGGACAAGATCGACCGCTATTCCCGAGCCGCGGCCGAGCAGATGAACGCCCGCGGCCGCCGCGCGGGCCCAGTCGCTGCGCCGTTGCATGGTCTGGCCGCTTTCCTGAAAGTCTACGTTCTGCGCCTGGGCTTCCTGGACGGCGCCGCCGGCTGGGGCGTGGCCCAGTACAACCGGCAATATTCCGCCGCGAAATGGCGGCGTCTCGCGGAATATTCAGCGCAAGCCAAGCGTGAGCGTTGATGGCAGCGAGCCGGAGAGCTTGTTCACATGCTCGGCGGCCTTGCCGTTAACGATTTGCGGCATGGCTGAGCGCGGCGCTAATTGCCTGTGCCAACCGTCCCCCGTCTCCTCGCCGCCTTCAGATCAGCGATTGCCTCGTCCATGATCGTTGTCGGCACGAAGCTTGGCGGAAACGAACGCGGCGGAAACTCCTTGAATGTGGCCACGAACTGGAAAACATCGTCCATTGCGCCGTAGACCCCACCGATCTGATTGAGATTCCAGTCCCAGTAGGTGTTGGAGGTGATGTCCGCCCGCTCGAACGGATCCTGGAACAGGTTATAGATCTTCTGCAGGCGCAATCTCGTGAAAGGCTCGGCCCAGACCTGCAGCTGCCCCGGAGCGCGTTGCTCGGCATAGACGTATTTGTAGTCGCCCTTTCGAAAGGCGACGAGCAGACCATCATCGTCGGCGTAGAAGAACTTGTCGCGGGCGCTCTTCACCCCGTTGTTGTTTGCCGCGGTCCCGCTCACGTTGCGGAGGAATTGCGACTGATCGTAGCCGTCGAGATGCACCTTGTAGTTGATGCCGTTGGCGGTGTAGCCGGCGCGCAGCTTGTTGACGATATCGCCTTCACCGGCGATCGCGCACAGCGTCGGTATCCAGTCGTTGTGGCTCATAAGCTCATTGGTGACCGTTCCGCCCTTGATCACGCCGGGCCAGCGAACCAGGCAGGGCACGCGGAACGCGCCTTCCCAATTGGTGTTCTTTTCCGAACGGAACCAGGTCATGGCGCCATCCGGCCAGGTGTTCATGTGAGGTCCGTTGTCGCTGGTGTAGACGACGATGGTGTTGTTCGCGATGCCCATGTCGTCGAGCGCGCGGAGCAGGGCCCCGATCGTGTCGTCATGCTCGATCATGCCGTCGACATACTCGCTGTCGCCGTGCGTGTAGCGCCCGCGATGGCTGTCGCGCACATGCGTTCGCAAATGCATGCGCGTGGAATTGAACCAGCAGAAGAAGGGCCGCCCCGCCGATTGCTGGCGCTTCATGAAATCGATCGCCGCCGCCGAGGTCTCGTCGTCGATGGTCTCCATTCGCTTCTTGGTGAGTGCGCCGGTATCCTCGATCGTCTGCTTGCCGATCCTTCCGAAGCGCGGATCGACGGTGGGATCGTCGCGGTCGGTGGCCTTGCACCTCAGCACCCCGCGCGGTCCGAATTTCGCGCGGTAGGCGGGATCCTTCGGATAGTCGGGCAGCTCCGGCTCTTCTTCGGCGTTGAGGTGGTAGAGATTGCCGAAGAACTCGTCGAAGCCATTCACGGTCGGCAAGGTTTCGTTGCGATCGCCGACGTGATTCTTGCCGAATTGCCCGGTCGCGTAACCGAGCTGCTTGAGCAGGCCGCCGACTGAAGGATCACGCTGGCTCATTCCCATCGGCGCCCCGGGGAAGCCCACCTTCGTCAGTCCGGTCCGGATTCCATGCTGCCCGGTCAGGAAGGCCGCGCGACCTGCCGTGCAGGACTGCTCGCCATAGTAATGCAGGAATCTGATCCCCTCGCGGGCGATCCGGTCGATATTGGGCGTCTCATATCCCATGAGACCGCCGGAATAGGCGCTGATATTCGTGATGCCGATATCGTCGCCGAAGATGACGAGAATGTTCGGCTTGCGGTCGCCGGGCAGTGGCGATGCGGCGGGAGCCGGCGCGGCGGACTTCTGGTCCTGGCCGAGCGCCTCAGAGGTCAGCGTTGCGGCGACCAGGGCCGTCCCGCTCAAAAGCAAGTTGCGGCGATCGAGAAACGACTGTTTCCTCTCCGAATTCATCGTTCACTCCCATTTCTGACTACGCACCTGAAACCGACATGGCTCGTCGACGTGTCGACCGGTTCGGCATGCCGGGCGGCGGGCCGATACCGGCGGCAATAGTTCGGCGCGCACAGATGCGAGCCGCCCTTTAAGACTTTGCGGGGGATGCGGATGTTCGGTTGACCTGGATCAAAGCTCGCGCGCTCGGGGCCGCCGCGCGGATTCTGCGGAATGCAGCAAGGTTTGGCGCTATCGGCTTCGTGACGGGCCGACCACCAGTCGGCGGTCCATTCCCAGACATTGCCGATCATGTCGTAGATGCCGTAGCCGTTCGGCGGAAATGCCGTGACGGGCGAGGTACGCGGAAAGCCGTCTTCGCAGATGTTCTGGATCGGGAAGTCGCCTTGCCAGGTGTTGGCCATGTGCCTGCCGTCAGGCGTCAGCGTGTTGCCCCAGGCGTATTCCTCACCATCCAGACCGCCGCGCGCGGCAAGCTCCCATTCGGCTTCGGTGGGAAGCTGCTTATCTATCCATTTGGCGTAAGCGAGCGCGTCGGCATACGAAACGTGCACCACCGGATGGTCGTCGTGGTCCTTGATGTTGCTTGCGGGTCCGTACGGTCGCCGCCAGTTGGCGCCCTTCATGAACGTCCACCACTGGCTCCAGTCGCGCAGATTGTGCACGCGACGTGGCGGCGAGAACACCAGCGAGCCGGCATAGATCATCTTCGGCAGGGCGCCGGGATAGTCTTTCGGGTTCGGCGGAATCTCCGCCGTGGTGACATAGCCGGTCGCGTTGACGAACGCCTTGAACGCGCGGTTGGTCACCGGCGCGCGGTCGATCCAGAAGCCGTCCACCCTTACCCGATGGCTGGGCGCCTCTTCGGGGTAATGATTGTCGGAACCCATCCGGAAAGTGGCGCCGGGAATCCAGATCATATCGCCGGCAGCGAGATCGGTCGGCCCTCGCGTGCCTTCGCTGCCCGGCTCCAACATGCGCACTTCCCGACAAGGATCAGCGACTGTCGCCTGCACGTCCCTGAAATTCAGTCAAAGCGGTCAAGGACGTGGCGAAAATCTACCACAGGTGGCGAGCCGGAAAAATGTCACTGCTGCTGACCTACGAGCGTTGAGCAGTCAGGACCGTAGCCGAGCCCGGTCAGGAATCAGCGGCTCGAAATCAGCGATTCAACCCCTTGCAAAGAACGGTGGTGCCCAGGAAAGGACTCGAACCTTCACGGCCGTGAGGCCACTGGCACCTGAAGCCAGCGCGTCTACCAATTCCACCACCTGGGCACGTGGCGGGGTTAGTAAGGATCGGTCGCGCGCTTGTCAAATAGACGATTGGAAACTCAAATAGTCTGTACAGGGTGACCGCGATGGCGTATCGCGACATCCGGCCCAACAGGCTCCAAAATCGCAGCTATTTCGACCCCGCAGGAACTGACCCATGGCATCGAACCTGGAAACGCTCGTCACGGTTTTCGGCGGATCGGGCTTCCTGGGGCGGCACGTGGTCCGGGCGCTGTGCAAGCGGGATTACCGCATCCGCGTCGCCGTCCGGCGGCCGGAACTGGCCGGGCACCTGCAGCCGCTCGGCAAGGTCGGCCAGATCCACGCCGTCCAGGCCAATCTGCGCTACCCGGCCTCGGTGGTATCAGCGATGCGTGATTCGCACGTGGCCATCAACTTGGTCGGCATCCTCGCCGAAAGCGGCGAACAGACCTTCGAGGCGGTCCAGGCCAAGGGCGCCGAGGCGGTGGCCGCGGCTGCGAGCGCCGAGGGCGCCCGCGTGGTGCATGTCTCGGCGATCGGCGCTGATGCCGATTCGGCTTCCGCCTATGCCCGCGCCAAAGCGGCTGGCGAGAAGGCGGTGCTGGCGGCCTCGCCATCGGCCACCATCTTGCGCCCGTCGCTGGTGTTCGGGCCGGAGGATCAGTTCACCAACCGTTTCGCGGCGATGGCCCGGATGTCGCCGGCGATCCCGCTGGTCGGCGGCGGCCTGACCAAGATGCAGCCGACCTTTGTCGGCGACGTCGCCACCGCGGTGGCCGATGCCGTCGACGGCAAGACCAAGCCGGGCGCGACCTACGAGCTGGGCGGCCCGGAAGTGCTGACCATGCGCGAGATCATGGAAACGATCCTTGAGATCACCGATCGCGACCGCGCGCTGGTGTCCCTGCCGTTCGGCCTTGCCAGGATCCTGGCCGCGTTCCTGCAATTCGCGCCGGGCGCGCTGAAGCTCACGGCGGATCAGGTCGAGCTGCTGCGCAAGGACAATGTGGTGTCGGATACGGCCAAGGCCGCCGGCCTCACCTTCGAAGGGCTGGGCATCACCCCCGATTCGCTGGAAGCCATCGCCCCGCAATATCTCTGGCGCTTCCGGCCGGCCGGGCAGTTCGAGCGCAAGAACGCGTATCGTCCGCCGTCCGGGGCTTGATCCGGCACGCATAACCACGAATGTCGATATGAAGCGAAGCTACGTCCGCAGCTTCCCGCCTCTCCCCTTGTGGGAGAGGCCGGAACGCATGCAGCGAAGCGGAATGCGATCCGGGTGAGGGGTCTCTCTCAAGGGACTACCGTACTCGCGGAGAGAAACCCCTCACCCGGATTTCCCGCTGACGCGCGAAATCCGGCCTCTCCCACAAGGGGAGAGGCGGAACGGAGCAAGCGAAGAGATTCCGTACAGCCGCCTGACCCTTACCTTCCGAGCGCCAGCGCGATCAGGCCGAGCGTGCCGACGATCACGCGCCACCACGCGAACAGGGTGAAGCCGTGGCGCGTGACATAGGAGAGGAACGTCTTCACCACGACCACGGCGGTGACGAGCGAGACCACGAATCCGATTGCGACGATCCATAGATTGTCCGTCGTCATCTCGGCGCGGTTCTTGTAGAAATCATAGGCGAAGGCGCCGATCATGGTCGGGATCGCCAGGAAGAACGAGAACTCCGCCGCCGCGCGCTTGTCGGAGCCGAGCAGCATCGCCGCGACGATCGAGGCGCCGGAGCGCGACACGCCCGGGATCATCGCGACGCACTGCGCCATGCCGATCCACAGATACATCAGCAGCGGATATCTCGTCGCGTCATGTTCGCGCGGCTTGAGCTCAAGCTGATCGACCCACAGCAGGATGGCGCCGCCGACGATGAGCGAGAAGCAGACGATCCATGGATTGAACAGAACACTCTTGATGTATTTGCCGGCAATGAGGCCGACGATGACGGCGGGCAGGAACGCGACCAGCACGCCGATGACGAAGCGCCGGTCATCCGCATTGGAGAACATGCCGAGCGCGACCCGCGACAATTTGCCGAAATAGAGTCCGACGATGGCAAGGATCGCGCCGAGCTGGATCAGCACGGTGAAGCTGTCCCAGAAGGCACCTTCACCGAGACCGAAGAATCGTTCCGCCAGCAGGAGGTGGCCGGTCGATGAAACGGGCAGGAACTCCGTGACGCCTTCGATTATGCCCAGAATCACCGCACGTAACGTATCGGTCATCATGATGTGGCCTGCTTTTGCTGGAGAAATCGGGTGCTTCTCGCCTATTCCCCGTTTTGCTGCAATCGCTAAAAACGCCAAACATGGGTTGCCTGATTCGTCTATTGGCTAGAGCATGATCCGGAGAAGTGGCAGGCCGTTCTGCGCAAAGATCATGCTCAAACAAAGACATGGGACCACGATCCGATTTCATCTGATCGCATCGTGAATTAGTGTCCCGGGTCTGCTGCGGCTTCGACAAGATCAGGCCGTGAACTGCTGAAGGACTTCATGTACACGCTGTTTCATCATCCGTTCTGTCCGCATTCCCGTTTCATTCGCCTGGTGCTCGGCGAATACGGGCTCGATCTGCGGCTGGTGGAGGAACGGGTCTGGGAACGTCGCGAGGCCTATCTGGCGCTCAATCCGGCGGCAACGACACCGACCTTGATCGCCGAGGGTTTCCCGCCGGTTCCCGGTGTCGGCGTGATCGCCGAATATCTCGACGAGGCGCATGGGCTCAATGCCGGCGACCGGCGCCTGATGCCGACCTCGATGGCCGAACGCGTCGAGGTGCGGCGGCTGATGTCGTGGTTCAACGACAAGTTCTTCGAGGAGGCCTCCAATCCGCTGGTGACCGAGCGCATCTACAAGCGTTTCATGAGCGAGGAGGATGGCGGAGGGGCGCCGAATGCGGAGGTGCTCCGCGCGGGCAAGGCCAATGTGCGCTATCATCTGACCTATATCGGCTGGCTGGCGCGGACGCGGAACTATCTCGCCGGCGACCGGCTCACTTACGCGGATCTCGCCGCCGCGGCGCATCTTTCGGCGATCGACTATCTGGGCGACGTGCCATGGAGCGAGGACGACGCAGCAAAAGCGTGGTACGCGCGGGTGAAATCCCGCCCGTCGTTCCGCCCGTTGCTCAGCGAATGGCTGGCGGGCGTGCCGGCGTCGCGGACCTATGTGGACCTCGACTTCTGACCCCACCGCCCAAGCTTTCACCGGCCAATCTCAAATCCGCGCTCGAGCACGAGGCCCGCGCGCTCGGCTTCGACTGCATCGGGGTCACCGATCCCGGCGCGATCGGCGGCGCGGCGAAATATTTCCGCGAGTTCCTCGACCTGGGCGGCCATGGCGACATGGATTGGCTCGCAGCGCATCCTGAGCGCCGCAGCGATCCGCGCGTGCTCTGGCCCGGCGTGCGCTCGATCATCATGCTCGGCGTCAACTACGGGCCGGACCAAAACCCGCTCGAGATCCTGAAGCACCGCGACCGCGGCGCGATCTCGGCCTACGCGCAGGGCGATGATTATCACGACGTGATCAAGAAGCGGCTGAAGGCGCTGGCGCGGTGGCTGGTCGCGGCCAGCGGCGATGAAGTGAAGGTGTTCATCGACACCGCGGCCGTGATGGAAAAGCCGCTCGCGCAAACCGCCGGCCTCGGCTGGCAGGGCAAGCACACCAATCTGGTGTCGCGCGAGTTCGGCTCATGGCTGTTCCTCGGCGCGATCTTCACCGCAAGCGAGCTGCCGCGCGATGCCGCCGACATCGATCATTGCGGCTCCTGCACCGCCTGCCAGGACATCTGCCCGACCGCGGCATTTCCCGCGCCCTACAAGCTCGATGCGCGGCGCTGCATCTCCTATCTCACCATCGAGAGCAAGGGACCGATCCCGCGCGAATTCCGCAAGGCGATCGGCAATCGCATCTATGGCTGCGACGATTGCCTCGCGGTGTGCCCATGGAACAAGTTCGCGCAGACCGGGCGCGAAGCGAAACTCGCAGCGCGCGAGGCATTGCGCGCGCCAGTGCTTGCCGACCTCGTGCGGCTCGACGATGCCGCGTTCCGCGCGCTGTTCTCGAAATCGCCGGTCAAGCGCATCGGCCGCGACCGCTTTGTCCGCAACGTGCTGATCGCGATCGGCAACTCCGATGATGCCGCCTTGGCCGGCGAGGCCGAGCGCTTGCTCGACGATGCAAGTCCGCTGGTTCGCGGCGCAGCGGTGTGGGCGTTGTCGCAACTGATGGAGCCACAGGCATTTGCCGCGCTGGCCTCCAAGGCTATCGATGCGGAGACCGATCGACGCGTATGCGAAGAGTGGCGGCTCGCGGCCCTTACTTCATGAGATGCCGCGCCATTTCGGGACGCGCCTTCAGCGCGTCACCCTGCCTGGCGACGATCTTTGCGATTCGCTCCGGCGCAAAGTGCATATCGACGAAGGCAGGCGCGGTGTTGGCGACCTCGTGATATTCCGCGATGCGGCCATCGCGAAGGCTCATGATGGCGACGCCCTCGAACATCGCCCGCGCGCCACCTGCCTCCGGCAGCGTCGAGCGGTAGCTGAAGGTGTAGCGCGCATAGAGCGTATGGCCGTCGCTGACGGGGTCGTGCATGTCCCAGCGGAAATCGGACGCGGTGCGATAGAACAAATCGTCGATCATGCCAGCGATCTCGGCATGCCCCGTGAAGGCGCCATAGAACACGTCGTGATAGACGCCGTCTTCCGTGAACAAATCAGCGAATGCAGCGCCCTTCTGCTGTTCGACCGCATCGCAGAAGGCGCGAAGCAGGCTCGTTGTGTCCATTGTTATTCCTCCCTGCCGTCATGCCCCGCCACCGGGTCCCGCCTTCGGCGGGCCCGATGACAGGCTCCGGCGGGGGCATCCAGTATTCCAGAGACTTCGATGGGAATCGATAAGCCACGGCGTACTGGATCGTCCGCCGGAGCCTGTCATCGGGCGGCCATTCGGCCGACCCGGTGGCGGACGATGACAGCGGGGTGTGGCCCGCTACCCCATCTCCTTCACTGCGGCGATGATCCGGGCGATGTCCTGCGGGCGCGACAGGCGGTGGTCGCCGTCCTGGATCATGGTCAGCACCACGTCCTCGCTTGGCAGCCGATGTGCCAGCGTGAACGCGTGCTGCCAGGGCACGTCGGGATCCTGCGCGCCTTGCAGGATGCGCACCGGGCAGCCGACATCGATCTTGGCCCCGAGTAACAAATGATTACGCCCCTCCTCGATCAGCGCCCGCGTGATCGGATAGGGCGTATCGCCATATTGCGAGGGCCGCAGCCAGACGCCCCTGGTCTCGATCTCGGCACGAATTTCCGGCGAAAAGCCCTTCCACATCAGCTCTTCGGTAAAATCCGGCGCCGGCGCGATCAGCACCATCCCCGCGAGCGAGGCGCTGATATCAGCACGCCTGGCAAGCTCGCGCGCCAGCAATAGCGCCATCCAGCCGCCCATCGAGGAGCCGATCACGACCTGCGGCCCGCTGCAGAACCGCACGAACACCGCGACACTCTCCTCGAGCCAGCGGCCGATGGTGCCGTCGATGAACCTGCCTCCGGATTCGCCATGGCCGGAATAATCGAACCGGACAAAGGCGCGTTCCTGTTCCGCGGCCCACCCGTCGAGCGCGACCGCCTTGGTGCCCTTCATGTCGGAATTGAAGCCGCCGAGCCAGAATAGCCCGGGGTTACGACCTCCGCGCGCACGCACCGCAATGCGGCGGCGTTCGGCGCTGTTCCCTACCTCGATGAACTCTGGTTCCTGGTCGATCGTCGCGGAGGTGGTCATGGGATCGTCATTCTCATCAGTGCGTTTTCGATGGGCACGGGCAAACCGTGAGCAGGGAACGTGTCTCGCCTTGTAGAGTATCCGCTCACCAAATATCTGCCCTATCGCGTGACCTAAATGCCGCGCATTTGACGGTTTTAGGATGCAACTTGCGAGCACGCTTGCCCGTTGCCACGTATTGCTTCAAAATATCGCCTTCCTTCACAACTTTGGAGAGTTACCCATTCGCCGTCCCAATAGAGCCCCGCCCGCTGTCGCCAAAGACGGGCCGCGCACCAACGATGAAATCCGCAACGCGCAGATCCAGCTGATCGACCAGAACGGTACCAATATGGGCACCGTGGAAACCATGGTGGCCATCAAGATGGCCATGGAAGCCGGTATGGACCTGGTCGAGATTTCGCCGAACGTGAGTCCTCCGGTCTGCAAGATCATGGACTACGGCAAATATAAATATTCTGCGCAGAAGAAAGCCGCCGAAGCCCGCAAGAAACAGAAGGTCGTCGAGATCAAGGAGATCAAGCTCCGTCCGATGATCGACGATCACGACTACGACGTGAAGATGCGCGCGATGCAGCGCTTCTTCGAGGAAGGCGACAAGGTCAAGATCACCTTGCGCTACCGCGGTCGTGAAATGGCGCACCAGGAAATCGGCACCAAGCTGTTGGACAAGGTCAAGGCTGACGTCGCGCAATACGCCAAGGTCGAGCAGGACGCGAAGTTCGAGGGACGTCAGGTCGTGATGGTGCTGGCGCCGCGCTGAGGCGAATTGTCGATCGATGAAAGGAAACGCCCCGCCGGACCGATCCGGCGGGCGTTTTCGTTTCCCTTCCCGCAACCCTCCGCCGTCATTCCGGGGCGTCCGAAGGACGAGCCCGGAATCCATCGGGCGGCTGAGTACGCGGCTAAATGGATTCCGGGCTCGCGCTTCGCGCGCCCCGGAATGACGGCGGAGGGTGTCGGGTCCGCCGGAAGCTCTAAAACATTGACCTTCTGCGGAGGTCGCGCTTGCGGGGGAGGCAAGAGACCCCCTCGTTCCGGGATTGCCAATTCGCCCCTACTCTGCCATAAGCGCAGCCTTCGCCGCCCGGCTGATCAAGGGCTGCCGTGGCGACGTTCTGTGCGGGTTGTTTCATTTGCGAAAAACCTGAGCACATTCAACGCTCTAACGAGCATTTTAGTCGGCCGACGCCCCCCCCGCGGGGCGGTTTCGTGCTGGCGTTTAAGGAGAGCCAAATGCCCAAGCTGAAGACCAAATCGGGCGCCAAAAAGCGCTTCAAAGTGACCGGTACCGGCAAGGTGATGCACGCCCAGCGCGGCAAGCGCCACGGCATGATCAAGCGGACCAACAAGCAGATCCGCCAGCTGCGCGGCACCCGCGTGCTGTTCAAGACCGACGGCGACAACATCAAGAAGTACTTCTTGCCGAACGCCTGATCGCGCCTGAGCCGAGCTGCGTTCCACACAGCTCCCGTCACCACTTCAGAAATCCAAGGATTTAAGTCATGTCTCGCGTCAAACGCGGTGTGACCGCCCACGCCAAGCACAAGAAAGTCTACAAGGCCGCCAAGGGCTATTACGGCCGCCGCAAGAACACCATCCGCGTCGCCAAGCAGGCGGTCGAGAAGGCCGGCCAATATGCGTTCCGCGACCGTAAGCGCAAGAAGCGCACCTTCCGCGCGCTCTGGATCCAGCGCCTCAACGCCGCCGTCCGCCCGTTCGGCATGACCTACAGCCGCTTTATCGACGGCCTCTCCAAGTCGGGCGTCGTCGTCGACCGCAAGGTGCTGTCGGATCTCGCGATCCACGAGCCGGCCGCGTTCCAGGCGATCGCCGAGAAGGCCAAGGCCGCGCTCGCGGCCTGATCCGGCTCTTCGAAGTTTCTTGAAGTCGTCATGGCCGGGTAAGAGCGCGAGGGACATCTTTCGCGCTTCAGCTCGGTATGACCGGCTAGGAGCGACGGCTTAGCATCCTGGCCAAGAGGGATTGCTATGACCGATCTTGCTCAACTCGAATCCCAGATCCTCGCTGACGTTTCCAACGCCGGCGACGAAGCGGCGCTGGAAACCGTGCGCGTCGCCGCGCTCGGCAAGAAAGGCTCGATCTCGGCGCTGCTTGCCACCCTCGGCAAGATGTCGCCGGAGGAGCGCAAGACACAAGGCGCGGCGATCAACCTGGCCAAGGACAAGGTTGCCCAAGCGCTCGCCGCGCGCCGCGAGGTGCTGAAGGCCGCCGCGCTCGATGCCCGGCTTGCCTCCGAGACCATCGACGTCACGCTGCCGCTGCGCGAGGCGCCGGCGGAAGCGGGCCGCATCCATCCGCTCAGCCAGGTCTGGGATGAGCTGACGGCGATCTTCGCCGACATGGGATTTTCGGTTGCCGAAGGCCCCGACATCGAGACCGACGACTACAACTTCACCAAGCTGAACTTCCCGATCGGCCATCCCGCACGCGAGATGCACGACACCTTCTTCTTCAATCCGAAGGAGGACGGCTCGCGCATGCTGCTGCGGACCCACACCTCGCCGGTGCAGGTGCGCACGATGCTGACACAGAAGCCGCCGATCCGCGTGATCTGCCCCGGCCGCACCTATCGCATCGATTCGGACGCGACCCATACGCCGCAATTCCACCAGGTCGAGGGGCTCGTGATCGACAAGGAGTCACATCTCGGCCACCTCAAATGGATCCTGCATGAGTTCTGCAAGGCGTTCTTCGAGGTCGACCACATCAACATGCGCTTCCGGCCGTCGTTCTTCCCGTTCACCGAGCCGTCGCTGGAAGTCGACATCCAGTGCCGCCGCGACAAGGGCGAAATCCGCTTCGGCGAGGGCGAGGACTGGCTGGAGATTTTGGGCTGCGGCATGGTGCACCCGAACGTGCTGCGCGCCTGCGGCCTCGATCCCGACGTCTACCAGGGATTCGCCTGGGGCATGGGCATCGACCGCATCGCGATGCTGAAATACGGCATGAGCGACCTGCGCCAATTGTTCGACAGCGACGTCCGCTGGCTCAGCCACTACGGCTTCAAGCCGCTGGATCTTCCGACGCTGGCCGGAGGGTTGAGTACGTGAATCTGAGTGCTGTGCCCGAGCAATATCGGAACCTGCGAGCGTTCGCCTTCGGCGACGGCCCCGGGCTTGCCGACGAATTGCTCGAACTCGTCATCAAAGGCATCAAGACCGCGACCTGCAGCACCGAGGACGAGCCGAACACCTCGACATCGGGCGAACGCTGGATCGTGCTCGACGGCCGCGGCGAACCGGCTTGCGTCATCGAAACAACCGAAGTGACCTATCGCCGTTTTGGCGAGGTCGACGCCGCGTTTGCCTACGAAGAAGGTGAAGGTGACCGCAGCCTGCAATATTGGCGGGACGCGCACCGCCGCTATTTCGGTCGGCAGGGCAAATTCAGCGAAGACATGATGCTGATGTGCGAGCGTTTTCGTCTGGTTGAGGTTTTTCGCGATCACAGGTTGGCATCATGAAGTTCACCCTCTCCTGGCTGAAGGAACATCTCGACACCGACGAGCCCCTGGAAAAGCTCGCCGACAAGCTCACCATGATTGGGCTCGAGGTCGAGAGCATCGAGGACAAGGCGAAGGTGCTGGCGCCGTTCACCATTGCGCGGGTGATCTCGGCCGAGCAGCATCCGAATGCCGATCGTCTGCGGGTCTGCATGGTCGACACCGGCAACGGCGCTGCGCCGGTGCAGGTGGTCTGCGGCGCGCCGAATGCGCGCGCCGGCCTGATCAGCGTGTTCTCTGCCCCGGGCACCTTCATTCCCGGCAAGAACATCACGCTCGGCGTCGGTACGATCCGCGGCGTCGAGAGCCGCGGCATGCTGTGCTCGGCGGCCGAGCTTGAGATTTCCGACGATCATGACGGCATCATCGAATTGCCCGCTGATGCGCCCGTCGGCCAAGTCTATGCCGAATGGGCCGGCCTCGGCGATCCCGTCATCGAGATCAACCTGACGCCGAACCGGCAGGATTGCACCGGCGTGCACGGAATCGCGCGCGATCTTTCCGCCGCCGACATGGGCAAATTGATCGAGCCCGCCATCAAGCCGATCAATGGCGAATTCCCTTCGCCCGTGACGGTGACGGTGGAAGACGCCTCGCTCTGCCCGGGCTTCGCGCTGCGGCTGGTGCGCGGCGTGAAGAACGGCCCGTCGCCGGAATGGCTGCAGAAGCGCCTGGCTTCGATCGGGCTGCGGCCGATCAATGCGCTGGTCGATATCACCAACTTCATGACCTACGATCGTGCGCGTCCGCTGCACGTGTTCGACGCCAAGAAGGTGAAGGGCAATCTGGTGGTGCGCCGCGCCCGCGACGGCGAGACCCTGCTCGCGCTCGACGGCCGCACCTATACGCTGGATTCCTCGATGTGCGTGATCGCCGACGACGCCGGCGTCGAATCGCTCGCCGGTATCATGGGTGGCGAGGCTTCCGGCTGCGACGAGAACACCACCGACGTGCTGATTGAATCGGCGCTGTGGAATGAGATCAACATCGCCCAGACCGGACGCAAGCTCGGCATCAATTCGGATGCGCGCTATCGCTTCGAACGCGGCGTCGACCCGGCCTTCATGGTGCCGGGCCTCGAGCTTGCGACCAAGATGGTGATGGAATTGTGCGGCGGCGCGCCGTCGGAAAGCATCGTCGTCGGCAATCGCTACGGCGACGACCGCGTGATCGATTTCCCGCTGACCGAGGTCAAGCGCCTCGCCGGAATCGAAGTCCCGCTGGTCGAGACGAAGCGCATTCTCAGCCATCTCGGCTTCATGGTCGCGGGTACCGGCCCTGTGGTGAAGATCGCGGTGCCGTCCTGGCGCACCGATGTGCATGGCAAGGCCGACATCGTCGAGGAGATCGTCCGCATCGTCGGCGTCGACAAGGTGCCGATGACGCCGTTCGATCGCGGCGAGGAGCCGCGCAAGCCGGTGCTCACCTCTATCCAGCTCCGCACCCGCCGTGCCAAGCGCGCACTGGCCGCACGCGGCATGGTCGAGGCGGTGACCTGGTCGTTCATCTCAAAGCCCGCAGCCGAATTGTTCGGCGGCGGACAGGCCGAACTGGCGCTTGCCAACCCGATTGCCTCTGATCTCTCGGACATGCGGCCGAGCCTTTTGCCTGGCTTGGTCGCAGCCGCGCAGGCGAACATCAACCGCGGCTATCCTGACGTCGCGCTGTTCGAGGTCGGCCAGGTGTTCAAGGGCGACAGGCCGGAAGACCAGTTCGTTGCCGCTTCCGGCGTGCGCCACGGCTTCGCCTCGCTGGAAGGCGTGGGGCGGAGCTGGTCCGGTTCGGCAACGGCTGACGCATTCGACGCCAAGGCCGACGCGTTCGCGGTGCTGGCTGCGGCCGGCGCGCCAGTGCAGGCGCTGCAGATTGTGCCGGGCGGGCCCGCCTGGCTGCATCCCGGCCGTTCCGGCACGATCCAGATGGGCCCGCAGAATGTGCTCGGCTATTTCGGCGAGTTGCACCCGCGTGCGCTCGAGGCGCTCGGCGCCGATGGCCCGATGATCGCGTTCGAGGTGATCCTCGACCGTATCCCGGAGGCCAAGCGCAAGCCGACCCGCGCCAAGCCCGCGCTCGAACTCTCCGCGTTCCAGCCGGTGTCGCGCGATTTTGCCTTCATCGTCGACCGCAGCGTCAAGGCGGCGGATATCGTTCGCGCCGCACTGGCCGCGGACAAGAAGCTGATCACCGATGTCACCGTGTTCGACGTCTATGAAGGCAAGGGCATGGAGGACGGCAAGAAGTCGATCGCGATCGCGGTCACCGTTCAGCCGCGCGAGAAGACGCTGACCGACCAGGAGATCGATGCGGTAGCGGCCAGGATCGTCGCTGACGTCACGAAGAAGACCGGCGGCACTCTCCGGGGATGAGCCCGTTTGGTCTCATTCCTTCGGAGGTTGGCCTTAACGTTGCGCTGGCAATCTGTGCCATCGCCTTTGTCTCGGGAACGGCGCGCGGCTTTTCCGGTTTCGGCTCCGCGCTGATCTTCATGCCGCTGGCAAGCAGCATCGCCGCGCCCCGCCTGGTCGCAGCGCTGCTGTTGATCATCGACTTCGTCGCAGCGATGCCGCTGGTTCCGAACGCGTGGAAGCACGCCGATCGCAAGGCCACCGCGATCATGGTGCTCGGTGCGCTCGTCGGCGTGCCGATCGGCACCTATTTTCTCAGCGTGCTCGATCCCGTGACCACGCGCTGGATCATTTCCGGCTTCGTCGCTGCGCTGATGGTGCTGCTCTTGTCGGGCTGGCGCTACCGCGGCAAGGACCACGCGGCGCTTTCAATCGGCATCGGCGGCCTCTCCGGCTTCTGCAGCGGGCTCGCGCAAACGGGCGGTCCGCCGATCGTCGGCTACTGGCTCGGGCGCCCGATCAGTTTCCCGGTGGCGCGCGCCAATATCGTGCTGTTCTTCGGCGCCTCGGATTTCTTTTCCCTCGTGAGCTATTTCTTCACCGGCCTGATCACCGCCGATTCCGTCAAGTTCTCGCTCGTGGTCGGGCCGGTCTACGCCATCGGCGTCTGGTTCGGCGCCTCCCTGTTCGGCAAGGCCAGCGAACGTGTCTTCCGCGCCATCTGCTATGCCCTGATCGCCGCCGCCGTCATCGCCGGCCTGCCCATCCTCGACGGCGTGCTGCGGGGACGATAGATTCGGGTGTTGAACGCGGGCGGAAAAAAGCCAAGGGAGGAATCCATGATCGATCGCCGGAATGCGCTAAAACTGGCGCTCGGCGGCGCCGCCGCACTTGCCGCACCGGCCGCGCTGGCACAGGCCGCAAAGCCTCGAACGCGCGCCGTGTTTCTCGGCACCAAAGGCGGCCCGCGCGTCGGCATTGGCGCTTCAAATCCCGCCAACCTCGTTGTGGTCAACGACACGCCGTTTGTCATCGATTGTGGCATGGGGGTGAGCCGTCAGCTCGTGAATGCGGGCGTGCCAATCCCTTCCATCAAATACATCCTCATCACCCACCATCATTCCGATCACAATCTCGAGTACGGCAACCTCTTCTACAATGCCTGGGCCGCCGGGCTATCCACGCCAATCCATTCGTTTGGGCCGAAGGGGATCGAGGCGATGACGAAGGCGTTCTGGGAGCTGAACAAATTCGATGTCGAGACCCGGATCGAGGATGAAGGCCGGCCCGATCCGCGCAAATTGCTGATCGCGAAGGACATCGACGACGGTGTGGTGTTGAAGACATCCGAGGTGACGGTCACGGCCTTCCGCACGCCGCACCCACCCATCGTTGACAATTTTGCCTACAAGTTAGAGACGCCCGATGGCACCATCGTGTTCTCTAGCGATACTGCCTACAATCCGAAGCTCGCTGAATTCGCTGAGGGAGCCGACGTGCTGGTGCATGAATGCATGTATCTGCCTGCCGTCGATCGGCTGGTCGCTAAAACGAAGAACGGCGCAACGCTGAAGAAGCATCTTCTCGAGAGTCACACCACGACCGAGGATGTCGGCCGCGTGGCGGCGGCCGCGGGAGTCAAGGTGCTGGTGATGAGCCATTTCGTCCCCGGAGACGATCCGCTGGTCACTGACGAGAATTGGACCGAAGACGTGAAGAAGAATTTTTCCGGCCGCATCGTGGTAGCAAAGGACCTGATGGAGTTGAAGCTGCCGGTGTGAGTCGCATGTCAACGGCGATCACGGTGATCGCCGACCATGCTACAGGGGTTGTGTGCAGCACAGCAAGGATATCGTCGCGACGAAGAGCCGAGCAGCACTACTGCACGAGCCGAGCGCGCAGCCGTGTAAATTCGGCGTCGCTGATCGACCCAGCCTGTTTCAGCCGACCGAGCTTTTCGATTTCATCTGCGGCGCTGAAACCAATCGCGCTCCTGAGTTCGTCGCGCGCCTGCCGAGCTTGTTGCAAGTTGCGCTCCGCCATGCCTCTTCCCTGAAAGATCAGGTATGCAAGCATGAAAATGAATGGAAATATGATCCATCCTATCACCCATAGCGCCTTGACCCAGCCGGAAATGTCGTGGCGTCGGAATAGATCGGAAGCGACGGTAATGAGCAGCCAGAACCACACGATGAAGAAGAATATGGTGAGGACGTCCAGCAGGAAATTTCGATAGGTGAAGCCCTCCTGAAAGAAGAACATTGCGATCCTCCTCTGCCTGCCACTGCGTGCAACAGTTCCAGCCAACCCGATATTGTTCCTTAAAGCGCGATCCCGCCGCCTGCGTTTGATCTAGATCAATGCACGTCGGATCGAGGATCAATCAGGCGACACCCCCGATGTCTTCAACCTATGGCTGCTTTGCCCTCAAGAACGGAAGCCGCTCGGGTACACGCCTTCCGACTAGTGCGTGATGAGATAAGGTCGAATTGTGTTCCCACGGGCGCTGCCTCTTCTCACCTCTCCCATAGGGAGAGGTCGGCGCGTAGCGCCGGGTGAGGGGATCTGCTCTATCGAGGGACCCTAACCCCTCACCCGCGCCTCCGGCGCGACCTCTCCCTTCGGGAGAGGTGAACTTGCGGCCAAGCCGATTCAACCAAATGACATCGAGCTCTAGTGCATGATCTCCGCGCAAACGCTTCGCGTTTGTTGCGAGGGAAAACCGGTCTCCACTTTCCGGATCACCCGCCGTCATTGCAAGTCACCGCGTCGGCGCGCAATGACGATGTGGGTGCAGCGGGTGCGACAAATCAACCCGACGGGCAAATCACCCGAACGTCCGTCCAGCCCTCGCGTGAAAAATAAATCGCTTAACCCGTCGGGCGGGGCCTCATCCTTCGAGACGCGGCCAACCGGCCGCTCCTCAGGATGAGGGTCCAACAGCGAGCGCGGGTTGAACCGTGGGCACGGGGCCGCACGCCTTTGCCCACCCCACGTTGCTACGCAATCACCAGATCGCAATACGCATAGCCGTCGCGTTGCACCCGTTCGCCGGCGCTGACTGCGATCCGGTGCGAGAACATCGGGCCGGCCACCACACACGTATGAAACTCGCCATTCTCGCCGCATGGATCGACGCCATCGGGGAGATCGGCGAGAAGCTGCGCATCGAACCGGCGGCCGGCGAATTCGGCAGGCAGCCGCTTCAGGTCAACGGTCGCAAGATAGGCTTCCAGCCCGCTTGCGATCATGACTTGCGCCAGTGCCGGCGTCGGCCGCTCCCACAGCGGGAAGATCGGCGTGATGCCGGTGCCAACCAGCTTCTGCTCGCGGTAGGCCCGGATATCGGCGAGGAAGAGATCGCCGAAGATCATGTGGGTGATGCCCTCAGCGAGGGCCTGCGCGACCGCTTCACCCATGCGCGCCTCATAGACGTCGTTGGGACAGGGGTATGGGATCGGCACGATTCGCTGCGGCAGCCCCGCCGCCTCGCATTGCGCGCGCAAGATCTGCTGCCGCACGCCGTGGATCGCGACGCGCTCCAAGGTCTCGCTGACGGTCGTCAGCGCGCCAACGACCTCGAACTCACCCGTCTGCATCACTTCATGCAATGCGAACGCGCTATCCTTGCCGCTGGACCAGGAGATCAGCGCCTTCGGCCGCGGCATCAGTCGAACAGCCCTCGCGGCTGAGCCGATTGCGCCGGCGGTGCGCGCCTGCGCTGCTTCTGTGGCGACGGTGCTGCCGCCGCCGGCGCTGCCGGCAATGCGCCGATCCGGCGCAGCGCCGCTTCCGCGGCCCGCTCGCCGCTCTCCCAGGCGCCGTCGACGGTGCCCCACAAGGTGTCATGCGTGGCCTCGCCGGCGAAATACATGCAGCCGACCGGATCGATTAGCGCTCTCCGTGCGGCCTGCCCGCCGGGTGCGGCCACCGACATCGCACCCAGTATATAGGGCGAAGCGTTCCAGCGCGTGGCGCTCGACTTCTTGATGCCGGCCACCGCATCGCTGCCGAACAGCTTCTTCAGCCATTCCGTCGCGAATGCGATCATAGCCTGCTCACTCTCTGCCGACAGATCGCGGCCGAACGAGCCCGCGACGTCGATCGTGCACAAGGATGAACCGCCGACATTGGCGTAGAGCAGCGCGGTACGCGTCGAGTTGCTCTGCTCGATCAGGACATCATCGTGCGCAAGCCCGAGCGGATTGCCTGACATCTGCAGCGCGATGCGGTCGTAGCTGCCGAGGCTGAGCTTTGCGACCGCATCGACCACGCGCTTGGGAAGTTCGGAATCGAACTTGAGCTTGCCGGCCGCGAGCACATTCGTCGACACCGTGATGATGGCGGCGCGCGCGAGGATCTTGCCCGACGGCGTGTTCACCTCGACGTCGCGATTGCTGTAGGAGATGCGGGTGGCGGGCGTCGACAACGCCACGGGCAACTGCGCGCCGAGCTTCGCGATCAGCGTGCCGAGCCCCTGCCGACAGGCGACTGCGTTGTCGCGGTCCTGCGCCCGCGCCTTGTCGACGACCGAGACCTCCTTGAGGTCCTTGCCGCTGAAACTGGCGCCGAGCACGAACTCCGCCGTGCCTGCCCAATCGCCAAGCTCCTTCGGCAAGACCGAGGCGCAGGATACGTCGCTTCGGCGCGCGGCATCGTCGATCGCGCGATTGGCGCGCACCAGCGCGGCTAGGAATTCCTCGGTCTCGCCGGGACGTGCGTTACGGCGGCCGATCCGGATCTTCTCGCCCGACGGCGCGGGCAGCAGCTCGAGCCCCGCGGTCCGTGCGAGGCGGAGCATCGGATTGGTCTCCGGATTGTGCACCCAGCGCGCGCCGCGATCGAACGGAACCTCGAAGGTCGAGCTGTCGGTCTGGCAGCGGCCGCCGATCTGGCTTGAGGCTTCCAGCACGATCACCTTGCGGCCCGCCGCCAATACGCGCCGCGCCGCAGCAATGCCGGCGGCGCCCGCGCCGATGACCACGATGTCAGCATCGCGCGCCGGCGGCGCGGCTCCAGCGCGGCCGGCAGAAAGCGAAGTAACGGCAATGCCCGCGGACGCCGACAGGAAGTTGCGGCGGGTGATTGTCATATCATGGTTTCCGCAGGCTTGAAGCAAATGGGAACAGCCCGCGAACCTTGCCGCATCTCATGCGGCGCAGCAACCATCATGGTGAATCAATCATGATTGATCGGCTGCGTCGATGAACTAAATTGCAACCGCTCGCGACCATGATAAGGAACCAAAAAGCGGAAGGGCAAGCCGCGCAGGGGGAAGCATATGGGCGTCATGCTCGACACGATCGGCCAGGTGATCGCGGGCTACCTGCAGAAGGAGATCCCGGGCTACGAGCCGTTCACGCCGAGCGATCCGGAGCATCTGCGCGGCGTGATACAGCCTGGCGATGTCCTGCTGGTCGAAGGCAACAACCGCATTTCCGGCATCATCAAATACCTCACGCAATCGACCTGGTCGCACGCCGCGCTCTATGTCGGTCCGGTCGACGGCGCCTGCGAGCCTGACGGCGAGCCGCATGTGCTGATCGAGGCCAATATCGGCGAGGGCGTGACGGCTGCGCCGCTGTCGAAATATTTCCCCTATCATACCCGCCTCTGCCGCCCGGTCGGCCTGTCCTACGAGGACCGCGAGACGGTGTGCCGCTACGCCATCAACCGGATCGGCTTCGGCTATGACACCAAGAACATCGTCGACCTTGCGCGCTATCTGTTCCCGCTGCCGGTGCCGCAGCGCTGGCGGCGGCGGATGATCGCCTTCGGCTCCGGCGATCCCACCAAGATCATCTGCTCGGCGCTGATCGCGCAGGCCTTCGATGCCGTGCGCTATCCGATCCTGCCAAAAATCACGCGCACCTCGAGCCGCAAGGCGCGGCGCGAGATCCTGCACATCCGCGATTCCTCGCTCTACATGCCGCGCGACTTCGATATCTCGCCCTATTTCGAGGTCGTCAAACCCACCATCGTGCACGGCTTCGACTACACTGCCCTGCACTGGGCCGACAAGCAGAAGCCGCTCGAGGAGGTGGCGGGCGAATTCAGTGTGTTTCACGAAAAGTCGCCGCCGCTTGTTCCTGAAACGACTGACCAGGAAACGCCGATTCCGGCTGCGCCTGAGGATACGGAAGTGAAGACGCTGGAGCTCGCGGCCTAGAGCATGATGTCATTTGGTTGAATCGGCGTGACCGCGGTTGTCCACCTCTCCCATAGGGAGAGGTAAGGCACCTCCGACGTGGCGCCAATTTGACCTGATCTCATCATGCTCTAGATTAGAAGCGCGCCGCCAGCGTCAGGCGGACCGCGAGCGGTTCGGCCGGGTGGATGTGGCGATCTGCGACGCCCTCGATCGGCTCGCCCGGCAGGCGCGACAGATAATAGTATTCGATCTGGTTGGTATTGGCATTGAAGAGATTGAGCACGTCGAGCTGCAGCCGCATGCCATTGTCGAACTGATAGCCGGCCCGGGCGTTGAAGATCAGCGAGGATTGCGAGCGCACGCTGTCATCCTCGATCAGCGGACGCGGCCCGAAATAGCGCGCGGTCAGGGCGCCAAACCAGCCGGTCTCGCGGCCGAACGTCACGGCGCCGCTGGCGATCCAGGCCGGCGCGCCCGGAATGAAGTTGCCGACAGGATCGAAATCGGTGAAGCGCGCACGGGTATAGGCGAGATCGACGTCGATGCGCATCCACGGCAACGGCCTGTACTGATTGGTCCACTCGATGCCGATGCGCCGGCTCGGACGGCTCGCCTCGGTGGTGCCGGCATCGCCGACGAACAGGAGTTCGGAATCGAAGTCGAGCACGAACACCGCGAGCGAGCTGGTCAGGCCTTCGATCGCCTTGGTACGGATACCGACCTCGGCGCCCTTGGAGCGGACCAGCAGCGGCACGCGGTCGAGCGGCGTCACCTTATCGGTGGGATCGACGGTGATCGTCGCGCCGCGGATGTCGTTCGAATGCAGGCCATAACCGGCATTGCCGTAGAATTCGGTCTTGTACCACGGGCCCAGCACGATGCCGGCCTTCGGGCTGGTCACCGCGGCCTGCGCATTGCCCGAATTTTGCGGCGTGTCGCTGAAGACATGACCCGCAAAGAAATCCTCGCGGATGCCGACCGTGGTGCGCAGCCAGTCGGTCCAGCGCGCGGTGGTGTCGGCCCACAAGCCGACATTGCCTTCCTGCACACGGTCCTGGCGCACCGTCGAGAGCGCCTCGCGCTGGAAGATCTTGAACAGGCCGACCTCGATATCGTCGCCGCGGGTCTGCACGCCGACACGGGTCTGGGTCTCGATGCTGGCGACGCGCGCATCGAAGGCATGGGAGGCATTGAAGCCATAGACGGTGCGGCGATCGAGCTGGCTGAACTGATCGCCATTGATGGGATCGTCGAGGAAATAGGTGAAGTTGTTGAACAGTCGCAGCGACGAACGGATCACATAGGCATTCGCGAGAGTCTGGCCGTAGTCACTCGACTGCGCCCAATTGCCGGACAGGCTGAAGCGGCTCGAGGTGCCGCCGTCGGTCGGATCGAGCGAGCCGAAACGGCCGATCAGGCCCTGGTCGATCGCGCGCTGCGCCACCTGGTCGGTCGACGTCCAGCCGTTGGAATAGGCCATCGCCGACAGCGTAAACCCATCGGTCGCGGTGCCCTGGCTGTAGCGCAGCACGCCGCTCGCCTTGCGCACATCGTCCGGCACGTCCCACGGACCGTCATATTTGTTGGCCACGATCGCGCCGAGCAGCGTACCCCCGCCGACCGCCGTGGAGCCCGCCGCCAGCGCGCGCTGATAGCCGAAACTGCCGAAGGTCACCTGTGCGATGTTCTTCGGCAGCCGGTTGACATAGTCGATGCCGATGCTGCCGGCGGAGGAGAAGTCTCCAGTGTCCGCATAGTACGGACCCTTGCGAACGTTGACGGAACTGATCAGTTCCGGAATCAGGAAATTGATGTCGGCATAGCCCTGGCCGTGGCCATGGGTCGGCATGTTGACGGGCATGCCGTCGACCTTGATCGCAAGATCGGTGCCGTGGTCGAGATTGAAGCCGCGCAGGAAATACTGGTTGGCTTTGCCCTCGCCGGAATGCTGGGTGACGATCAAGCCGGGCACCACTTCCAGGACCTCGCCGACGCGCGACACCGGCAACGCATTCACCTCCTCGCCGCTGATCCGCATCTCGCTCGCGGCGGTCGGCAGCAGATTAGCCGCACCCACTTGTCCCGAACCGAGGGCGATGCCGCCCGCCGCCGATGCGGGCTGAGCCGATTGGGCTGTGTGAGGATTTCGCCCGCTGCGCGGACGGTGCGACTGTTCGGCCCGCTTGATCCGCTTTGGTGGCGTCGTCTGCGGCGATGTCACCGTGACCGCAGGAAGTTGATTACCGGGCTGGCTGGCAGCCGTTTGTGCCTGCGCCGGCGACGTGAGAACAACAAGGGAGGCGGCGGGAAAAACCCACCCGACAAGTTTACGCAATGCCCATGCCCCCGCACGGCAACCTGCTACAATCCGACAGGCAACCAGTTCGACTTCAACCCAGCCCGTCGAGGCTAACAAAGCTCAGTATGACGTTACAACAAGAATATCATACTGACGCACCCGCGGCGCCAATCGGAAATACCTGATGCAACGGATCACCATCACCATCGAGGACGATCTGCTCGACGAGATCGACGCCGCGGCAAAAACGCGCGGCTACCAGAACCGCTCGGAGATCATCCGCGATCTCGCCCGCGCGGGATTGCAGCAGAGCGCGGAGGACGCGGCGCCGTCAGGGCAATGCGTGGCCGCGCTGGTGTATGTCTACGACCACGCCGCACGCGACCTTTCAAAGCGGCTGGTGCAGAACTTCCATGGTCACCACGACCTCTCGCTGGCGACGCTGCACGTCCATCTCGACGACGATAGCTGCATGGAAGTGACCGCGCTGAAAGGCGCCGCCGGCGACGTCCGCCATCTCGCCGACCACGTCATCGCCGAACGCGGCGTGCGCTATGGCCGGGTCGTGATGATCCCGACCGCACCGGACAAGAAGCCGCGCAAGCATGGGCACCGGCACGATTGAAGGCGGCGGCCCGGCTCTTGCCGAAGCCGCCGGTCATATCTAACTGTCGCAGGGGCTTTTTGGAGATAGACCCACGATGTTGGATGCCGCCGTCAAGGCGCTCACGCAAATCCTGTCGCCGCCGATGCGCTCGATCCTGTGGCGCTCGGTCGGCGTGGCGCTGGTATTGGTGACGGTGCTCGCAATCGGATTGCAGCGGCTGTTGAGCTGGTTTGCCGACTATGGCGAGGTCTGGGCCGAAGGCCTGCTCGGCCCCAACTTCCACTCCACGCTCCACGTGCTTTCCTGGATCGTATCGATCGCCGCCGGCCTCGGCGTGGTGCTCGGCGGCATCTTCCTGATGCCTGCGATCACCTCGCTGGTGGCGAGCCTGTTCGTCGACGAGGTTGCCGACCATGTCGAGCGCGAACATTATCCGGCCGAACAGCCCGGCGTCGCGCTGCCGTTCAACCTCGCCATGACCGAGGGCATCAAGACCGCGCTGCTGACGATACTGGTCTACCTGATCGCGCTGCCCTTCGTGCTGTTCGCCGGCGCCGGCTTCCTGATTTTCTTCTTCGCCACCGCGTGGCTCTTGGGCCGCGAATATTTCGAGCTTGCGGCGATGCGGTTCCGGCCGCCGGCTGAGGCCAAGGCGATGCGCCGCGACAATGCGGCGACCATATTCACCGCCGGCCTGATCATCGCCGCCTTCGTGTCGATTCCGATCGTCAACCTGGCGACGCCGCTGTTCGGCATGGCCTTCATGGTCCACATGCACAAGCGCCTGTCAGGCCCGAGGCCGGAATTGCTCGAGCCGCGGCGGCAGGGAATATCGATGCGCTAGCAGTCGACGATCAGGCCACCGACATTCCGCACTTGCGCATCACCATCTTGGCAAAGCCGAACGGCTCCGGCGTAAACGGACCCGGCGGCGCGCGGGTAATCAGGGCGACGAAGAACAGCGCAGTCATCGCCAGCCAGAAGCACAGCCAGAAACCGTCGATATAAGCGAGCACGTTGGCCTCGCGCTGCACCAGCGCCGCCAGCGTCCCCACCGCCCGCGCCTGGGCGAGGCCGACGCCGTGTGCCGCGAATTCGTCGGCGAGCTGCTTGAGCATGCGCACGACATTGACATCGCCATTGGCGACGTGTTGCCCGATATAGTTGGAGTGGATCTGCTCGCGGACGCGCAGCCAGGTGCCCATCAGCGCCACGCCGATCTCGGCGCCGCCAAGCCGCATGATCTGGATATAGGCGGCGAACGCAGTGGCGCGGCTCGGATCGGAATTGGCCAGCGCCATGATGATGATCGGCAATAGCGTCAGCGACTGCCCGATCGATTGCAGGAGAACGATGCCGGCAAAATCCCCCCGCGCCCAATCGTGGGTCAATTGCGTGCCCCAGAGATTGGCGGCCGCGAAGGCCGAAAATCCCATAACAACCACCGTGCGCGGATCGAAATGCCTGAGCAGATAGATTGAGATCGGCACCAGCACGAACATCGGCAGCGCACCGTAGGTCAAGAGCAAAACGCCGCTCTGCTCCGGCCGCATCAGCGCGATCGTGCCGAGGAAGTTCGGCACCAGCGATGAATTGGACAGACTGGTGAGGGTGTAGAGCAGGATGACGACCAGCGAGAGCCCGACGTTGCGCGAGAACAGCACGTTCACATGCGCCCAAGGCTGCCGCACCATTGTCTCATTGATCACGAAGACGACGAACAGCGCCGCGCCGCCAAGCAGCAGTGCCATCACCGTGCCGGATTCGAGCCAGTCGAGCCGATTGCCCTGATCGAGACCGGCATAGATCATCGACACCGAGCTGCCGAGCAGGAGCATGCCACCCCAATCCGCATCGCGAAGCAGATCCTTGTTGACGGGTTCGCTGGGCGTGCCGAGATAGACCATCAAGGCCATCAGCGGCGCGATGACGACGCCCTGCCAGTACACCCACTGCCAGCCGAGATGATCGACATAGAAGCCGACCAGCGAGGTCGAGGTATCCAGTGCGAAGCCAACCCGGATCGCGTAGATCGATATCGCCGGAATCCACCAGCGGATCGGTAGATTCCGGAACACGATCATCAGCGTCGCCGGCACGAAGGTGCCGAGCAACAGGCCATGCACGATGCTGAGCCCGATCAGCGTCGGGTAATGGTCGACGAATGGGATGACCAGCGACACCCCGGCATAGGCGAGGCTCGGGATGCCCAACACGCGGCGCAAGCCGAACACGGTGGCGAGCCAGGCGACCGCCGGCGCGATGAAGATTTGCGAGCCGATTCCTGCGGTCGAAATCCAGGCGCCCTCGTCGAAACCGAGCGAGAATGCACCGCGCAGGTCCGGCAGGCCAACCGTAGTCAGCCGGCTGTCGACATTGGCGAGGAACGCGCCGAGCAGCACCGCGGCCACCGCAAACAGCGGCTGCCGCGCGATGCCGCCCTGCGAGACCGGTCCACGGCCGGCGTCGTCATTTGCCGCCATTCGTCCCCGCATCGGCAGTGTTGATGCTGGTGATCACCGACATGCCAGGCAACAGGCGCGAGAGCAGCGGCTGATTTTCGTCGAACCGGATACGGACCGGGATGCGCTGCACGACCTTGGTGAAATTGCCGGTGGCGTTATCCGGCGGCAATAGCGCGAATTGCGAGCCGCTGGCCGGCGCAATGCGCTCGACGCGACCGCGCAATCTATCACGCGGGAAACTGTCGACGGTGATCTCGACGGGTTGGCCCGGCCGCACCCGTGTGAGCTGGGTTTCCTTGTAGTTGGCGATCACATAGACATTTGGCAGCGGCACGACATTGATCAGGTTGGTGCCGATATTGACGTAGTCGCCCGGCTGCACCTGCCGCTCCCCGACGACGCCGTCGAACGGCGCCACGATTTTGGTGTAGCCGAGCTTGAGCTTCGCAGCGGCGAGCTGCGCCTTGGCAGCATCGAGATCGGCGGCGCGCTGCTTCTTGGTGCCCTGCAACACCTCGAGCTGATGGCGCTGCGCGGCAACCACGGCGCGGCTCGCGCGCACATCGGCCTGCGCCTTTGCATAGGCGGCGGTCGCCTGTTCGAGCCTCTGCCGCGTGCCTGCGTCGGTTTGCGACAGCGATTGCTGGCGCTCCTGCTCCTGGCGCGCCTCGACCTCCAGCGCCGCCGCGGACACTTGCGCGGCCTCGGCCTGCGCGATCGTCGCGTATTGCAGTTCGACCTGATTGTTCAGATTGTCGAGCGCGGCCTGCGCGGCGGCGACGCCGGCTTCGGCCTGCGCAACCTGGGCCTCGTAATCCGCGGGATCGATCTGCACCAGGAGGTCTCCAGCCTTGACGTGCTGGAAATCCTTCACCGCCACTGTCAACACCTCGCCGGAGACGCGGCTGCTCAAGCGCGTCAGCTCGGCGCGAACATAGGCGTCGTTGGTGGTCTGGATCGTGGCGGCGCCGATCCATTCGTCCCAGCGCAGCGTGGCGAGCGCAATGAAGGCGAAGGCGGCAAGCACGGCGAATACGGGAATGGCCAGCCGCGCCAACGTGCTCGACGGCGCGGCGGATGGCTTCGGCGGCGGAGCCGTAGGCGCCGGAGCCGGTGACGGCGCAATCCGGTTCAGGGGTGCCGGGGTGATTTGGTTTTGCTCACTCAAGGTACATTCCCCAGGTCATCCTTCTCACGCAACTACCGAGACAGCGACCGGCCGAGGGCGGCCATCATCGCTCAGACCGTCTTTTCCGGCCACCGGCAAAGATCGTTGATCAGGCATACCTCGCAGCGCGGTTTCCGCGCGAGACAGGTGTAGCGGCCGTGCAGGATAAGCCAGTGATGTGCATGCAGCATGAACTCGGCGGGAATCACTTTCTCCAGTCCGAGCTCGACTTCGAGCGGCGTCTTGCCCGGCGCAAGCCCGGTGCGGTTGGCGACGCGGAACACATGGGTATCGACCGCCAGCGTATGTTCGCCATAGGCCATGTTGAGCACAACATTGGCGGTCTTGCGGCCAGCGCCGGGCAGCGACTCGATCTCGGCGCGGGTGCGCGGCACCTGGCCGCCGAAATCCGAGATCAGCTTCTCGGATAGCGCGATGACGTTCTTGGCCTTGGTGCGATAGAGACCGATGGTCCTGATATAGTCGCGCAGCTTCTCCTCACCGAGCGCGAGCATTTTCTGCGGCGTGTCGGCGACGGCAAAGAGCGCACGCGTCGCCTTGTTGACGCCGGCATCGGTCGCCTGCGCCGACAGCACGACGGCAACCAGCAGCGTATAGGGATTGAGATGCTCAAGCTCCCCCTTCGGCTCCGGGTTGGCCTTGCGGAACCGTTCGAACGCTTCGCGCACTTCGGCCGGAGTCCAGGGCTTCTGGGCTTTAAGGGATTTCTTTGCCGCGCGAGCGGGTGGCCTCGCCACCGGCTTCTTTGCCGATTTTTTCGGCGACGATCGAACGGTGGGTTTCCTGGCGCGTTGAGCGCGGATGATTTTGGCCATGATCGGCCATATACTGGTACGCCATGACTGCTAGCAACGACTTTGACCCCACGCTTGAACCAGAGCTGTTCTCGGCGCTGCTGACGCCGCACCGCTCGCTCAATCGTACCGGCTTCATCGTGCTGATGAGCATCGTCAGCGCGGTCAGTTTTGCGGCCGGCGCCGTATTCTGGTGGATGGGCGCCTGGCCGGTGTTCGGCTTCTTCGGCCTCGACGTGCTCGTCATCTACTGGGCCTTCCGCGCCAATTTCCGGACCGCCCAGGCCCGCGAGGAAATCACAGTGACGCCATCGGAATTGCGGGTGCGCCGGGTCAACCATCACGGCCATATCGCGGAATGGGTGCTCAATCCGCTCTGGGTGCAGTTCGAGCAGCAGGTCGACGCCGAGTTCGGCATCGAGCGGCTCTATCTGGTTTCCAGGGGACGCCGGGTCGACATCGGCAGCTTCCTGGGTCCAGACGAAAAAGCTAGTTTTGCCAAAGCCTTAATTGCCGCGCTGAACGCCGCCAAGCGCGGCCCGATCTACAATCCGATCCATTGAGGGTTGTCGGAAAACGGGTGGCTGAACCGCCGCATGCGCCCTAAATCAGCACCCATGATGACACTCGCCATCCACGATCAGCGTTTGGCCAAGTCGGGCCTCCAGAGTGCCGCGCAGCGCGACTACGATTCGGTACGGCGCGCGATTGCCTTCATCTCCGAGCGTTGGCGCGCGCAGCCGACCATCGAGGCGGTGGCGGATGCCGCCGGTGTGACGCCTGACGAGCTGCATCACCTGTTCCGCCGCTGGGCCTGTCTCACGCCAAAGGCGTTCATGCAGGCGCTCACCCTCGACCATGCCAAGAACCTGCTCCGCGATTCCGCGAGTGTGCTCGATGCCGCGCTCGATTCAGGACTGTCAGGCCCCGGCCGGTTGCACGATCTCTTCGTCACCCATGAAGCGATGTCGCCGGGCGAATGGAAGATTGGCGGCGCCGGCATGACGCTGAACTACGGCTTCCACCCCTCGCCATTCGGAACCGCGATCGTGATCGCCACCAGCCGCGGTCTCGCCGGTCTCGCCTTCGCCGATCCCGGCGACGAAGCAACCGCATTTGCCGACCTGCGCCGGCGCTGGCCGAACGCGACCTATGTGGAGGACGCCGAAGGCACCGCTCCGATTGCACAGCGCGTCTTCGACACGAAACTCTGGCGGCCGGACCAGCCGCTGCGGGTGGTCCTGATCGGCACCGATTTCGAGGTGCGGGTGTGGGAGACGTTGCTGAGGATCCCGATGGGACGCGCAGTGTCCTATTCCGACATCGCCTGCAAGATCAACAGCCCGAAGGCCTCGCGCGCCGTCGGCGCCGCGGTCGGCCGCAATCCCGTATCGTTCGTGGTGCCCTGCCATCGCGCGCTCGGCAAAAGCGGCGCGCTGACCGGCTATCATTGGGGCATCACCCGCAAGCAGGCGATGCTCGGCTGGGAAGCCGGGCAGTTGGGATTGCAGTAGCGAGGTTGCTTGTAGGATGGGTACGGCGTCTCTATCCCCGTCATTGCGAGCGCAGCGAAGCAATCCATGCCTCCACGCGTGAAGAGGTGGATTGCTTCGCTGCGCTCGCAATGACGACGGAGCTGCGTAGGGTGGGCAAAGGCGCTTGCGCCGTGCCCACCATTTCATGCTGCGCTTGTGATGGTGGGCACGCTTCGCTCTGCCCACCCTACGGGTTCCTACTTATCCAATCGCTTCCAGAACACCGCCGTGTCGCAGAGCCTGCCGTCAGGAAACAGCGCGTAGTTCGGGATGATCCCGCTCTCGGTCCAGCCGGCGCGCTTGTAGAGGCGATAGCCGTTCTCGCCCGGCACGGTGTCGAGCACGAGCAGCCAGCGGCCGCGCCTGATGGCTTCGACTTCGATCTGCGCCATTAGAGCTGCGCCGATGCCGCGCCCGCGGGCAGAACGGTGTACCAGCATCTTTTTCAGATCGGCGCGGTGCGGCTGGTTGGGTGGCGTGTCGAGACCCAACTGGACCGTGCCGACGATCCTGCCGTCGAGCTTTGCTGCGAGCAGCACGGCGTCGCCGGATGCAACCGCGTCAGCGACCTTACGAAAGTACGTACGCCCGTCGGCTTGCGAGAACGGCGCCATGAAGCTGACACTGGCGCCGCCCTCGACACAATCGACGAGGACCGATGCGAGTTGCTCGAGGGCTGCGTCCGGTACGGGCGCGTCGAGAACGGATATCTCGACGCTGCCGCTCACGCCGCCAGGTCGAGTTTGGAGGCAACGGTGGAGTCGGCGTTGAGGCGGTAGATGATCGGTGCGCCGGTCGCCAGCTCGCGCTTCACGATCTGCTCGGGCGACAGTTTCTCCAGCACCATGATCAGCGCGCGTAGCGAATTGCCGTGGGCGGCGACCAGCGTGCGCTCGCCGCGCAGCACGCAGGGCAGGATTTCCTGCACGTAATAGGGCAGCGCGCGCGCCAGCGTATCCTTCAGGCTTTCGCCGCCGGGCGGCGACACGTCGTAGGAGCGGCGCCAGATCAGGACCTGCTCCTCGCCCCACTTCTTGCGAGCGTCGTCCTTGTTGAGACCGGAGAGATCGCCGTAATCGCGTTCATTGAGCGCGAGGTCCTTGAGCGTCTTCAATCCGGTCTGGCCGATTTCGGCGAGTGCCAGATCGAGCGTATGCTGCGCGCGCTTCAACACTGACGTAAAGGCGATATCGAACGACAGTCCCTGCGCCTTCAACTTGCGCCCGGCCTCTTTTGCTTCAGCGATACCCTGCTCGGTAAGACCGGGGTCCTTCCAACCGGTGAAGAGATTCTTCAGATTCCATTCACTCTGGCCATGGCGCACCAGCACGAGAAGACGATCGCTCATTCCAAATTCCGTTCTTGTTTGAGCATTATCATATCGGAAAACCGGTCCCGCTTTTCCGGATCATGCGTTAGACGTCGGACAGCCCCAGCACATCCATCATGGAGTATAGCCCGGGCTCCTTGCCATGTGCCCATAGCGCCGCCTTGATCGCGCCATGCGCAAAGATCATGCGGTCCTCGGCAAGGTGCGACAGCGTGATGCGCTCATGCGGTCCGGCGAAGATCACGCTGTGGTCGCCGGGCACCGTGCCGCCGCGGAGCGACGCAAAGCCGATATCGCCGGTGCGGCGCGCCCCGGTGTGGCCGTCGCGGCCGCGCACCGAGTGCTTCTCGAGCGCAACACCGCGGCCGGCGGCGGCGGCTTCGCCGAGCAGGAGAGCGGTGCCGGAGGGCGCGTCGACCTTGGCCTTGTGGTGCATCTCGACGATCTCGATGTCGAAGGCATTGTCGAGCGATTTGGCGACCTGCTTGACGACGGCCGCCAGGATGTTGACACCGAGGCTCATATTGCCTGATTTCACCACCACGGCGCGGTTGGTGACGCTTCGGATCACCGCGTCGTCGGACGCTGACAGCCCGGTGGTGCCGATGACATGGACGAGTCCACGCTGGACCGCGATCGCGACATTGGCGATCGTTGCCGCCGGCACGGTGAAATCCAGGATGCCGTCGGCATTGGCCGAGAGCGACCAAAGATCAGCCGATAATTTGACGCCGTTGGCCGGCAGGCCCGCGAGCATGCCGGCGTCCTCTCCGAGGAGGTCAGAACCGGGCGCTTCCAGCGCACCGGTCAGAACTGCGCCCGAAGTCTCCGAGATGGCGCGCGTCAAGGCACGGCCCATCCGGCCGCCGGCCCCCGCAACGATCAAGCGCATATCGGCCATGGCTTATCCCTCACCACGCCCTATAGCGGGCGCAGGCCATTCCGGCAACCGAGTCTCTTGCGAGACGTTCCCATAGGCAAGCAAAAGCTGGAAACGAGGCGGGCAGAACGATAGTCCAACCTGACCCCGCCGGCGGGATCGCTCAGGACGCCATCCCGCATGGCTATAGCGCTAGTTCCAACTGCTTTTCCAAGACGACTTGGCCGTCGCGTTCGACAGTATAGGTTGCCTTGTAGGTGCCGCGGCCCCAGCCGTTCGGCGGGCGCTTCTTTCCCGCAAACAACATGTACTGTGCCTTGTTGGTCTGAAGCGGCGCAGCTCGGTTTTCGGCGAGAACTTGTCCTTGCGGGTCCTTGATCACCAGCCCCTGGGTGTCTCCCGCTTTCAGTCCGATGGCACGGACGAAGGCAACAAGCGCGGGGGAATCGGCGGATACGGATTGCCCCTCCGCACTTGCTTCCTCGATGAGTTCCATGGTCGGCGGACCACTCATGAAGCCGGCGTTCAGCACCGCTCGTTCCTGATAGGCAAGCCGGGCGCGGAGCGCGGGCTGCCAAAGCGATTCGCCGCTGCCGCATGAGCCGGGAACAGCACCGTAGGCGAAGGGATCTACGACGGTTCCTTTGTACCTCACAGTGAAATGCAAATGAGGATATTCGGTCAGCCCGGACAGACCGATGCGGCCGAGCCGCTGCCCGCGGGCGACGTCGTCGCCGGGCTTCACCGCCAGGCTGCCATTGGCCATATGGCAGTATTGGGTTTCCCAACCGCCAGGATGTTCGACGAGGACGCCGTTGCCGCATTCGACATCGCGCACGGCCTCGCGAGCTGGCTTGCCGGTGGCGTCGGGCACGCCGTCGCGCATGCGAAGAACGCGGCCGCTTGCGGAAGCGAGCACGTCCACGCCGGATCTTTGCGCCGCGAGCGAGGGTATGCGGAAGTCCGTCCCGTTATGTGCGTCGTAGGTAAGCGTGCCGCATTTATAGTCGCGGCTCGATTGCGACGGATCGTCGTCAACATAGTTCTGTATGTAGCAGGTCCGGCCAATCTCGCAGCCGACGGGCATTCCAAGCTCGATGTTCTCCGCGCGCGCGGAGCCGGCAAAGCCGACTGCGGTCGCGATCGCTGCGACGGACCGTATGAAGCTCGTGGATACGGTGGACGGCGTCGCAATCATCTGGCCGAAGCCTATCAGCTATCCCGCGCAGGATCATTTCCTGTCGACTGTTATTCGGACAACGCGTGGCTCGTCACCTTCTCGCGAAGAAGGCCGGCTCAGGACTGCGGCGCGTCGTAGCCTTCGATGATGATGAGATCGGCGATCGAATGCGGCTGCCGAACCTTGATGTTGGCCTGGTATTCCGGCGAGCGATAGCAAGCCAGCGCCGTTTCGTAATCGGGAAACTCGATCACGACGTTGCGGGAACGGCTCTGGCCTTCGACTGTGGTGAACTTGCCGCCGCGCACGACAAACTTGCCACCGAATTTCTGGAAGATGGCCGCGTTGGCCGCGATGTATGGCTTGTAGCCTTCCTCGTTGTGAACGTCGACGCGTCCGATCCAATATCCCTTGGCCATCCCTTTTTCTCCTTTGTTACTATCCGAGCGCCTGTGCGATCTCAGCCTGGACGGCTTCTGCGGCGGCTTTGGGGTCGGCGCCTTCCAGGATCGGCCGTCCCACCACCAGATAGTCAGCGCCGGCGGCGATTGCACGTGACGGCGTCATGATGCGCTTCTGATCGCCGCTCGCGGAACCGGCCGGGCGTATGCCTGGTGTCACCAGCTTCATCTGGTGCCCGACGATCTTGCGCAGCGAGGCCGCCTCCTCCGGCGAACTCACGAGCCCATCGACGCCGAGCACCTGCGCCTGCTGGGCGCGCGCCTCGACCAGATCCGCAACGTTGAAGCGATAGCCGGCGGCGTGGAGATCATTGTCGTCATAGGACGTCAGCACCGTGACCGCGAGAATCCTGAGGTTCGATCCCGCGCGTGCTTCGACGGCGGCCTTCATGGTCTGCGGATAGGCGTGCACGGTGAGGAAGGTCGCGCCGAGCGTCGCGATGCTCTCGACGCCGCGCGCCACCGTGTTGCCGATGTCATGCAGCTTGAGATCGACGAAGACCTTCTTGCCGGCGCTTGCGAGCGCGCGCACCAGCGGCAGGCCGCCGGCATAAGCGAGCTGATAGCCGATCTTGTAGAAATTCACGCTGTCGCCGAGTTTGTCGATCATCGCTTCCGCTACGATGACGCTGGGCAAATCGAGGGCCACGATCAATCGGTCCTTCGGCGCGATATCGGCTGGCTGCATGTCACCTCACATCATGCGTTGAGAAAGGTCGATCAATTGCCGCACCATGGCCTGCATCGCCTCGATATCGGCGGGATGCCGTAAGCGATCCATATCGTCATAGGCATGTTCGGCAAATGACAGCGCGAGCTGGTTCGGGATCACAGGGGCCTGACAGGCCGACAGGATGAGGCGCAGCGCCGCCAATGCGCGGCTGCCGCCGAGCCGGCCACCGGAGGCGGCAGCGACGGCGAAGACACGATCGCGAAACACCTGACCGCGAACTTCATGGGGATCCTGCACGCGGCTCACCCAATCGATGGTGTTCTTGACCAGCGGCGGCACCGAGGAATTATATTCCGGCGTCACGATCAGGACGCCATGATGCGCGCCGATCATGCGCTTGAGATTGATCGCGTTCTTCGGCACGCCGGATTTTGCCTGCAGGTCACCGTCGTAGATCGGCAGCGGAAAATCGGCCAAAGAGATGCGGCTGACCTCGGCGCCCGCCTGCGCGAATTCATGCGCGGCAACGGCCGCGAGCTTCGCGTTGAGCGAGCCTGATCGCATCGACCCCGGGATCACAAGTATTTTCAGCGCAGACATTATTTTTGAATCGCGTTCGGCAGACCCGCCGCGCGACGCGCGGGTGTCACCGCCCTTTGCGATACACCCAGACCCGGGCGGGCGGAAGGTTCATCCAGATCCGCTCGGAAGCTTCTGTGGACACGCCCGGTAGCGATTTCGGGATCGGCGGGACGACCGAATAGGTGAATTGGACGAAGGGAGCGCCCGGCGCCAGGGCCGCGAAGGCGTCGCGGATCAATCTCAGGCGCGTGATCATCGGTTTGGTGACCAGCGGCAGGCCGGAGACCATCGCTGCGGCCGGCGCGGATAAAGCGTCCCAGAGCGATTCCCGAAGCCTGTAGGCGTCGCCCTGCACCACCTTGGCCTGCGGATAGCGCTCGCGCAGCAGCGCGCAGAAGCCGGGATTGTATTCGACCAGCACGAGCCGCTTCTGATCGACGCCATGTTCGATCAGCGCGTTGGTGATCGCACCGGTCCCGGGACCAAGTTCGACGACGGGACCTTCCGATCTGACATCGACATATTGCGCCATCGTGCGCGCGAGCAACCGGCCTGACGGCATCACCGCGCCAACATGCAGCGGTTTTTCGATCCATGACCGGAGGAAGCGGACCTCGTCGTCGAGACGGGGCTTCTTCAACGGACGCACGGACGATTGCAGGGGCATGTCGCTACCAGGCGGGACCGCGCGAGCGGCTGTCAGAAAACAGTCATAAAGAGGTATAGGTCGAAGCCGTTATGGTCAAGCAGATCGCCCGCGCATCTGTTCCGCCGAACCGCAACGCAGTTCGGCGATAACGCTATGCACCAATTTGGATTTCGGCACTGTTACGCCCATCGCTTCCGCGACCACGCTAGGTACCCGTTCGAGTGCCGAAGAAGTCCTTGACCTTGGAGAAGAAACCTACCGCTTCCGGTTGCGTCGCGCCGGAGGAGAGCTTTTCGAACTCCGTCAGCAATTCCTGCTGCTTCTTGGTCAGATTCTGGGGCGTTTCGACCACGACCTGGACATACATGTCGCCGGTCTGGCGCGAGCGCAGCACCGGCATGCCCTTTGATGCAATGCGGAATCGGCGGCCGGATTGCGTTCCGGCCGGTACCTTCACCTTGGTCTTACCCTTGTCGATGGTCGGCACATCGAACTCGCCACCCAGGGCCGCGGTGACCATCGAGATCGGCACGCGGCAGTGCAGGTCGGCGCCATCGCGCTGGAAGAACGCGTGCTGGGTCAGCGACAGGAAGATGTAGAGGTCGCCGGACGGGCCGCCGCGGACGCCGGCTTCGCCCTCGCCTGCGAGGCGAATGCGGGTGCCATCCTCGACGCCCTGGGGAATATTGACCGACAGCGTCCGCTCGCGCGTGACCCGACCGGAGCCGGAGCAAGACGGACAGGCGTCTTCGATCATCTGGCCGCGGCCCTGGCAGCCGGGGCAGGTGCGCTCCAGCGTGAAGAAGCCCTGGGCCTGGCGGATGCGGCCGGCGCCGCCGCACATCGAGCAGGTCTTCGGCTTGGTACCGGCCTTGGCGCCGGTGCCGGAGCAGGATTCGCAGGTGACGGAGACAGGAATTTCGATCTGCGCGGTCTTGCCGAGATACGCTTCCTCGAGCGTGATCTCCATGTTGTAGCGAAGATCGGCGCCGCGCTCGCGGCCACCGCTACGGCGCTGCCCGGCCATGCCGAACAGGTCTTCGAAAATATCGGAGAAGGAAGAGGCAAAACCAGCGCCGAAGCCTGGACCGCCACCGCCCATGCCCTGCTCGAACGCGGCATGGCCGTAGCGGTCATAAGCGGCACGCTTGTCGTTGTCCTTCAGGACCTCGTAGGCTTCGTTGATTTCCTTGAACTTCACCTCGCTCGTGGCATCGCCGGGATTGCGGTCCGGATGCCATTTCATCGCGAGCTTGCGGAAAGCCGCTTTCAGCTTGGTTTCGTCCGCGTTCCGATCGACCTCGAGGGTCTCGTAATAGCAGCGCTTGGTGGACATCAGTTAAACCCGCCCGAATTCATCCTCTTGCCGAACCATGCGTCGGGCAAGATGCAGTGTTCGGCTTAACGAAAATGACCCCCATCCATGGAGACGCTTGGCGCGCTCTTGGCATGGGGGTCATCATCCTACGCCCGCGTCTTAAGCAGACTTCTTGTTCTTGTCGTCGTCGACTTCGGTGAATTCCGCGTCGACGACGTCATCCTTCGCAGCGTCCTTGGCGGCATCGCTTTCGGCCTGCTGCTTGTACATCGCTTCGCCGAGCTTCATCGAAGCCTGCGCGAGCGCGTTGGTCTTGGCCTTGATCGATTCGGCATCATTACCCTTCAGCGCTTCCTTCAGGTCGCTGACGGCGTCCTCGATGGCGCGGCGCTCGCTCTCGGCGACCTTCGAGCCATGCTCAGCCAGCGCCTTCTCGGTGGAATGCACCAGCGCGTCCGCATGGTTCTTGGCGTCGACGGCCTCACGCCGCTTCTTGTCCTCGGCCGCGTTGGCCTCGGCGTCCTTGACCATCTTCTCGATGTCGGTTTCGGAAAGGCCGCCGGATGCCTGGATCCGGATCTGCTGCTCCTTGCCGGTCGCCTTGTCCTTGGCCGAGACGTTGACGATGCCGTTGGCGTCGATGTCGAAGGTCACCTCGATCTGCGGCATGCCGCGCGGGGCCGGCGGAATGCCCATCAGGTCGAACTGGCCGAGCATCTTGTTGTCGGCCGCCATTTCACGCTCACCCTGGAAGACGCGGATGGTGACCGCGTTCTGGTTATCCTCGGCGGTCGAGAACACCTGGCTCTTCTTGGTCGGGATCGTGGTGTTGCGGTCGATGATGCGGGTGAACACGCCACCCAGCGTCTCGATGCCGAGCGACAGCGGGGTCACGTCGAGCAGCAGAACGTCCTTGACGTCGCCCTGCAGCACGCCGGCCTGGATCGCAGCACCGATGGCGACGACTTCGTCCGGGTTGACGCCCTTGTGCGGCTCCTTGCCGAAGAACTGCTTCACCACTTCCTGGATCTTGGGCATGCGGGTCATGCCGCCGACCAGCACCACTTCGCCGATCTCACCGGCGGTGAGGCCGGCATCCTTCAGCGCCTTGCGGCAGGGCTCGATCGTCTTCTGCACGAGGTCGTCGACCAGCGCTTCGAACTTGGAGCGGGTCAGCTTCATCGTCAGATGCTTCGGCCCGGTCTGATCGGCCGTGATGAAGGGCAGGTTGATCTCGGTCTGCGTCGTCGACGACAATTCGATCTTGGCCTTCTCAGCGGCTTCCTTCAGGCGCTGCAAGGCAAGCTTGTCGTTGCGCAGGTTGATGCCCTGCTCCTTCTGGAACTCGTCGGCCAGGTAATTCACCAGCCGCATGTCGAAATCTTCACCGCCGAGGAAGGTGTCGCCGTTGGTCGACTTCACCTCGAACACGCCGTCACCGATCTCGAGAATGGAGATATCGAAGGTGCCGCCGCCGAGGTCGTAGACCGCGATCGTGCCGGACTTCGTCTTGTCGAGACCGTAAGCGAGCGCGGCCGCGGTCGGCTCGTTGATGATGCGCAGCACTTCAAGGCCCGCAATCTTGCCGGCGTCCTTGGTGGCCTGGCGTTGCGCGTCGTTGAAGTAGGCGGGAACCGTGATGACGGCCTGATCGACCTTCTGGCCGAGATGCGCTTCCGCGGTCTCCTTCATCTTCTGCAGGATGAAGGCGGAGACCTGGGAGGGCGAATAGGTCTTGCCGTCGGCCTCGACCCAGGCATCGCCGTTCGATGCCTTGACGATCTTGTAGGGGACAAGCTTCTTGTCCTTCTCGACCATCGGGTCGTCATAGCGGCGGCCGATGAGGCGCTTCACCGCAAAGAATGTCCGTTCAGGGTTGGTCACCGCCTGGCGCTTGGCCGGCTGACCGACGAGGCGCTCGCCATCATCGGTGAGGGCGACGATCGACGGCGTCGTCCGCATGCCCTCGGAATTCTCGATGACCTTCGCGTTCTTGCCATCCATTACGGCAACGCACGAATTCGTGGTGCCGAGGTCGATCCCTATGACCTTTCCCATGATTCTGATTTCCTTCTTTCTAAGGCAGGTTGGCTGGGCCCTGACGGCGCACCGAACCGAACCCCCACACGTTCAAATGCTCGCGATATTGCGACGATGAGCCTCATATAGGAGGGGGGGTAAGGCCTGCAAGGACTGGACGCAACCTTGAGGTCTGAAAAGACTGACGTTTGAAAGATTGTGTCAGTCCGGCCCGGGACCTGTCTGGTCCTGTTTTGGTCCCAGGCTTGGTCTTGGGGCCACATTAACGAATGCGCAAGAAAGCTGCGACATTGCACCCTGTGCCATCAGGCTGCATGGAGCCGCCCGCCCCTGTCGTCGGGCCATCAAAACCGCTAAAAGCGGGCCAACTGAACGAGGCCCGACAGCTTGCGGCCCGCAGCGGCCGCCCGTTGAACGGCTTCAATGCCAAACCCGGTAGATCCTTGACATGAACCCCATTCGCCTCCTCGCCGCGGTCACCCTGTTCATTGCCGCCGCAATTCCCGCCTTTGCCGCGGACGTGGTCTTTCCGCCGGGCGCCCGGGTCGGGATGAAGCCGCTGGTGGGGCTCAATCGCGCGAAAACCTTCACCGGCTTCGAGACCGAGGACCAGGGCGTCAAGGTGCTGGTCACCGACCTGCCGGCGGAGGCCTATGGCGAGGTCGCCAATGCCTTCAAGGCGAACCCGGGCGGCGCCGGCGGGATCAAGCCGGAGAGCATCGAGACCGCTGCCGGCCTTGCCTATTACACGGTCGAGAATGCCAAGGATGGCGCCGGCGCTGTGCGGCGCTATTCGATGATCCTGCCCGGGCCGACCTTCTCCGGCTACGTCGCCATGCAGGTCCCGGAGAATGCCGCCAGGATCTATACCGATGACGCCGTCCGCCAGATGTTTTCGACCGCCGCGATCCGGGATCAGGTTCCGGTCGACGAGCAGCTCGGGCTGATGCCGTTCAAGATGACCGAACTGGCGAACTTCAAGAACGTCCGCACGCTGGCACCCGGCGCCGCGCTGATCGTCGCCGATGGCGATGAGAAGAGCGGGTTCGAGGTGGCGCCCTTCATGATCATCGGCATCATCGGCTCGACCGCCGCCTCTCCCGATGATCGCGGCCGTTTTGCCCAGCAGATCGCGACCACGATTCCCGGCGTGCGCGACGGACGGATCACGATGTCGGAGCCGATCCGCATCGATGGCCAGCCCGGCTATGAGACACGGATCGATGCGGTGAGCGGCAAGGACAATACGCCGGTGACCATCGTGCAATGGCTGCGGTTCGGTGCGCAGACCTCGCTGCGCATCATCGGCTCCTCGCCGCGCGATCAATGGTCGACCGCATTCCCGCGCTTCCGCAGCGTGCGCGACGGAATTCAGCCGCGATAACATCTATCTCTGCCGGCCTTTGTCGAGGCCGGCATTAACAGCATTCCGTCAGCCGATGCGTTGAGCAGATTCAGTTCTGCTGTGCGGCGGAAGCCGGCGCGGTTTTTGCGCCGCCCTTGGAGACACCGACCAGCGCCGGACGCAGCACGCGATCGCCGATCGTGTAGCCGGCCTGGACCACCTGCACCACTGTGCCCGAGGGCACGGAGGGATCGGGAACCTCGTACATCGCCTGCTGAAAGTTCGGATCGAACTTCTCGCCGGTGGGATCGAACTTCTTGACGCCGTTCTTCTCCAGCGTGGCGTGCAGCGAACGCTCGGTCAATTCGACACCCTCGATCAGGGCTTTCAGCCCGGGGTCGGCGGCCGCCTTGGCCTCCGCCGGGACGGCGTCGAGGGCACGCTGCAGATTGTCGGCGATGTCGAGGATGTCGCGGGCAAAGCCGGTGATGCCATAAGCGCGCGCATCCGCGATCTCGCGGCTGGTGCGCTTGCGCAGGTTTTCCATCTCGGCCAGCGTGCGCAACGTCCGATCGCGCGCTTCATTGAGCTCCTTGGTCAAGGCTTCCGCCGATCCCTGTTCGGGATCGTCGGGCATGACGTAGGGCTTCGAGACCACAGGCTCGCCGGTCTGCGCCGGGTTCTCGGCGTTATCGTTTGGCCGGTTCGGGTCGGTCATGGCTTGCCTTTTCGAAAAATCACGTCTGATCAACAGTTAAGGGATTGGCTGGCCCGGATATCGTGCTTTGGGCCGTGAAAATCAAGCGCAACGGGCCCCGTTTCGGGGTTAGAGCGTTTTCGAGCGAAGCATGCCCTCGGACCTGATCCGAGGGTGGACACCGGTTCGCGTGAAGAAAACGCGTCAAAACAAGAATCTAGAGTTCCGGTTCTGATTGCATCAGAACCGGAACTACTCTAGCCGCCGAGGATCCTGCTGACGAGGCGCGCGGCATAGTCCACGGTCGGGATCACCCGCGCATAATTCAGCCGGGTTGGCCCGATCACGCCGAGCACGCCCACGATACGGCCAGCGCCGTCGCTATAGGGCGCAACGATGGTCGAGGACCCCGAGAGCGAGAACAATTTGTTCTCCGACCCGATGAAGATCCGCACGCCATCGGCGCTTTCCGCACGCCCCAGAAGGTCGATGACGCCGCGCTTGGTCTCGAGATCATCGAACAGCGACTTGATGCGCTCGAGATCCTCGAGCGCATGCAAATCCTCCAAGAGATTGGCGTGTCCGCGCACGATGAGCTGCCGGTCTTCATTGTCGCCGCCCGACCAGCTCGCAAGCCCTGCAGAGATCACCTTCTGGGTCAATTGATCGAGCTCGGCGCGACTTTGTCCCAGCGCGGTCTCGAGTTCGAGCCGCGCTTCGGCGAGCGTACGGCCGAGGATGCGTGCATTGAGGAAGTTGGTGGCCTCGATCAGTGCCGAGGATGGAACACCCGGCGGCAAGCTCAGCACCCGGTTCTCGACCTGCCCGTCTTCGCCGACCAGCACCACCAGCGCACGTTCCGGCTCCAGCCGCACGAACTCGATATGCTTCAGCCGCGCATTGGATTTGGGCGTCAGCACCACGGCGGCGGCGCGGGTGAGGCCGGATAGCCGGATCAAGGCCTCATCGAGCGCTGCCTCGACCGACTGCGCGCGGCCGACAGTAGCCAATTGGCTCTGGATCGATTGCCGTTCCGCCTCCGTAAGATGGCCGACCTGCATCAGCGCATCGACGAAAAAGCGCAGGCCCAATTCGGTCGGCAGCCGGCCGGCGGAAGTATGCGGCGCGTAGATCAGTCCGAGCTGTTCGAGATCGGACATCACATTGCGCACCGAGGCCGGCGACAGCGGCAGCGCGATCAGGCGCGAGATGTTACGCGAGCCGACCGGCTCGCCGGTCGCCAGATAACTTTCGACGATTTGACGGAAAATGTCGCGCGAACGCTCGTTGAGCTGGGCAAGCCCGGCGTGCGGCGCGATCAAACCAACCGGTTCGTGTTGAGCCACCAGTAAAATTCCCTCACAACTACCTCTAATTTGACCATCCACACGCCCGGTGACAAGCGTGCATTACGGCCAGGGAGGGTGGCCAAAAAGCTTGCCGCTGCGGCTGCCCGCTCCTACAAGCACCGCCAGCCATATTCGCTCGAATTCCCGGAGGATTCCCATGCGGCCAAGCCGCCGTGCACCCGACGAACTGCGCCCCGTCTCATTGGAACGCGGCGTGGTCAAATATGCCGAGGGTTCCTGCATGGTGAAATTCGGCGACACCCATGTGCTGGTCACTGCGACCCTGGAAGACCGCCTGCCGCCATGGCTGAAGGGCCAGGGCCGCGGCTGGGTCACCGCCGAATACGGCATGCTGCCCCGCGCCACGCTGGAACGTACCCGGCGCGAGGCCTCCGCCGGCAAGCAGGGCGGGCGTACCATCGAGATCCAGCGCCTGATCGGCCGTTCGCTCCGTGCCACGATCGATCTGGAAGCGCTGGGCGAGCGCCAGATCACGGTCGATTGCGACGTGCTGCAGGCCGATGGCGGCACGCGCACCGCCTCGATCACCGGCGCCTGGGTCGCGCTTGCCGACTGCATCAACTGGATGAAGACCCGCAACATGCTGAAAACCAACGTGTTGCGCGACAACGTCGCGGCCATCTCCTGCGGCATCTATAATGGCACGCCGGTGCTCGACCTCGACTATGCCGAGGATTCAGAAGCCGAGACCGACGCCAATTTCGTCATGACCGGCGACGGCCGCATCATCGAGGTACAGGGCACCGCGGAAAAGACGCCGTTCTCGCAGGACGAGTTCCTGGCGCTGATGGCGCTGGCGCGCAAGGGCGTGGCGCGGCTGGTCGACTTGCAGAAAATGGCAGTGGCGTAGTCAATAGGCCATGCACCGCCGAATCACTGGAAAGCTCGTGATCGCGACCCACAATCCCGGCAAGCTTGCCGAGATGCGCGAATTGCTGGCGCCGCATGGCGTGGAGGCGATCTCGGCAGGCGATCTCGGTCTTGGCGAGCCCGAGGAGACCGGCGACAGTTTTCGCGCCAATGCCGCGATCAAGGCGATTGCGGCAGCCAAGGCCGCCGATCTCCCGGCATTTGCCGATGATTCCGGGCTGGTGGTCGACGCGCTGGACGGCGCCCCCGGCATCTATTCGGCGCGCTGGGCCGGCGAAAACAAGGATTTCACCGCCGCGATGACGCGGATCGAGCGCCTCTTGCAGGAACGTGGCGCCACGACGCCTGACCGCCGGAGCGCTCATTTCGTCTCCGCGCTCTGTGTCGCCTGGCCGGATGGGCACCTCGAAGAGGTCGAAGCGCGCGCCGATGGAACTTTGGTGTGGCCGCCGCGCGGCACCGCGGGTTTCGGCTATGATCCCATGTTCCTGCCGGATGGCCATACCCGCACCTTCGGCGAGATGACGAGCGTCGAGAAGCACGGGCTGCCGCCGCTCGGACTCGGCCTGTCGCACCGGGCCCGTGCCTTCGTCAAATTGGCGGAGATATGCCTTGACTGACCGGGACCAGGCAGCCTTCGGCGTCTACGTGCACTGGCCGTTCTGCCTGTCGAAATGCCCGTATTGTGATTTCAACAGCCACGTCAGGCATACGCAGATCGATGAGGCGCGCTTTGCCCGCGCCTTTGCGCGCGAGATCGAGACGACCGCGGCGCGCGTCCCCGGCCGCGAAGTGTCCTCGATCTTCCTCGGCGGCGGTACGCCGTCATTGATGCAGCCGCAGACGGTCGGCGCGATCCTGGATGCGATCGGCAAGTATTGGCGCGTCGCTACCGATGTCGAAGTGACACTGGAAGCCAATCCGACGAGCGTCGAGGCGACGCGCTTTCGCGGCTATCGCGCCGCCGGCGTCAACCGCGTATCGCTCGGCGTGCAGGCGCTCGATGATGCCTCGCTGAAGGCGCTGGGGCGATTACACACTGCGCGCGAAGCGCTCGATGCGGTCGCCGTCGCCCGCCAGTCTTTCGATCGCTATTCCTTCGACCTGATCTACGCCCGGCCCAATCAAACTCCCGCGATGTGGGCCGACGAACTGAAGCATGCGATCGCGGAAGCCGCCGAGCATCTGTCGCTCTATCAGCTCACGATCGAGGAAGGCACGCCGTTCTTTGGCCTGCATGCCGCCGGCAAATTGCAGACGCCGGACGAGGCGGTCGCGCGCGCGCTTTACGACGTGACGCAAGAGGTCTGTACGCAAGCAGGCCTGCCGGCCTACGAGATCTCCAATCACGCCCGCCTAGGTGCGGAGTGCCGGCACAATCTCGTCTATTGGCGTGGCGACGAATATGCCGGCATCGGCCCGGGCGCACATGGCCGCCTCGACATCAACGGCCGCCGTCACGCCACCGCGACCGAGAAGCGGCCGGAAGCCTGGGTGATGCGCGTCGAAACCAATGGCAGCGGCGTCATCACGGACGAGGTGCTCAATAGCGAAGAGCGCGCCGACGAATTCCTGCTGATGGGGCTCCGGCTCGCCGAGGGCATCGACCCCAAGCGCTATGCGTCGCTCTCAGGCCGTGCACTCGACCCGCGCCGCATCGCGGTGCTGCGCGAAGAGGGCGCCATCATCGTCGACACCGACGGACGGCTACGCGTGACCAAGTCAGGTTTCCCGGTGCTGGATGCCGTGGTGGCGGATTTGGCCGCGTAGTCGACGCACAATTCGTAGCCCGGGTGGAGCGAAGCGCAATCCGGGGCCTCTCCATCCGCTCGCGACAGAATCCCGGGTTGCGCTGCGCTTCACCGGGCTACGGCCGCTTCATCACGCCCCAAAGCTCTTCGGTGAGCCCGCGACCGCCTGGGCGCCGCTGGTCGCAACCTTCATCACCGCAAGGCCGCGTTCGTTGGTGCCGTCAGCGCGGAAGCGGAACAGGCCGTCGATACCGGCGAAGCCGGAAGGATTGGTCAGCGTTTCCTGCTGGAAGCGCTGAGCACCTTGCGTCCGCGCCAGCGCGGCCACCAGCGCAACGCCGTCATAGGCGAGCGTTGCGGTGCGCACGGGCTCGGAGCCGTATTTGCTGCGGTAACGTCCCGCGAAGGCGCGGAAGCCGGACGGATCCGGCGCGGCAAACAGACCGCCCTGCAGCGCCTGGTTCGCGAACACCCGCGGATTGTCCCACAGGCCGGTGCCCAGAAGCTGGATGTTGCGCAGATTGGCGCCGGCTGCGGTCAGCGCGTCTGCCGTCGCTACCACCGAATCACCGTCATCGGCGAGCAACAGCGCATCGGCCTGGGCGAGCGACTGCGCCACCGTGCGTGCCGGCGTGGCGCGATCGGCGCCGTATTTTTCGAACGCGACGACGCGGCCCTTGCGGCCGGCCACCTGCTTGAACGCGGCCTCGACCACATTGCCATAGGCATTGTCGGGAACCAGCGCGGCGAAGGAGCGCTTTCCAATGCTCGCGGAATATTCGACGATCCGGTTGATGTCGGACTCCGGCAGGAAGCTCAGGAGATAGACGCCGCGTCCCGCCACGCTCGAATCCGTCGAGAACGCGATTACTGAGATACCGCGCCCGCGCGCCACCTGGGCGACGGCCGGCACCGACTGCGCGAACAGCGGGCCCAAAATGATCTCCGCGCCCTCGCCGATCGCCTGCTGCGCGCCCTGGGAGGCGCCCTGCGGACTGCCGCCATCGTCCTTGATCAGGAGCTGGATGTTCGGGTTCTGGAATTCCGCCAGCGCCAGTTCGGCGGCGTTCTTCATCGACTGCCCGGCAAGGCCGGCATTGCCCGCCGCCGACAGCGGCAAGATCAGCCCTACTTTGACCTGCCCGTTGCCGATCGCCTGCGGCTGTTGCTGCGGTCCGGCGGGGGCTGCTTCCGGCTGCGGCGAGCCGGACGGACTGGTAAACTGGCTAAGGGTCTGCTGCACCCCCGAGCAGGCGGCCAGCAGGGGAGCACCCAGCATCAGGCCGAGTGCTGTCCGGCGGGTCGCGGCGGAACCTTGCGGACCCGGGGATTTTGGTTTGCGGCTATGCGGGCCCACCATCTCGTCTCTTCTCTTAACCGGCCGTGCTTGGGCCGGGATTCCAACTGCCGAACCAATGGAGGATGGAATCAGGCATATTGTCGGCGAATAGTTAACCAAAACAAAGGGATTGTCCCCATGGTGAATTGCCGGCTGTGGACCGCGAACCCCTCACCAAATGCGCAGCACAGCCGCCCCCCACTCCGCAAGACGCAAGCGCGTTATGGCGCCGGCGCTCTCGCACTCTTCGTTCGAGCACGATCTTTCGGAAAACCGGTGTCCACTTTTCCGGATGATGCTCTAGATTGGCATTATGCGCGCAAAAGCCAGCTCAAGATACGGCGCTGACGCCGGGATGGACGTCCCCAACAGGACATTTTCCATCGGCGGTCATGTGCTGAACGCGCCAAAGCCGGTTCCCGGCCTCCATCTGGTCGCAACACCGATCGGAAATCTCGCCGACATCACCCTGCGCGCACTGGAGACACTCGCCGGTGCGGACCTGATCGCCTGCGAGGACACCCGCATCACCCGCCGTTTGACCGAGCGTTACACGATTGCGGCCGAGCTGACCCCCTACCATGAGCACAATGCGGCCCAGGCCCGGCCAAAAATCCTGCAGCGGCTGGCCGAGGGCGCCGCGATCGCGCTGGTCTCCGACGCCGGCACGCCGCTGATCTCCGACCCTGGCTTCAAGCTGGTGCGCGAGGCCTGCGCCGCCGGGCACCACGTGGTCGCGGTGCCCGGGGCATCGTCGGTGCTGACGGCGCTCTCGGTCGCGGCGCTGCCGACCGACCGCTTTTTCTTCGAGGGCTTCTTGCCTGCGAAGGAACAGGCCCGGCGCACGCGGCTCTCTGAGCTCGCCAGGATCGACTCAACGCTGGTGCTGTTCGAATCCGGCAGCCGCGTGCAGGAGACGCTTGCCGACCTCGCCGCGATCATGGGCGGGCGCGACGCCGCGATCTGCCGCGAGCTGACAAAACTGCACGAAGAGATCAGGCGCGCCCCGATCGCCGAACTGGCGGCGGCCAGGGACGCGGTGGAGACGCGCGGCGAATTTGTGCTGGTGATCGGTCCGCCGCCGGCGGACGCGCAGGTGATGGGGCAGGATCAGCTCGACGAACTGCTGCGCGCGTCACTCCTGCGCGACAGCGTCAAGGATGCGGTTGCGCATGCAGTCGAGCTTTCCGGCCGACCGCGTCGCGAGGTCTATGCCCGCGCCCTCGAACTCGCAAAGGAACTGCGGGGCGACGATGGCCAAGAGTGACGGCAGCTCGCCGCAGGGGGCGGACACAAAGCTCGCCTCGCCCGAACGGGTCGCTGCGTTCCGCACCGGGCTATCGGCGGAAAGCCGCGCCGCGGCCTATTTGATGGCCAAGGGCTATCGCATTCTCGCCAAGCGCTTCCGCACGCCCTATGGCGAGATCGACCTGGTGGTGCGCAAGCGCAACCTGCTCGCCTTCGTCGAGGTCAAGGCCCGCGCCAGCTTTGATGAGGCCGCCTATGCCGTCACGCCGCGCCAGCAACAGCGCATCATTGCTGCGGCCCAGGCCTGGCTGATGGCGCATCCCGAACATGCGGAATTCGACATGCGTTTCGACGCCATGCTGATTGCGCCCAAGCATCTGCCGCGCCATCTGTTAGCGGCGTTCGACGCCAGCGCATGACTTCCTCGAGAGACCGGACCCAAAGCCCATGAAATTGAACGTCGCCGTCCAGATGGATCCCATTGAGCGCATCAACATCCGCGGCGATTCGACGTTCGCGCTGCTGCTCGAAGCGCAGAAGCGCGGCCACGGCATTTCCTACTACACGCCTGACAAGCTCTCGCTGCGCGGCGACGAGCTGGTCGCGCCGGTGCAGGTCCTTTCCGTGCGTGACGAGATCGGCGATCACTTCACGCTCGGCGAGCCGAAGCGCGAGCCGCTGACCAATTTCGACGTGATCCTGCTGCGGCAGGATCCGCCGTTCGATCTCGCCTACATCACTTCGACGCATTTTCTCGAGCGCCTTCACCCGAAGACCCTGGTCGTCAACAATCCTGCCAGCGTCCGCGATGCGCCGGAAAAGCTGTTCGTGATGAACTTTCCGCAGCTCATGCCGCCGACATTGATCTCGCGCGACCTCGACGAGATCAACGCCTTCCGCGACGAGCATGGCGCCGTCGTCATGAAACCGTTGCACGGCCATGGCGGCGCCGCGGTGTTCCGCGTAATGCCCCAGGACATGAATTTCGGCTCGCTGTTCGACATGTTTTCGGTGACGTTCAAGGAGCCCTGGGTGATCCAGCGCTTCCTTCCCGAGGTCAAGCATGGCGACAAGCGCATCATCCTGGTCGACGGCGAATTCGCCGGTGCCGTCAACCGCGTGCCGGCGGCGGACGATTTGCGCTCCAACATGGTGCGCGGCGGCGCGGCGCAGTCGACCGAACTCTCCGACCGCGAGCGCAAGATCTGCACGACGCTCGGCCCGGCCTTGCGCGAGCGCGGCCTGTTGTTCGTCGGCATCGACGTGATCGATGGCTATCTCACCGAGATCAACGTCACCTCGCCGACCGGCATCCGCGCCATCGCGCGGCTCGGCGGTCCGGACGTGGCCGCCAGGATCTGGGACGTGATCGAATCAAAGCGCACGAAATCGTAAGGCCGTTCGTCTTCCTTCCTCTCTGAGACCTCTTGTCAGCTTGCGGCAGCGGGCGCAGCATGCCCCTGCTCGCCTTCAGGTCGCGGGGCAGGACCTGTTCGCGGGCGGCAACGCGGCGACTTGCCAAAGATAACTCGACAAAAATCGTGGAGGAAAAGCATGACGATCAATGTCTCGCGAAGGTCCTTGCTCGCGCTCGGCGCCGGCCTTGGTGCAAGCACGCTGCTCGGCGGCAGCGCGCTGGCACGCGCGCCGAAGCTCGGCACGCAAACGCCTTACTGGCACCGCTTCATTCTCGGCGATGCCGAAGTCACCGTCGTCTCCGACGGCCCGCTCCCGCTCGGCGATCCCTCCGGCACCTTCACCGGCGTGCCGAAGGAAGAAGTGAAGAAGATGCTGTCGGACAATTTCCTGTCGCCCGACAATGTCGTGCTGGAGCAGAATTCGCCGATCGTGAACACCGGCGACAAGCTGATCCTGTTCGACACCGGCATGGGCACGTCGAAAGCGTTCGGTCCGACCACCGGCCGCCAGCAGAAGAGCATGGCGGAGGCGGGCATCAAGCCTGAGGACATCGACGCCGTCGTCTGCTCGCATGCGCATATCGACCACATCGGCGGCATCGTCGATGCCAACGACAAGCCGCTGTTCCCGAACGCGCAGGTCTACATCGCCCAGAGCGACTTCGACTACTGGACCGATGAAGGCAAGATGGGCAGCCCGCTGAAGGACTTTGTCATTCACGCGCGCAAGAATCTCATGCCGGTCCGCGACCGCCTGGTGTTCTTCAAAGACGGCCAGGAATTCCTGCCCGGCGTGCAGGCGATCGCAGCGCCCGGCCACACCGTCGGCCACCACATCTTCATGGTGAGCTCGGCCGGCAAATCCTTCGCCTTCCTCGGCGATCTCTCGCACCACGCGGTGCTGCTGCTCGAGCGGCCGCGGATGGAGTTCTCCTACGATACCGACCCGAAGCAGGCAGCGGCCTCGCGGGTGAGACTGCTGGAGATGCTGGCGGCCAACAAGACCCCGGTGATGTCCTATCACTTCGCCTGGCCCGGTTATGGCCATGTCGCCAAGGTCGGCGACGGCTTCCATTATTATCCCGAACCGATGCAGATGACGCTGTAAGCCTGCCCGGGCTCTGGGACGGCCGCGCGGTAGGTCCCGGAGCCCGCGTTCCCGTAATGTTCTTGCGCTTGGCGCTGCCTTCGGCTACCCTCGATTGTGGCAAGGGGGCAGCATGGTTCAACGCGTTTCCACCGTCGCTTTCGAGGGGATCGAGGCTCGCGCGGTCGACGTGCAGGTGCAGGTCGCGCCGGGACTGCCGGCTTTTGCGATCGTGGGCCTGCCGGACAAGGCGGTTTCCGAGGCGCGGGAGCGGGTTCGCTCGGCACTGATCGCCTCAGGCCTCGCTTTGCCGGCGCGGCGGATCATCGTCAATCTGGCGCCCGCCGACCTGCCCAAGGAAGGCAGCCATTACGACCTGCCGATCGCGCTCGGGCTGATGGCGGCGATCGGGGCCATCCCCCCGGATGCGCTCAACGGCTTTACCGTGCTGGGCGAGCTCGGGCTGGACGGCTCGATCGCGGCGGTTGCGGGCGTATTGCCGGCGGCGATCGGCGCCAATTCGCGCGACGAGGGGCTGATCTGCCCGGCGGCCTGCGGCTCGGAGGCGGCGTGGGCGAGCCCGGACATCCAGATCATCGCCGCACACTCGCTGATCCAGATCGCCAATCACTTCAAGGGCACGCAGGTACTGTCGCGCCCACAGCCGAAGGTGCATGAGCAGAAGGAGACGCTGCTCGACCTCCGCGACATCAAGGGCCAGGAAAGCGCCAAGCGGGCGCTCGAGATCGCGGCGGCCGGCGGGCATCACCTCCTGATGATGGGCTCGCCCGGCGCCGGCAAATCGATGCTGGCAGCGCGGCTGCCCTCGATCCTGCCGCCGCTGTCGCCGTCCGAACTGCTGGAAGTCTCCATGATCGCCTCGGTGGCCGGCGAGATCCGCGACGGCGCCTTGACCGCGCGGCGACCGTTCCGCAGCCCGCATCATTCCGCCAGCATGGCGGCGCTCACCGGCGGCGGCATACGCGCCAGGCCCGGCGAAATCTCGCTGGCGCATCAGGGCGTACTGTTCCTCGACGAACTGCCCGAGTTTGATCCGCGCGTGCTCGATTCGCTGCGCCAGCCGCTGGAGACGGGCGAGGTCTCGGTCTCGCGCGCCAACCATCGCGTCACCTATCCGGCGCGCTTCATGCTGGTGGCGGCAATGAATCCGTGCCGCTGCGGTCATGCCTATGAGCCCGGCTATGCCTGCAAGCGCGGGCCCATCGACCGCTGCACCGCCGATTACCAGATGCGCATCTCCGGTCCGCTGATGGACCGCATCGATCTGCGGATCGAGGTGCCGGCAGTGACCGCCGCCGACCTGATCCTGCCGCCGCCTTCTGAAGGATCGGCGGAAGTGGCGGCGCGGGTTGCTGCCGCGCGCGACATCCAGCTTGCGCGCTATGCCGCCGCCGGCATGCCCAACGTCCGCACCAACGCCGAGGCACCGTCATCGCTGCTTGAGACCATCGCCCAGCCGGACGCGCAGGGGCAAAAACTGTTGCGTGATGCAGCCGAGACCATGCGCCTCACCGCGCGCGGCTATCACCGCGTGCTGCGCGTCGCGCGCACCCTCGCCGATCTCGATGGCACGGAGAAGATCGGCCGATTGCACCTCGCGGAAGCGCTGTCCTACCGCGCGCTGGCCGACGATATCAGGCGCGCGGCGTAGAGCGCGTCCAGCAGTTTCGCGTCAACGCGACGGTAACCAGTTCTCTTTACACTCCGCCAACCATAAGTCCGCGCAATTCCAGCCGGCTGCGGTTGAGTGAGTGGTGTCATGTTGCGTTTGAAGATTCTGGCCTCGGTCGTGCCGCTGGCCGCGTTCGCGCTTGTTGCCCGCGGTGAATTGCTGCCGGGCTCGCACCCCTGCATCGAGGCCGGCGGTGCCACCATCCAGATCGCATCGATCCCCTGGCTCGCCCAGCTCCATGTCAGCTTCACGGACGATCCGGCTGCCGCCACCGTGCGGGTCCAGATCTCCGATAGCGCGGAAGCCGCCGATTTCACCGTCATCGATGATGTCGATGATAGCGAGCCCGGCGCCTGCGAGAGCAGCGGCGTCCCACAACTGGTCGCGATCTCGGCCAATCCTACGGCAACCGATCCCGTGATCTATCTTTCGCAGGACGGCCCGGCCGATTACCGGATCTTCGTTCATTCAAAGAGCTTCTCGGTGCGAGATGCCGCGGCGCTGATCGTCGGCGCGCATGGTGGGCACCGCCGACTGCAGGCCGCTTCGCTGTAGCAACGATCGTTAACGCATTATCAACCCTGTTCGCATCGCGGGCCGGAACGCGACGCCGTCTCAAGCACTTTGCAAGGTCGCCGACGCATCGTCGACCCAACATGCGGGGTGGCCCAAGCTGCCAGCCTCCAAAGCAGGTGATCAGGGGATCGGCGATGACGTGGACCTATCGGCTGAAGCTCCGCCTGCTTCGGTTCGGGCGGCGTCACGCCTGGATCGTCTTCACCCTCCGCGCCTTCATCGTCTTCGCCGCGGGCTTCACCGGTGGCTATGCATTGCTCATTGGCGCGGTTTCCGATCGTGACCCACGTTCCATCGCTGTGGGTGTCAGCTTGCTCTTCGCGCTCACATGCGTGGCGCTGGTCGTACTGAATGTCCGGCTGCGGCTGATGCGCGGCAAGTTGCGCATGATCGCCGAGCACAACGAGGCGCTCGCCGACCGCAACTGGGAGCTGCAGGAAGCCGAGCAACGCGCGCGCAGCCTGTTCGAATCGCAAAGCGACCTGATCGTGCTGCGTGACGCCGATGGCATGATCACCTTCGTCAACGACGCCTATTGCGACCTCGCAGGGAAACCGCGCGGCGAACTGATCGGCAGCCATTTCGCCTTCGAGGTACTGGAACAGGGCAACACTGCGCTGGAGCCAAGCGGCACCCGCGTCTACGACCAGAAGATCGCGCACCCCTCCGGGCCGCGCTGGATCGCCTGGCGCGAGGGCCTCGTCCGCACCGATGCAGGACGGCCTGCCGAGATGCAAAGCGTCGGGCGTGACGTGACCGACCGCACCGAAAGCGAGCGCGCGCTCGCTGACGCGCGCGATCAGGCCGATGCGGCCAACCGCGCCAAGTCGCGCTTCCTCGCAATGGCGAGCCACGAGATCCGCACCCCGCTGAACGGCATCATCGGCATGAGCGGCCTGTTGATGGATACGCCGCTGACGCCGGAGCAGATGACCTACGCCAAGGCGGTGAAGACCTCCGGCGACGCGCTGCTGTCGCTGATCGAAGAACTGCTGGACTATTCCAAGATCGAAGCCGGCAAGATCGATCTCGAAGAGGGCCCGTTCGCGCTTTCGAAACTGATCGAGGACATCACCGAACTGCTGGCGCCAAGGGCGGAAGCCAAAGGAATCGAGATCGCCGCCTATATCGATGAGCGGTTGCCGATGGAGGTGATCGGAGACGCGGCCCGGCTGCGCCAGGTGCTGCTCAACCTCGCCGGCAACGCCATCAAGTTCACCGCGACCGGCGGCGTCTCCCTCGTCGTCGAGCCCGGCATCCGGCCCAATGAGATCAGCTTCCTGGTGCGCGACACCGGCATCGGCATTGCACCGGAAGCGCAGCAACGCATCTTCCGCGAGTTCGAGCAGGCCGATGAAGGCATTGCGCGCAGCTATGGCGGCACCGGACTGGGCCTCAGCATCAGCGACCGCATCATCAAGCGCATGGGCGGCTGCATCGCGCTTGCAAGCACGCCGGGCGCGGGCTCGACCTTCGAAGTTTCGATCCCACTCGCCGCTTCCGACGGCAACACCGCGCCCGTGTTCAGCCCGCCCGACCTTGCGGGACGATCGATCATGCTGGTCGCCCCGCAAGGCAGCGAAGCCTCGCTGATATCGCGCCGCTTGCAGCGCTGGGGCGCACAGACCTGCATGGTGTCAGATACCACGGTGGCGGAGGCCTTGCTGCCCGAACGTTCATGGCACGCCGTGCTGATCGACCATGCGCTGGGAGCGGCCGAGATCAGCCGCATCAGTCAAGTGGCGCGGCTGCATGCGACGCAGCGGATCGTGATGTTCACGCCGGCGACCCGGCAGGAGCTGCGGCGGTCCGCCGACGCGCCGTTCACTGGCTACCTGGTCAAGCCGTTGCGCGCCGTCTCGCTCGCCGCTCGTCTGACTGCCACGCCCGAGGTCGCGTCGCCGAGCGTCGTCGCGGAGCCCGTTGTGGAGCCGATAGGGGACAGTTCAACGCAGGCCTCACTGTCCGATAAGAAGCTATCGATCCTGGTTGCCGAGGACAATGAGATCAACGCGCTCCTGATGCGCTCGCTGCTGACGCGTCTCGGCCACCAGGTGGTGATGACCACCAATGGCGAAGAGGCGCTTCAATCCTGGTCATCGGCGAAATCGACAGGGGCGCCATACGACCTCGTGCTGATGGACGTGCAGATGCCGCAGCTCAACGGCATCGAGACCACCAAACGCATCCGGCAACTCGAAGCCGGCGAGTCCGGCCGAGCAACGCCAATCCTCGCGCTGACAGCCAATACGCTGGCTGAGGATCGCTCCGCCTGCTTCGAAGCCGGCATGGACGGCTTTCTGATCAAGCCGCTCGATCGCGAGAAGCTGGAGAAGGCGCTGAAAGAACTCGCCGCATCGCGCCATCTGGCGGCGTAGCACGCTGTCGTCCCGGGCTTGACCCGGGACCCATAACCACAGGCTTTTGTGATGTGCTCCGCTGCAACCGCTTGACCGCGCCACAACGACTGCCTGTGGTTATGGGTCCCCGCCTTCGCGGGGACGACAGGAGTTACAACCTGCGCAGTGCGACTGTTTCCACCACGTGGTCGGCACCCTTCTTCAGGATCAGCGTCGCACGCGGACGGGTCGGCAGGATGTTGTCCTCGAGATTGGCGCGGTTGGTGCGTTCCCAGATCGCGATCGCGGTGGCGGTGGCCTCTTCGTCCGACAGCACGGCGTAGCGGTGGAAGTAGGAGCGCGGGTCGTGGAACGCGGTATCGCGCAGGGCAAGGAAGCGCTTGACGTACCACTCGCGCAACACCGGCTCATCGGCATCGATATAGACAGAGAAATCGAAGAAGTCGGAAACCACCGGCACCGCCTTGCCGTCGCGCGGCAAGCGGCTTGTCTGCAGCACATTGACACCTTCGACGATCAGGATGTCGGGACGATCGATCTCGATGAATTGGTTCGGAACGATGTCGTAGGTCAGGTGCGAATAAACCGGCGCGCGCACCGGCCGCCGCCCGGCCTTGATGTCGCTCACGAACGAGAGCAGCAATTGCTGGTCGTAGCTTTCCGGAAAGCCCTTCTTCTGCATCAATCCCAGCCGCTCGAGCACGGCGTTGGGATAGAGGAAGCCGTCTGTTGTGACGAGATCGACCTTGGGCCGCGGCGACCACCGCGCGAGCAGCGCCTGCAGCACGCGAGCCGTGGTCGACTTGCCGACCGCGACCGATCCCGCGACGCCGATGATATAGGGCATCTTGCGGTCCTGGATGCCGAGGAATTGCCGCTGCGCGTAATAGAGCCGCTGCGTGGAGTCGACATAGATCGACAGCAGCCGCGACAGCGGCAGATAGATGTCCTCGACCTCGTGGATGTCGAGCCGATCATGCATCGAGCGTAGCCGCTCGAATTCGCCTGGCTCCAGCGTCATCGGCGTGTCGTCGCGCAATTTCGCCCATTGCTCGCGCGAGAAGATCCGGTACGGATTATATTGCTGGTCGGGTGCCTGAATATCCATGGCCGTGCCCTAACTGAACTATTGCTTGGGCATGATCTTTTCGGAAAACCGGTGCCCACTTTTCCGGATCATGTCCTAGTCGCGCTTGCGCGCCGCTTTCTCTTCCAAGCCGGACATGGATGTGCGCTGCGCCAGCGCCGCCTCGACGTCCTCGAGCTTCACGCCGCGGGCCTTCAGCAGCACCAGCAGGTGAAACACCAGATCGGCACTTTCGGCGATGAGATGATTGCGATCGTTCTCGATCGCGGCGATCACCGTCTCGACCGCTTCCTCGCCGAGCTTCTTGGCACAATGCTGTGCGCCCTTGTCGAGCAGCTTCTTGGTATAGGACGCCTCTCCCCCCGACGCTGCGCGGGCATCGATGATGGCGGCCAGATCGTGGACCGTGAAACGCGACATACTCAAGCACCCAGACCGGCCGGACGCCGGCAATTTCCCCCGGAGGGGACTTAGCACTTTTGTGACGGCGAGTCCTAGGGATCGAGACGCATGGGCAGCCCTGCACGCACCATGTGCTCCTTGGCTTGGCGAATGGTAAATTCGCCGAAATGGAATATCGACGCGGCCAGGACCGCGGTGGCGTGTCCCTTCCGGATCCCGTCGACGAGATGATCGAGATTGCCGACCCCGCCGGACGCGATGACAGGTACGGGGACACTGTCAGCGATCGCCTGCGTCAGCTCAAGGTCGAAGCCCTGCCTTGTGCCGTCCCGATCCATCGATGTCAGCAGGATCTCGCCGGCGCCGAGCGAGACCACCTCCTGGGCATATTCGATCGCCTCGATGCCGGTGGGCTTGCGCCCGCCATGGGTGAAGATTTCCCAGCGGTCGGAACCGCCCGCACGGTTGACCCGCTTGGCGTCGATCGCGACCACGATGCACTGCTCGCCGAACTTTTCGGCACCCTCTTTCACGAATTCGCGACGGCTGACCGCCGCGGAATTGATCGACACCTTGTCCGCACCGGAGCGCAGGAGCGTGCGGATGTCGTCGATGGTGCGGACGCCGCCGCCGACGGTGAGCGGCATGAAGCAGGCCTCGGCGGTCCGCCGTACCACGTCCAGCATGGTGCCGCGATTTTCATGGGTCGCGGTGATGTCGAGGAAGCAGAGCTCGTCGGCGCCGGCGGCGTCATAGGCGATCGCCGCCTCCACGGGATCGCCGGCGTCGCGCAGATCGACGAAATTGACGCCCTTGACCACACGGCCGTCCTTGACGTCGAGACAGGGAATGACGCGGACTTTGAACATGTCGTCTCCTAAGCCGCGGCGCTGGCGCTGCGGATCAGTTTTAGCGCGGCGTCGGGATCGAGTCGGCCGTCATAGAGCGCGCGGCCAACAATGGCGCCGGCGAGTTTCTTGGCGCGTGGCTCCAGCAATGCCTTCACATCATCGATAGAAGCAAAGCCGCCGGACGCGATCACGGGGATCGAGATGCTCTCAGCAAGGGCGATCGTGGCCTCGAGGTTGAGGCCCTTCAAAAGACCATCGCGGGCGATGTCGGTGAAGATGATCGCGGCAACGCCGGCATCCTCGAAACGCCGGGCGATCTCGAGCGCCGTCACCTCAGAGGTCTCCGCCCAGCCCTGAACCGCGACCTTGCCGTCGCGCGCGTCGAGGCCGACGGCGACGCGGCCGGGATACTTCTTCGCGGCGCCCCTGACGAGCTCGGGGTCACGTACCGCCGCGGTGCCGATGATGACCCGCGCCACGCCCTTGTCGAGCCAGGCTTCCACGGTCCGGAGATCGCGGATGCCGCCGCCAAGCTGCACCGGCATCGCCACCGCCTTCAGCATCGCTTCGACGGCCTGCGCATTCATCGGCTTGCCGGCAAAGGCGCCGTCGAGATCGACGACATGCAGATATTCGAATCCCTGCGCAGCGAAGGCACGCGCCTGCGCCGCCGGATCGAGATTGAACACGGTGGCGCGCGCCATGTCGCCCTGCTCCAGGCGCACGCACTGTCCGTTCTTGAGGTCTATGGCAGGAAAGAGGATCACGGCTTCCACTTCAGGAAATTCGAGATCAGCGCCAGCCCGAAGCGCTGGCTCTTCTCGGGGTGAAACTGTGTGCCGATCGCGGTGTCTTTTGCAACGACGGCTGTGACCGGCCCGCCGTAATCAGCGCGCGCCAGCACGTCCTGCTCATTGGCCGCGTTAAGGTGATAGGAGTGCACGAAGTAAGCGTGGCGGCCGTCCGGCCCAAGGGGCAGGCGCTCCAGCACGGGATGCTCGCGCAGCACTTCGAGCGTGTTCCAGCCCATGTGCGGGATCTTCAGGTTCTCCTCGCGGGGCTGGATCTTCTCGACGTCGCCGGCGACCCAGTTGAAGCCGTCGGTCGTCACATGCTCCTTGCCGCGCGTCGCCATCAACTGCATGCCGACGCAGATGCCGAAGAACGGCCGCGCCTTGACCCGCACAGCTTCGGTCAAGGCCTCGAGCATGCCGTCGAGCGCATCGAGGCCTTTGCGGCAATCGGCGAAGGCGCCGACGCCCGGCAGCACGATGCGGTCGGCGCGGAACACCGCATCGGGATCGCGCGTCACCATGATCTTCTGCGGATCTTCCATGCTGCGCGCGGCGCGCTCGAACGCTTTCGCCGCGGAGTGCAGGTTGCCCGAGCCATAATCGATGATGGCAACCGTCATCGCGATCCTCCCGGCTCTGGAAACAACCCGATAATGCCGCCCTGCGGCAGCGGCGGCGGCTTGGAGAACGGTTGGCCCGGATTGTTCCGCGTCGGCGGCGGGCCACCGCGGTCGACCGACCATTGGTCGTTGACGACGCCGCGATGCGCTGCGGTCCAGCGATCGAAAAAGCGGCGCTCGGCGGATTCCTCGTCATCGGCCACAATGATGTCGAGCTGGCGCCATCTGCCGCGCGACAAGGTCCAGCGCTTCAGGCTTGCCGCCTCGAATCCCAAGAGCAGCGCCAGCACGACATCGACGGCCAGGATCGTGCCGCGGCCGATGCCGAGCTTTGCCAGGCCGTAATCGACCGCCGCCATCAACACGACCCAGCCGATCAGCGCCAGCCACAGCCGGTGCCAGGCCAGCCAGATCACGCTCGCAACCGCCGCCCAGAAATGAAAGCCGTCGCGCACGAAGGTGAACCTGTCAGTCGCCGCAAGATCGGCATTGTTCCCTACGGGGGCATGCACTGTGTAGACCGGCATCAAAACTCTCCGCCGCGAAGTTTTGGTTTGGCATGATCTCCGCGCAAACGCTTCGCGTTTGTCGCGAGGGAAAGCCGGGACCGAGTTTTCCGGGCCACGCCCGAAAGATCAGCCGCCGAGCTTGCCCTTGGTGGAGGGCACTTCGCCCGCGGCCTGCGGATCGATCGCGACAGCCGCGCGAAGCGCTCTCGCAAGACCCTTGAAACAGGATTCGGCGATATGATGGCTGTTCTCGCCATATAGGGTCTCGACGTGCAAAGTCACGCCGGCGTTCATCGCAAACGCATTGAACCATTCGCGCACCAGCTCGGTGTCGAACTCGCCGATCTTATCGCGGGGGAAGGTGACCTTGAACACCAGCACCGGACGGCCCGAAATGTCGATCACCACGCGCGACAGCGTCTCGTCCATCGGCATGTGGATCGAGGCATAGCGGGTGATGCCGGCCATGTTGCCGAGCGCCTGTTTCACGGCCTGTCCGAGAGCAATCCCGACATCCTCGGTGGTGTGGTGGTAATCGACGTGGAGATCGCCCTCGGCCCTGACCGTGATATCGACGCGCGAATGCCGCGCCAGGAGGTCGAGCATATGGTCAAAGAAGCCGATCCCAGTCGAAACCTGGGACACACCCGACCCGTCGAGGTTGACCGCCACCTCGATGTCGGTCTCCTTGGTCTTGCGCTTGATCGTCGCCGTGCGCATGAAAATTGAGCTTTCCCGTGCCGAAAAACGGGCGTCTTTTAACAGGCCGATGACCCCTTCGCTACTGCGGGATGACACCAAAAACGGCCAAGTTGCGGCCATGGTGACCAAACCGGCCTCAAATGACCCGATTGTAAGCCACTGGCCGACCGCCTAAATCTGCTCGGACAATGAGGTACCCCATGCAAGCATCCCCAAACGAGCCGACCGTCTGGCACGGCACCACGATCGTCACCGTCCGCAAGGGCGGCAAGGTGGTGATCGGCGGCGACGGACAGGTCTCGATCGGCCAGACCGTAATCAAGGCCAACGCCAAGAAAGTGCGCAGGATCGGCAAGGGCGACGTGATCGGCGGCTTTGCCGGCGCCACCGCCGATGCCTTCACGCTGTTCGAGCGGCTGGAAAGCAAGCTCGAGCAATATCCGGGACAATTGACCCGGGCGGCTGTGGAGCTGGCCAAGGACTGGCGGACCGACCGCTATCTGCGGCGGCTGGAGGCGATGATGATCGTGGCCGACAAGGACGTCTCGCTCGTCCTCACCGGAACCGGCGACGTGCTGGAGCCGGAGGCCGGCGTCATGGCGATTGGCTCCGGCGGCAATTATGCGCTGGCCGCGGCGCGCGCCCTGATCGACAGCGACAAGGATGCCGAGGCGATCGTGCGCCGCTCGCTCGATATCGCCGCCGACATCTGCGTCTATACCAACCGTAACGTGACGATCGAGACGCTGGGCGGCTGAAGCATGATCCGGAAAAGTGGGAACCGGTTTTCCTCGCGACAAACGCGAAGCGTTTGCGCGGAGATCATGCTCAGACAAAGAAACGAGATCATGATCCGATTCAACCCAACCGGATCATGATCTCATGGGACTCTACACCTTCCGGGAAATGACGACGGCCGACCTTGCGCTGATCGAGCGCTGGCTGGCGCTACCGCATGTCCGGGAATGGTGGGGCAATCCATCCGAGCAATATGCGCTGGTGAGTGGCGATCTCGATGAGCCGGCAATGGACCAGTTCATCATCTCCGCCGATGGCAACGATTTCGCTTACCTGCAGTGCTACGCGCTGACGGCCTGGAATGAAGGCTTCGGAGCACATCCCGAAGGCACGCGCGGCATCGATCTCTTCATCGGCGAGCCCGACATGATCGGGCGCGGACACGGCTCGGCATTAATCCGCCGCTTCGTCATCGAGCGGTTGGGGCAGGGCGCGCCGCGCATCGTCACCGATCCCGATCCGAACAATGCTCGCGCCGTGCGCGCCTATGAAAAGGCGGGATTTGAGAAAGTCCGCATGATCCACACGCCCGACGGCCCGGCGCTCCTGATGGTCTGTGACGCATGACCGCAGATTACGAACTCGACATGATTTCCAGCCCGACGGCGATCTAACCTCAGCTTGCTCTCGCAGCCTTGAACCCCTAGCTAGGTGACATGACCGACTTCTCCCCCCGCGAAATCGTTTCCGAACTCGACCGTTTCATCGTCGGGCAGACCGACGCCAAGCGTGCGGTCTCCATTGCCTTGCGTAACCGCTGGCGGCGACTGCAGCTTTCCGGTTCCCTGCGCGAGGAAGTGCTGCCGAAGAACATTCTGATGATCGGGCCGACCGGCGTCGGCAAGACGGAAATAGCGCGACGACTGGCAAAGCTTGCCGGCGCGCCGTTCCTCAAGGTCGAAGCCACCAAATTCACCGAGGTCGGTTATGTCGGCCGCGATGTCGAGCAGATCGTGCGCGATCTCGTCGAGGTCGCGATTGCGCTGATCCGGGAGCGCAAGCGGAAGGACGTGCAGGCGCGGGCGCAACTTGCCGCCGAGGAGCGCGTGCTGGACGCCCTGGTCGGACCGGGCTCGAGCCCGGCGACGCGCGAATCCTTCCGCAAGAAATTGCGCGCCGGCGAATTGAACGACAAGGAGATCGAGATCGAGACGCAGTCCTCCGGCGGCTTCCCGATGTTCGAGATTCCGGGCATGCCGGGCGCGCAGATGGGCGCGATTTCAATCGGCGACATCTTCGGCAAGATGGGTGGCCGCACCAAGACCCGGCGTCTGACGGTGGCGGGCTCGCACGAAATCCTCGTCAACGAGGAATCCGACAAGCTGCTCGACACCGACCAACTGGTGCAGGAAGCGATCAATGCGGTCGAGAACAACGGCATCGTGTTCCTCGACGAGATCGACAAGATCTGCGTGCGCGAAAATCGCGCCGGCGGCGACGTCTCGCGCGAAGGCGTGCAGCGCGACCTGCTGCCGCTGATCGAGGGCACCACTGTTACAACCAAGCACGGCCCGGTGAAGACCGATCACATCCTGTTCATCGCCTCCGGCGCATTCCATATCGCAAAACCCTCTGACCTGCTGCCGGAGCTGCAGGGGCGCCTGCCGATCCGCGTCGAATTGCAGGCGCTGACGCGCGACGACATGCGCCGCATCCTGACCGAGCCTGAGGCGTCGCTGATCAAGCAATATGTCGCGCTGATGCAGACCGAAGGCGTGAAACTCGAGATTACCGACTCCGCGATCGACGAGCTCGCCGACGTCGCCGTGGCCGTCAACTCCACCGTCGAGAATATCGGCGCGCGGCGGCTGCAGACGGTGATGGAGCGGGTGCTGGACGAAATCTCCTTCACCGCGCCCGATCGCCACGGCGACACCATCACGGTCGATGCCGATTATGTCCGCAAGCATGTCGGCGACCTCGCCAAGAACGCCGATTTGAGCCGGTTTATTTTGTAAGCCCAACCGTCATTGCGAGCGCAGCGAAGCAATCCATCTCTCCACTTGCGGAGAGATGGATTGCTTCGTCGCTTCGCTCCTCGCAATGACGAATCGACTAAACCCTCGCGCGCCGCACGCGCACGTAAAGCGCGCCCTCGCCGCCGTGGCCGATATGGGCTTCCTCGAAACCGACGACGAGCGCGCGGAATTCGGGCAGGCTCAGCCATTGCGGCACCTGGCGGCGCAGCACGCCACGCTCGGAATCGCCGCCGCCGGCTTTGCCCTTGCCGGTGATGACGAGCACAAAAGTCAGCCCGTCGCTATGCGCGCGTTGCAGGAACGTGAGGAGCACGCGATGCGCGCGCGTCTGCGTCATGCCGTGCAGGTCGAGCCGGGCATCGATCTCCTTCTTGCCGCGCGACAGTTGCGCGCGCTCGCGGCGGCCAATCGGTGCCAGTGGCGGCGGCGTCTGCGGACGCGGCGCCGCTGCTGATTTGACTGGGATCGGTTTCGCCGGCGCTGCAGTTTTGGCGGCGGCCTTGGTCTCCGCTTCGGGTCCGGCATGCGTCTTCACAGCGGGTTGGCGTTTGCGCAGCGGCTTGACCTGCTTCGCGACGCTTTCCCACAGCGCACGCTCTTCTTCGCTGAGCGCGCGCCTTCGCCGCGGCGGCGCGGGATCTGCAATCGGAACGGGACGCTTCATCTGTAGGTGCGGTAATGGCGGTAGTGCCGATGACGCCGCGGCTCATCAGTCTTGATGGCGGGCCGCGGCTCCGGCATCGGCACCGCGTTGGTCGACGCGGATGCATCCGCGGGCTTCGCCGCGCTCTTTTCCTTCTGCGGATCAACTTGCGGAAACAGCTTTGCGATCTTTTCCGACGGCCGCTCATCCGGCACCGGCATTTTGCGCCCGCGGGCGACGGGATCGAGGCTCCTCGGCACCAGCATCACGAAGCGCATATTGTGCCGCAGCCGGCCCGACACTTTTCCGGCATCGGCTCCGGCACCGAAATAAAGGTCTGCGCGGGCCGGGCCGACGATCGCCGAGCCAGTATCCTGCGCGATCATCAGGCGGCGGAACGGCGTCTTCGATTGCTCTGACTCGATCGGCAATTCGCCCTCGATGAAGAACGGCGTGCCATAGACGTGCAGCGCCTTGTCCACCGCGATCGAGCGGCCCGGCGTCAGCGGCACGCCCTGCGCGCCGACCGCCTCGTCCTTGTCGGAGAGCTGCACCTCGCGGAAGAAGACATAGGAGCGGTTCTGCCGCCGCAATTCCTTGGCTCCGTCAGGGTTCTGCGCCATCCAGTCCCTGATCTTCTGCATCGACATCTGCTCTTTTGGGATGATGCCGCGGTCGATCAAAATGCGGCCAACCGGCGTGTAGGGATAGCCGTTGTGAGCATCATAGTTGATGCGCAATGTCGAGCCGTCCTCGAAGCGCACCCGCGCCGAGCCCTGGATCTGCGCGAATAGCAAATCGGTCTGCTCCTTGAGCCAGCAGATCTCGAGGCCGCGGCCGGCGATCGCACCGTCCTCGATCTCGGCGCGATCATAGTAGGGCACGAGCTTGCGGCGGCCGATCTTGCGGAACACCTGGCCCTTGTTCGGCAGGCCGCTCGAGCTCTGCTTGGCGCCGCGGACGAACAGGTTCGACGGCCGGCGGTAGACCGGCACGTTGTAGACGTCGGTCTGGGTCCGCGACCCATCCAGCACTGGCTCGTAATAGCCGGTGACGAAACCCTCGCCCTCGCCGAGCCGCGAGATGCGCAAGGGCAGGAAATGCTCCTCGAAGAAGGCTTTCGCCTTGGCTTCGTCGGTGAGCTCCGGCCCCTTGGCGATGCGGCAGGGATCGCGCAACGAGGTGCCGAGCGCCTTCGATTCCGAGGGCAGCCCGTGCTCGGCGGCGATCGGCCGGCAGCTCGCGCGAAAGGCCTTATAGGCCGCAAGGTGATCGTCATCGCTCCAGCCCGGCATGTCGGTCCAGGCCAGCGGTTCATACTGGCTGCTGCTGATCTGCAGCGGCAACTCCAGGTTCGGATAGGGGAGGTGACGGGTGTGCTGGACGGCCGAATGCCTGGTCGCCTTCGCTGGCGACCTTGCGCGCGCTTCTAGCGCGGCCGTTGAGCATAGAAGAGCGATTGCGCAGCACGCGGCCGTGAGACGCGCAAGGCGAAGCCGATCAGTGGGCGCTTCCAGTGCCAACCAGTTTCCAGTTCGGATCGCGCGACGCCGTATCGCGGGCGAATGTCCAGACATCGGTGATATCGGCGACCTTTTCCGGGTTGCCGTCGACGATGGTACCGGCCTTGTCGCGGGTGACGGAAATCATTTGCGACACAAAGCGGACCGTGACCTGTGCCGCACGGTCGCGTGCTTCCGCGCTGACAATCTCGGCCTTGTCTATCGAGACGAAGCGGGTTTCGGTCTTCTGCTCGTGCTTCTCACGATCCTTGATCGCGGCATCGAAGCTGTCATAGACCTCACTCGACAGCAGGTCGCGCAAGGCGCGGCGATCGCCGTTGGCAAAGGCCAGCACGATCATCTCGTAGGCGCTTCGCGCACCCGAGATGAAATGGCGTGGATCGAACGAGGAGTCCTGGGCGACAATGGCGTCCAGCCCCTGCGCCAGCGCCGTACCGGGTTCCGCAATTCCCTTCCAGCGGTCGGACGGCGGCGTCACGTCCTTGCTCGGCAGCGGAGGCGGCTGGTCGATCACCGAGCCCGGCATCGGGACGACATTATTGTCCCGCTGCAGCACATTCGGGGCCGCACGGTCATAGGGGGGCCGCTCGCTGCCGGTGCGCTGTCCGAGGACACTCCGCAGGCGCAGGAAAATGAAGACGGCCAGCGCCAGGAAAATGATGGTGTAGATATCCACGTCGTGTTCGCTTTCTGATCTGCACCGGCAACGGTCCGCCCCCAGCGGGCGTTCCGCTCAGGAAACGGCGGAGATTACCTCGCCAATTGAGTCCGCAGCATGTAGGCACGAAACTCCGCTCGGCCAATGGCGCGTTTTGGCGCGGCCATTCTAGCGCGTTTTGGCCGCGAGGGGAAATCCGATGATGCCTGGAAATCACGCATCTTCAAATATTTAGGGCGCAAATGGTGCCGCCTTTCAGCCGCGATTGACGATCTCGGCGCCAAATCGGCGAAGGTTTGGCAATCAAGGACTGTCGCCTTGTGGTGCAGTGTGGGGCTATGATAGCCACTCGCCCGGCACCAGCATTTCCAAAACCTTAACTGCGGCTTCGGACGTCAGACCGTCTCCGATCGCCAGTGTTCAGGAGAGCTTCCCATGACCAACGGCAACGGCGCACCCCCCGAGCAGGCCCCGCCCCAGCTCAACGTGCTGGCGCAATACACCAAGGATCTCTCGTTCGAGAACCCGAACGCGCCGGCCTCGCTCGGGCCGCAGGAGCAGCAACCGGCGATCAATATCCAGATCAATGTTTCGGCCAGGAATCTCGCCGAGAGCGAATATGAAGTGACGCTGTCGGTCGAAGGCAAGGCCGAGAGTGCCGGCAAGGTGATGTTCAGCTTCGATCTGCAATATGCCGGCGTGTTCCGGATCCTGAATGTGCCGCAGGAGAACCTGCACCCGCTGGTGATGATCGAATGCCCGCGGCTGTTGTTCCCGTTTGCGCGCGAGATCATCGCCACCGCCGTGCGCGATGGCGGCTTCCCGCCCTTGATGCTGGATCCCGTCGATTTCGTCGGCCTGTACCGCCAGAACATGGAGCGGCAGGCAGCGACACAAGCCGCCCCGGCACCCGGCGTGAAACCGAGCTGATCTTAAGGAATCTACGCGGCGGCTTCGGCCGCCGCCGGCAGGTACTCGTTCCAGATCGGCTTGTCGCCGAGGGTCGCGATGAAGGCGCGGTGTGCCTCGCGCTCCGCGTCGGTCACCCGCGGCGCCAGCGGAATCTCGCGCTGCCGCCGCGGCATATCGCCATGGCCGACCTGGGTGATCTCGGCTTCCGAGGCGAGGATGAGCTGCGATTGCCGCGCCCCGATCAGGTCGACATAAACCTCCGCCAGCAACTCGGCATCGAGCAACGCGCCGTGCTTGGTGCGGCGGGAATTATCGATCGAATAGCGCGAGCAGAGATCGTCGAGCCGATTCGACACGCCCGGATGTTTCCGGCGTGCCAGGAGCAGGGTGTCGACCAGCCGATCCTTGGCGATCACCGGCCGCTTGATTCGATCGAGTTCGGCATTGATGAAGCTGATGTCGAACGAGGCGTTATGGATCACCAGCGGAGTGTCGGCGATGAACGCCAGGAATTCGTCGACAACTTCGGTGAACACCGGCTTGCTGGCCAGGAATTCGGTCGAGAGGCCGTGAACGGCGAAAGCCTCGGCCGGCATGTCCCGCTCGGGATTGATGTAGACGTGGTAGGTTTGCCCGGTCGGCATGCGGTTGAAGATTTCGACGCAACCGATCTCGACCAGCCGATCGCCGCGCAGCGGATCAAGGCCGGTGGTTTCGGTATCGAGAACGATTTCGCGCATGGATTTTTAGGACCGCAGAATACCAGGCGAATCAGATTCGCCGCCTCGGCATCTTAACGACCTCAGCCAGAATGTCCTTGATTTGCGCGCGCACGGGATCAAGGCCGTGTGAGGTATCCACCACGAAATCCGCCCGCTTGCGTTTCTCGGCATCGGGCAATTGTCGCGCCAGAATCGCATCGAGTTTCTCGTCGTCCATCGTGCCCCGTGCCAGCACGCGCTCGCGCTGTATTTCCGGCGAGGTCGTCACGACGACCACCGCATCGACCCGCTTCTCTCCGCCGGTCTCGAACAGCAGCGGCACGTCGACGACCACGACGGGGGCGCCGGTGGCTTCCGCATCCGCAAAGAATTTCTGCCGGGACGCGCCGAGCATCGGGTGGACGATCTGCTCCAGCTGCTTCATCGCCGCTGGATCGTGGACCACGCGCGCGGAGAGCTTTGCACGATCCACCTTGCCATCAGCGGTGGTGCCGGGGAAGGCAGCTTCGATCGCCGGCACCGCTTCGCCTTCGTAGAGTTGGTGCACGGTCGCGTCGGCGTCATAGACGGGGACGCCAGCTTCCGCGAACAGTTTCGCGGTGGTGGATTTCCCCATCCCGATCGAGCCGGTCAGTCCCAGGATCAGCATCTTTCAGTCATCACTCGGAAACATGTCAGATTGCCAGCAAATTCTCGCTGCGCAGGAAGGCTAACACCGACAATAGCGGCAGGCCGAGGATGGTGAAATGGTCACCGTCGATGCGCTCGAACAGATGTACCCCGAGGCTTTCGAGCTGATAGGCGCCAACGCTGGTGGTCACGGCCTCGCCGGCCTGGCCCAGATAGGCGGTGATCTCGTCCTCGCGAAGCGGGCGCATCGACATGCGTGCCACGCTGGTGTCGGCAAACAGTATTTTGCCGTCTTGGGCGACGGCAACGGCGGAATGCAGTTCGTGAACCCGACCCGCGAGCGCACGCAATTGTTCGGCCGCCTGATCGCGGCCAGCGGGTTTGGTGAACAATCGATCGCCGAGCGCCAGGGTCTGGTCGGCGCCGACGACGAATCGTCCCGGCCGCCCGGAGGAAACGAACAAGGCCTTTTCGCGCGCCAGCAGCAACGCGATTTCCGCCGGCGCCGAAAGGCCTGAATTTTCCTGGATCGCCCGTTCGTCGATATCCGCCGGCATCGCCTCGAACGCGATCCCCGCATTGGCCAGCAGCATTTTTCGCGCACGGCTCTGGGAGGCGAGAATCAGCGGACTTTTTCCGCGCCAGATCGTCATCGCCACCGAATCACTCCAGCGGCCGCTGCCGCTGGCGGTCATTATAGAGTTTCATCACCGCTGCGGCCGTCTCCTCGATCGAACGTCGCGTGACGTCCAGCAGCGCCCAGTTGAACTTGGCGCTCAGGCGGCGCGCGAACGCGACTTCATCGGTAACCGCCTGCCTGTCGATATATTCGTCATTGCCGGACGCCGCGCCCATGCTCAAGAGCCGGTTTTGCCGGACCTGGATCAGGCGCTCCGGCGTCGCATGGAGGCTGACCACCAGCGGTTTCTTCAGGTGCTCCAGTTGATGCGGCAGCGGAATGCCGGGTACGAGCGGGACATTTGCGGTGCGGATGCCGCGGTTGGCGAGATAGATCGACGTCGGCGTCTTCGAGGTGCGGGACACCCCGACCAGAACGACATCAGCCTCCTCAAGGCCTTCGACATGCTGGCCGTCGTCATGCATCATCGTGTAGTTCAGCGCATCGATGCGCTTGAAATATTCCGCGTTCAGCACGTGCTGCGCGCCGACCCGACCCGAAGTGGCCGCACCCAGATACGCCTCGAACAACTGCATCACCGGCCCAATGATCGACAGGCTCGGGACGTTGATCTCCCTGCATTTGGCTTCCAGCCGGCTGACGAGATCTTTCTCGAGCAGCGTGAACAGCACGATCCCGGGCGATTCCTCGATTTCATCCAGCACGCGGTCGAGCTGCTTCTGGCTGCGCACCAGCGGATAGACGTGTTCGACCGGTGAGACATTGGCGTATTGCGCGGCCACCGCGCGCGCCACCGTGATCAGCGTCTCGCCGGTTGAGTCCGACACCAGATGCAGGTGAAAGTAATTGCCTGATGTAGGCACCAGAACCTCTGTCTATCCTGTGAATCCCTGTGGAGGTTGCCTACAACTTTTCAGCTGAGATCGCCGCCTTAGGGATATCTAAACCTTTTCTTCACAGCGCCTCCCCCGAGGACAAGTCCGCCGTGCCGGTGGGATGATAGTGAGAATATGTGAATTTGTCTCTTGATAAGCTGGTCAAGGAACGCCGCAAGCGCTTGAGGCCTTGGGCGATATTCCGTTGCGCGACAGCGCGGGCCGAATTGTTGAGCGGTGTGAACAAGCACCCGAGAACGGCGGGATCGCGTTGCGTGAGTCAAATTCACGGTCACTTAGACTCAAACCTAAGATTCTAAAATTAATTGGTTTTAAGAGAGCGATGCTTGCGGATATGTATCCGTAACCTCGCTGGCAGGCCCTCTTTTGAAACGGCGAGGCTGCCCGAGATGTTCCAGGAGCGCGGCGATCACGATGCAAGACGGGATCTACGAGTGGATCAAGGCGCTGCACATCATTGCGGTCATCTCCTGGATGGCCGGCATGCTCTATCTGCCACGTCTGTTCGTCTATCACTGCGAGGCCGAGAAAGGCTCCAAGCAGTCCGAGACCTTCAAGATCATGGAACGGCGCCTCCTAAGGGCGATCATCAATCCGGCCATGATCGTTACCTGGCTCGCTGGCCTCTATCTGGCCTGGACTGGTCACTGGTTCAGCTCCGGCTGGCTGCATGGCAAGCTCTTGCTGGTGCTCGTGCTCTCCGGCGTCCACGGATTTTTTGCCCGCTGGATGAAGGATTTTGCCGCCGACCGGAATACCCGAAGCCAGAAATTTTATCGGATTATCAACGAGGTGCCGACTGTCCTGATGATCGGCATCGTCATTCTTGTGGTGGTCAAGCCATTCTAGAGGAGCCGTTTGCCCAGGAATCAGGCTTCAGTCCTTCTTGCGGAGCGCAAAGCGATTTTCTATATTTGCCCCAATCCCACCCCACGCAGGCGGATGTGATCGCGTTCCGGTTCCATCAACGGGCCGGCCGCCACATCAGGTTTGAAGCCCCACCGGCGCTTTCCTTGCTTAGACCTGCGGACCTTCATTTTTGCGTCCGCTTTTTCTCAAAGCCACCTCGCAAGATCCTTCTCTAAAAAATGCTCCACAGGACCACCCCCATGCGGGAAATCAAACTTCAAGACCTCAAGTCCAAGACGCCGGCCGAGCTTGTCTCGTTTGCCGAGGAAAATGGGGTCGAAAACGCCAGCACCATGCGCAAGCAGGAGCTGATGTTCGCCATCCTCAAACAGCTCGCTATCCAGGAAACCGACATTATCGGTGAAGGTGTCGTCGAGGTGTTGTCGGACGGTTTCGGCTTCCTCCGTTCGCCCGATGCCAATTATCTGCCGGGCCCCGACGACATCTACGTTTCGCCCTCGCAGATCCGCCGCTTCGGCCTGCGCACCGGCGATACGATCGAAGGCCACATCCGCAGCCCGAAAGAGGGCGAGCGCTATTTTGCGTTGCTGAAGGTCAACTCGCTCAATTTCGAGGACCCTGAGAAGTCCAAGCACAAGGTCAATTTCGACAACCTGACGCCGCTGTTTCCCAATCAGCGGTTTCGGATGGAAATCGATGACCCGACGCGAAAAGACCTTTCTGCAAGGGTGATCGACATCGTTGCGCCGATCGGCAAGGGCCAGCGCGCCTTGATCGTGGCGCCGCCGCGCACGGGTAAGACCGTGCTGATGCAGAACATCGCGCATTCGATCACGCACAATCATCCCGAATGCTATCTGATCGTGCTTCTGATCGACGAGCGTCCGGAAGAAGTCACCGACATGCAGCGCTCGGTGAAGGGTGAGGTGGTGTCCTCGACCTTCGACGAACCGGCCGTGCGTCACGTCCAGGTGGCCGAGATGGTGATCGAGAAGGCCAAGCGCTTGGTCGAGCATGGCCGCGACGTGGTTATCCTGCTCGACTCGATCACGCGCCTGGGCCGCGCCTACAACACGGTGGTGCCGTCATCCGGCAAGGTGCTGACCGGCGGTGTCGACGCCAATGCGCTGCAGCGGCCGAAGCGCTTCTTCGGTGCCGCCCGCAACATCGAGGAGGGCGGCTCGCTCACCATTATCGCCACCGCGCTGGTCGATACCGGCAGCCGCATGGACGAAGTGATCTTCGAAGAGTTCAAGGGAACCGGTAACTCCGAATTGATCCTCGACCGCAAGGTCTCCGACAAGCGGACCTTCCCGGCGATCGACATCTCCCGCTCCGGCACCCGCAAGGAAGAGCTGATCACCGATCCGCAAGTTCTGAAGAAAATGTACGTGCTGCGCCGGATCCTCAATCCGATGGGCACGATGGACGCTATCGACTTCCTGCTCGACAAGCTCCGGAATACGAAAAACAACTCTGAGTTCTTCGATTCCATGAACACGTAAGCGCCGGCCGACAGGTCCGCTTATGTTGCGGTGCAATATATCTGGTTATGCTGCGGTATAGCTGCAGCATAACCGCATGGTTCCAGAATTCCGTCATCTAAGTATTTGATAATTATTGTACTTCTTCCATTCGCGGATCTGCCGATGATGGGGCGCCTCCAATCTCGTAGCAAATTGCTGCACAATTGCTGCAGCAAGATTGGCTGATTGCTGCGATGCAGCGTAGACGCGAACGATGAGACGCGCGAATTGTGCGTTGCCTTCCCGGCCGTTCGCTAACAAATAGGCGATGCATCCGCGAGACCAGACCATCTTTGCGCTTTCCTCGGGGCGACCGCCAAGTGCGATCGCCATCGTCCGGGTGTCGGGGCCGCAAGCCGGTCCGGCATTGGTGAAGTTGGCCGGCAGGATTCCATCGGCGCGGACGGCGACCAGAACGCTGCTGAAGGATGCCACCGGCCAGCCGATCGACGATGCGGTGGTCCTCTGGTTCCCAGCGCCCGCGAGTGCCACGGGCGAGGACGTCGCCGAATTTCATGTCCATGGTGGGCGGGCGGTGCTCGGCGCGGTGTTCAATGCGCTTGCTGGCGTTGACGACGCTCGGCCTGCCGAAGCCGGCGAATTCACCCGCCGCGCCTTCGAGAACGGCAAGCTCGATCTGACCGAGGCCGAGGGCCTCGACGACCTCATTCATGCCGACACCGACCGGCAGCGTCGCCAGGCGCTGCGACAGTTGAAGGGCCTGCTCGGCGATCGTGCCCGCAACTGGCGGGCACAGATCATCGAGGCGTCGGCATTGATAGAGGCTGGTATCGATTTTTCCGACGAAGGCGACGTGCCGGCGGAATTGATCGCGCCGGCGCTCAAGAAGGTCAAAGCGCTGCTGACCGAAATTCAGCAGGTGCTGGCGGCCCAGGCGCAGAGCGAACGACTTCGCGACGGTTTGGTGGTCGCAATCGCGGGTCCGCCTAATGTCGGCAAGTCGACCCTGATCAACCAGCTTGCGCGGCGCGACGTCGCGATCGTCTCGCCGCACGCCGGCACGACGCGCGACGTCATTGAAGTGCAGCTCGATCTCGACGGCTACCCGGTGACGGTGATCGACACCGCCGGAATCCGAGAGACCGACGATCCGATCGAGCAGGAGGGGGTGCGCCGCGCCCGTGCCCGCGCCGAAGAAGCCGACCTGGTTTTGTGGCTCACCGATAGGACGAGCGCGGCAGCTTCAAACGACGGGTCCGCGCCGGTCTGGTTGGTGCGTAACAAGATCGATCTGGATGCTTCGGCGTCGGAGCTACAAGGATCGGAACTACCGTGCGCCACGTTCAGGATCTCTGCTCGGAGCGGGGAAGGGATTCCGGAACTGATCGCGGCCCTTGTCGGCTTTGCGCACGACTGCTTCGGATCTGGCGAGGGCGGTCTGATTACCCGGACGCGGCAGCGCAAGCTGTTGCGAGAGACGGCCGAATCGTTGCGGCGGGCGATCGATGTGGTCGGGGCGGGCGAAGAACTTGCCGCGGAGGAACTCCGGGCGGCCGCCTATAGTCTTGGACGGCTTCTCGGCCGCGTGGATGTCGAGGACATCCTCGACGTGATCTTTCGGGAATTCTGCGTCGGGAAGTAGGTCGCTGGATCAGTAGGCCACTGAGTCAGGGAAGCGATCCGGAAAACGACACCATACTCGCTCCTCAGGTCGCGCAAATCATGAACGAGGCTTAACGAAACTGCGTCTTATCCGTCCTGGTTATCCATCTTGCTGCCGAACCGTTGGCGGCCGATCGCTCCTCGCAGATGCTGGAGAAGGGTCATGGCAAAACATCTAACGGGGCGCACGGAACTCCCACCGGACAGGGCCTTCCGGATTCCATCCGCTGGTCTACAAGGCCGCTATCGGGCTCGTTGCCTTCTTCGATCTGGCGGCCCGGATATTGTTTGATCGTCAGAACGACACCGAACTTCCTCTCGCAATCGTCAATCTGTTCCTGCTGATGGCCGTGATGCTGCCTTATCTGCTGCGGCGGACTTGGCGGAACCATCAACGACTGCCACCGTCACTGACGACTAATAGCGGCTTCCGTAAGTGGACCAATGAATCGGCCCAGGCCTGGCAGAGCCGGCTTAAGGGCTCGGATGCCGCAATCGACATGTTGCTGTCGCTGGCCTCCGTGGCGTTCGGCTTGCTCGCTTTGGGTATCGTCTTCAACCTGAGCTGACGATCCGACCGCGCAGCACCGGCGCCGCGCTTCTCGACGTGAGTTCTCGACCTTCGCCCCGTTCCGGCACTGTTTCACGTGAAACACCCGGCGCAGGGGTCCGGTGGAACACGAACAGGACTGGCATCCTGTTTCACGTGAAACAGCGGATCAGGCTCGTTGAAACTTGTCTTTCGACTTTCACCGCTCCGCGCTAGAAGTTTGCGCATGTCTACCCAATCGCTTTCATTCGACGTCATCGTCATCGGTGGCGGCCATGCCGGCTGCGAGGCCGCCAGTGCGGCTGCCCGGATGGGCGCGAAGACCGCGCTGGTGACGCATCGTTTTTCGACCATCGGCGCGATGTCCTGCAATCCCGCGATCGGAGGCCTCGGCAAGGGTCATCTGGTCCGCGAAGTTGACGCTCTCGACGGCTTGATGGGCCGGGTCGCGGATGCCGGCGGCATTCAGTTTCGGATGCTGAACCGCCGCAAGGGTCCTGCCGTCCGTGGTCCGCGCGCTCAGGCTGACCGCAAGCTCTATGCCGCTGCGATGCAAGCCGCGATCCTTGAAACCGTCAACCTGACCGTGGTCGAGGGCGAGGCGGATGATCTCCTGACCTCCAATGGCCGCATCAATGGAATTCGCCTCGGAGACGGGCGGATGCTCTCTGCCGGCGCCGTTGTGATCACGACCGGCACCTTCCTGCGCGGTTTGATCCATCTCGGCGAGAAGAATTGGCCGGCGGGCCGGGTCGGTGAGGCTCCGGCCATGGGGCTTTCAGCTTCGTTCGAGCGTCTGGGCTTTACGCTTGGCCGGTTGAAGACCGGGACGCCTCCGCGCCTGGATGGCACCACGATCGACTGGTCTGCAGTCGAGATGCAGCCAGGCGATGATCCACCTGAGCCGTTCTCCATCATGACGGACCGGATCACGACGCCCCAGATCCAGTGCGGGATCACTCGCACCACGCCCAAGACGCATGAGGTAATCCGGGCCAATGTGCATCGTTCGCCGATGTATTCCGGTCAGATCAAGAGCACTGGGCCGCGCTATTGCCCCTCGATTGAAGACAAGATCGTCCGCTTCGGGGATCGCGATGGCCACCAGATCTTTCTTGAGCCCGAAGGCATCGACGACAATACGGTCTACCCCAACGGCATCTCGACCTCACTTCCGGAAGAGGTCCAGCTCGCTATCCTCGCCTCCATCCCCGGCCTTGAGCGGGTCAAGATGGTCCGGCCGGGCTACGCGATCGAGTACGACCATGTCGACCCGCGTGAGCTCGATCCGACGCTTGAGACCAAGCGATTGCCCGGACTGTTTCTGGCTGGCCAGATCAACGGTACGACCGGATACGAGGAAGCAGCCGGGCAGGGGATCGTCGCTGGCCTGAACGCGGCACTCGCTGCCGGCGGCACTGATCCAATCGTGTTCGACCGCGCCGACGGCTATCTCGGCGTGATGATCGATGACCTGGTCACGCGTGGGATCACCGAGCCCTATCGCATGTTCACCTCGCGGGCCGAATACCGGCTGACGCTGCGGGCCGACAATGCCGACCAGCGGTTGACCGATAAGGGGATTGCGTTGGGGTGCGTCGGCGAAGCCCGCTCCAAGCGCCACACCGCAAAGATGGCGGCGCTGAATGCCGCCAAGGCGCTGGCCAGGTCGCTCTCGATTACGCCCAACGAGGCCATAAGACACGGGCTGGCGCTGAACCGCGATGGCGTCCGTCGCTCCGCCTTTGAACTGCTGTCGTACCCCGAAGTGGAGTGGTCGACGCTGCGAGGCATCTGGCCGGAGCTGTCGGTCATCGATCCATCGACTGCCGTGCACTTGGAGATCGACGCGAAGTACGATGTCTATCTCAAGCGCCAGATCGCAGACGTCGATGCCTTCCGCCGCGACGAGGGACTTGTCCTGACCGGCGTCGACTATGACGATGTACCCGGCCTCTCCAACGAGGCGCGCGCGAAGCTGAAGGCTGCGCTGCCGCGGACCGTGGGTCAGGCGGGGCGGATCGACGGGATGACTCCGGCGGCGCTGGGCATTCTGGCCGCTTACCTGCGTCGGGAGGCACGGCGGAAGAAGGCGACGGCGACCGCGTAAGCGTTTCACGTGAAACGGCGCGCCACCGTCATTGCGAGCGCAGCGAAGCAATCCATTTATCCGAGCACGACGGCGTCAATGCATTGCTTCGCTGCGCTCGCAATGACAACCTGGCTTCCGACTGACATTGCGAATCATGGTCAAAGCATCGCTAAACAGAGCGCTACCGAGCGCAGCCGCCGACAAGAGGGCGGCCCTCGCCCTCGCCCCCGTTTCACGTGAAACGGAAGCCCGGCTCGACCGCTACGTCGCGCTTCTCCTGGAGTGGCAGGCCAAGACCAATCTCGTTGCGCCGTCGACGCTGCCCGAACTCTGGACCCGCCACATCGCTGATTCGCTGCAATTGCTCGACCTCGCTCCAACTGCCAAGGTCTGGGTCGACCTCGGCAGCGGCGGCGGCTTTCCCGGTGTCGTGCTCGCCTGCGCGCTCGCCGATACGCTTGGCACTAGCGTCCACCTGGTCGAGCGCAACGCCAAGAAAGCGGCCTTCCTTCGCGAAGCACTGCGGGTGACAGCGGCGCCGGGGACGGTGCATCTGGCTGACATCGGGGATATTGTGGAAAGAATCAGCGGCCCGATCGATTGCGTGACCGCGCGGGCGCTGGCTCCGCTACATCAGCTCATCGGCTTCGCGGAACCGTTGGTGCGAAAGGGTGCAAAAGCGCTGTTTCTCAAAGGCCAAGATGTAGAGGCCGAATTGACCGAAGCCACTAAATATTGGAAAATTGAGCCGCAGCTTCATCCGAGTCGGACCGGCGGACACGGCTGGATTGTCGAGCTTAGCTCCATCGGGCGCCGTTGAGCTTTACGCAGGGGATTACCAGGGCAACGCCATGACCGTAATTGACGAGATTTATCGAGAGGATAGGGCGCCACAACCGGCTGGCCATCCACGCATCTTGTCGCTTGCCAACCAAAAAGGGGGCGTCGGCAAGACAACCACAGCGATCAATCTCGGGACGGCACTCGCGGCCATCGGCGAGCGGGTCCTGGTCGTTGATCTCGATCCGCAGGGCAACGCATCGACCGGGCTCGGCATCGACCGGCGCAATCGGGGCTGCTCGACCTATGACGTTCTGATCGGCGAGGCGCCGCTGCGCGAGGCGGTCGTGGCGACCGCGGTGCCACGGCTTCACATAGCGCCCTCGACCATGGATCTCTCCGGCCTCGAGCTTGAACTCGGCACGACGCCGGGCCGCGCGTTCCGCCTGCGCGACGCGATCGCCGGGCTCAACAACAACACCTCGCCGGATGCCGATTACACTTACGTGCTGATCGACTGTCCGCCGTCGCTCAACCTGCTGACCGTGAACGCGATGGCGGCGTCGGACGCGATACTGGTGCCGCTGCAGTGCGAGTTCTTCGCGCTCGAAGGTCTGTCGCAGCTCTTGCAGACGGTCGAGCAGGTGCGCTCGACGCTCAACCCGAACCTGTCGATCCACGGCATCGTGCTGACGATGTTCGACTCCCGCAACAATCTGTCGAACCAGGTCGTCGCCGACGTCCGGCAGTTTATGGGCAGCAAGGTCTACAACACCATGATCCCGCGCAACGTGCGCATCTCCGAGGCGCCGTCCTACGGCAAGCCGGTGCTGGTCTACGACCTCAAATGCGTCGGCAGCGAAGCCTATCTGAAGCTCGCCACCGAAGTGATCCAGCGCGAACGCGAGTTGCGCACGAATTAAGGACCATTCGTAGGATGGGTAGCGCGCAGCGAAACCCATCATCTTTCCATGCGAGGAGCGCGATGGGTTCGCGGCGCTCTACCCATCCTACGATCCGACCGATCTGAAATTCGAATTCCGGAGTTTGCTACGTGAATCCAAGGGAGCTGGCGACAATGGCCGACGAAGCGCGTTCGCGACTGGGCCGTGGGCTTGCAAGTCTGATCGGGGACGTCGGCGGCGAGGCGGCGCATGTCGAGCGGCCGCGCACGCAGCGCAAGGTGCCGATCGAATTCCTCAAGGCCAATCCACGCAATCCGCGCCGCAGCTTCGCCGATGCCGAGCTCCGTGAGCTCGCCGATTCGATCAAGCAGCGCGGCGTGATCCAGCCGATCGTGGTGCGGCCGGTCAAGGGCGCGCAGGACCGCTACGAGATCATCGCTGGCGAGCGGCGCTGGCGCGCCTCCCAGCTCGCCGGCCTGCACGAGGTGCCGATCGTCCCGATCGAGGTCAACGATAGCGACGCGCTCGAGATGATGATCATCGAGAACGTGCAGCGCGAAGACCTCAACCCGATGGAAGAGGCGCAGGGCTATCATGCGCTCGCCAACGAGTTCAAGCGCAGTCAGGAAGATATCGCGCGGGATGTCGGCAAGAGCCGCAGCCATGTCGCCAACATGATGCGGCTGACGAAGCTGCCCGCCGAGGTGCAGGCCTTCATCGCCAGCGGCGAATTGTCCGCAGGCCATGCGCGCGCGCTGATCGGCGTGCCCGATCCGCTCGCAGCCGCCAAGCGCATCGTCGCCGAAGGTCTCAACGTGCGCCAGGCCGAAGCGCTGGCACATGACGAGGGCGTGCCGGTGCGCAAGCCGCAGAAGGCGCGCGGCGGCGCCGCCGGCAAGGAGAAGGACCCGGACACGCTCGCGCTAGAGAAGCGCGTCTCCGATGCGCTGGGCTTGACCGTCAGCGTCAACCACCGCGATCCCGGCGGCTCCGTCCAGATCAGCTACCGCAGTCTCGAGCAGCTAGACGAGGTGATGCGGCGGCTCGAGGGCGGCTAGCAACTTACCCGCGCCGCCGCGCATTGGCGGCGATCGAGAGCAGGGTGCGTTGCGCAATCACTGCGGCGAGCGAATTCTGCTTGCGCATATCGAGCGCCGCGGTGCCGAGCTGCTCGATGATGCCGACCAGCCGCTGCGGGCTGAAATTGCGGAGTGCGATTTCAACCGCGCCTTTCCGCGAGAAATGCAATCGCGGGTATCCGCCCTCCAGCACCGACGCGGCCGGCGCACCATCGGCAATCGCCAGCGCCGATTTGTGCAGCCAGGCCGCCTGGCGCTGCGCGGCAGCGATGATGACGCCGGGATAGGTACCGGCGACCATCGCTTTCGCAAACTCCGTCTCGACCGCGGCGGCATTGCCGGCGAAGGCACCGTCCACGATCGGATCGAGTTTCAGCTCGGATGCGTCGGACACCACGGTCATCACGTCCTCAAGCGTGACCTCGCCCTTGCCGTGGGCGTAGAGCGTGAGCTTGCGCACTTCGTTGCGCGAAGCCTGGCGGTCGCCGCCGAGCAGTGACATCAGCACGGCACGGGCATCTTGCGCGATGCGCAGGCCGGATGTCCGCAGTTCGTCGTCGATCAGCTTGGCGAGATCGCGCTCAGTGTCGGGATAGCAGCCGATCGCCGCCGCATTCTTGGCGCGCTCGCAGATCTTGCGCAGCGGCGAATCCGGCCTGATGTCGCCGGCCTCGATCACGATGCGGCAGTCCTTCACCGGCGAATCCGTCAGCGTCTCGACGCCGCTGGCAAAATTGCGCGAGCCGGCGCGAACGCGGATCGCGCGCCGTCCGCCGAACAGCGGCACCGTCATCGCTTCATCCACCAAACGCGAAGGCTCGGCGGCGAGGTCGTCACCGTCGAGGCGGACCAGCGAGAACGGATCGTTGGGGTCATCGACCGCGGACGCCATCAGCGCGTCGGCGCGCTCGCGCACGAGGCCGGCATCGGGGCCGTAGAGCAGGATGATCGGACGGCCGGGATCGGGCCGGGCGAGGAAGGCGTCGATCTCTTTTCCGCGGAGCGCGACCATTTTATTTGAGTGTCATTCCGGGGCGTGCAGAGCACGAACCCAGAATCTCCATCCATCATCTCTGGATTCCGGGTTCATGCTTCGCATGCCCCGGAATGACGGTGTTTCAGGTCCCGGCGGTGAAGAAGGAAGCCAGCCGGGTATTGATGTTGTCCGCGATCTCCTGCGCGGCGCGATCTTCGGCGTCGCGCAACGCGCGCGTGCGGGTGAAGCGCTGGTAGGAGCCCGGCATGTCGTAGGACACCCGCGAGAAGGTGGAGCCCGTCATCACCGACTTGTTGGAGGCGATCTCGACCAGGTTGTATTGCGCGTCGATGCCAAAATTCTCGCCGGTCGGCAGCGCCGTGTTCGGATCGATCATCAGCGAGGAGCGGCTGGTCGTGAAGCGGATCACCAACCGGTGGGTCGGCGGCATGCCGGTGGCGTTGCCATAGAGTTTGAACGCCAGCGCATTGCGGACCTCCACGCCGATGCGAGCCTCGCGGGACGCGTTCGGCTTGTCGTTGATCGGCGGGAGCTCGACGCCCATCAGCTTCTCGCGCAACGCCGGCGTGCCGTCGGTATGCTCGGCATACATCGGCTGGAAACAACCTGCCGTCACCGCAGCCAAAGCGGCCACCGCGACGAGCCGGAGAGCGATCCGGATCCTAGCCGACGACATTCACGATCCTCATGGGCACCACGATCACCTTGCGGACGGGCTTGCCGTCCAAGGCGGCTTTTACCGCATCAAGCGCCAGAACGGCAGCCTCGATCTCAGCATTTTCCGCCGCCCGTGGCAGGGTAACATCACCCCGCTTCTTGCCGTTGACCTGGACCACCAGGGTCACGCTGTCTTCAACCAGCAAATCGCGTTCGATTTGCGGCCAGGAAGCCTCCGAAATCAGCCCCTGCTGGCCTAGAACCTGCCAGCATTCCTCGGCGAGGTGCGGCATCATGGGCGCGAACAGTTGAACAAGGATGACCGCGGCCTCCCGGACCGCCCAGGCGACGTCGGGGGCAGGCTTGCCGCCCTTGGCCAGGGTCTCGGCGAGCGCATTGGCGAATTCCCGGATATGGGCGAGGCAGACATTGAAATGCAGCCGCTCGATCCCGGAGGACACCTTGTCCAGCGCGCCATGGGCCGCCTTGCGCAAGGCGAGCGCCTCGGGGGTGAATGACGCCGGCCGGGCCGCCGGCACACCCTTCGCGATCTCGGCGGATTCATTCACCAGCCGCCACAGCCGCTGCACGAAGCGCGCCGCGCCCTGCACCCGCTCGTCGCTCCAGATCACATCGCGATCAGGCGGGGAGTCCGACAGCATGAACCAGCGCGCGACGTCGGCGCCATAGGTCGCGATGATGTCGTCGGGGTCGACCGTGTTCTTCTTCGACTTCGACATCTTCTCGATCGGGCCGATCGTGATCGCTTCGCCGGTGTCGATCGTCGTCGCGCGCCGCTCGCTGCCGACGACCTCGATCTTCACGTCCGCCGGCATCACGTAGGTACCGTCGGCCTTCTGGTAGGTCTCGTGCACCACCATCCCTTGTGTGAACATGCCGGCGAACGGTTCATCCATCGCGATGTGGCCCGTCGCCTTCATCGCGCGGGTGAAAAAGCGGCTATAGAGCAGATGCAGGATCGCGTGCTCGACGCCGCCGATATACTGGTCGACCGGCATCATCCGGTTGGCGACTTCAGGCGTGGTCGGCGATGTCTCGTTCCAGGGATCGGTGAAGCGCGCGAAGTACCAGGACGAATCCACGAAGGTGTCCATGGTGTCGGTCTCGCGCTGTGCCGGCCCGCCGCATTGCGGGCAGGTGACCTGCTTCCAGCTCGGATGGTGGTCGAGCGCATTGCCCGGCTTGTCGAAGGTCGCGTCCTCCGGCAGCGTTATCGGCAGCGCGCTGTCGGGCACGAGCACGACGTCGCATTTCGGGCAATGGATGATCGGGATCGGGCAGCCCCAATAGCGCTGGCGCGAAATGCCCCAGTCGCGCAGGCGGAAGTTCACCTGGCGCTCGCCGACGGGTGCGTTGCCGCGAATCTCGCTCTCCAGCCGCTTCGCGACTTCTTCCTTCGCCTGCTCGATGGTCATGCCGTCCAGGAAGCGCGAATTGATCATGCGGCCGTCACCGTCATAGGCGGTGTCGGTGATCACGAACGTCTTCGGATCCTGCCCCTCCGGACAGACAACAGGCGTGTTGCCGAGGTCGTATTTGTTGACGAAGTCGAGGTCGCGCTGGTCGTGCGCCGGGCAGCCGAAGATGGCGCCGGTGCCGTATTCCATCAGCACGAAATTCGCGACATAGACCGGCAATTTCCAGTTCGGATCGAACGGATGGATCGCCTTGATGCCGGTGTCAAAGCCCTGCTTCTCGGCGGTGTCGATGACCTCCTGCGCGGTGCCGATCCGTTTGACCTCCGTGATGAACTCGGCAAGCTTCGGATTCTTTGCCGCCGCGGCCTGCGCCAGCGGATGGTCCGCCGAGATCGCCATGAACTTGGCGCCAAACAACGTGTCGGGCCGCGTCGTGAAAATCTTCAATTCGCGCTCGCCGTCCGGCGTGGTTGTGGGATCCAGCGCGAAGCGGATCAAGAGGCCCTCGGAGCGGCCGATCCAATTGCGTTGCATCAGCCGCACCTTGTCGGGCCAGCGATCCAGCCCGTCGAGAGCGTCCAAGAGCTCCTGCGAGTACTTCGTGATCTTGAAGACCCATTGGTTCATCTCGCGCTGCTCGACGACAGCGCCCGAGCGCCAGCCGCGGCCGTCGATCACCTGCTCGTTCGCGAGCACGGTCATGTCAACCGGGTCCCAGTTGACCTTGCGCTTCTCGCGCTCGACCAGGCCGGCGCGCAGGAAATCCAGGAACATCTTCTGCTGATGCTTGTAGTAGCTGGGGTCGCAGGTCGCGAACTCGCGTGACCAGTCCAGCGACAGGCCGATCGAGCGAAGCTGCTTCTTCATCGCCGCGATGTTGTCGTAGGTCCACGCCTTCGGCGCCACCTTGCGCTCGATCGCGGCGTTCTCCGCCGGCAGGCCGAATGCGTCCCAGCCCATCGGGTGCAGCACGTTGAGCCCCTTGGCGCGCATGTAGCGGGCCAGCACGTCGCCGAGCGTGTAGTTCCGGACATGGCCGATATGAATGCGCCCGGAAGGGTACGGGAACATCTCAAGCACATAGTATTTCGGCCGCGGATCGTCGTTTTTCGACGCAAAGATCGCCTTCTCGTCCCACTGGCGCTGCCAGCGCGGCTCGGTTTCACGGGCGTTGTAACGTTCGGAGGTCATGGAGCAGGGCTCTTGGGGGCCTTTCGGCCGTTTCGAAGACGGCGGACTAGGCCATAGAATTGGCTGCGGGGTCAACGGGTTGGGGCACGCCGCACGGCAAGGGCAGATAGGTCATTATTATGCGCCGCTCTACACGTCATTTTCGGTTTCGTCCCGGGCTTGACCCGGGACCCATAGCCACAGGTGCTCGTGATGCGAAAACTCGGGCCACTTGCTCGCGCCACAACTCAGATCGGTGGTTATGGGTCCCGGGTCAAGCCCGGGACGACGTGGGGTGGATTCGGATTCAATTTTCGAACAGCGGAGCGGATGTGAGTTCGCGTTCTCGCGGCGCGTTGCGTCCGAGCTTTGCGTTTGTTTCACCCTCCTCAATATCAGAGGGCGCAGGGAAAGCCGGGTGCTGGTTGCACCCGTGGGTCCCGTGCAACAAAAAGCACGGGCGTAGGACCACAGGTTCAACCGAAGCATTCCGGCTTTCCCTGCGCGATGGTGTTACGGCTTATTTCGCGCTCTCCCCGGTGACCGGGCTTTCTTGCCACCGTCGCTCTGTTCAACGAACAGAACTTAGCGCCAGCGTCGGGGCGCCAGGACCACACGACTTCGCCGTCCGCTGATGTCGCGTTCGTCTGTCGCAACACCTGCGTCCACCGCATCTCACCGCAACGTTCGTGACGATCGCGAGCCGCCCCTCATCCGCCGTGAGACGCGCGGAGTCATAGTGCTGATTTGCCCGACGGCGGAAGCGGAATGTTTTTTGTGCGAGGGCTGGACGGGACAAATCACGTTGGAATTGCTTGCGAATTTTTCTCCGCCGTCATTCCGGGGCGTCCGAAGGACGAGCTATGATGTGCTCTTGCACATCAGAGAATCCATCCAGCCAGGAAGGAAGTGGCGAAATGGATTCCGGGCTCGCGCCAAGAGGCGCGCCCCGGAATGACAGAGGATGTGGTGATGTCGTCGCGCCCGAATGACAGCAGCGAAGTTAGCTCGCCATCGCCATCGCTGCCGCACCTTCCGAGCCTCGCACCAGGCCGTGCTCGACGACGGTGTTGCGGCCGAGATGTTTGGCGGCGTAGAGGGCGGCGTCGGCGGCTTCGATCAGGTCGCCGGGGCGGAGCGCCGGGCTTGGCTTGGTGCAGGCGACGCCGACGCTGGCGGTGACGATCTGGTAGCTGGAGGTTGCGTGCGGCAGGCGGAGATCCTGCACCGTGGCGCGCACGATCTCGCCGATCTCTTTTGCGCGTGTGGCACCGGTGTTCGGCAACAGCAGGCAGAGTTCCTCGCCGCCATAGCGGCAGGCGAAGCCCAGCGTATTGGCGGCGATGCCGGAGAGCGTTTCGCCGAGCCGGGTCAGGCAGGCGTCGCCTTCCGGATGGCCATAGGTGTCGTTGTAGAGCTTGAAATGATCGACGTCGATCATCAGGAGCGACAGCTCGCAATCATATTGCTGCGCCTTCATCCACTCGAAATCGAGCCGGCTCTGGAAACCCCGGCGGTTGGCGAGCCCCGAGAGCATGTCGATCGAGGCCATCACCGTCAGGCGGTCGTTGGTCGCGACCAGGTCGCGTTCGCGCTGGCTGAGTTGCGCGGCCATCGCATTGAAGGCGCGGGCCAGCGGAACGAACTCCGCGGGCAGCTTGTTCTTGGCGACGCGGACCGACCAGTCGCCCTCGCCGAAGCGCCTGGCCGTGCGGGTCATCACGTCGATCGGCTGGATGATCAATTTCTCCGCGCCGACCAGCGCGCCGAACAGCACGAGCAGGCAGACGAAGCCGAGTTGCAAATAGGCGGTGCGGATATCGCGATCGATCGCCGCCGTCACCTTGGCTTCGTCGATGCTGACGATCAGCCGCGAGCGTGTGCCGGGAATGCGGGCAAAGCTGATCGTGCGGTTCGTGCCATCCGCCGCGGTAAAGGAAATCGAGCCGGAGGACTCACCATAACTAAGCGCCTTGTCCGCGACCGCGGACATCAGCGGCACGGTGTCCAGCGAGCGGCCGATCATGCTTGCCTGATCCAGCGGTGCCGCGAGAATCGTGCCAGTGCTGTCGACCAAGACGGAGGAAACGCCGGCACGTCCGCCGTAATTGCTCATGATCTTGGACATCCAGTCCAGATTGATCGCGGCCAGAACCACCGAGTCGGTTTCACTGTTGACGGCCGCCACCGGGTAAGCGGCCATCACGACCGGTGTATTGGTGGGGCGGCTCACGATCAAATCGCTCAAGACAAATTCCCGGCGCCCCCTCGCTTCGGTCACATAGGGCCGGTCGCTAAGATCGATGCCGACATAGGCGTTGTCGGTCGAGCACTGGATCCAGTTGTCGCTGCCGAGAAACATCAGGCTGCGGATCCAGGGCATGTTGGCCGGCACGCTGGCGCGCAGGATCTCGCAGCTCTTGCCGATGCCGCCGGCGGAGGCACGGATATAGGCGGTGGATTTCAGCACCGTCTCGACCGAGGAGATGACCTCGCGCTGGGCGTCGGCGCTGTGTGCGGCGAGCGCGGCGAATTCCTCGGCGGCGTGTGCGATCTGCTTGGCCCGCGAATCCTCCAGGGTGCGGACGCGGTCCAGCATCATGGGCGCCACCAGCAACAGCGCAAGCAGCGCCAGCCGCCCGCGGATACCCAGAAGAGTCTTGAGTTTGGCGCGGTGGCGGTTGAAATTAATTTTAGACATTAATGTCCCCTAGCCCCACTGGTGAAAGTAGAACGAAGGGTTCAAGAAGGCTTTCCCGGATTTGATAAAATTCGAGGGAACCCCCGCTAGAGCGTTTTCGAGCGAAGTGGATACCGGTTCGCGTGAAGAAAACGCGTCAAATCAAGAATCTAGAGATTCGGTTCTGATTCAATCAGAACCGAAAATGCTCTAGCCTGCGTTGGTAGATGACATGACACCGGAAAACACAGCGGCGCTAACCGCGCATTCACCAAACGGTCTCGCAGAAGTCGAGGAGGAAATCGCGCGCGCCTGCAAGGATGCGCGTCGCGATCGTGGCTCGGTGACGTTGATCGCGGTGTCGAAAACATTCAATGCGGATGCGATTTCGCCCGTCATCGTGGCCGGACAGCGCGTTTTCGGCGAGAATCGCGTGCAGGAAGCCAAGACGAAGTGGCCTGCCTTGATGCAGGCCCACCCCGACATCGTGCTGCATCTGATCGGACCGTTGCAATCCAACAAGGCGAAGGAGGCGGTGGCGCTGTTCGATGCCATCCATTCGGTGGACCGCCCCAGCATTTGCGAAGCGTTAGCCAAGGAAATTAAAAACCAGAACCGGCAGCCGCAATTGTTCATCCAGATCAATACCGGCGAGGAGCCGCAGAAGGCCGGCATTTCTCCGTCCGAGGCCGATGCCTTCATCGCGCGCTGCCGGGAGCATTACGGGCTTTCGATCTCGGGCCTGATGTGCATCCCGCCGGTCAACGACCCCCCTGCCCCGCACTTTGCGCTGACGGCCAAGATCGCCGCACGCAACGGCCTGGCGAATCTCTCGATGGGTATGAGCGCCGATTTCGCCACAGCGATCCAGATGGGCGCGACCCATGTGCGCGTGGGATCGGCGATTTTTGGCGCGCGGTGAATTGTTGTCGTCCCCGCGAAGGCGGGGACCCATAACCACAGGAAGAATGTGATGCGCGAAGCTGGGACTGCTTGTTCGCGCCACAACTAGCGCCGGTGGTTATGGGTCCCGGCTCAAGGCCGGGACGACATCGGAGAATGACGTAACGACATCGCAAAACGGTCAGCCAATCACGATTCTCGTCTGCGGGCTCATTCGCCGTAACAGCCGCAGCATCGAGGATTTGGTCATCGAGACGCAGCCGGCGGTCGGCGCGAAATTTGGACGGGCCAGATGCAGGAACACCGCGCTGCCGCGGCCGGCGATGCGCGGGGTGGTGTTGTGGTCGATCTCGATGATGAAGTCGTAGAGACGATCCTCGCGCGTCAGCCGGTCGCCGTTCTGCTCGCGCGTCAGTCGCACCGGCTGGTTGTAATGGCGGTCCCGCGGGTCCTCGCACCAGGCGTCCTCGGGCCGAATGGGACGGGTCGGCAGGAAGCTCGCCGGTCGCGGGGAGCGGTCCGCCCGCCACCATAATTGTCGGGGGCGGAAGACACCCCTAGGGGTGCCGCCGTCGCCCTCGCGCTTATTGGCGAGGATGCCGCCCCGGCCAAGCGCAACCGGTACCGACCAACCGTCGGCGGTCAGCCACCCCCGGCACGGGTTACCAGCGGCAGGTTGGACGCGGACCAGGGACAACGGCCGATCACGCGCGGTTGTCTCATAAGTGATTGAAAAACTGGAACTTCTCATGTGAATCAAAAAGCCCGCGCCTTGCCTGCCCGGCCCCGATTGTTCTATCTGGCGGGATTACAGCACATTCATCCAATCGGCTGCTGATTTGGGATAGACTGTGATCGGCTTGTGAATCGGTAATGAACGACTACCTACACAGCGAGTCTCGCCATCAAGTCTCGGCCAAAGCGCTGTCCGCTTGTGTCCGCTGCTGCCTGCCTCCAAGAGGATCGTTCCTATGGCCAATGCCCGCAAGATTTTGATCGTGGATGACGACACCGACCTGCGTGACACGCTGGTCGAGCAACTTTCCCTTCACGAGGAATTCGAAGCCTCCGCAGTCGATACCGGCGCCAAGGGCGCCAGCGCCGCCAAGACCAACTCTCCCGATCTGGTCCTGATGGATGTGGGCCTTCCCGATACCGATGGCCGCGAGGTGGTGCGGTCCTTGCGCAAAGGCGGCTTCAAGGCGCCGATCATCATGCTGACCGGCCATGACACCGATTCGGACACCATCCTCGGCCTCGAATCCGGCGCCAATGATTATGTGGCAAAGCCCTTCCGCTTCGCGGTGCTGCTGGCCCGGATCCGCGCGCAGCTCCGCCAGCACGAGGCGAGCGAAGACGCGGTGTTCTCCGTCGGTCCCTACAGCTTTCGGCCCGGCTCGAAGATGCTGACCGCCGCCAATGCGCGGAAAGTGCGGCTGACCGAGAAGGAGACCGCGATCCTGCGCTTCCTCTACCGCGCCGGCCAGATGCCGGTGTCGCGCGAGACGCTGCTGCAGGAGGTCTGGGGCTACAATTCGGGCGTCACCACCCATACGCTGGAAACGCATATTTACCGGCTCCGGCAGAAGATCGAGAAAGATGCCGCCAATCCCGAGATCCTGGTGACGGAAGCCGGTGGCTACAAACTGGTGCCGTGATACGATTCGCGACCGAATCGTATCCCCGGTCACCGGCCTGAATGTCGATCGAAGATGACGTAGCGCTGCTCGAACGCGTCTCCACCTTGCGCCTGCTGGGGGATACTGCTTTGCGCATGCTTGCGATCGGCTCCGAACAGCGCAATTTCGAACCCGGCGACGTTATTTTCCATGCCGGCGACCAGGCGGATGCGGGCTATGTCGTGCAGCGCGGCGCTTTCCGCGTGGAAGATGGCGGTGCCGAGATCATCGCAGGCCCCGGCGCGCTGATCGGCGAGCTCGCGCTGATCGTACCGATGAAGCGGCCATCGACCGCGACCGCGCTGGAGCGCGCCACCTGTGTTCGAATTTCGCGCAGCCTGTTTCAACGCGTGCTGGAAAGCGATCCCGCCGCGGCGCGAAGGCTGCGCGACGAATTCGCCACCCGCACCAGCCAGCTTGCCAGCGATATCGTGGTGGCGGGCGGGAAGTTGAGTTCGTAACTGCCTGTCGTCCTCGCGAAAGCGAGGACCCATAACCACAGGCAGCCGTTGTGGCGGAAGCAAGTGGTTGCGGCGGAGCACACCACAAAAGCCTGTGGTTATGGGTCCCGGGTCAAGCCCGGGACGACAGCTGGCTACACCTCCAGCGTCACCGTCACCGGCACGTGGTCCGATGGACGCTCCCAGCCGCGGGCGTCGCGGGTGATCCTGAAATCCGTGACGCTGTCCTTCAGCGCGCGCGAGACCCAGATGTGGTCGAGCCGGCGGCCGCGGTCGCCGACAGTCCAGTCGGCGGCGCGATAGCTCCACCAGGTGTAGACTTTCTCCGACAGTGGAATGCGCTCGCGTGCGACGTCGAACCATTCGCCATGCACCTGCGCTGCGAGCAGCTTCTCGGTTTCGATCGGGGTGTGCGAGACGACCTTCAGGAGCTGCTTGTGCGACCACACGTCGTTTTCGTGCGGGGCCACGTTGAGATCGCCGACCAGGACGTGACGGTCGTCGCCGCGCGGATGCAAGGGCTCGCAGGCTTTCATCTCGTCGAGGAATTGCAGCTTGTGCTCGAATTTCGGATTGAGCGCGGGATCGGGGATGTCGCCGCCGGCCGGCACATAGAAATTATGCAGCACCAGCGGCTTTGACAATTGTGCCTTGTCGCCGAACTCGACCGAGATGTGGCGGGAATCGATCTTGTCGCAGAAGGTGCGGATGTCGGTCTTCTCGAACGGCACTTTCGAGATGATGGCGACGCCGTGATAGCCCTTCTGCCCGTTCAGCGCGACATGCTCATAGCCAAGCCGTTTGAACCGCTTCAACGGAAAGGCGTCGTCGATGCATTTGGTCTCTTGCAGGCAGAGCACGTCCGGCCGCGCCTGCTTGATGAACTTGGCGACGAGGTCGATGCGCAGGCGCACCGAATTGATGTTCCAGGTTGTGAGGGAGAGACGCATGGGAACTGCGTCTTAGCATGGATTGCGGCGGTGGATAGGATTGTCCACAGGGGACGCGTAGGGTGGGCAAAGCGAAGCGTGCCCACCATTTACGTCGGAGTGTTGATGGTGGGCACGCTGCGCTTTGCCCACCCTACAAACGACGAACTCGCTAGCCCGGCGGGGTCGCGTAGTTGGTAAAATCGATCTTGAACAGGCCCGGATCGATCTTCCTGGTGGAATCGAGATTGTAGACGGCGACGGTGGTGTCGTAGCCCTGCGGATCGGTGATGGTCCATTGCTTGAGCTGGCCGTCCTTGGCGCCGACCATCAGCATCAACCGGCTGGTGCCGATCAGCGCCTGCTTCTCCTCGATGATGATCGAGACGAAGACATCGTCGGCGGTGACGCTGACGACGTTGGTGTCCTTCATCAGGTCGATGCGGTCGGATAACAGATAGCGCAGCGGCGTCTGCGACAACGGATAGATATCCTGCGTGGCGAGCTTGCGGTCGCGCACCGCGACCGAGGAGCCGTCGGCGACGATGTCGATCGGGCTTGGCGGCTCATATTCGAAGCGCACCTTGCCGGGCTTCTGGATATAGAAATCGCCCTTGGTCTTGGAGCCGTCGGGGCCGACCTGCACGAAACTGCCGGCGAGCGACTGCAGCGAGGAGAGATAGCTGCTGATCCTCGCGGCCTGCGCCTTCTGGTTGGCATCGAACGTCGTGAAGATGCTGGCGGGAACGTTGCGGCGCGGATCGGGGATGACGGGGGTCGGCGGCGTCTGTGTCGAGCCTGTCGTCGCGGGGCCTCTCTGCTCCTGCGCGCTCATCTGCGTGCCGTCGCGGCCCTTCGGCGCGGGCTTCGGCACCGGCACGTTCTGCGCCGATGAGGGCGCGGCGCCGGCGATCGACGTGGCGATCAGGATCGCCAATCCGGAATGGATGGCGCGATGGACGTGCTGTTTGGCCATTCGGTATTTCGGATTCTGATGCAACGCGTGTTCCGACTTTAGGGGCATGATCTTTTCGGAAAACCGGTGCCCACTTTTCCGGATCATGCCTGAGTTTATCGTGGGTAGTGCCGCGGGGATATCGCTTTTCCGTGAAATTCTCGGGGCAGGATCACATGCTGCCTTCTTCTTCGATCAGGACCTCGCGCTTGCCGGCATGATTGGCCTGGCCGACAACACCCTCGAGTTCCATCCGCTCCATCAATGAGGCGGCGCGGTTGTAGCCGATCTGCAGCCGCCGTTGAATATAGGATGTCGAGGCCTTGCGGTCGCGTTTCACGATCGCCACCGCCTGCGCATAGAGGTCGCCGCCGCCGCCGTCCGCGCCCATGCCGGTGGAGTCGAATACCGCGCCGTCCTCGTCGGTCGGCTCTTCGGCGGTAACGGCTTCCAGATACTCCGGCGCGCCCTGCGTCTTCAGGTGGCGCACCACCTTCTCGACTTCGTCGTCGGAGGCAAACGGGCCGTGCACGCGGCTGATGCGGCCGCCGCCGGCCATGTAGAGCATGTCGCCCTGCCCCAGCAGTTGCTCGGCGCCCATCTCGCCCAGGATCGTGCGGCTGTCGATCTTCGAGGTGACCTGGAAGGCGATGCGGGTCGGGAAGTTGGCCTTGATGGTGCCGGTAATGACGTCGACCGAAGGACGCTGCGTAGCGAGGATCACATGCAGGCCGGCGGCGCGCGCCATCTGCGCCAGGCGCTGCACCGCGCCTTCGATGTCCTTGCCGGCGACCATCATCAGGTCGGCCATCTCGTCGACGATGATGACGATGTAGGGCAACGGATCGAGGTCGAGCTTCTCCTCCTCGTAGATCGCCTTGCCGGTCTCCTTGTCGAAACCGGTGTGCACGGTGCGCGTCAGCTCTTCGCCCTTGCCCTTTGCCTCGACCAGGCGCGCATTGTAGCCGTCGATGTTGCGCACACCGAGCTTGGCCATCTTCTTGTAGCGCTCCTCCATCTCGCGCACGGCCCATTTCAGCGCGACCACCGCTTTCTTGGGATCGGTGACGACCGGCGTCAAAAGATGCGGGATGCCGTCATAGACGGAGAGTTCGAGCATCTTGGGATCGACCATGATCAGGCGGCACTGGTCGGGGCGCAGCCGATACACCAGGCTCAGGATCATGGTGTTGATCGCGACCGATTTGCCGGAGCCGGTGGTGCCGGCGATCAGCATATGCGGCGTGCGCGCGAGATCGATGATGACGGGCTCGCCGCCGATGCTCTTGCCGAGGCAGAGCGGCAGCTTTGCCACCGAGTCGATAGCTTCCTTCGCGACCAGGAGTTCGCGCAGGTAAACCTTTTCGCGATGCAGGTTCGGCAATTCGATGCCGATGGCGTTGCGGCCGGCGACGACGGCGACGCGAGCCGACAGTGCGCTCATCGAGCGGGCGATGTCGTCGGCGAGGCCGATCACGCGCGACGACTTGATGCCGGGCGCGGGCTCGAGCTCGTACAGCGTCACGACCGGGCCCGGATTGGCTTTGACGATCTCGCCGCGCACGCCGAAATCCTGCAGCACGCCTTCGAGCGCGCGCGAATTGGCTTCGAGCTCAGCCTTGCTCTGCGGCTGGCGATCGGCAGCCTTCGGCGCTGACAGCACCGAGACGGAGGGCAGCTCGAACTTGTCGGAGGATTTCTTCTTCGCGCGCGGCTCGGCCTTCTTGCGCGGGGCGCGGGCGACGGGCGCTTCCTCGGCTTCTTCCTCCTCGTCTTGTTCCTCTTCCTCTTCGATCTCCTCGTCGAATTCCTCGCTCGCCTCCGGCACCACGGACGGCGCGGCGCGGCCGCCGAGACTGGGCTCCTGCCGCTCGAACGCGGCTGCGCTGCGTTGTGGCGCGCTCGAGACCAGCGACCGATAGGCGGTGCCGAAGAGCCAGCCGAGCCGCGCCTTCGCGCTCATGACAGCGTGGAACAGCCAGCCGAGCGAGATCGAACTGCGGTCCTCCTCGTCGTCTTCTTCGACGAACGGCTCGTCACGATCCTCGATCGCCGTCAGCTCTTCTTCGCTCTCCCTTGCGCCCCAGCCGCTCGCGAACAGGAAGCTCGCGGTCATCGCGACGAACAGGATGGTGCCGAGCACCAGGCGATAGATCATGCCGGCCGGGCCGAACACCACCGCCGGCGCGCGAACCAGCGCGTCGCCGACCACGCCGCCGAGCCCGGTCGGCAATGGCCAGGCGCCATTATGCGGGAAGCAGCTCGCAAAGCCCGCAGCGATGACGGTGGTGAGGATCCAGCATGCCAGCCGCAGCGCCTCGCGGTCGAAGGCGCGATGCGTCAGCATGCGCCAGCCCCACACCGCGATGGGGAGGATCAGCATGATGGCGCCGAGGCCCAGGATCTGCATCAACAGATCGGCGCCTATCGCGCCGGGATAGCCGAGGATGTTGCGGATCGGGCGCGAGGTGGCGTGGCTGAGACTCGGGTCCTGCACCGACCACGTCATCAGCGCCGCGGCGGCGACGCCGGCAAGCGTGATCAGACACAGCCCGCCGAATTCTCGCACCCGCCGCTCCAAGGCTTCGCGGATCGGGACCGGCAGATGGCCGACCAGGGGAATGACACGTTCGATCGCTGGCATACGCTTCCAAAGCCTTGCGATTAACTTAAGGTTTCGACCAGGCGGTGCAGCGCCTCGGCCGTCGATTCACTGTCGGAGACCAGCGCGAGCCGGATATAGCCCGCGCCCGGATTGGAGCCGTCGGCTTGCGGCCGCGCCAAATAGCTGCCCGGGATCACGCGCACGCCGGCATCGCGATAGAGTTTCACCGTCGCCGCCTCATCGCCGCCGCGCTCGGAGACGTCGAGCCAGACGCAGAAGCCGCCGGCCGGACGCTGATAGCCGTAGCGGCTGCCGAGGATCTGGTCGGCGAGATCGAACTTGATCCGGTAGAGCCTGCGGTTCTCCTCGACATGCGCCTCGTCGCTATAGGCGGCGACCGCGACATGCTGCAGCGGCACCGGCACTTGCGGCGCCGCCACGTTGCGTAGCTCGTGGAAGGCGGCGAGGAACTTCTTGTCGCCGGCGGCAAAGCCGACGCGCATGCCCGGCAGGTTCGAACGCTTCGAGAGCGACTGGAACACGACCACATTGGTGAAGTCGGGGCCGGCATGTTCCAGCGCGCTGCCCGGCGCTTCCCTGGTGTAGATCTCCGAATAGCATTCGTCGCTCAGGATGATGAACCCGAAGCGGTCGGCGAGCGCCTTCAGCCGCGCGAAATAATCGCGCGAGGCGACCGAGCCTTGCGGGTTTGCGGGCGAAGCGATGTAGAACGCCACCGTGCGCGCCAGCAGCGCGTCATCCAGCGCGTCGAGATCGGGCAGGAATCCGTTGGCCGGCGTGGTCGGCAGATAGACCTGCTCGCAGCCGGACGCGCGGGCGCCGGCGCCATAGGCCGGATAGAACGGGTTCGGCATCAAGATTGCCGGCGTCCCAGAGCGCGCGCCGACATAGCGGGCGGCGGTGATGGCGGCGAAGAACAGGCCCTCGCGGCTGCCGTTCAGCACCAGCACTTCGCTCTCGGGATCGACCGGCCGCGGCAGGCGGAACCGGGTCGACAGCCAGTTCGCCGCCGCGCGGCGGAACGGCTCGATACCCTTGGCGAGCGGATAGCGCCCGAACTCGGCGGTATACTTGGCCAGCACTGGCCCGACAAAGGCGGGAACCGGGTGCTGCGGCTCGCCCAACGACAGCGTAATCAATGGCTTGCCGGGTTGGTACGGTGCCAGCAGCTCGGCCGTGCGCGCAAAGGGGGAACGTTCGGCCTGACCGGCCGGCATTACACTGCCGGCGTCTTGCGCCACGCCGGAGGGAGCGGTCATTGCCATGTCTAAACGCCAGCACTTTCAATGCGGTCGAGGGGAATCCAGCTCGACCGTAAATTGATCAAGTCACCATAGATACGGCGAGGTTAAGACGCGATTAACCATCGGTGTCGCTGGACAATTTGCGTGGTATTACCATATTTTCTCTGGGTATTACCGGGCAATTGGAGATCAGCGATGACAACGACTGTCACCCGCAAGGGCCAGGTGACAATCCCAAAGCCGCTTCGCGATTACCTGGGTATTGGTCCGGGCAGCCAAGTCAATATTCGCCGTAGCGACGACGGCAGCGTTCTGATCGAGAGAGCTGATGGACCGCGGCCGGCCAGCCGATTTGCCAAGGCGCGTGGCTCCGCGGGGCGGGGCATGACGACTGACGAACTGATGGCCCTTCTGCGTGATGAGCCGGAATGACCCTCGTCGATTCGAATGTCCTTCTCGACCTCGCGACCGACGACGAGAAATGGGCCGACTGGTCGCAGGTGCAGCTCGAACGGGCGGCATCGGCCGGGCCATTGTTCATCAACAATGTCATCTACGCAGAAGTCTCGATACGCTACGACAAGGTCGAAACCATCGACGCCACACTCTGCGACTTGAAAATCGAGCTGGCAGAGATCCCGCGCGCCGCGCTCTTTCTTGCCGGCAAGGCCTATCTCCAATATCGCGCCGCCGGTGGCAGCCGCACAGGGGTACCATCTGATTTCTTCATCGGAGCCCATGCTGCGGTGGAGCAGCTGCCACTCTTGACCCGCGACGTGCGGAGCTATCGCGCCTATTTTCCAACTGTCGCGCTGATTGCGCCGGAAGGCGAACGGTAGCACCTCGAGCAGCCCTGCCGCGTCGGCAGCCGTTAGAAGGCCGGCATGCCCTCTCCTTTCTTCGGGCCGCGGTCAAAAAGAAAGGGGCTCCAACTTGCGCTGGAGCCCCTCAACGGTCAGGGCATTGCCGGGTATGTGCCCGAACCGTAGTTCTGGGTGTGATCCCGGGAGAGATCACACCCCGGGAGAACTCACATGTTGTAGGCGCGCTCGGTGTGCTCGGTGATGTCGAGGCCCTCACGCTCGGTCTCGACGTTGGCGCGCAGGCCGACGATCACGTCGACGACCTTGTAGATGATCGCCGAACCAACGCCCGACCACACCAGCGTGGTGCAGACGCCCCAAATCTGCGAGGTCAGCTGGGCGACGAAGTCGTAGTCGGCGATCTTGCCGGCGACGTAGTCCATGATGCCGGTGCCGCCGAGCGCCGGGTTCACCAGGATGCCGGTGCCGAGCGCGCCGACGATGCCGCCGATGCAGTGGACACCGAACACGTCGAGCGAGTCGTCGTAACCCAGCGCGTTCTTCACCACGGTGCAGAAGAACAGGCAGACCACGCCGACCACGAGGCCGAGCACGATCGCACCCATCGGACCGGAGAAGCCGCAGGCGGGCGTGACCGCCACCAGGCCCGCGACCGCGCCGGAGATGGCGCCGAGCACCGAGGGATGACCCTTGATGATCCACTCCGCGAACATCCAGGACAACGCCGCCGCCGCAGTCGCGACAAAGGAGTTGGTCATGGCGAGCGCGGCGCTGCCATTGGCTTCGAGGTTCGAACCGGCGTTGAAACCGAACCAGCCGACCCAGAGCAGCGAGGCGCCGACCATCGACATGGTCAGGGAGTGCGGAGCCATCAGCTCCTTGCCGTAACCGGTGCGCTTGCCGATCAGCAGCGCGCCGACGAGACCGGCGATGCCGGCATTGATGTGCACGACGGTGCCGCCGGCGAAGTCGATCGCGCCCTTCTTGAAGATCCAGCCGGCATCCGCGTTGATCTCGTCGAGCTTGGCCTGCGCCGCGGTCTTCGCCGCGCCATCAGCCGCAGCGGCCAGTGCCTTCGCCGCATCGGTGATCGCGTCCGGACCGGCCCAGTACCAGACCATGTGCGCGATCGGGAAGTAGATCAGGGTCACCCAGAGCGGGATGAACAGCGCAACCGCAGCGAACTTCATGCGCTCGGCAAACGCGCCGACGATCAGCGCGGGCGTGATCGCCGCGAAGGTCATCTGGAAGCAGATATAGACCAGCTCCGAGATGTTGGCGTCGACGCTGAACGTCGCCGCCTTGGAATCCGCGTTGATCCCGGCCAGGAAGGCCTTCGAGAAACCGCCGATGAAATCCGAGCCGCCGGTGAAGGCGAGGCTGTAGCCATAGATCGCCCAGATCACGACGACGATGCAGACGCTGTAGAACACCTGCATCAGCACCGAGAGCATATTCTTGGTGCGGACCAGGCCGCCATAGAACAGCGCGAGCCCCGGGATCGTCATCAACAGCACCAGCACCGTCGAGGTCAGCATCCAGGCGTTGTCGCCCTTGTTGACGGTCGGCTCGGCATAGGCGGCGGTCGCAGCGAACAAGCCGAATGCGAGTGCCGCCAATCCCGCGCCATGGGGACGTTTGAACGTCATGTTATTCTACTCCTGAATTGTAAGGTTTGAGCGCGAAATCAGAGGGCCGCGGCATCGGCCTCGCCGGTGCGGATGCGCACCGCGTGGTCGAGGTTGATGACGAAGATCTTGCCGTCGCCGATCTGGCCCGTCTTTGCCGCCGATGTGATGGCGTCGATGGTCTTGTCGACCTGGTCGGCCGCAACCGCGACCTCGATCTTGATCTTGGGCAGGAAACTCACGGCGTATTCAGCGCCGCGATAGATCTCAGTGTGGCCCTTCTGACGCCCGTACCCCTTGACTTCCGTCACCGTGAGACCGTGAACGCCAATGGCGGTCAGGGCGTCGCGGACTTCTTCCAGCTTGAATGGCTTAATAATCGCCATAACAATTTTCATGTGTCCTATCCCCGCTTGGGCCCGGTGCGAACGAACCGGGTGTTTTTCGACTGAGATCCACCACGCGGAGAAAATTCACGACGCGGTCACAGCCGCCGACGTTAGAATCAAATGCCGTGCCAGATCGACGGCACCGCCTAACGGATTATGAATCCGCCCGTTTTCACGTTTGACGGGAATTGGTCGGACCTGCGCTATTCCGTCGCGCTCAAAACGTAATCAATATTGCCCGATTCATGGGCACGCCAGAGTCTGGACATAATCCTGCCCAGCACGGTGGCAAATATTAGGTAATATGATAGTGGAAACTACTGAAGCGCCTCGCCGTGCTGCGAAATATCCAGGCCTTCCAGCTCCTGCTGCAGCGACACCCGGAGCGGGACGAACGCGCTGACCAGCTTCAGCAGCACGAAGGTGATGCCGCCGCACCACACCAGCGTCACGGCGACGCCGGCGAGTTGGATCAGCAGTTGCTGCGGACGGCCCTCGAGCAGGCCGGCCGTGCCGCCGATGGCGCTGGTGGCGAACACGCCCGCGAGCAGCGTCCCGGCCATGCCGCCGATGCCGTGGACGCCGAACACGTCGAGTGAATCATCATACTTGAAGCGGAGCTTCAGCCAGGTGCAGGCCCAGAAGCACACGAAGCCCGCGATGATGCCGATGATGACCGCGTGCCATGGTTCGACGAAGCCCGAGGCCGGCGTGATGGTGCCGAGCCCTGCGACCGCGCCCGAGATCATGCCGAGCACCGACGGCTTGCGTCGCGTCGCCCATTCGATCGCGCCCCAGGTCAGCGCGCCCGCGCAGGCGGAAAGATGCGTGGCGATGATCGCCATCACCGCGCGCGAACTCACGGTCAGTGCCGATCCGCCATTGAAGCCGAACCAGCCGACCCAAAGCAGCCCGGTGCCGATCACTGCGAGCGATAGGTCGAACGGCGACAAGTTCTCGCTGCCATAGCCGTGGCGTCGCCCCAACACTTGCGCGGCGACCAATCCGCTGACGCCGGCCGAAAGATGCACGACGAGCCCGCCGGCGAAATCCAGCACGCCGAGACTGGCGAGGAAGCCGCCGCCCCACACCCAATGTGCGAGCGGAATATAGGCGAAGATGAACCAGCCGACGGAGAACCAGAGATAGGCCGAGAAGCGCATGCGATCGGCGACCGAGCCTGCCACCAGCGCCACGGTGATGATCGCAAACGTCATCTGGTACAGCATGAACAGCGCTTCCGGGATCGCCTTCGCCGCCGGATTGACGCCGTCCATGGTCATGCCGGCGAGGAACCAGCGGTCGAGCGTGCCGATCCACGGTCCATCACCGACGAAGGTGAGCGAGTAGCCGAACATCGCCCAGAGGATCGAGATGATCGCGACGGCCGACAGGCTCTGCGCCATCGTCGCAAGCACGTTCTTCTTGCGCACCATGCCGGAATAGAACAGCGCAAGCCCCGGGATCGTCATCATCAGCACCAGCGCGGTGGCAACGATCATCCAGGCGGTATCGGCGGCGTTGATGGCCGAGGCCTCGGCATGCGCCGGCGTCGCCGACAACAGCGTCGCAAGACCAAGCGGCGCGATCAGCGGCGCGGCACGAGAGGATGCCCCCATGGTGTTTCCCCGGCAGAAATGAAATGAGTCTGGTTGATGCAACCGGCGGCGTTGTCGGTCGCTCTCGCAGAGAGGTTTGGCGACCTTAGAGCGCGTCGCTGTCGGTTTCGCCGGTGCGGATCCGCAGCGCGTGATCGATCGGCGTGACAAAGATCTTGCCATCCCCGATCTGGCCGGTGCGCGCCTTTGCCGTGATGACTTCGACCGCCTTGTCGGCGATGTCGGATGCGACCGCGATCTCGATGCGCAATTTAGGCAGGAAGTTCACGACGTATTCTGCGCCGCGGTAGATCTCGGTGTGCCCTTTCTGTCGGCCATAACCTTTGACTTCAGTGACGGTCATGCCGTGGACGCCGATCTCGGTCAGCGCCTGGCGCACCTCGTCCAGTTTGAAGGGTTTGATGATGGCGACGACAAGTTTCATGGCTAGCGGCCCGCATTTTCCTTAAGCACAGCCACCCTTGCTCTTTGGATGGCCTTCGATCGCGGGCCAATCTGGCATCTTTCTGGGCAAATGGCACAAAAAAGTTGCAGGTTCAGGGGGAAAACATTGGCAGACCCTGACCTCGCTCCCTGTACAGGGGACATGATCGTCCGTCACAATGCGGCTTTCCTGCTTCGCCAGTCGCTCTGCTGGCGTCTGTTCCCAAGAATCGTGTTTTCCAAGGAAATGCCATGGCCGATCGATCCTGGTTTTATGCATCCGAGGGCGAGCAAAAGGGCCCGTTTCCCGAATTCCAGCTCCGTGATCTCATCATGCGGGGCACCGTCGGGCCGGATACGCTGGTCTGGACCGAGGGGATGGCCGGTTGGCAGAAGGCGCGCGAGATTCCCGGACTGATTTCGGATCCTTCCAGTTCGGCGATGCCCTCGCAGGCGGGCGGGCCGCCGATCGTCACTGCGGCCGGCTATGCGGGTGGGACGGTCTCGGCCGATCTGCCGATCTGGGAGCTGTTTGGGCGCAGTCTGTGGTTCGCCATTGGCCAGCTCCTGGTGGTCCCGGCGCCGTGGTCCGCCACCGGTTTTTATCGCTGGATCATCCCGCACATCAACGTCCCCGGCCGGCCGAATCTCGGTTTCACGGGACAGGTCGCTGACATCTGGTACGTGTTCGTCGCGATCGGGCTCTTGAGCTATACGGGCTGGACCGAGAGCACGACAGTCGAGCTGCTTGCGCCGCTGCTGCAGGCGGCGCTCGGATGGGTGGTGATCCGCTGGATCGCCAGCCATCTCACGTCAAACGGACAGCAGCTCCCGATCGCCTTCAACGGCAGCATCATCGCCTATATCGGGTGGTATCTGTTGTTGGCGATCTCCTTCATCACCATCATCGGCTGGGCGTGGGTGACCACGGCGTGGATGAGGTGGATGTGCCGCAATATCGAGGGCACGCGCCGCGAAATCATCTTCAAGGCGTCAGGCCTCGAGATGCTTTGGCGAACCGTCCTGTTCGCAATCGGCTGCCTATTGCTGATTCCAATCCCGTGGGCGTTGCGCTGGTATGCGAACTGGTACCTGTCGCAATTCGCGCTGGTCGAGCGCAGTACGCTGGCGAATGCTTAGAGCAGGGCAAGACGACCTCGGGTTAGTTTCGCGTTGGAGGCACCTCACCTCTCCCCATCGGGGAGAGGTCGGCGCGTAGCGCCGGGTGAGGGGCCGCAGCTCCCACGAGAGAGTGTGACCCCTCACCCGCGCCTCCGGCGCGACCTCTCCCGATGGGAGAGGTGGGGCATCGCAACCTTCGCCGCTATCCCAGCTCTACCGCGCGCTACTTCCTCTCGCGCACCGAACCTTCCTGTGCCACTGACGCCACCAGCGTGCCGTCGGGCTTGAAGATCATGCCGCGCGTCAAGCCGCGGCCGCCTTGTGCGCTCGGCGAATCCTGCGCGTAGAGCAGCCATTCATCGGCGCGGAACGGGCGGTGAAACCACATCGCGTGATCGAGGCTTGCCGGCATCATGCGCTTGTCGAACAGCGTGCGGCCGTAGCGCGCCATGATGGCGTCGAGCAGTGAGAAGTCGGAGGCATAAGCGAGCGCGCACAGATGCAGTGCGGGGTCGTCTGGCAGTTTCGCCGCGGTGCGGATCCAGACATGGATGCGGCCTTCGTCGATCTTCTGGCCGAAATAGCGGCCGAGCTCGACCGGGCGCAGCTCGATCGGCCGATCGGATTCATAATAGCGGCGGATGAAGTCCGGCATTTCGCGGAACATCGGCTGCTTCGACACTTCCTCCGCGGTGAGCTTTTCCGGCGGCGGCACGTCCGGCATCTTCTCCTGATGATCGAACGCGCCCTGCTCCTCGGCATGGAACGACACCATGATCGAGAAGATGGCATTGCCGTGCTGGATCGCGGTCACGCGACGGGTCGAATAGCTCTTGCCGTCGCGCAGCCGCTCGACCTGGTAGATGATCGGGACCTGAGGATCGCCCGGCAGGATGAAATAGCAATGGATCGAATGCGGCAGCCGGCCCTCGACCGTGCGGCAGGCTGCAACCATCGCCTGGCCAATCACCTGCCCGCCGAACACCCGCTGCCAGCTCGTTTTCGGGCTGTTGCCGCGGAACAGATTCACCTCGAGCGGTTCGAGATCCAGGATGGAAAGCAGGTCAATCAGGCTTTTTGACATGGATGGCCTTCCATTTTGTTGCGCGGCATTAAGTACCTTGTTTGGTGCCACTGTTTCGCCCAGCTATTATCAGGTAGCAAGCATACTCTGAGGGCATGAGCGCGTAAGGGACTTGCATGTCGGCACAACGAGGCATTGTCATTTGCGGCGGCGCTTTTGCGGGCTTGGCGCTGGCGCTGGCGCTGCGGCAGGGGCTTGGGACCGAAATCCCCGTCATCGTGGTCGATCCGGCGCTTGGGCAGCGCCCAAGCCGCGATCCGCGGGCGACCGCGATCGTCGCCGCCTGCCGCCGGCTGTTCGAGGCGATCGGCATCTGGGCCGAGATCGCCGACACGACGCAGCCGATCCTCGACATGGTTGTCACCGATTCGCGGCTCGACGATGCGACGCGGCCGGTGTTCCTGACCTTTGCCGGCGATGTCGAGCCCGGCGAGCCGTTTGCGCATATGGTCGAGAACAGGCTGCTGATCGACGCGCTGGTGGCGCACGCCGAGGCCGCAGGCATTGATCTGCGCGCGACCGCGGTTTCGACCTATGAGGCCAATGCCGATCTCGTCAGCGTGACGCTCGCGGATGGCAGTGCGATCGAAGCGAGCTTGCTGGTCGCCGCCGATGGCGCCCGTTCGAAGCTGCGCGAGCGCGCCGGCATCGTCACCCATGGCTGGGACTACGATCAGTCCGGCATCGTCGTCACCGTGGGCCATGAGCGCGATCACCAGGGCCGCGCCGAAGAGCATTTCTTGCCCGCGGGTCCATTCGCAATCCTGCCGCTGAAGGGAAAACGCTCCTCGCTGGTGTGGACCGAGAACCGCAAGGAAGCGTCCCGCATCGTCGGCTTGAGCGAGGCCGAATTCCACGACGAGCTGGAGCGACGTTTTGGTTTGCATCTCGGTGAGGTCAAGGCGCTCGACAAGCCGCGCGCGTTTCCGCTCGGCTATTTCGTCGCGCGCTCCTTCATCGCCGAGCGGCTGGCGCTGGTCGGCGACGCCGCGCATCTGATCCACCCCATCGCAGGGCAAGGGCTCAATATGGGCCTGAAGGATGTCGCGGCACTGGCGGAAGTGGTGGTCGATGCGGCGCGGCTCGGCATCGATCTCGGCCAAGCCGATGTGCTCGAGCGCTACCAGCGCTGGCGCCGCTTCGACACCATGGCGATGGGAGTTGCGACCAATTCGCTGAACTTCCTGTTCTCCAACGAATCGACGCTGCTCAGGACCGTGCGCGACGTCGGGCTTGGCGTCGTCGACCGCCTGCCGCCGCTGAAGAGCTTGTTCATCCGTCAGGCGGCGGGGCTGTCGGGCGAAGTGCCGCGGCTGTTGAAGGGCGAGGCGCTGTAGCTGCGCGACCTCAGTCGCCGTCGTCCCGGCCTTGAGCCGGGACCCATAGCCACAGGGAGGTGTTGTGGCACAAACAAGCGGTTGCAGCGGAGCACACCACATACGCCTGTGGTTATGGGTCCCTGCTTTCGCACTAGGGCATGCACGGATCTCTGAGGCTCCATCCGACTGCGACGGCATGGAAGTATTCAAGGCCGGTTTTGAAGGTGATCGGGCCTGGCGGCTTGGATGATGGATAGCCATCCCAGCCGCCGAGGCGGCCGATGATCCAGGCGGCCCAGGCGAGGCTGTCGGGGGGATGTGGGTTTTTCAGCCGTTTGGTTCTGGCTTCGAGCTGCTGATTGAGGGCGGTAAGCGCGGCGACCTCGCTGGCGGTGAAGGCGATGTGGACCGACT
>NZ_AXAP01000211.1 GCF_000472865.1 Bradyrhizobium elkanii WSM2783 | reverse complement strand
AACTTCACGTCATCCTGGACAACCTCAACACGCACAAGAAGAATGAGCGCTGGCTCAAAAAGCACCCCTTGGTGCAGTTTCATTTTACGCCGACGCGGGCATCTTGGCTCAATCAGGTCGAGACCTGGTTCTCCATCCTGCAAGGCCAGTCGTTGAACGGTGCATCATTCACCGCCGTCACGCAGCTACAGGAGCACATCGATGCCTTCATCCGCGCCTACAATGAAAAAGCACAGCCCTTCGCCTGGACGAAGAAACGAGTCCGCCAAAAGCGGTTCGTTGGTGAAACTTTTTTGACGATCTGGCAGAGATGCTGGTCAGGTGTTTGGCCGTCCGAGACAGCGCCGCCGGCATCCAATTCGAGGCCAAGAGCCCAGGCTCCTTCTACCAATTGTAGCCGATCTGACCTCCGGCCAGGAACACAGGGCTATCGACGAGGTCACCGTAAATCGACCGACCATAGGGGATCACGAAACGATGACCGGCCGTAGCCGCCTCCCACGTGCCCGCCGATATATCCTCCGGTCCGGCTCCACAGTGCCGGTGGGACCTTTGCTGCCGGCTTAAGATCGGCCGAATTGACGGCACCGCTTGCAACGAGCGCAGCTGTTGCGGCACCCCAACGAAGTTCAGATCGCATATCACCTCACGAACACAAAGTTAGTTAGGTGTTGCCGGCGTTGCGGCTGATGGCGCGGCGGCCGGTGGGCTGACGGCGGGCGGCGGCGTTGCGGCGGATGGGGCACTGGCCGGCTGGGCCGCGGCCTGCGGGGTGCGGCCGACGACGACCGTGAGCAGGCCCTGGCCCCAGAGCCGCTGCGATACCTTGCGGGCGTCGTCCAGCGTCACCGCGTCGACGATGGCGTTGCGCTTCTCGATGTAGTCGATCGGCAATTTGTCGGTCTGATACTGCAGCATCGCCTGCGCGAGCTTCGAGGAGGTATCGAGCGCCAGCATCTGCGAACCCTTCAAATACGACTTGGCCTCGTCGAGCTCCTTCTGGGTCGGGCCTTCCTCGGCCATGCGGCGGACTTCCTTCTCGATCGCGTCCACCGTCTCGCCGGCGCGATCGGCGCGGGTGCCGTTCTAGCATCCACCGAGACCGTCTTGCCCCCTCAAACTCTTCTTCGATCAGTACTAGCTTTTCTTCGGCAGAGCGCCGACGCCGCACCTGACGGAAGCATCGATGCGGTCTCCCATGGCTCATCATGAAGCTGAAATGGACCCGCGGAGCGGGACCGCTTGAACCGGTTTGTTAGTTGGAAACTGACTGCTCCTGATCCCTTTCTATCACGCAGCCAGAGACGCT
>NZ_AXAP01000210.1 GCF_000472865.1 Bradyrhizobium elkanii WSM2783 | reverse complement strand
TCTGAGACATGGTGTGCTCCTTGTCTTGAGCGCCCCTTGCCAGCTTCTCGCACTGGCAGGGCCGGAGCACGGCCGGACCATTCCATTAGCGGACCTCGGCGCGCCACGCGGCCGTGGAGCCGCGCATGGCGCTGTACCGCGCGGTCGAGTGATGGCGGCGGCCATGATGACGCAGGAGTGCGCCGGGCGCAAAATCATAAGAGCCGTAGCGGTCGCCGCAGTAAGAGACGCCGCCGCCGGCCGACGCACACGCGCCCTTCAACACGGGCCAGTCGGGAGACAACCTGGCAGCAGGCGTTGGCCTGCCTCCATTCAGAACGTCCAGATTGGGATAGTAGAACGCGAACGCGCCCGGCTCCTGGATGGCGGCTCTTATGGTCCCGTTCGGATTGTAGTCGTTCCTCAGATTATACCCGGAGTCGCGTAGATTTTTGATATACAGGGCGCGGTCTTGCGCGAATGCCGGCGTCGCTGCGGTCGCGGACAGCAGCACGGCCGCTGCAATAGCTTTGAATGGAATCATTGGCGTTTTCTCCTGTATCGACCGGTCGCAGACCCACGCGCGGACAAGACAATGCGGTCACGCTTCGTGAGGCGAGCGTGCCGTCCAAACGCGAGCGACCGGCTTGCAGCATCCGATGCGGATGCCTTCGGCCTTGACGTAGGGAGAGATCGGTCTGTTCTGTTTAAATTCCGCTTCCCGAAGCTCAACTCGGCTTGAAACGCGCGTTACCGAGTCAATCGCCTGTAGACCGAAGAAAGCGGATTGCCGCGCGACAGGACGTCGTGACGAAATCGATCCCTGCCGCACTGGTTATCTGACTGCCCTCGATTACTGTGTAAAGCGAGGCACGTCTGTGAGCGGTCTCACTCCTCGTATTTTCGTGATGTTTGCTTGTTGCCGTGCCGCGGCCAATTCCGGCCCTGACGTGTCAGGGCGGCAACAATAGCGCTTACTGCGGTGGATGAGTCTTCTGTTGGCCCATCGCTGCCGCATGCCACGGCCGACGAATGTCGGCTGTCAGGGTGGACCGGACCTAACTTAACCGCGGCTAAACCGTCGTGATTGACCCGTTGCGGAAGTGGTCGGCTTTAGAGGCGCGCTCCCTAAACCTTCGTATCATTCACCGTCCGCTTTGGATGGCCGGCGCATTACCCACGTTCAATTGAGCGGCTGACCGCGATCATCCTAGGTTGCACGCGTAGGAAAAGGCACAGGCCCATGCAGTGCGACGGCGGAAACGGATGATCGACGAACAGCGACGATAGTACCAAGAGGAGACTACGATGCCCCATTGCTCCGATAATCTTAGATCTGGCAGTGCC
>NZ_AXAP01000209.1 GCF_000472865.1 Bradyrhizobium elkanii WSM2783 | reverse complement strand
TATCGCTCTGCATAAGAGGTTCTGGCTGGCTGGTTACCCGCCTCGATACGCCGCCCTTCTCAGGCCGTCATCACCCAGATTCCGCCATAGCTCTGAGCGAAGTCTTATTGACGCTTACGCATTTATGAACGGCTTTGACCGAAGCACTTCCACCCGTCTCGCGCACGCTCCATCGGCTGACATCATCCAGCTGCTGCGCGCACCACCATCACCAAGCGGCGGTGTTGAGACTAGGCGTGTTGCCACCTAACGGGTCAATACCCTAGAAGGGCGAACTGACGACAAGCCGACGAACACGCCAAGGTTTGCGTCATCTAAAGATCACGTTTGTTTCCAAATTGGCCGAATCTCAGCTCTTGTTCTGAGGTCCAAGGAACTAGGGAATGCTTGTGCGAACCACGATGCTGGACATTTTAAAGAGAGCTCTTTGTGTCGGAGCTTTCGTTTCCAGCGGAATACTTCCGGCGTTCGATGCTTCCCTCTCGCTCCCATCGACACCTTATAACTATACGGTTCTGGATCAGGAGCTCTCTGCCGCACTGCAGGAATTCGGTAACAACCTAAATATCAGAGTCAACGTCAGCGCCGAGGTGAAGGGCCGGATCCGCGGGCGAATGCCGGATCTGCCAGCGCGAGAGTTCCTCGATCGTTTGACGAACCTCTACAATCTTCAATGGTACTATGATGGGCTCGTGCTTTACGTATCTGCTGCAAGCGAGGCGCAAAGTCGTCTGCTTGTGTTGAAGCCGATCAGCTTCGACGCATTCAAAGCGGCGCTCGATACACTCAACATCTCCGACGAGCGCTATGCTGTACGAGCGGCACCAGGAAATGGCATCGTCCTGGTTTCTGGTCCACCACGCTTTATTGCGCTCGTGGACCAAACGCTGAGTGGCCTTGTGGCGGAGGCGCAGGCGCGGCCACACGCCGCCGATAAGCAGCCGCGGGAATCGATTCTGAAGTTATTTCGTGGCTCCTCGACCATGGTCATTCGCGATGGACGACCGGAAGCCCCCTATTCTTCCGACGCGCCGCATCAGGACAGCATGGTGCGCGAGCCTGCGCCAGGCCAGAGATGAAATGGAGAATGCGCGGCGGCTTTTGGCGAAAGTCAATGCCCGTCTGCATTGGCTCATTGTGAATCCTTCTGACGCTCGTCAGCTTCTCGAAAGCTCACCCTCCTAGCATGAGAGCGCGGATGTCTGGAAGGCGATGCCGTCCATCCACCGTATTGGACATGCACGTCGAGGCACCCGATGCTCGCAATGACCTGAAACCGAGTTCTGTGCGTCAAGTTCAGCAAAATTGATCATGGGGTCCGGCCAAGCCATCCCCTCGGAGCCGCCGTCGCTCGCTCGCCCCAAGCGCAGCGC
>NZ_AXAP01000208.1 GCF_000472865.1 Bradyrhizobium elkanii WSM2783 | reverse complement strand
GTCAAATTTACCGACGGCGTCGCAGAATCGACGACGCCAGCTAACCGCGCCGCCTGATCGGCCCCATCACCCAATTTCGGCCATAGCTCCTGCGCCGCCAGCGCCAGGCGCCGCGCTTCGGAAACGGAGATCCACCTTCAGGAGCGCGCTCCCGACACCGTCGCGATAAAGGCGCGCAGGTCGGCCAGCATCAGTTCTGGCTCTTCCAGCGCGGCGAAATGCCCGCCCCGCGGCATGTCGGTCCAATGCACGATGTTGTAGGTCTTCTCCGCGAACGAGCGCGGCGGCGGCAAGAACACTGGATCGGGGAAGGCCGCAACGCCGGTCGGCACCTGGATGCGGGTGCCGGCCGGAAGCATCCGCGACTCCTCAAGCCGGCTGCCGTAGTAGATCCAGGTTGCCGTCACGAACGATGCCGGCGCGATGTAGAGCATGATGTTGGTGAGGAGTTCCTCCTCGGAAAACTTGCTCCAGATGTCGGGGTCGCCGTCGGCGGTTGTCGGAAGATCGGCCCACTTGCCGAACTTTTCGAGTATCCAGCCCGCCGCTCCGACCGGGCTGTCGGCCATCGCGACGCCGAGCGTCTGCGGCCGGGTTTCCTGCTCGTGAAAGTAGGCGCTCTCCCAATCGGCAATCGCGGCACGCTTGGTGGCGAAGGACTTCTCCTCGTCGGTCGTCGGAGCGGCATCCACCGCACGCACGGTCATCATGTTGATATGGATGCCGAGCAGAGCGTCCGGTCGATCATGCGCTGCCCAGGCCGCGATGCCGTGGCCCCAATCGCCCCCTTGAACGAAATACCGCGCGTCGCCGAAAAGTTGTATCATCAGCCCATGCACGAGCGCAGCAGCCCGCCGCGGGCCGATCGGGCGCGTGATCGGGTTGGAGAACGCGAAGCCAGGAAGCGAGGGGACGACAACATCGTGCCCGTCCGCTGCGAGCGGCTGCAACAGCCGCTCGAACTCGAGATACGAGCCCGGCCAGCCGTGGAGAAGCAGGACGGGCGGCTTGGAGCCGTCGCCTTTCACATGAACGAAGTGGAGGTGCTCGCCTTCCACGTCGGCCGTGAAGTTGGGGAGTGCGTTGAGGCGCCGTTCGACCGCACGCCAATCGTAGCTGTCCCGCCAATACGCGGCGAGCCGCTTGAGGTCATCAACCCCGACCCCCGCTGACCAGCCCCCCGCATCCGGCAGCTGGCTCCAGTCATAAGCCTCGACCTTGGCTCTGATCGTGGCGAGCCGTTCGTCAGGGATGTTGATCGTGTAGGGTGAAATCATGATGTTCTCCGCTTAAGCTGGGATGCGGTTCGATGGAGAGGGCGTCCACCAGAGCTATGGCGGAATCTGGGTGATGACGGCCTGAGAAGGGCGGCGTATCGAGGCGGGTAACCAGCCAGCCAGAACCTCTTATGCAGAGCGA
>NZ_AXAP01000207.1 GCF_000472865.1 Bradyrhizobium elkanii WSM2783 | reverse complement strand
TGGAGGTTGCGGATATCTTCCGCAACCATGGCCCGGCATGGCGTCAGACCCATGCCGGCCATATCAGCCTCGACCAGCTCAAGGTGATGTCGGCCATTGAGCGCTGCCGCACAGCAGCCCTCGGCGGCCATGTCGCGCGCTGCGCGGACTGCGCCTATACGACCATCGCCTACAACTCCTGCCGCAATCGGCACTGCCCGAAGTGCCAGGGCGCCGCGGCCAAGCAGTGGCTCGCCGACCGCGAAGCCGAGCTGCTGCCGGTGCCGTATTATCACGTCGTGTTCACGCTGCCGGCTCGGATCGCCGACATCGCCTACCGGAACAGAGCTGCCATCTACGATCTCCTGTTCAAGGTCTCGGCCGAGACGATGCTGACCATCGCTGCCGACCCGAAGCATCTGGGAGCCCGGATCGGCATTACGTCCGTGCTGCACACCTGGGGCTCGGCCATGACCCACCATCCGCATGTGCACATGATCGTGCCGGGCGGCGGCATCTCGCCTGACGGCCAGCGCTGGGTGTCCTGCCGGCCCGGCTTCTTCCTGCCGGTGCGCGTGCTCTCACGCCTGTTCCGGCGGCTGTTCCTGGAGCGCCTCGCTGCCCTCCATCAGGCGGGGCGCCTGAGCTTCTTCGGCGACGACGCTCATCTCGCCGCGACGCGATCATTCGCCGCATTCCTTGCACCGCTTCGCAAGACCGAGTGGGTCGTCTATGCCAAGCGTCCGTTCGGCGGCCCTGAGGCCGTGCTGGCCTATCTGTCGCGCTATACCCACCGCGTCGCCATCGCCAACAGCCGCCTGATCGCCTTCGACCAACACGGCGTCGCCTTCAGGTGGAAGGATTACCGGTCAAGGGCCGCGACCGTCAAAAGCGCATGACGCTCGCTACCTTCGAGTTCATCCGCCGCTTCCTCATCCACGTGCTGCCAAAGGGCTTCCACCGCATCCGCCACTACGGCCTGCTGGCGCGCGGCGCTTGCGCCGGCAATATCGAACGCGCGCGCGAGCTGCTCGCCGTCAAAGATCGTGAGGATGAGGCCGCCGAGACCATTGCCGACATCAGCAAGCCACCATGTCCATGCTGCGGCGGCCGCATGATCGTCATCGAAGTCTTTGAGCCAGGCGCAACGCCTCGCCATCAATCGACCGCGCCAACCCGCCTCATCAGGATCGACACCTCATGACCGCGCGACCGCCATTCCGCAAAACTGGTCATCTCGCCAGCTGCCCATCGACTGGCCACGGCGGAGTGCACCCGAACGCTCTTATGTCATCGCCAATCCGCCAACAGTTCCTAGAGTTCGACGCTGCCCACCATTCATTCAACGACCGCAACACCGGCGCGCAACTCGCCGCATCGGTTCGAACTCGATCGGCCAACTCGCCCGCAGCACTCAAATCCCCATAGTGTCTGCCGCGCC
>NZ_AXAP01000206.1 GCF_000472865.1 Bradyrhizobium elkanii WSM2783 | reverse complement strand
GTCACGAAATAGGTGGCGCTTGCAATCCGGTCGTCGCCCTTCGCGGCCAGAAAAGCCGCCGTCGAGGCAAGCAGGGTTCCGCCGAGGCAATAGCCAATCGTGTTGACGCTACGCTCTCCGGTCGCGGACTCGATCGCGTCCAGTGCCGCCAACGGTCCCTCGAGCATGTAATGTTCAAAGCTCTTTTCAGCGAGCCTCTCATCGGGATTCACCCAGGAGATGACGAACACCGTGTGTCCCTGATCGACGGCCCATCTGATGAAGGAGTTGTTCGGCCGAAGATCGAGAACATAGAACTTATTGATCCACGGCGGCACGATGAGCAGTGGCCGCCTCCGAACTTCGCTGGTCGACGGCGCATATTGGATCAATTGCATCAACTCGTTCTGGTAGATGATTTTTCCTGGCGTCGTTGCGATGTTTTCGCCGAGACGGAACGCCTTCATATCGGTCATTGTAATCGCAAGCCGGCCATCGCCGCGCGCCAGATCGACGAGAAGGTTCTCCAAACCACGCAGCAGGTTTTGTCCGCCCGACTCCAGGGTCGCGGTGAGGACCTCGGGATTGGTCGCGACGAAATTGGAGGGCGACACAGCATCAACGAATTGGCGCGCGTAGAAATCGACCTTGCGAGCGCTGGCCTCGTCCATGCCTTTAATTGCGCGGATTGCAGAAAGAATCGACTTCGCCGCAACGAGATAACTGTCCTTCACAAAGTCGAAGATAGCGTTCTCGCTCCAGTCCGGATGCTTGAAGCGTTTGTCTTTCGGAGCATCGGCCTCGCCTGCACGCAGCATGAGCATGCGTTCCGCGGTTTTCTGCCAGATCCCTAGCGTGTCGTAGAATAGGTCGATCTGGGCGCGGGCGACTGCCTCCGGGTCGGTCATCATCCTCGTTGTGAGCTCGAAAAAGTCGAACCCGAGCGCTGACGGGTCGCCGATGCCGAACTTAACCGCGTCCGGCTGATGCGACACAAAGCGCTGCATCAGGAGCTGGCTTTGTTTTGCGATGTTCTGCAGTTGCGCCGCAAGGGCAATGGGATCCCAGGTGGGCTGGATCTGTTTGTCGGCCATCGCTCCCTCCCAGCCGTTGTCAGGCTTTACCAGAGCCGTTGGGGTCGCTTCCAAAGCTTAACACCTACCGCATGCGGTTGAAGAATGATGAATCTCGGTTTCGCCGTCAGACCGACCTTGGGTGATTGGCCGCGGAAACACCACCGTTGTCGGAAGACGACCGGGCAAGGGCCGCTGAGCCGTTGTTGCAATGCAGCTAAACGTTGTGCGTTGCGAGACTTCCTGCTTCTCTCATCGCTATTTCGCCCAATGAAGAGGCCAGCGGAGCTTCTGTCTCCGCAATGCTCCAAGGAGGAGCCCACGCGCAATTTGTCGCAAGTCGGGCTTCTTCTTCGCCGCTGCAACTCTCTAAACATCAGAATCACGCATTGACTATGACGCTCGCTCTTGCCGCGCGGACGCAGTGATGGATAAGGGGCGGTTCTGCCTCCGCTCTCGAGGCAAGCGCACTCCGAAAGACGGAAAAGCTCTCTCACAGCATTCCACAACGCGTGATTTGTGAACGATCGTGGCTGGTCCGCACCTGTCAACTGACGAAGCCTGAGCCTAGGTCGGGCTCTGGAGGAAAAGCGGACTAGGCTCGCGCCTGACAGGCACTTCGGAGTCTGGTGGAGTCGAGATGTGGCGCGGTGGCTTTAGGCTACACATATCTGTTGCCGCCCCTTTCGTCTGGCGGTGCCTTAGTGGTGTAGCCGTGACTC
>NZ_AXAP01000205.1 GCF_000472865.1 Bradyrhizobium elkanii WSM2783 | reverse complement strand
CACCGGACCATCGAGGCCGCCGAACGTCACCTGCTTGGCGCCCTGCTGCACGCCGGCCTTATCGAGTACCGCTTTCAGCGGCACGCCGCGCCAACGTGCATTGCCCATGGCGCCGTTGGCGAGCTGACCACCGCCGACGCGTGGATCCGAAAATCCCCGGCTATTGCCGGAACATTGATTGACTGCCACGAGATCAATGGCCGGCATCTTCTTGATCTCGGCCAGTGACAGCTTCAACGGCTTGTCGACCTTCCCTTTGATCTCAACGGAGAACGTATCCGGATCAATCTCTAGAGGAATATCGGCGAGATGGTAGCGCACGAAGAACGCATCGTTCGGCGTGAGCACACCTTCATTGAACACCGAGAACGGCGTCTCCAACTGCGGGGGTCGGCTGGTCAGGCCGATCATCAAACGCTTCTGAGGGTATCTGACCAGCGGCCGCTCGCCATTGCCGAACGGCAACGTCACGGTCTCAGCCAAAGCTGAATTTGATGAAAATGGCAGAACGGCACCGGATGCTGCAAGCATAACTCCGGACCGTATAAAGGTGCGTCTGTCGATCACGGCGGTCCTCCTGTTGCCTTGTGTCCAAGTGACGTTCAGCTGTCGCCGCATGCGCCTGGGTCCCTGGTAGGGCTTTGCCTTCGAAGCGCGGTTCGAGGACGCTGGCACAGGTACAAGGCGTTCCGCAAGATGATTGCCGTTCGAAAGTCACATCGTCGGTTGAGATCAAGCAATAGCGAAAACTTCATCACGCGTGGCAGCGTGCATATTTCATCATGCTGACACCGGTTTAGACCGCCGAGTCGGGCGGCGTCGTGGGCCTAACGCGTCCTTTCGTGCCTTGTCACGCACCAGGTTGGCGTTGTCGTCCTGCATATGAACACCGGGTGCGTGACCGAACCGTTTGCGGATCTCCTTATCCGTTTCGATTTGATGACTGCCCTGGCGCTCTGCGCCTATTCGGGTTTCCCGCCGGCGGCCTCGGCCGAGACCGCCGCCAGCATGGCTGACATGATGCCCACCGAAGGGAAGGCGTCCGGCGCCACGCCCTGTCCGGCCAGGATGTCGCGGGGTTCGCGATACGCGATGCGGACCTGGCCTTCGGCGGTCTCATAGACCAAGACGCGCAATGGCAGGTCGAGGCCCAGCGTCTGGTGCGCCTGCATCAGAGGCGTGCCGGCCTTGGCCCCGCCGAACGTCACCACGGTGGTGCGGCCAAGCGTAAGGCCAGCGCCCTGCGCGTTGGCGGCGTGATCGACCATGCCGAACACCTCGACCTGCCTGTGCTTCACGCTGGCGATCAGCGCATTCAGCGTGTCATCGAAATGGCGAGAGGAGACGACGACCACCAAGCTTTCAGACATGTGTCACTCCATTGCAGCGGTGCAGCGTCAAGATTAAGGCCGGCCACGCCTCTTTGCTAATATTCCAACTCGCGAGGCAGCGTTTCAATTTCACTGCAGCCTGGATTGCCCCGTGGCAGCGATCTGCCCTTTTGTTCGATGGCGGCACGGCCACGGCTACTGTCTACAATCCTTCATACACAAGCTTGGTGAAGAATTCCGGACCGATCACGAATCGTCCCCATTTGTCGTCGAAGGCCGCGGTCGGCTTCGCCGCTATGACGTCTTCGAGGGACTTCCCCTGTGACTTCAATGCAGCGACCTTATCGCGCACCGAGACCAGCATGTCGCGAAACTCAATCAAGTGAGCGCGGTTGCCGACCGGCCCATGACCGGGAACCAGGATTGTTTGATCCGTGGTGCGTTCGATAGCCTT
>NZ_AXAP01000204.1 GCF_000472865.1 Bradyrhizobium elkanii WSM2783 | reverse complement strand
GTATCGCTCTGCATAAGAGGTTCTGGCTGGCTGGTTACCCGCCTCGATACGCCGCCCTTCTCAGGCCGTCATCACCCAGATTCCGCCATAGCTCAATTCGCGAAGCGTGTGACCTTAAGTCTAGCTTTAAGGTCATCAGGCGATGCGGGTCGAGGTTTTGGGCGGACTGGAGCGGCGGCGGCGCTGGTCGCAGGATGACAAGGCGCGGATTGTTGAGGAGACGTTGGCGCCGGGCGCGAAGGTGACGGAGGTTGCGCGTCGCAACGGAGTAGCGGCCAGCCTAGTGTTTACCTGGCGTCGACAAGCACGGACATCAGAGCAGGTTGTACCATCTTTTGCGCCGGTGCAGATCGTCGCTACGGAAGTGGAGGAAACTCCGAAGCTTTTGCCTGCGGGTGACGGCCGAGTGCGCTCCGTGGCGGCCGCGCGTATTGGGTTAATCGAGATCGATCTTGGCAACCGGCGACGCATCCGAGTGGATGCGCACGTCGATCCGGAAGCGCTGGCGCGGGTCCTCGAGGTGCTTGAACGCCGATGATTGCCATACCGGGTAATGTGCGGGTGTGGCTTGCGACCGGCCATACAGATATGCGCCGAGGATTCCCGAGCCTTGCGCGTCTGGTTCAGGAGAGCTTGAAGCGTGATCCGCACACTGGTGATCTTTACGTTTTTAGGAGCCGTCGCGGCGACCTGATCAAGATTATTTGGCATGATGGCCAGGGCGCGTGTCTGTTCACGAAACGGTTGGAGCGCGGCCGCTTTTTGTGGCCATCGCTGGCGGACGGCGTTGTGACGATCAGCGTTGCGCAACTATCCTATCTCCTGTCCGGAATTGACTGGCGGATGCTGCAGGCAACCTGGCGTCCACAGGCTTCCGGTTAAGCTGTGTCTCTTTGACTCACGGCAGGAATCCAGCGGGATTTTTTGCGGCGAATATGGTTGATCGTCCTCGTGACGACGCCCGCCAATGCACTTCCCGCCGACCTTGCCGCTGCGCATGCGATGATCATTGCGCAGCGCGAACAGCTGACGCTGGCGAAGAGCGAAGTGACCGTCGGCCGGCTGGAAATCGAGCGGCTGAAGCTGATGCTGGCCAAGGCACGGCGCGAGCAGTTCGGGCAATCTTCTGAACGCGGCAAGCTGCTGGTCGAGCAGCTCGAACTCGCCATCGAAGATCTTGAAGAGACTCAGGCGGAGCAGGAAACCAAAGCCGAGTTCGCAGCGCCAGAAGCCGCCAAACAGAAGCGCGCGCAAAATCCACGGCCGCCGCGACGCCCCCTACCGGATAACCTGCCGGTCGAACGTATCGTCGAACCCATGCCTTGCGCGTGTGGCAAGTGCGGCAGTGAACGGCTGCACAAGCTCGGCGAGGTGGTGTCGAAGACCCTGGAATGCGAGCCGCGGCGCTGGAAGATTATCGAGCATGTCCGCGAAAAGTTCTCCTGCCGAGATTGCGAGGCGATCACAGAGGCGCCGGCGCCCTCCCATCCGATCCCGCGAGGCTTCGCCGGGCCGAGCCTGCTGGCGATGGTGCTGGTCAACAAGTTCCTACTGCATCAGCCGTTGAACCGGCAGAGCAAGACCTATGCCCGCGAAGGGATCGAGATCGACGTCTCGACCCTGGCGGATCGGGTCGGCGCCTGCGTGGTAGCACTCGATCCCATTATTGAGGCCATCCGGATCCACGTCATGAGCGCGGAACGCATCCACGCCGACGATAGTGTGCTGCAGAAGCACACAGAAAGGATGATCGTGATGATCTGATAATCTGTGAGCACAAGCTGTGACAGCGATGAGGGAGGGCCCCTCGGGAT
>NZ_AXAP01000203.1 GCF_000472865.1 Bradyrhizobium elkanii WSM2783 | reverse complement strand
CATCCTTCGGCCGCCGTCTCAGCAGTGCCCATATTGCCGAAAGCAAATCCGTGAAAAACAGCGGCGAAAACACAATCTGCCAAAGTAGTGCTAGGCCGGTGTACCCATAAACCCGGCGGCGAGATGCGACAAAAGCAATGTCTGCTTTGCCCCTATAGCGACCGAGTTCGGGCGGCAGCGCAATATGTTGCGATGGGCCAAGAGGTGACACTCAACCCACCTTTTCAGCGCCCCTGCGGGAGCCGATCAGACGGTCTGAAAGAGGGCTCCAACAAGGTGGTCTGCAAACAAAAAAAGTCGCGCCGACAGGACTGGGCGCGACTCGGCATCGCCAGAATCGATCAGGAATGAGGCCGCCGACTACTTCTCTTTGATAACGGTCGTGCTGCTAGTGCCGCTAGTGCTACCAACAGTGCCTTCATCGCAGACTTTGGTCTGCTTGATGCGGTCTTCAGCTTCCACGCGGCTCGTGAAGGCCATTGGACCGATCTGCGTCACGACTTCCTTGTCCGCCGGGCGCGTGGTGGTAATCGTGCAGTGACGGTTGGGTCCTTGTACGACGTAGTACTCATCAGCCAGTGCTGGGGCGGCGCATCCGATGATTAGTGCGCCAGCAAGAAGAAGGGGTGCTTTCATTGTCGCCTCTCTATTCAAGTACTGCCGAATAACGGACGAGCGCGGTGAACAGAAATCTGCGTGCTACTGCGAACTCGACGAGATTGCCGCTCATCGTTCAATCCTCTCGGCGGTTCTGTAACTCGCCCGACGGTTTGGAGTTCCGCGATTTCTGGTGCAATGCAGGCCAGCACCAAACCAGCTGAATTTGATTGCAATGGTACAAAGACCCTGAGTTCTGCTCCGCATCATTTTGGACGCATTTGGCAGAGATTGACGACTGGTTGATGTCCGCTCCTGTCCGTAAGCGCCGCACCAAGAGCGGCCAGGAGCGTTGCGTTTGGCCGGACTGCCGTGATTCAAACCCCGAACTGGGGGCCCGAATCATGCGCTACCAACTCGCCGACCATGAATGGACCACCATCAAACCGATGCTGCCGAACAAGCCGCGTTGCGTTCCTCGGGTGAACGACAGACGGGTCCTCAACGGCATCTTCTGGGTCCTGCGATCCGGGGCACCTTGGCGCGATCTGCCGGATCGTTTTGGCCCTTACACGATCTGCTATAACCGTTTCGTCCGTTGGCGGCGGGCTGGCGTCTGGGGCCGCATCATAGACGCATTTGCCGCTGCCCACGATGCCGCTGTCCAGATGATCGACACCTCCATTGTCCGTGTGCATCAGCATGGAGCCTGCATCACACGAAACCAGCGCCAATCGATGGGGAGGTCACGCGGCGGCTTGACGAGCAAAATCCATGCGATGGTCGATAGCAATGGTCTGCCGGTACGGCTGGCGCTGAGCCCCGGTGAGGCCCACGACGTTCGACTTGCCAGAAAACTGCTGTCTCGTCTGAAAGTCGGGTCAATGCTGCTTGCCGACCGTGGCTATGATGCGGACTGGATCAGGGAGCTTGCCATGAAGAAGGCGCGTGGGCCAACATCCCGCCGAAAAGCAATCGCAGCGATCCGATCTGCTTCAGCCCCTATCTCTACTGCGCTCGCAACCAGGTCGAGCGGTTCTTCAACAGGATCAAACAATGTCGTCGGGTGGCGACGCGCTACGACAGGCTTGCTGCCAACTACCTTGCCTTCGTTCAACTCGCGTCAATCAGGCTATGGCTGCGCCTTAATGAGTCCGCGTCCTAACACTACTTTGGCAGATTGTTGATTTTGCGGCGTTTTATAGGATTCCCGAATCAATTTTTCAATGATTCATGGGTGGTCGGCTCTTGGAGGGCTGA
>NZ_AXAP01000202.1 GCF_000472865.1 Bradyrhizobium elkanii WSM2783 | reverse complement strand
ACGACCGCTCCCCGATGATGCGCTCAAGATCGTACTGCGTGGCGAGGACAAGGAAGACCGAGCCGGCGCGGCGGCCTAGTGTCGCCTTTTAAATCCCGCGATCCGGCGGTCGCGTTGCCATAGCTCTATGTTCTGGCCGTCCACCAATCGCACGGCACACTGTTTAGCTTGATCTTCGCTCTCACAGAGCAGGTCTATGCGGTTGATGATGTGGCCGTCTGGTCCAACGACGTAGGCGCAATACTCTTGCATCTCAGGACTCCGAGGCTGGAGGGCTCAGTTGCAATTCGCCAGGGAACAGGGGAAGTAAAGCGTGATGCGGATATATGGGTTTTGTGTTCCAAATGTGGAGCTAAGGAGCTTTCGCTCGACGGATAATGAGACCAACTAACCGTTGTTGTAATATCTCCGCGCATGAAAACGGTCTGGTGCCGCTGCTGAGCCGCGCGAATTCGTTAAAGTAACGAGGTCAGCCGGCTCAATGGACCATGCGATCAATGCGGTGCCGGCAGCCCGCAAGCCTGTTCGTGAGCTGCACGACGATGGCGTGCGCTGGTCCTCGCCCGGCTCCCTTTTGAGCGCCGGGCTTCTTTCCGATCGTCGACTACGTCCGCCGATAATCCGGGTTGTCCACTTTGAAGCGCATTCGGGGACACATGACGGACATCGCGCTCTGTCCGAAAAGGCCATTCGCGCCGCTTATCCGTGCTTCGGGTCTTCCCCAATAAGCGGACATTGTCAGAGTCCGACGGCATGTCTCAAAGGGGCCAACAGGCGACCTCGCGCGTTCGGGTTCAGCTCGGATCGAATGGCGAGTCGGCAGACCTGGCTTCCTGCCACCACCACACCTGAACGCAACTCCGGATTTCCGAAATTTCTCTTGCAGGCATCCTGCCCCCATCTGCAAATGGCGATGTCTTTCCCTCTCTTACCTCGGTCCGGCGTCCCGTCGGCGACGTGGCGCACGACAAATCCACCGTAATGCCGGGGTCATGGTCAAGGACGGCGGCGCGTCGGGACGCGCAACCTCGATTGGTCCAACGGCGGCAACGGGTTTAGAAGTCTCTGTAGAGGCGGCTGGTGGCATTCGTCGCTACGGCATCACGCGGCGGCAATAACGATCGTCTATCGACTCTATGGCGAGAGGTGATTTCCCTCGCCGGCGTTGCAAGCTCATTCTTGTCGGGTGGTGGATATCTCGATGAATGCCGGAGCGACGAAGCGGTCAGGCTTCAGTCGTCCCGCCCCCCATATTGATGATGGAGGTGAAGATGCTATCCTGGAGAACGCTGTCGATTTTGACGCTGCTGCTCCTGATCGGCATCGCGGTCTGCGCCGACAAGGCAGCGGCGCTCCCGGTGCGTGCTGACCTGTCCGCTGACGAGCAAAAGATTCGCGAGTTGGGCCAGAAATGGGATGCGGCGGTGCGGGCTAAAGACGCGGTCGCCTGCGCGGGATTCTATGCGTCCGACGGTGCGATGCTCAACGCCAATGCGCCACTCGCGCGGGGCACTGTGGCCATCACCGCCGCCTGGCAGAGACTGCTCAGCATGAGGAATGTCAACCTGACCTTCGCCTCCACTCAGCTCATTGTCTCGAACGATGGCGACATGGCTTATGACGTCGGTACTTATGAGCTGAGCTTCGACGACAATAAAGGAATGGTGAAAGACGTCGGCAAATACGTTACCGTTTGGACGAAGGTCGGCGGCGAGTGGAAAGTAGCCGCCGACATCTCCAACAGCGATGGCGCGATGAAGTAAACAGAATTCCGGAGCATAGTCATTCGTAACGGAGGAGCCACTGAACGATTGACGAGGCCGTGTACTCATAAATTCCAGCGGCGGGGGTTACGACGGTTGATGTCCGGTGTACCCCTGGAAGCGGCGGAAGAGCAAACATTCGCGAAGGTCCGCAATGGGTGTGCGCCGTGACAAGGCGGCGCTTTCCAGTGGGTGCAAGTCCCACCCGGCAAACGCTCCAGCCGGAAGCAATCGGAGCAGTCATGGAGGT
>NZ_AXAP01000021.1 GCF_000472865.1 Bradyrhizobium elkanii WSM2783 | reverse complement strand
TAATTGTTCGAGCAGTTGGTGACCAGCGTCGGCAAATCGTAGGTCTCGCGCCAGGCGCGCACCAGATGGTCGGAGGAGGCTTTGCTCGCGGAGTAGGGCGAGTTTGGCGAATANGCCGTGGTTTCCGTGAAGAAGCCNTCGTCGCCGAGCGAGCCGAACACCTCGTCGGTCGAGATGTGGAGGAAGCGGAATTGCTCACGCTTCTCGGGCGAGAGCGTGCGCCAATGGCGCAGCGCTTCCTGCAGGATGGTGAAGGTGCCGACGATGTTGGTCTGGATGAATTCGCCGGGGCCATCGATCGAGCGGTCGACATGGCTCTCGGCGGCGAGGTTCATCACCGCGTCGGGCTGGTATTTCTCGAACAGGCGGCGGAGCCCGGCGCCATCGCAAATGCATTGCTTCTCGAAGGCGTAGTTCAGGTTCTCTTTCGCTGCCGGCAGCGAGTCGAGATTGGCGGCATAGGTGAGCTTGTCGATGTTGACCACGCGGGCGTGACTGTCGCGCAGGAGATGACGCACCACGGCTGAACCAATGAAGCCGGCGCCGCCGGTGACAAAAATAGTCGAGCCCTTAAAGCGCATGATCTATCGCCTCCATGCAGTGGAATCAGCCCTGATACGAGCGGGCAACGGACTTCAGATACTCGCCGTAGCTGCTTTTCGCGGTCTTCTCGGCGACCTTCTCGAACGATTGAAGCGAGATATAACCCTGGCGCAGCGCGATCTCTTCGGGGCAGGCGATGCGCAAACCCTGGCGTTGCTCAAGGATCTGGACGAAATGGCTCGCCTCGACCAGCGAGGAATGCGTACCGGTATCGAGCCAGGCAAAGCCGCGGCCGAGCACCTCGACATAGAGATCACCGCGCTCGAGATAGGCGTTATTGACGTCGGTGATCTCGATCTCGCCGCGGGCCGACGGCTTGATCCGAGCCGCGATCTCGACGACGTCGTTGTCATAAAAGTATAGCCCAGTGACGGCTACGTTCGACTTCGGCTGTTTCGGCTTCTCTTCGATCGAGAGCGCGCGGCCGGTGTGATCGAGCTCAACCACCCCGTATTGCTCGGGCGTATTGACGATATAGCCGAACACGGTCGCGCCCTGGTTGCGGGACGAAGCGGCAGACAGCATCTCCGGCAATCCGTGCCCGTAGAAAATGTTATCGCCTAACACAAGCGCGACCGAGTCCGAGCCTATGAAGTCGCGGCCTACGATGAATGCGTCCGCAAGCCCACGGGGCGTCTCCTGCGTGGCATAGGCGAAGCGCAAGCCGATCTCGTCGCCGTCACCGAGCAGCCGCTGAAACAGCGGCTTGTCTTGCGGCGTCGAAATGATCAAAATGTCCCGAATTCCGCCCAACATCAGCGTCGACAGCGGATAATAGATCATCGGCTTGTCGAAGACGGGCAGAAGCTGCTTTGATACGACCGTCGTCACTGGGTAAAGGCGTGAGCCCGTCCCGCCGGCGAGGATAATGCCCTTCATAGCCCCTCACGTTTTGCCATCACAAAACATAACATATAATGTGAAGTGCACAAGGTTGTTATCAATGCAGTGATAGCATCGTGAGCCAGCAATTTCGAAGTGTTGTAAAATGAATGTCATCCAGACCGAGCTTCCTGAAGTCCTCATCATCGAACCCAAGCTGTTCGGCGATCAGCGCGGCTTTTTCCTCGAAACTTATCAGTCCTTCCGTTACGCGGAGCACGGGATCGCGCGGCCTTTCGTGCAGGACAACATGTCACGCTCGAGCTTTGGCGTGCTGCGCGGGCTGCATCTGCAGAATCCGGTTACGCAGGGCAAACTGGTCACCGCGCTGCGCGGCAAGGTGCTGGATGTCGCCGTCGACGTGCGGGTCGGCAGCCCGAATTTTGGACGCCATGTTGCCGTCGAATTGAGCGAAGAGAACAGGCGACAACTCTGGGTCCCCCGTGGCTTCGCGCACGGCTTTGTCGTTCTCTCCGAAACCGCCGATTTTTTCTACAAATGCGACGATCTTTACAGTCCCAAGGATGAGGTCTCGATCCGCTGGGACGATCCCGCGATCGGCATCAACTGGGGCGTCGAAAAGCCGTCTTTGTCGGCCAAGGACGCGGTGGCACCGCTGTTAGCCGACGTCAAAAACCTTCCAGTCTATGGGCAAATCTGATGCGGATCTTGTTGACGGGCACCAACGGCCAGGTGGGCGGCGCATTGCTGCCGTTGCTGGCGAAGCATGGCACGACCATCGCGCCGCCCCGCGCGGAGTTTGATCTATCTAAGCCTGAGACGCTCGCTGAGAGGCTCGGCAGTTTCCGACCAGATCTCATCATCAACCCTGCGGCCTATACCGCAGTGGATCGCGCCGAAGACGAACGCGAACTCGCCTTCCTCGTCAATGCCAAGGCGCCGGAGATGATTGCGAAATGGGCGACACAGCATCGCGTGCCGCTGGTGCATTTCTCCACCGACTATGTCTTCGACGGCTCTGGCGACAAGCCGTGGCGCGAGGACAGCCCCACGAACCCGCTCTCGGTCTATGGCGCCAGCAAGCTGGCCGGCGACGCGGCGATCCAGTCGGCCGGCGGGCCGCATCTGATCGCGCGCACGTCCTGGGTCTATGCCGCCAAGGGAGCCAACTTCCTGCGTACGATCGCGCGGCTGGCCGGCGAGCGCAAAGAGCTGCGCATCGTCGCCGACCAGATCGGCGCCCCGACGTCGGCGAGCGCGATTGCCGACGCGATCGCCGGCATCGTGCTGCCAAACCTTTCGGACTTGAACGGGCTCCTTGTGCGCAACAGTGGTGTGGTTAACCTTGTCTGCACCGGCGAGACCAGTTGGCATGGCTTCGCGAGCGCCATCGTCGCCGGCCTGAAGTCGCGCGGTGTGGAGCTCGCCGTGGAGACCATCGTTCCGATCGCGACCGCCGATTTCCCGACCAAGGCCAAGCGGCCCGGCAATTCTCGGCTCGATCTGTCGCGCCTGAAAGATCAGTTCGGAGTGACCACGCCGGCCTGGCAGGATGCCTTGACAGCGGAGCTCGAGGAGTTCGCGGTCATGCTACAAGCACCGGCGAGCCGCTGACGACTGATTTACCCTCGCCGGCGGAGGGCCTTCTGTGCGAAGGCCGATCGGCTCCAGTGCAGTTCGGTCGACTTGTAGCGGACCGGGCAGTGGATTCCGACCGAGCGCTGCAGCTCTCCGAGGTTCATCACCTGCGTTCTTCGGAGTAGGCCTACCGGCCGCTGCGCCGCCCACTCTTGAGCAAACGCACGAGTCAACAGTCCGGGACCGGTCGATAGCCAGATGAGGTCGCGATCACCGCGGCGTATAGCCGCCGCAGCAAGCTCCAGCGCCCGAGCCAGCACCGGATGCTCGGGCGTTGCCGCGATGAAGTTGTTGCCGATGGAACCGTAATTTTCCTGATGAACAACCAGCGTCGCATCGGGTCGAATGAAGCTGTCGACCGGCATCAGACAACGATCGTCCGCGTCGGCATAGATTCCGCCACGAGCAACCAGGAATGCCAGACGGAAGATGTCCGCCTTTTGTGCAGGGAGTGGCGCGCGAAAATAGGCGTCTACGATCTCGCGTCCGTAATGTTCGTTCAGGAACGCAACCGCCTTCTGGTCGTCAAAACATGTCCACTGATACGTCGGATGAAGCTCTTGCCATGACTTCATTAGGTCGCGGACATCCTCCGGGGGCGTAACATCCCAGAACTGCGCGATCGTAGAGGGAATGGTACGTTTCAGGGAGCTTTGGACAGTTGCTTCCTGCTGAAACTGGCCGGTCTGGCGCAGCGCGATCGCGGCGATGAGCGCTGCGGGCGTATAGTCCGGGTGTTGCCTGATCAATTCGCTCAACGGTTCGAATTGCGAATCGGGCGGACGAAGGCGGATGCGGCGCAGCGTCGCCAGAGCCTCACTATCGAGCAGAAATTCATCGAGCAGCTGGCCGACATGGTTCTGCGATGGGCTGAGCGACTGCCCGCGCAGCAACAATGACGATTGGCTGACTTGGATGAAGGCGCCGAGCGCGGCACGGGCGACATCGACGTCGAGATTCATGAGGGCGGCGCGGGCGAGCTCGAAGTGCGACCAGGCATCTCCGGAATTCAAACGGATCGACTGCTGGTAAAGCGAAATCGCCTCTTCGTAGCGGAACTGCGCCTCGGCAAGCTGTCCGCCGAGCAGGGCCACGCGGGCCTCAGCGACCGTGTCCGATGCCGGCGCCTGTTGCAGGAGACGCGCGGCAGCGTCGTACTGGCCGGTCATCGTCGCAATCTGCACTTTGTGGGACCACAACCAGAAATTCGGCCGCGATGCGTCGGCGAGCGCCTCATCGAGCACTTCCTGAGCCCTCGTCCAGTCGCGCATATGCCTGAGAAACTCAACCTCGACGCCCGCAATTTCAGGGTGAGGGCCAAGGCACTCGCGCGCCGCCGTCACGACCTGGAACGCCCGATCGCGCTCGCCAAGCTCAAAGCAGACGCGCGCTTCGCCCAGCCGAGCCCAGACGCTTGTCGGATGCGACTTGCCAGCCCGCCGATACAGCGCAAGCGCCGTATCGGCATCGTCACTCTGCGAGGCGATGTCGGCCAGAGCAAGCAGCGCGTCGAGGTGATCGACTTCGATATCCAATGCCTTTTCCAGCCCTTGCCTGGCCACGTGCGGGCGGCCGAGGGCACGCTCTTCGGCGGCAGCTTCGACCATCGCCTGCGCACTGTTTGGGTCAAGCCTCAGCAACTCCGAAAAGGCGGCAAGAGCCTCAGATCGGCGTTCCTGGCGACGCAGCAGTTGCCCGCGCTGCAGCAATGCCCGCGCATCGGCCCGGCTGACGGCGAGGACTTTATCGAGCAGCATTTCGGCGTCTTCAAACCGCCCGACGTCGCGAAGCTCGATCGCGATGTCGGTCAGGCGAGATATATTCGTCGGATCCGCCTTCGAAGCTCGGCGGAAAAACGCCAAAGCCTGCTCGCGATCGCCCTGACGCCGACGGATATTGCCCAGCGCGGCGAGACCGTCGGCATGCTCCGGCTGTCTGGAGATGAGTTCTAGCAAAAGTTCGGCGGCTTCTTCGAGGCGGTATCCAGCCTCCAAAAGGTGCGCCAGCGCGATACGCGCACCGTGATTGCCAGGCTCCCGGCGAAGAGCTTGACGTAAAGCTTCTTCCGCCTCGCCGGCGCGCCTAAGGCGGCGGAGGGCATAGCTCAGACCGACCAACGCGGCCGCGTTGCCTGGCGATCGATCGAGCGCGCCGCGAAACCGCTGCTCGGCCTCGGCTGGTCGACCAAGACGGAGCAGAGTATGTCCCGCTTCGATCAAGCCGTTTGGGTGGGAGGGATCATCGCGGGCGGCTTCGTCGAACGCGTCCAGGGCCTGCTCGACCTTGCCGGAAGCGCGCATGGCATAACCGAGGCCAAGATGAGCTTCGCGGCTTCGGGGCCACTCGCGCAGAACCTCTCTGAATTCGTCGATGGCATCGCCGAAGCGTTTCAAGTTCTGAAGGCAGTGACAAACCTCGAGGCGAATATGGAAGGCCTTTGGGCTGACTTCCTTCGCGCGAGTAAACAGCACGAGCGCATTTTCATGGCCGCCGCGCTGCCGTTCGACGAGACCGAGCGCGTGCAAAGCTCCGACGTTGGTTGGTTCGATCTCAAGAATTTTCTCGAAGCAGACCTGGGCAGCTTCAAGAGAATTTGCCTTGCGGTGCGTCCACCCGAGAGCATTCAGCGCGCTGATATTGAGAGGCGCCTCCTGCAGAACCTTTTCAAGGACGTCCCGCGCCTCGTCGATGAGGTCGGTTTCACGAAGAAGATGCCCAAGCTCGATTCTGAAGCCGAGATTGGCGGAATCGAGTTCCGCAAGCTTTCGGAAAGTGTCGAGTGCTTCGACTGCCGCGCCAGTTTGCCGCAACAAACGCGCAAGCGTCAACAGATGGGCAGTGTTATTGGGGTCTTGCGCGACTATATCACGCAGCGCGGTGACGGCCTCCTTGTTCTGGCCGAGATCGCGCAGCATGTGCGCAACTTCAATATGTGGTCTGATGTCTCTCGGATTGGCGCGGGCTGCAGCCTGGAATGCTGCGAGCGCATCCTCGTTCCTGCCCAAGGATTTCAGCGCATAGCCCAGTCCTTCGTTGGCACCGGCATGGCCAGGCTCAAGTTGCAGGACTCGCTGGAACGATTGCGCGGCACCTTCGAACTCCCGCAGATGTCGCAGGGTATGACCGAGGCCGATCAAGGCCGGCTTGTTATCTGGATCCAGCGCGAGCGAGCGCTCGAACATGGAGCGTGCCTGAGGGATCTGTGCCAGATGCAGGTGATCATAGCCGCTTTCAACGGTTGCAATGACGTTGGAAGGGTCGCTCTCCGTCGCCCTGAGGAATGCGGCGAGTGAAGCTGTGCGATCGCCCGTCGCTCGAATTCGCCGGCCTTGCTCGATAAGCATTTTTGCCGGCTGTCCGTCATTCATGCTGGGTGTGACTCCAGCGTTTGAATTGGACAGATCGAGCGCATCAGCCAAGCGAAACGGTCTTCAAGATCAAACATGACAGAAAAGCGACAGATAATCAGCTAAACGACGGGTGCATGCCTACGATCGGGCGGCTAAAACAACAACGACCGTTTGTTAAAAGCAGCTCAAAAAGACGGCTTAATCGTGGAGGGCGACGCAATTCATTAACCGCCGGCGTAGATGAACCGACATCGGTTGCGCGGGCTATTGCTGCAGTCGTCGTCCCGCAAAGAGGAATTGTCAACGGCCGGATTTATCGCGGCAAGATTGTCACGAAACGTCCAAGAGCCATTGCGCAAGTTGTCCCAACGCGTGAGACGAACCAGCGGGGGAGGGTAAGCTTGATCGTTTCGCCGTGAGCGCCTCGCGGGGCGTTTGGCCGTACGTGCTCTTAAAGGCCCGATTGAATGCGGGAATGCTACGAAATCCGTAGCCGTAGGCGATCGGGGCTATCCGTCTGTTGCCGAGTCCCCCAGCCGTGATCTCCTGTTGAACGCGGGCGAGGCGGCGTGCGCGGATGTAGGATGCAACACCGCCAGTTGGTTCAAAGAGACGATATAAAGAGGCTCGGGATAGGCCGAACGTCTTGACCAGACTGTCGGCGCTCAGGTCCTTCGCCGCAAGATGATTCTCAATGTAGCGACTGATGATGACAAAGCTGTCGAGAGGCAGCGAATCCGAAGGCTCAACGGCTGAATTGCGTCTCGCCTCCAAGGTCAGTATCTGTACCGCCAGCAACGCAATGCCCGACGCGATTTCATCCATCTCCGCGGCAGTGACAAGGTGGACCTGTGCAAGCATGGCCTGCAAGGCTGCGGAGACCACGGAGGCGCCCGGGGCGGCTGCCTTGGCCAGCGTGCCATGTCTGGCGGTCAGATCCGCGAACTTCGCCGGCAGGCTCGCTCGCGGTATCCAGAGCGTCAGGTCAGCACTGGGACCGTTATCGGTGCCGCGGATGAGCCGAACCGGCGCCTGAAGGTCCAACAAAAGCAAATCCCCGGCGCGGGCAGTCACCGTGCCTCCATGATGATGCATTTCAACAAAGCCGCCCATCACGACTTGGAGGGCGAAGTGATCGACTGCGCGGCCTGAGACCGCCGTTGCCCCCCGGACCAGCTCGGCATGCGCGCAGCTAGTCTGGCTAAGCACAAAGATTCGACCGGCCCAAATCTCTTGCGATCCTCCGGGGCCGAGGAGGGGGACTTTATTACTTAGATAAATGGGATGGTAGGTGGCGAGCCATGTCTGCGCTTCTTCCTGATCACCGGCTGGCTTCCACCGGTACGATCTAATCATCATTCCCAATTATCTTTCAATGCTGATATTATCAGTGATGATCGATAAGCGAATTTGCAGATTATCGCAATATTTTGCCGAACCGTCTCAGCGGCCCCTTTCCGGATTGCGCAAAGGTTATCGGAACGCTAACGTGTCTTTATAATGTTAACTTATCCATAACATTCAGAGTGAGGGGTTCGATGGCGACTAGCGAGACGTTTCACTACGCCTATGCATTGGCCTACGGCGGTAAGGCGAGCTACCGAATTGACGATGCCAATCCGAAGACCGATTTTGTGGATTACGTGGCAGGCGGCGTGAAGGTCAAAGATCCGAACGGCGGTGAGATCTTTGCCGGCGACAAGATCAAGGTCGCGAAGATTGGCGCTGATTTGGGTGATCTTGAGACGGGAAAATACACTTTCGTTGGCGCAGCGACCGTTCAGGATCACGGCAACACGATCAGCGGGATTATCATCCTGGACGGCGATGGACGTTCGTTTTTTTTGACCGACACCCAGTATTCGGGCAAGCTGAACGGGCATAACGGTGATGTGACCATTACCAGCGGCAGTACGACCATCTGCTTCATGGCCGGTACTCTGATTGGCACGCCGGCTGGCGAAGTACCTGTCGAGACTTTGACGCGCGGTGACCAGGTCTTAACTCAGGATGGTGGAGTGGCGACGGTCGACTGGCTCGGCATTCAGACGGTTTCGACGAGGTTCGCCGACAAGATGCGCGTCCTGCCGATCCGCATCAAGGCCGGCGCACTGGCTGAGGGCGTGCCCTCCCGGGATCTCCTGATTTCGCCGGACCATGCGGTCCTCGTCGATGGTGCTCTGATTCAGGCGAGCGCGCTAGTCAACGGCACGTCCATCGTCCGAGAGCACAATGTACCGACGACCTTCGCCTATTATCATGTGGAGGTCGAGGATCACTCGTTGATTCTCGCCGAGAGCACGCCAGCCGAGACGTTCGTCGACAACATCGAGCGGTTGCATTTCGACAATTGGGCGGAGCACGAAGCCCTTTATCCAAACGGTAAATCGGTCAGAGAGTTGCCATACCCGCGCGCGAAGTCGCAGCGTCAGGTGCCCGTTCGGACGCGCACTATGCTTGCCGCCCGGGTGCAAGCGATCGGCGCCAGCCAAACTGCCGTCGAGGTGGCGTAGGATTTGTTGAAGCCTCAACGTTGATCGAGACAAGACGGCCGCCGTCCGACCCGTCCGTGCAAAGGGCGATATCCTTTCGCCGACGTCGTCGGGGCGGCGGTTAGAGCGTGATCCGGAAAAGTGGAGACCGGTTTTCCGAAAAAGATCACGCTCAAACCAAGAGCTAGAGCGGGATGACGATAAGAAAAGTCATCGCGCTCTAGGGCGAACTTGATGCTGTGGCCTGCGATGCCGCTAAAATCCTGGCGGTATGTCGCGTGCAGGAGGAAGATTGTTGAACCTGGGGTCGCGCGGTCCCGGGGGCCAAGCCAGGCCGCTATAGGGGATTCCATCGCGTGAGAGCTGCGGATTGTAGGTCGGGTCGTCATTGAGCAACTCGCCCCAGCGCGCGCGAAGCAGACTGAGCTCACGCTCGAACCGGTCTCGGCGGTCCGCCCGATCGTCCTTGCCTCGGCTGGCGGATTCCGCGTGGACCAGCTTCGCGTGCGGCGTGAAGACAATGCGCTTTCCGGTTTGGCGCAGGCGGAGACAATAGTCGACATCGTTGAATGCGACCGCGAAGCGAGCTTCGTCCATTCCGCCGACGGCAAGATAGTCGTTTCGTCGGGTCACGAGGCAGGCCGCGGTTAGCGCACTGCATTCGTGCGCGACGAGTAGCTGATCAACAAAACCGGGATCATCGCCAAATCTGTCGGTGTATGCGTGGGTCGCCGCGAAGTTCATTCCCAAGACGACGCCGCCATGCTGCACAACGCCGCCGGGCCAGGTTAAGAGCGCGCCGACGGCACCGACGTTCGGTTCGGCCAGCCGCGTCAGCATCTCCTCAAGCCAGTCGTCCGAGCTTGCCTCGATATCGTTGTTGAGCAGACATAAGACGTCACTGTCGAGCATCGTGGCAGCTTGATTGTTGAGCCGTGCGAAGTTGAACGGCCCCTCAATCCGCAAAGTCCGGATACCGCGTCGGCGCAGATCTGCGAAATAGTCGATCGTCTCCGGGTCGGCGCTATCATTGTCGACGACGAGGATATCGGCACGGCAGCGCTCGACCGCCGGCGCAATGCTGTCAAGGCAGGTGCGCAACAACGAGAGGCGGTCGCGGGTCGGGATGATCACGGTCGCCCGCTCGTGCGCGATCGACCGTTTGATTCGGACCGCGGGGAAGAGATTGCCTTGCTGCTGGCTCACCTCCGCCCCGATGCCGCGCGCGCGCAGATGCACGTGGCTCGCGGCTGAAAGCCGAGAGGCGGCATTCACCCGATTGAATTTCGGTAGCGTCGCCAAGGCTCCCGGCAAGTGCAGGATGTTCGCCTGTCGTGGATCGGTATGGTCGAGCAGGCAGTTGAAAAGTCGATAGAGATTGTCGGGACGAGCCTCAAGCCCGGCAAGCAGCGCTTCTCGTCGGACCGCGAACAGGTGCGCACAATACCCTTGCTCGAGCATCCTCTCGTAGTCGAACGCCGGAAACGCAAGCGGCCACAGCCGGCCATCGCCGGCGAGGAAGTCAAGATCGCCGTACACGGCCGTAGCATCCGGATAGGCGTCGAATGCGGCTGCGATGCGAGCCAGCGCGTTCGGTTCGAGCGACATGCCCGCCATGGTGACGACGACGTGTTGCGCATCGGATGCGGCGTCTTCGAGAAACTCCAGGAGGGCGTCACTGTCGATGCAAAGCGGCTGACCGTCGATCACGCCTGCGGTCCAGTTTTCGTGGCTCTGCGTTTCCAGGGTGGAGAGCGTTTGCTGAGTTCCGTCGGTGCCGGCGATGACGACAGCCAGTTGAAGCCGGCTCGTCTGCGGTTCTGGCAACGGGAAGCGATCGCGCCAATTCGCATAGTCGGCGAGGGGAAGCGAGGCCGGAATGAGCTGATCGTATAATTTGCCGCGGAGGCGCTCGGCTCCGTGCCCTCCGATCGCGTCAATCATTCTGGCAAGGCCATCGGGAAACGCGACAAAGACTGCCGTTGCCGGGACCTGCTCGCCGTCCTCTTTGCGCAATCCAATCCTATGGACACGTCCGTCGGCCAAGCGCTGCGGGACATGGAAATCGAAAGCGCGGGCGTTGCGGGATCCTTGCCCATTGGCATTGTCGCCGATGTGCGTCCAGGCCGTCGCGCGGACCTGTGCGACGGTTTCTCCATCGACGATCGCTTCAAGGGGGGCGACGATTTCGCTGTCGATCCAGCCTTCGAAATGCAAACCACCCAGCCAGCGCAATTCGCTGGTCGGTCGAAGATCGACAAGTGCGCTGTCATTCTCCAGGTCGATGGGATGGCCGATGGAAGTTCCAAGATTGGCGAGGCGTGCCTCAAGGACGCTCGCGGCGCGCAGCAGGTCCGGTTCGAGTGTCACCGCGAATCCGTAAGCGCCATCCAGTCCTTGCTCAAAGAGCTCCGGGACGAGGGAATCGGCGTAGGTCGTTCTCAGGACCAGACCATCGAGCAGGATATCGACGGTGAAGCGGCGCTCGGGAGCCTCGGGATCGAACACGAAGCCCGACACAGTACCGTCGTGAGCGAGCGCGAGCCGGCTGATCAGTTTCGGTTTGGCCGCCGGTGCGGTGTGGATGACGCGCGCGATGCTCATGAGTGTTCGACCCAATCGACTACCGCATCGACAAGTCCTGCCTCGTCTACATTGGCAGGAAGGGCAAGGTCACCTTTGCGCGGGCAGGGCGATCCGCCCGACCAGTCGCGATATGCGACAGGTCTTAAAGCTTGCTTTGCAGTCTCAATCAGCGGATGGCCGAATATTGGTTCTTCGAAATCGGTGAGCAGCCAGCCCGGATCATGCGGTGCCAGAACATCGCCAAGCTCGCCGGCTGCAACCGCGCCGGTTATGAAGACATTTGGATACGACATCAGGCGATCGTCGTCATAGGTCGTGCCAGCGATAACGATCGATCGGGATGGTTTCCGCCGTTGCAGGCAATCCGCCAGGCTCCGCATGATGCGCAAGGATACGGGCGAGGGCGCAGAGGGAACGATCACAAGCGATTTTCGCGAGCCGGAAAACGGCGGCAGGTCGAGCGAGGGAGTTGGCCAATCCTGGAGGACAATGTTGCGTTTGGGCCACCGAGCCTGGGCAAAAGCCTTGGCCGCTTTGCTGGGAACGAGGAGGGGCGTCCCGCCGGGAAGCGAGACGGCCGCTTCGCCAAGGTTTCCTCTCACCAACCAGAAATTGAGCGGAAGGTTGAGTGCCCGCATCAGATCGATCAGTTCCAGCAACGGATTCGGCTCGACGATGTCGACGCGTTTTGCATGCAGCCGTCTAAAGAGCTCGGCGGCGTCGGCGATGTCCGTTTCCGTGCCGAGCCTCAAATGAATCGATTGCGGGCTCGTGCCGTCCGCGGCCTTGAGATGGAAGACATCGCGCTCTCGCAAGAGCAGAAGCACGCGCTCGCCATGCTGCCGGAGGTGGCGCGCTCGCTCCTCAGCTATGGCTGCGCAGGAGCGTTGATTGCCGACGATCAGCACGGACGGTTCTGACGACCAGGGCAGCGCGCGCTCGAGTGCTGCGCGCGCTGGTCGTAGCGGATCGGCGCTCTCAAACGCGCGGCTTTCGTTCCGATGGTTCGGGAATCGCTGGTCCAGAACGCCCAGGTTGCGAAGCACCAGGCTTCGCTTCTCGTGCTGGAAGGATTTAGAGCCGTGATGCCCGACATAGACCGACGGCGCGCAAACGTTGCGAAAGCCGTTGGCGCGCGCGCGAAGGCAGAGATCGACATCTTCGAGATAGCCGCGCTCAAACGTTTCCGACAGCCCGCCTACGGCATCGAGACAGGCGCGCGTGATATAGAGACAAAACCCGATGCCGCTTGGGACGTCGATTGCATCGCCGGCGCCGGTAATGCCCGCGATGCGATCGATCTCGAGTATTTGCTCATAGCTCGGCATCGGATTGACGTCATTCGGCATCGGGAACGAAAAGATATCGCCATTATTGGAAAGCGGCGTGACCGTCCCGATATTCGGTGCCGAACGCGCCACCGCCGCCAATCGATCAACAAAGCCGGGTGCTACGACGGTGTCGGAGTTCAGCAACACGACGTCGCCCGTCGGCAGCTCCTCCAGCGCACGATTGATCGCTCCGACGAAGCCAAGGTTTACCGCGTTCACAACGAGGTCGATCGTGTTGGCCGCAGCAAGCTCTTGGAGATAGCGTCGCAACTCCACCTCGGGGCTGGCATCATCGACGGCCAGAATGCGGAACGGCTCTTTTCTTGACGCTCGCGAAGCTCTTGCCTTAACGAGGCTTTCAAAGCAGTCGATCGTTGCTTGGACGTCCCGATAGACAGGAACGATGACGGTGGGGGCGGAGGTGCGTGGCCTTGGCGGAGCGGAGGGACGCGCGTGTGCTCGGACCCGCGCCTGCGGAGACTGGTTGGGGGCGAGCCGCCGGATCTGGAAGATCTCGCCGTCGAATTTCAATGTCAGCGTCTGAGGGGTCCTGGATGGTGGCCGCCTAACGAGAAAGGCGGTCGCCTGAACGTCCCTGCTGGCCAAGGGATGAAATGAATTGGGCTCGAGAAGGCTCGTTAACGTGCCGTCTTCGGTTGCAAGGCTCGCTTCGATCGTGCCCGCCTTGGTCCAGGCGATCCAACCTGTCACATGATTGTCAAACACCGAACAGGCGGCCCAGTGCCGATTCCCGGCACGCCGAAGCTCAGCGATGGCAGCTCGCAGGATCGCCGGATTGCCGTCACGGCTTATCAGACTGGCAGCCGCGACCCGCCGCCGATCGTCAGTGGCCCAGGCAAGCATTCGACGGTTGGCGCCGACGTCGGAAGGATCGACAAGAAGCGCTTCGGTGAGGTCGGCAAGCGCCGCTTCGCCGCGTCCCAGCTTCCAGTTCGCCTCCGCGCGGAGAATGAAGCAATGGGCGGCCGGCGGCGGTTCAATACGGCAGCGTCGATCCGCATATTTGAATGCTGCGATAAAGTCCTGAGCGGTTAGCGCCTGCGCCGCCAGGCGCTCGAGCGCGATATGTGAGCGAGGTCCGACGAGCGCTGGGGCGCCAATGATGGTGCCGAGAACCATTTAACCGTGCCCTGACCGATTGCGGTCGCTTGCCGGCGCTCCGAAGTCTGAGTGTCCGGATCGCTTCAGGTAACCGGACTCTCTTGGCGCGGCCGGCTGCGGAACACACGGACCCGCCCCGAACCGGCAGGCTTTCGCGGCTTCACAGGCGCCGCGACCTGTTCCGCGGCTGCAATCCGTTCGATGCCAATGCGAATGCCAACCAGAGGTTCGCGATTGGTCGGACCCGACAGCACCACGCGTTTGCCGACTGCGCGCAAGGTCGGTGCGTTCAGGAACCCTGCCTCCGCGACGAACTCCAATTCGTCGGTGCCGCTCATTTCCAGGACCACGCCCGTAATGGGCAGGGCCCGCCCGCGTGTACCGGCGTAGGCGCCGAGCGGGACCATTCTGCCGCTCCCGGCCTGACCGTTGGCGAACTGAACCGCATAGCGGATATCAAGACCGACCGGCTTCTCCGGCCATTCCAGGGCCACCCCTTCCACGCGGGACGGTGCCGTTGGACCTGCAATCCATGCGTTGGGTCCGACAGTGACGTCGCCGCGACCCGCCACATGGCCAAGCACCTTCAGGCCTTCCGTCGTGGCATTGGCATGCAAGCCCAGGCTTTCGCTTTGCGCCGTGACGACGCGGGCTCGGCCGGATTGGATCGGTTCGATGCGAACCACGGCGGCTTGCGATCCTCCAAGTCGCATGGGCTGGACTTGGACCTGCAAAGTGCCGGGCGTGTTGACTCGGACAACCAAGCCGGAATTCGGCTCCCAAAGGGTCGGCTCGGTCGCGTCAGGATGCAGGACGATCTCCATCCGCCTTTCGTGGCCCAGCGCCGGTGCGACCGTAACATGAGGTGGAGAGAGGGAGTCTTCCGCACTCCTGTAATTCACGAAGAACAGTCCGCGGTCGAGGTTCACCACTTTTTGCTGCTCAGCGTCGCTCATCAACACCCCCGAACAAATCGTAACAATTGTAATCTACTTCTGTTAGCGAGCATATCATATGTCGTCGCCCAAAAGTTAGACATGTTTGATATCGCGAGCTCAACAAACTTCGGGCAAACGGCTAAGCAGGCCATGCAACCACAGATCGCAATTCATGTCCTTTCGCGTTTCAGTCTTGGGTGTTGCAGCCGGACGTACCCCGGCGCGCCGAAACGCAGCGGAGAGAGCCATCCAAGACGCTTGAGGCGAGAATGATGTGACTGCCAACTCGACTTTGCCGAAGCGCGAAGCTGGTTATCCACAGCAAGACACGTGCTCCGTCAGCAACGGCAAGTCAAGGAAGTGCCCTCAAGCGTGAGGACGAGCGCCAATGAGTGGATACTGATGACGAGAGAGAGCGACGGATATACTCAGTTTCTGCACTCAATAATGCCACCATCCGCCGGAGCCTGTCGTTTTCATCTCTCAGCAGTGCGATGGAGTCGGCGATGTTCTCAGCGCTGCTCAGATCGAGATGCTGGATTTGCGGTTGGCAGTCGGAAGGAGGTCGTTTGAATTTCATAGCGTTGCCCACACGCTTGCCCTTGCATTCCTGAGACTACACTGAGTTTCAACATTTGGATGCCCAAAGCAAAACCAAAAGTTGCATGGAGTTGCGACTAATCGACGAATTTTGGGGCAGGAAGATGTCAGATCGAACGAAAGCTTTTTGCTGATGCAGAATTGCAGCATTCTAATCATAGGGAACTTTGTCATTACATAGTGCGAATGCCGAACTATCGTTCGGCGATTAGCGATTGATGCCTTCGCTACAGAAAATTCTTGCTATAACCACGACGCGCAAGCTTCAGTTCGTTCTACATTGATCGTACAGCTTGAAGCAGACAGGCCACAGCATCGTCGATGAAGATTTTATTCGTTCACAATAACTTCCCGGCACAGTACCGCAATCTGGCGGCCGCATTGGCTAACGAACCCGGCTTCGAGCTCGTTGCTGTCGGTGCATCGAGCGCGCAGCCGATGCCTTCGGTTAAGTTGATTAAATATATGCTCCCCGAAGCAGATGTTTCCGGAACCCATCCCTTCGCCAGGCGATTCGACCTTGAGTGCCGCCGCGCTGAGCAAGTGCTTTACAGTCTTTCGACCTTGGCGGCGTCGGGCTTCGCACCCGACTTGATTCTGGCCCATCCGGGATGGGGAGAGACCCTGCCACTGCGCACGATGTTCCCCAAGGCAAGATTGTTGGTCTATTGCGAGTTCTTTTACGGGGCCGAGGGGCGGGACATCGGATTCGATCCGGAATTTCCGATGTCCGGATTGGATGGTCATATCGGACTGCAGTTGAAGAATGCGACGACATTGCTAGCGCTGGCAGATTGCGACCTTGGAATCTCGCCTACCACTTGGCAGCAATCGACCTTTCCCTCGCATTATCAAAGCAAGATCGAAGTGATTCATGAAGGAATTGATACATCGCGGGTGCGACCGAATCCGCAGACGCGCCTTATGCTGCCGAACGGCCGGGAAGCGGGATCGTCGGACGAGATTGTGACGTTTGTCGTACGCAATCTCGAACCGCTCAGAGGCTATCACGTCTTTATGCGTGCTCTCCCCGAAATCCTCAGGCGGCGACCCAACGCGCAGATCGTCATCATCGGCAGGGATGGATTGTCGTATGGACTTCCTCCGCCGGCTGGCAAGACCTGGAAGTCGATCTTCCTCGATGAGGTCCGCGATCAGTTGGATCTGTCGCGTGTTCATTTCATGGGGGGCGTCCCATATCAGACGTTCATTTCCGCGCTCCAGGTATCATCGGCACATGTCTATTTGACTTATCCCTTCGTGCTGTCCTGGTCGGCGCTGGAAGCGATGAGCGCCGGTTGCCTGGTGATTGGGTCTGATACGCCGCCAGTGCGCGAGGTCATCAGTTCCGGCGAGAACGGGCTGCTGGTTCCTTTTTTTGCGGTCGATGAACTTTCCGAGCGCGTGATTGAGGCGTTGCAGGAACCCGCCAAGTTCTCGTCAATGAGACAGGCCGCCCGCCGCTTCGTTATCGATCACTATGACGCAGAGCAGGTCTGCATACCGCGAATGCGTCGCCTTCTCGATCTGAAGTTGCCATCGATGTCATCGCCACGGAACTTTTGGCCGGGACGCTCGCTGTCAGACTTGCCGCAAGGCGCCAAGCGTGCTTCCCGGAAATCGTCCGCCGCGGCGGGACTGGGAATGTAGGCGAAGAGGGCGCTGGCCCTTCGTAGGCCGCGCGGCACGCGGGACTCTATCCAGGACATCTATTTTCCGACGCACCGAAAAATGGCGACGTCGACCGTTATGTGTGCAGGCCATCCGAAACGGTTGATCGCGGTCGCAGGCATGTCGCTACGTTTGGCTGGTCGACGGCACATTTATTTCGAGAAGTTCGTTCTCGCGGTGACACAGGCGTGATGATGTCGGACCCGAACGATCAATCGATCGCGAGCGACTACGAACATCGCCGTATCCGCTGACAACCCAGCGAAGTCAGGCGCGATGAGTGTGACTTCTCTCGGCAACGTGATGGTATGAGAGAAATCATATAATTGACGTAGACAACGTCGGTCATATCTCCACGAAGAGCAGAACAATGATGTGGCTGGCATAGGGAGGCGCTCGCAACGTTCGTCACCGATCGTTGCGCAGCGATTGTTTTCGATCGCAACGAGGAGACTCTGAATGCGATCGGCCTGCCCGCAAAATAATCATCGCGGAGATCAAAATTAGTGCTGCACCAGTGACCTGGTGGCACGTGATTTGCGAGCCTCGCGACCAGCATACTGGAGTTGGGTATCGGATATGATCACAGCACGGATTAGTCTTGGAATGAGTACGGATTGCAGGCGGCCAGCGCTTCTTATTCTTGCTGTCGTGCTGTCAATTTTTACATTCGGGTCCGCCCGCGCTCACGATTCTGGACACCCCGAGTTGAACCATTGGTATGAGAGCCTGCACAGCGGCAAGGGCCCATGCTGTGACGGCACAGATGCCAAGCGCGTCGATGACGCCGATTGGGAAAGCAAGGATGGTCACTATCGGGTGCGCATCGATGGCGAATGGGTCGACGTTCCCAGGGAAGCTGTCGTAGATGGGCCGAACCTCTCGGGTCGGACCATGGTGTGGCCCTATTATCAAGATGGTCATCCGAAACCGCGATGCTTCATGCCTGGCAGCATGAGTTGATCTAGTCGAGCAGTTCGACCAGCTCGCGCCGACAAGTCCGAACGGGTTTGCGCAGGGCGTGTGATGACCGAGCCTGTCCGACTTATGGATGAGCCCGCGTCGCCGCCGGGCCCGACGTTGACGCTTCCGCAGGCCGAAGCGCCAACTGCGCTGCCGAGGTGAACACGCGTGACCGCATGAGGAGGGTAGCCGTGAGACCGGTAATCCCAGACGCAGCCAGGATCATGGCTACGACCACGAATTGGTAGATGGCGGCATAGACCGGACTCGCGCCGGAGACCATCATGCCGGCCATGACTCCGGGGATCCACACCAAACCGAGAGACTTCAGCATATCGAGTCGAGGCAGAAGGCTCGCATAGACGGCGCTCTGAAGATAAGGCGTAACCGTAACGGGGGGCTCCGCGCCCAGCGAGAGGCCTGCCTCGATCTGTCCGACATGGGCGACGATCTCGGCCCGGAAGCGCTCTGCGGCTTGCGCGCATGCATTCATCGCATTGGCGATGATCATGCTGCCGACAGGGACGAGGATCGCAATGTCGGCCCGAAGACTCCGGGTCGCAAGCATCGCCGCGATCACGGTTCCGGCGCCGGCGGTGATTGCCCAGAAGCACAGCAACAGCGCGCCTTCTAATCCCTGGAGGCGGCGAGCAGCCGTGAATGCCGCGGCGACCGTCATCATCAACAAGATCAGCGTGCCGATCAGCAAGTTGCCATGCAGCAACACCGCCAGCACCATCCCAACGAGAACCATCTGCACGAGGCCACGCGCCATCGACACGGCAGCCTCGCGCTCGACGCGGACGGCGTGCCACCGGCAAAGCGCCACCACGGCTGCGCATAGCGCGATGGCGCCGGCGGCCTGGGCAAGGCCCATCAGAACGTCGCTTCCTATGCTGCTCTCCAGCTCAGTCAGCATGCAGCACCTCCCTGGTTGCGCCGATCGCGACAAGTCGGCCTGCTTCCATGATCGTGGTTTTGTCTGCGAGACGGATGGCCTGCTCACGGTTGTGCGTGACGATCACGCAGGCCATTCGCCGTTCTCGGATGATACCGAGAATGAGCTCCTCGACCCCGCGCACGGACGTCTCATCGAGCGCGGAGGTCGGCTCGTCGAGCAGCAGAATCTCAGGAGCATTTGCCAGCGTTCGAGCCAGTGCCACGCGCTGGGCCTCGCCGCCGGAAAGGTTGCCGACGTCACGGTCAGCGAATCCGGATAAGCCGACCCGCTCGAGCAGCGTTGCGATCTGCGTCGGGGCCATGACTTCCCCGCGCTGGCGCGGTCCGAAAGCGATGTTCGCAGCGATTGTGCCGGGAAATAGAAAGGCCGTCTGCATGACCATGCCGACCCGCCGCCGCAACTCTTGCGGCGCAATTGACCGGTAGTCGGTGGACGCCAGCAGAACCGTGCCGGCCGTGGGTTCGTCCAGCCGGTTGAGCAGCCGCAGGAAGGACGACTTCCCGGCTCCGCTCGCGCCGACGACGGCGAGAATCTCACCAGCCGAGACCTGCACACTGACATCATTGACGAGCAGCCGCTGTCCGACGCTCCGCGACAAATGCCTGGTCTCGAGCATCGCGATTCCTGGCTTGGGACGGTTCTCGCCTTGGCCGGGCGCGTGCGCGAACGCTGCCGCCTCGCCGGGATCGTTCGATAGGGCAGGGTTTGTCACAGGGCCTCTTTCGACACAATGCGCTGATCAATCCTGGTACGCTAAACTTGCGATCCCATCAAAATGGTGGCGGCTTCGGCTGCGACGGCTTCGGGCTGAAAGCCCGCGCAGTGTCCCGCTGTGGGCGATCAACCCTGGATAACGCGAGTTGCCGCGCGTACTCGTGGTCGCCGGCCTCCTTGTAGGGAGAACTTGTCAGTGAAGCAAGAAATGCGACCAGATCATCAATCTCTGCCTCCGTCATGGCCAACGGCTGGATGTCTTCGTCGAGCCAGGGATCGGTGAGGCCGTCACCCTTGTTGTAGTGATCGACGACGTCCCACAACGTTTGCATCGATCCGTCGTGGAAGTAAGGTCCCGTCACCAGGATATTGCGCAAGTCAGGTGTCTTGAATGCGGCGATGTCGTTCTGCCGTTTCGTGATCAGAAAACGCCCAAGGACAGACATATCGCTCGCGATCGCGGCGGTGTCGACATCCGGCAGGCGTCCTTGTGCAAGCTCGCGTTCCGCCTGCTGCGCCAGGGGGCCAACGCGGTGCCGGAGGATTCCGATGCCGATGTTATGAAAATCGTTATCGGTGAAAACAGTCACATCGCGTTTATCGTCCGCCAAGGCGTGGCAGAGGTTACAGCGGGCCTTGGTATTGAACAATTCCCAGCCGCGTTTGGCGGAGTCACTGATCGCGCCGGCGTCTCCGGTGATGAAGTGGTCGAAGGGAGAATCGAAAGACGCCAATGTCCGTTCATAGGTCGCGATTGCGCGCAGCATATCCTGTTCGTTCACGTCCCGGCCAAAGGCCCGCATGAACTGCACCTGATAGTCCTTATCGCCGGCGATCCGGGATATGGCAGCGGAGATACTGGACGAACCCATCTCGAACGGGTTGGTGATCGGCAGGGCCGCCTGCTGCTCCAGCGTATCAACCCGGCCATCCCAAAACTGCGTCTTGTTATAGAGCGCATTCAGAATCGTTGGCGCATTGCGTTGACCGGCGCGGCCATGGATCCCGATCGATACAGGCCGCCCATCGGTGAAGGCGCGTGCCGGATCATGACATGTAGCGCAGGCGACGGTGCCGTCATCCGACAGGCGGGCGTCGAAGAACAGTTTCTCACCCAACGCAACCGCGGCAGGCGTAAGCGGGCTGGCTGGTGGGATAGCCGATGCCGTCAGCGCCGCGGGAAAGCCGACCTGATTTGACGAGCGGGGCTCAGCGAGCGGCCGCGGTTGGGGCGGTGGGGGCGCCTTGCCTGGCTCCAGCGCCGGCGGTGGTCCGAAGCTGGTATCTTCGCTGACGGTCGAAGCCGCAGTCGCCGACAGCGTAGGCAACAGGAGTAACAAGGCCGCGAATGACGTGGCGCGCATCCGATATGCCTTTGCCGTTGCGCTGAGCAGATATTCCAAAGAAGGTGGATTCAGGGCAACTTCGTCCTCGCGAGGAGGCGAGGCATGGCCTTGCGGGCGGTCGGCCGTCCCTTCGGCATTCGCAAGGCACCGCTATTGCGGTAAACGTGTGGCGGTGGCCTGTATTTCCGATCCGCACGCAGGTTTGTCCGAACGAACGCGCGGCCGGAAGCGATCGTCCTACTGCTTCAAACGAGTGGACGCGTCCGCGATGCGCCGGGCGCTTGCGTGTAGCGCTGCCTCTTCCTGCTGGCTCATCTGCGGCGTGAGAACGCGCTCGACGCCGGCTGCTCCGATCACCGAGGGCAGGGAGAGGCTGACCGCAAATGCTTTTTGGGGACTCGATACCGGAAGAATAACCTTCTCATCCCGCAGAACCGCCTCGGCGATCCGCGCGGATACGATTCCGATCCCGTACTGGCTGGCACCGATGCCCTCGATGATCGTGATATTGGCCTGCCGGACATCCCGTTCAATCTGCTCTTTCGTCTCCGCCGGCCGATCGAGAAGTGCTTCGACCGGACTGCCGGCAATTCGCGCGGAGGACCAGAGAAAGACGCTTGAAGTGCCATGTTCGCCAAGCACCAAGGCATCTACGGCGGTCGGAGCAACGCCGAAGTGACGGGCGAGATGCGTCCGGAAGCGCAGGCTGTCAAGGAACGTCCCGGTGCCAAACACGCGCTCATGCCCGGCAGCAGCGCGGGCGATATCGGTGAGCGGGTCAGGTGGATCGGTCACGACGATGATCACCGCGTCCTGCGCAGCAGCGACGATGGCGGGAACGAGTTCCCGGTAAATCTTGGCGTTGGCGGTGAGGAGCTTCAGCCGGCCTTCCTTGTCGCTCCGATCGGTTGCGCCTCCGGCCTTTTCGTTGACGCCGGCAGTGAGGAGAACGACCGAGCAACCGGTCAGATCCGCGATGTCGCCGCTTCGAACGGCGGTCACGTCCCCCATCGCCGCTCCATACGTAATATCCGTGGCGATCCCGACGCTCCTCGCCTGTGTCCTGTTCACGAGGACGACTTCGTCCGCACTGCGCCGAAGACCCAGCGCCATTGCGCAGGCGGCGCCGACCGCGCCAGCCCCGACAATTCCGACTTTTCGCATGCTCTATTGCTCCAGCGCAGGTATCGGACACACGCCCTTCCGCCACGTCAGTATAGTAGCAGCGTGCTGAGCGATAAAGCGAATGCACCGGCGCTTCAGCGCAAGCGTCGTGCTTATTCGAAAGTGCTGACGCGTGTGGCAGACCACAGTCCGTCGTGCGGATGAATTCACCAGCTAAGGCGATTGCGCGCCGATACGCTCGAACTGCCGTTCCTCGTCTTGGGCGGCAAGCAGGGCAGCCAGCGTGCAATGATCTCCCGGAAGGCGGCGCGGGCGAGTGGACCCACGGCGAATAGCCGCCGGGACGGAACGCCGTCGCGATTGACGATCGCACAATCGGCGCCGGTCTCGATGCCGATGCAAAGCGGATCGACGCGGGAAGCGCCACTTGGAAGCAGGTGGAAGCTCGCGCCAGAGCTGCTGGGTATACGGCCGGATGCCGTCGATGACGGATCGTGCATGGCCTGGAACTATGTACGATTCTCGACGACCATTTCGGTGAATCGCTCTGGCAGAGCGTCGGCGATGCGTTCGAATAGCTGGTCAGCTTGAGCAGGATCAAAGTCCATCCTGAATCGTTTCTTTACGCCGAACTGCGTGAGATCGTAATGGCTTGCTGGTTGGACACCGTGTCGCGCCAGGCAACTCTGAACACATTTGAGCGCGCAGCCATCGATCGCGACGATTGGCCGCCCCGAGGTCGCAACTCGTACAAGCGAAGGAACGTCGCCTCCGACCCCCGCGATGCAGGACATTTCCGCTTTCCCGGTTCGATCCAGTCGGATCGCGAGATGGTTGGCCAGCTGAGCGGCGCTTGAACAGCCAGAGCAGGAATAGACCAGGGGCAGATCGGTTCGTCGCGCCATTTGCCGTTCCTTGTCGCAGGTCACCAATTGAGCCAGAAAAATCGCCTCAGGCGTTGCCGCGTGGAAATGCCTGACCTGCCGCCAGCGCGTCGGCGAAGGCATGGTGCAGGTCGCGGTGGATGGCCTCATCCTCGCGCATGGCGAGGATCATGTCAGTGACATCCGAATCCGGCGGTAGATTCCAATACGCGATGGCCGATGCGGGTGCCGCGTCGCTGCTGCGATCATCAGATCCGAGCCGAATGAGGTATTCCGAGTAACCCCGGACCGCTTGCTCGGCGAAATATCCGGACAGGCGATGGGCTGTCCGGGCGGATATCAAGTAGAGAATGAAAAAAGCATTGTAGAACGCCGCTTGCGCGATGGCGATCAGGATACGTTCCCAGGCGCGAGGCTGAGCCAGCGCAATAAACGACATCAGATGAACGCGCTGGTTCTCCGCCTCGTCCATGAAGGTCCGGATCCAGCCGCGATCGTCGAGCATTAGGCGCAGGCATTTGAGATGCAGCAACGTTGCGGCGACCATCGGCGGGACCGCGGCCACGGTTTCGAGCACAACGACACGATGGCCGTATCGACCGCCAAAGAGGGCGCCGGCCATCGATGCGCCCGCGCGCACGATGCCCAGCGCAATCCGGTCAGCCAGAGTGTCTGGTACGTGATGTCGAAACAGATCCGTCTTGTTGACGAGCAGCATTTTCGATCCCGTGTTGGGGCACGCCTCGGCATCAGTCGCCCCGTCTCTGGGTCGGCGGGCAGGGGCTTTCCAACTATTTGCGCTGGCTCAAATTGGAGGGCATTGCCCCACACTACTATGTGACAGCGGAGGTACACCGCCAGATGTGCAGCATGAAGTCGGCGGCATGGATTACTCTCCGGACCTCGATCTTTTCGCCCGGACCGAACTGTTTCAGGGGACTTCTCCGGAAGCGCTCCGATTCCTTCAGGCGTCAGCGGGACGAAGGCGGCTCGCCGCCGGCGACATCCTGCTTCAACAGGGCGACCGCACGACATCCCTTTTTGTCGTGATCGCGGGCCGGTTGCGGGCGTCGCAGATGGCCCAGGACGGTCAGCAGATTATCATCCGCTATATTGGTCCGGGAGAGGTCGCAGGCTATGCGGCACTTGTGGGCAGTGATACCCATCCCGGCACGGTGACCGCGGTGGACGATAGCCATCTGATCGGCTGGACGAGTGCCATCGTCAGACAGATCATGGAGCGTTATCCCATTGTTGCCATCAACGCCCTCACGCTGTTAGGCCGCCGGTATCACGAGATGCAGATCCGTCTGCGTGAACTGTCGACCGAACGTGTCGAGCGTCGGATTGGTCATACCCTTCTTCGCCTGGCGCATCAGTCGGGTCGCCGAACTGCGCGCGGCATCGAGATCGCCTTTCCGCTATCCCGTCGTGACCTCGCCGAAATGGTCGGAACCACCCTGCATACCGTCAGCAGGACGCTCAGCGCCTGGGAGGAGCGGGGCATCGTCAGTTGCGGGCGGTGCCGCGTGGTCCTGTGCAAGCCGCATGCTCTCGTGGCCATCGCAGACGAGGAGGAAGAATAGTTCAGGCTCCGAGTCCGAAACCAGCGTGTCCCATTGCGGCGCGTGACTACCTACTCCGTCGCGATTTGCCGCAATGCCAAGACCCCGGCGAAGGCGCAATCGACGATTTCGGAAAATACAAGCTCCATCTCTCTGAACACGGTTCGGTCGGGTTCGCTCTCGGTAAGCGCGTCAAGCTCGGATAGAAGCGATAGAAAGGCAGCGATTTGATTTCTGCACTCGCGTGCCTGGACAAGCTGCCGCCGGGAGAAGCGGCGCTTTTCAAGCGTCGCAAATCGATCGAGGGCCCCAGCCAGAGAATCCTGACACGTACAGTCCAGGTTGACCTGCGTGAGAACATGCCGCAGCCGGTTGACGACATCGATGGTTCCGTCCTGCGGTAGGCGCCGTGCTGCAATCGCCATATGAGGCCCCAAAGGTTGCTAGAGCATGTGCGGTTTAATCGGTTCGCGGAATTGGTGTGGCTGGCCGGACCGGGCATCGGGTGCAACGGAGAGAAAGCCGGCTCTTCCGTGGAGAAACCCGTTGGAAAATGGCACGTCCGGATAAAGCTGCGCGAGATGTCGCGTTCCGCTCTCCACATGCTCGCGGCCATCAAGGACCGCGCGGAAGATGCTGATGACCGCGACCATGTCGCAATCCTGTGGCGAGAGGCGGAATGACCCGACGCCGGCTTCGCGCAAGGCTTCGGCGTCGCCCAGTAGGTTGGCGCAGGTGGACGACAGGGTCTGAACGCCGTTGACCGTCAGGAACTCGGCGCCATCGAGCGTCTTCAGCATCAGTCCATCCGGGTCCTGCTCGCAAACGAACTGGCAATTGTCTTTTGTCAGCTTGTGAAGGCGTGCGTGATAGCAGCGGGCAGAGATCGCCAGAGGCACCCGGCCGAAGGCGAAGATATCGATCAGGACGTTGGGAAGTGCGGCCGCAATCGCCGCGATCGACGACAGCGGCAGCTCCGGGGGCAGGCAGATTCGTGTCGCTCCGCGTTGGGCGTGGAACGCGGCGCTGGCTTCGTTGTAGATGTTGATGAACGGACCGATCGCATGAGGGCGACCGACAAGTGGCTTGAGACAGGTCAGATCGTTCACCTCGACCAGGAGCTCTGCCGTGTCGACGAGTTCGGCCATCTGGCGACGCTCGCGCGGCAACGAGGTCAGGATCAGGGAGCCGAGCAGGACCTGTTTTCCGGCGGTACGGAGCCGCTCAATGACCGCAGGCAGATATGGAGCGATGAAGGGCGATCGCTTCGAGCAGACGATCTCTCCGATCAAGACGGTGTTGACCGGCGCCTCGTCCGCAATGCGAAAGTAGAAGTCGCGCCAGCGTTCGGGCGCCCAATTGTAAAGAACTGGGCCGAGGCTGAGCTGCATGAAACCATTCCTCCGATCGGTTTTCTTTAGTCGTTCAACGAGAGAGGCCCCGGGCACTTACCTCCAGGTCTTGTGATAGGCACCCACAGTTGTGGCCTGACCCTCGGTGAATGGTACAAGTTGCCCGGCATCGATCGGCAGGCCGGAGTCCAGCGCGTCAAGAGCTTGACGAAAATGCCGCACGACACCCTCGACATAGGCCCGGCCGCGCTGGCGCCCTTCGATCTTGAGCGCCGTAACGCCGGCGTCGCGCAGACGGGCAAGCAATGTTGCCGCGTCAAGGCTCACGAGATCCTCGAAAATATAACCGGTGCCGTGTTTGGTCGTGAAGCGGCCCTTGCAAAGCGTCGGATAGCCGGCAGCTTCACCGATCTCGAAGCTGTTGATTGTGAATCCGCCGAGGCTCGACTTCGTCCTGCCGTCCACCTGTTCATAAGCGACATGGCTCGCGGGAGAGCATACGCCCTGCATGTTCGGCGACTGGCCGGTGGCATAGGATGACAGCGAGCAACGGCCTTCGGCCATCACGCAAAGGCCGCCGAAGACGAACACTTCCGTCTCACAGGTCGTCTCGCGGACGATGCCGGCGATTTCCGCAACGCTCAAGACGCGGGGCAAGACGACGCGGCGGGCGCCGAATGTCTCGGTGTAAAAAGCGATGGCATCCGCGTTGGCGGCGGCTGCCTGCACCGAGACGTGCAGGCGTTGGCCAGGATGGCGGCGCGCTGCATATTCCAGCAGTCCGACATCGGCCAGGATCAGCGCGTCGGCCTTGGCCGCGACGGCGTCGTCTATCGCCCGATGCCAGAGACTGACGGCGCCCGCGCGCGGGAATGTGTTGATGGCAACCAGGACCTTCACGCTGCGGCGATGGGCAAGGGCGATCGCCTCGCGGAGCTCGTCGCGGCTGAAATTCAGGCCTGGAAAGTTTCGTGCATTGGTCTCGTCGTTGAAGCCGCAATAGATCGCATCGGCTCCGGCATCGATCGCGGTCTTCAATGCGGCTGGTGTGCCCGCGGGACAGATCAGCTCCATCGTCAAATACCTTTGTGCGATCTATTTGAGGCGCTGGCCACCGTTCGAGCAATCTGCAACGTGCGTTTCAACGGTTCGGCCAGTGGTCCGAATATGCTGGCGATCTCCGCCATCGGGTCGAGTTGCGCGTCATCAATCGCGTTGCGAAGCGCGAGCACCGCCTCGACATCGCCTTCCACCACAAGGTCGCGGGAAAACAGCAATGCATCGCCGTCAAGGTGGCCTTCGACCAGACCAAATAACCCGGCCAACGGACTGGAAATCCGAGCATCAACATCATCCGGCAGGCTGCGCACCACCGACAGGCGCGGGCGGGAAGGGGCGGGCTCGAGCAGAAAGCCAAAGGGCAGATCGGTCGGCTTGATGCCAAATCGTTTTCGGGCATGCTCGCCTAGCCTGTCGAAGATCCTCGGATGTTCCCCGCAAATGCGAAGCAGCACGACCGTGAGTACGGCCTGAAGCGGCAGCAGCGGCAACGGGCGCACAGCAAGCGCCAGCAATGGAGGCACCGGCAACGGTGACGGCGCAGGCGGGGGCACTTTCGAAAAATTCATCGTGTCAGAATAGAGCGATGATCCCGGGCATCGTTTGCGCAAGAACAAAGAAGAGCTGGAATTTTGCTGCATAGGAGTCTCTGTGTCTTAAGGAGAAGCCTCTTGCTGCGCCGCGACGTGCCGCATTTTCAGGAAATGCACGACTTTCTGGTTTTTCTCGAGACTAAGGGGCAATTGCGACGCATTCGCGAGAAGGTCTCGGTGGTGCACGACATCACGGAAATTCATCGTCGCGTTCTTCGCCAGGAAGGACCGGCTCTTTTGTTCGAGCGGCCGATCAGGGCGGATGGGGCTCCTTCGGATATACCGCTGCTGACCAATCTCTTCGGTACGATCGAACGGGTGGCCTGGGGATTTGGCGTGCGGCCCGACCGGCTGAGAGAGCTTGGCGAACTGATGGCCGAACTGCGCGCGCCGCGACCGCCGCAGAACCTGATCGATGCCTGGCGCAAGCTTCCCCTTGCGCGGGCCGCGCTGGCGACCCGGCCGCGCACGACTTCAGCGGCGCCGGTGCAGGAATGTATCGCAACCGGCGACGCCATAGACCTCGGCATTCTGCCGACCCAGGTCTGCTGGCCCGGAGAGCCGGCGCCCCTGATCACGTGGCCGCTGGTCATGACTGCGCCGCCCGAGCCAGCCGCTTCGGGCCAGGACAACATGGGCGTCTACCGGATGCAGGTGCTGGGCCGCGACAGCGCCATCATGCGCTGGCTGCCGCATCGCGGCGGTGCCCGTCATCACGATCAGTGGAAAAAGCTTGGCCGGGACATGCCGGTTGCCGTCGTCATCGGCGCCGATCCTGCGACCATGCTGGCTGCAGTCTTACCTGCGCCGGAAGCCATTTCCGAACTGCGGCTGGCCGGCATGCTGCGCGGGCAGCGGCTGGATCTGGTCCGCTGCATCACCGTTCCGCTCTCGGTGCCCGCCACGGCCGAAATTGTCATCGAAGGTTATGTGTCCGCGACGGAAACGGCGCCCGAGGGGCCTTATGGCGACCACACCGGTTATTACAACTCCGTCGAGGAGTTTCCGGTGTTCCGCGTGACGGCGCTGACGCGGCGGCGCAGCCCGGTCTATCTCTCGACCTTCACCGGACGTCCGCCGGATGAGCCATCGCGCATCGGCGAGGCGCTCAATCATCTGTTCCTGCCGCTGGTGCAGCAGCAGTTTCCGGAAGTCATCGACCTCTGGCTGCCGCCGGAGGCGTGTTCTTACCGGATCGCGGTTGTCGCGATCTCCAAGCGTTATCCAGGGCAGGCGCGGCGCCTGATGCTCGGGCTATGGTCGATGTTGCCCCAGCTCACCTACACCAAGTTTCTCATCGTCGTCGACGGCGATATCGATATCCGCGACTGGCGAGCGGTGATGTGGGCGGTCGCAACGCGAAGCGACAGTTCACGCGATCTCGTCACGCTTGCCGATACCCCGATCGATTACCTCGATTTCGCCTCGCCAAAGCCCGGTCTTGGCGGCAAACTCGGCATCGACGCGACGACAAAGATGCAGCCGGAGACCGAGAGGGCCTGGGGTGAAGTGCTGGCTATGGACCCCGCCGTGACGGCACGAGTCGACGCTATGTGGCCGGACCTTGGTCTGGGTGGATAGACCCTTGCCGGTCTTCTCAGGAGATCAGACCCGGTTTCTCGGGGACTAGCGCATCTGCGGCATCGCTCACGCCGGCGTAGATCTCATTGAGGTCCGCCGCTGTAACGCAATACGGCGGCATGACGTAGATCGTGTTACCGAGTGGCCGCAGCAAGAGATTGCGATCGCGGAAAAAGGTCTGGAGCTTCGGGCCAATGTCAGCGAGGTAGCCGCTGTCGGGTACGGCCAAATCAAGGGCTGTGATGGTGCCGATCCGGCGAACGTTCTTGAAGCGCGCGTCCGCGCGAAATCGTTCAATTCCGTTTTCTTGCATTTCCGCCACGGATGCGATGCGCTTTCGAACGTCCGGATCTTGCCAAAGATCCAGGTTCGCCTTCGCTGCGGCACAGGCGATCGGGTTGGCCGTATATGAGCTCGAATGAAAGAAGGTCCGCGTACGATCTTTCGAATAATGTGCGTCAAAGATGTCGGCGCGGCAGAGTGTCACCGCGAGCGGAAGCGATCCGCCGGTGAGACCCTTGGAATGGCAGGCGATGTCGGGCGACACGTCAGCCTGCTCACACGCGAACAATGTTCCGGTCCGGCCCCAACCGGTCATGACCTCATCGGCAATGAACAAGACATTAGAAGCCTCACAAATCCGCTTCATCTCTCTCAGCACCCACGCTGGATACATCAGCATCCCGCCTGCGCCCAGGATCAGCGGCTCCACAATAAAGGCTGCCGGATTGTCGTTGCGGCACGCAGCTTCAAGTGCGTCAAGCGTTACCTGTTCGTGGCCGCGCTCCGGAAACGGCACTGAGGTGACATCGAAGAGCAATGGTTCGTATGCCGCGTTGAAGACACTCCGCGCGCCGACCGACATCGTACCCACCGTGTCGCCATGGTAGGAGTGCTGCATCACGACAATGCGCGAGCGCGGCTCGCCGACGTTGTGCCAATAGCCGAGTGCCATTTTAAGCGCGACCTCTACGCTGGTCGAGCCGCTGTCGGAAAAGAACACGTAGTCGAGGCCACGGGGGGCCAATTTCAGAACCAGGTCAGCGACCTCTTCGGCCGGTTCGTGAGTATGGCCAGCGAAGATGATCTGGTTGAGCTGCTCCGCCTGCTTCTGAATGGCGCTTACGATTTGCGGATGGCAGTGGCCGTGGGTCACCACCCACCAGGATGCGATTGCGTCGATGATACGACGGTCGTCTGCGGTATAAAGATAGGCGCCTTCGCCGCGGACAATCTTTGTCATCACGCCTTGCAGCGCATGTTGGGTGAATGGATGCCAGATTCGCGGCTGCTTCTCGTGCATCATGGCTTGAAATCATCGCGGTTGAATGAGCCTTCGAAGGCGGTCCGCAACGCGTCCGGGCTGAGAGGAGAAAGCCAGGGCAATCGTCCAAGCTTCCGTATCCGTCCGATCCTACAAATCGTGTTCTCGGTATCGACGTTTTCGTCGCCAATGAATGCAATCCCGAGAATACCGATCCCGCGATGTCGCAGCGCTTCGATCGACAGCAGCGAATGATTGATGGTGCCGAGCGAAGTGCGCGCGCAAAGAAGGACCGGAATCTGCCAGCGCGCAAAGATGTCGATGTACAATGTGCTGCGGCTAAGCGGCACCATCAGCCCGCCCGCCCCCTCTATCACAAGCGGGCACGCACCGGTATCGGGCACGTGGAGTGACTCCGTGTCGATACCAACCCCGTCAATCTCAGCAGCCAGATGGGGCGAGGCCGGTGTTCTGAGACGGTAACGCTCTGGCACGATGCGATCGCAGGAGAAGGCTCCCAACCGCGCGACGTGCTCAGAATCGGTCTCCGCGTCGAGACCCGCTTGAACAGGCTTCCAATATTTGGCGCCGAGGAAACCGGCGAGGCCTGCCGCGAAGACTGTCTTGCCGATCCCGGTGTCCGTGCCAGTCACCACGATCCGCTCGCTCATAGTGACGTGGCCCTTGTCTCTTCGGACAGGGCATCGTGCATTGCCCGCACATCATCTTCGCCGACGTTGAGAGTTATCGAGATCCGCAACCGTGCCGTGCCTGCGGGTACGGTTGGCGGTCGGACGCCACGGATGTCGAAGCCTCGAGCCTGCAACGCAGCCGCCAGAGCCATCGCACGGGCGTTGTCGCCAACGATATACGGCACGATCTGCGAGCGTGAAGGACTTTGGCTGCCGCGCACGGAGAGCTCTCGATGCGTGAACGCGACCAGGCTGGCCAGACGTTGCTGTCGGTCAGGTTCCTGCTGCAGGATTGATAGCGCTTCCTGCACAGCAACAGCCATCAGGGGGGAGGGAGCGGTAGCGAAAATAAACGGACGGCAACGATTGACCATGAAGTCGCGCAGCACGCGGGTCAAAGTGACGATTGCACCGGCTGCACCCAGCGCCTTGCCGCAAGTATGAATGACAATCAGGTTTTCGCGCCCCTCATAGGGGGCGGTCAGTCCTCGACCCTGCGCACCGTAGACGCCGGTGGCATGAGCCTCATCCACGACCAGGAATGCATCGTGCCGGTCTGCGATTGCGACGAGTTCCTCAAGCGGCGCGAAATCGCCGTCCATGCTGTAGATACTTTCGACCACGATCCAAACGCGGCCCGTTCCGCGCTTCGCTCGCCAGTCGCGAATCCTGTCCTCAACCGACTTCGGGTCATTGTGGGCGCTCTCGCAATACTCAGCGCGGCCAGCGCGCGCTCCTTCATGAATGCTCGCGTGAACGAGAGCATCGAGCACGAGCAGGTCGCCCCGTTGCGGCAATGTTGTCAGAAGCGCAAAGTTTGCCACATATCCGCCGCCGAAAAATAGCGACGTCTCGGTTCCGAAGAACCTGGCAGCGTCTGCTTCGAGCTGTTCGTGCTCCGCGCAGTTTCCGCGCAGAAGCCGTGACCCGCCGCTTCCGATCGGTGTGCCGGCCTCGAGTGCGGCAGCGACAGCGTTCCTCATGCGCGGCGCGCTCGCCAGCGCAAGATAGTCGTTCGACGCGAAATCGATGCCTGCGCGCGGCTTGAGGCCGCGCAGCCGGTCATCGTTCTTCAAGGTCTGCAAGGCGCTGACGTAACTAATAGTCTTGTCGACATGGGTTAAGTTCATTGCTTATTTTCAGGCGAGTATCAGTTGCACTAGAGACAGACAGCTCAAGAAGAGCATCGGCATCAGCCTCGTCGCTTTCAACCCTTCAACATGCGATTTTTGTCGTCAACCAGCACGACGTGCGGTGTGAACGCTCTCGCTTCGGCCTCCTCAAAGGCGGCATATGCAACGATGATTACCTTGTCGCCAATCATCGCTAGTCTTGCGGCCGCGCCGTTGAGACGCGTTCATTGATCAGCAGGCCTGCCGCATCGATAAGCGCGCGATCGATCGATATCGAGCCCTCATAGTGCAGATCAGCCTCGGTCACTGACGCGCGATGGATTTTGCCTTTCATCAAGGTGATTTGCATTGGTTACCCTACATGGAAGTGTGAGAGCGGACTAAGCGACGTGGCTCTGGCCAAGCTGGGATCTCATGCCGAGTCGCTGCAGCAAACTCGCGTCGCGATCGCGCTGCGGGTTCTTGGTGGTCAGGAGGACATCGCCGATGAAGATGGAGTTCGCGCCAGCAAGGAAACACAGCGCCTGGAGTTCGTCGGTCATGTATTGCCGTCCAGCGGAAAGCCGCACCACGCTCTTCGGCATCAGGATGCGGGCGACCGCGATCAGCCGCACCAGCGCGATCGGATCTGGCCGCTCCGCGGTGTCGTTGACCGGAACGCCCTTGACCTCGTTCCAGAGGTTGATCGGCACGCTCTCGGGATGAACGGGTAGATTGGCGAGCAGAACCAGCATGCCCAGGCGGTCATCAACGTGTTCACCCATGCCGATGATACCGCCACAACAGACCTTGATGCCGGCGTCGCGTACATGTGCCAGCGTATCGATGCGATCCTCCAGGGTGCGGGTCGTGATGATCTTGTCGTAGAACTCGGGCGACGTATCGATATTGTGATTGTAGAAATCGAGCCCGGCTTCGGCGAGCCGCGCGGCCTGGTCGGGCATCAGCATGCCGAGCGTGACGCAGGTCTCCATGCCGAGGCCTTTCACCGCGCTGACCATATCGCAGACCTTCTCGAGGTCCCGGTCTTTCGGATTGCGCCAGGCGGCGGCCATGCAGAAGCGGGTCGCGCCTGCCTCCTTGGCGCGCTCAGCGGTTGCGATCACATCCGCGTGGTCCATCAGGCGCGTGGCCTTCAGGCCGGTGTCGTAATGCGCGCTCTGTGAGCAGTAGCCGCAGTCTTCCGGACAGCCACCTGTCTTGATGCTGAGCAGGCTCGCCGTTTCGACATGGTTCGGATCGAAACGCTCGCGATGAATGCTCTGGGCCTGAAAGATCAGGTCGGGAAAGGGAAGGGCGTAGAGCGCTTCGGCCTCAGCGCGGTCCCAGTCGGTGCGGACCGCTTCGATATCGCAGGTATTGCTTTGTTTCGCTTCCACGGCATGGACCATAAGACTTGCCCTCTCTTGGAACCCATATTATAGATAATCTGAAAAATTATCTATGATTCCGACCTAGAAGCAGATGCTAGCTGAGGCCGCGGACGTGTGCACCTGATTTTATGATAGATAATCTATGATGTCCGACGAGAATACAACGACAGCGGGACGCATTGCCGAGTCAATCGGCGCGCGCATCATCAGCGGCGCACTGCAGCCGGATGCGCCGCTCCGGCAGGACCACATTGCGCGGGAATTCAGTTCAAGCCACGTCCCGGTACGCGAGGCGTTTCGGCAACTGGAAGCTCAACATCTTGTCGTCGCTGTGCCCCGTCGCGGTGTGCGCGTTGCGCCGCTTGATACCAACTCGGTGAAGGAAATTGCCGAGATGCGTGCGGCGCTCGAAGTCGTCGCGTTGCGGAACGCGGCGCCGAAATTGACGTCAGCCCATTTGGCGCGGATCGAATTGGCGCTGATCGAGGGAGACAACGCCGAGACGATCCAGGACTTCGAGGCTGCCAACCGCGCCTTTCACCACGCGTTGGTGGCTCCTTGCGCGATGCCGCGCCTGCTCGCCAGCCTCGACGGTTTGCAGCTCGCAAATTCTCGCTTGGTGTTTGCAATGGCCCGTAACGCCGGCTGGCGACCGCGGTCCAATCAGGATCACCGCTTGATCCTGCAAGCGCTGCGAGCGCGTAATCTCGATCAGGCCTGTGGTTTGCTCGCCCGTCACATCCAAACCATCGAGCGCCTCGCAATTCCCACCTCGTGAGCGGAAGTGTCCTATTGCGGCTCGATTCCCGCGGCCTTGATGATCCGCGCCCATTTGTCGATTTCGGTCTTCAGGAAAGCTTCCAGCGCTTCGGGAGTTGCGCGTTCGGTCTCGACCGGGGTCATGCTCAGCTCCGCAAAGCGGCCGACGAGTGGCGGGTCCTTGAGTGCCGTCTGTAGAGCACTGCCCAGCACGTCGACCACGGGCTTCGGAGTGCCACGGGGCGCATAGAGGGCATACCAGGTGGTCACATCGAAGGCGGGAACGCCGGCTTCCGCTGAAGTCGGAACGTCCGGCAGCGTGGCGACGCGCTTCTTGCTGGTGATCGCATAGCCCTTGATGGTGCCAGACTGGATATAGGGCGTCGGCCCCGTAGCCGGATCGCAATAGACATCGATATGGCCCGCGATGACGTCGTTGAGCGCCGGCCCGCCGCCCTTGTAATAGACCGACGTGAGCTTGGTGTCGGTCGTGCTCATGAACATCAGGCCGCAGAGCTGCGAGGCGGAGCCGAGGCCAACATTGCCGAATGTGACCTTGTCGCCGTCGCTGCGAATCCGCCCGACCAATTCCTTCAGATCCTTGGCGGGAAAGTTCGGCCGCGCGACCAGGATCATCGGCACGTCGGTGACGAGGCCGATCATGGCGAAGTCGCCGACCGGATCGAACGGCAGTTTGGCGTAGAGCGACGGGGCGGTCGCCTGACCGACATGCATCAGCAGCAGCGTGTAACCATCAGGTGCCGCCTTGGCGACGCGGTTGGTGCCGAGTGTACCGCCGGCGCCGACCACATTCTCGATCACGATCGACTGTTTCAGCGTTGCGCTCATCGCGCTGCCGAGAATTCGCGCAATCACGTCACCGGGACCGCCGGCCGAGAAGGGCACGATCATGGTGATAGGGCGGGAGGGATAGTCCTGCGCGAATGCCGTTGCGCACGGCGACAGCAGCATAAGCAAGACCAGCGAGCGTACCAAAGACATCATCACGCACTCCCTCCCTTTGCGCTTCGCCTATGGGTCGGGAAGCGTCATTTCCTTGGCTGATGTCCGCTCGATCATGTCGAGCGCGGCGACAGCCGCGGCGTTGACGTGATCGACGCAGCAGCGTTCGGCGAGTTCCTCGTTGCCGCTCTGGATCGCGCGCCAGATCGCCGTGACCTCGCGCAAGCTCTTGTTGATCCGCTTCGGCTGCGACATCGAGGTGATCCGCAGCAGCGTGATCCGGTCATGCAACGGCTTGAGCATGCGCTCGATAAAGGCGTTGCGGCAGCCGCTGATCAGCGCGCCGTAGAAGTCGGTCTTGGCCTCGAGACAGCCGGTGAGGTCTTGTTTCGAGGCCGCGGTTTTCAGCCGAGTCAAGGCATCGCCGATCCGGCGCACCACTTCGGGATCATGCAGACGGGCGCATTCGCGGCCTGCAAACCCTTCCAGCACCGCACGTGCGGCGTAGAGCTGCCGGGCCTCCTCGAGGCTGATCCTGCTGACGACCGGGCCGCGGTGGGGGACCGTGTTGACCAGTCCGTCAGCTTCCAGCAGCCGCAGCGCCTCCCGGATCGAGGGGCGGCTGACGCCCATCATCTCGCACAGCTCGCGCTCGACCAGCCGCTGGCCGGGTTTAAGCGTACCGGACATGATCGCCTCGCGCAGCTTTTGCGCGACCATCTTCCTGACGGTCGGGACGGCTTCGATGCGAAGCGTGGACTGCAGTTCGGCGCGTCGGTCCATTTGCGAGATGCCTTCGTTCTATCGCGGGTTCACCAGCGATTTACCGGCAGAATCAGCATTTGTCGCTCTCTCGAAATCGGCTTTATTCATGCGATTGACCAGCCTCCATCGATCGGCAGGCTGGCCCCGGTGATGTCCTGTGCGGCTGCGCCGCAGAGGAACACCACCAGCGCGCCAACGGCTTCCATCCCGATGAACCGGCCGGACGGCTGGCGCTCCGCGAGGTATTTTTCCGTGGCGCGCTCCAGGGACTCGCCGGTTTTGGCAGCAATGGAGGCGATCTTGCTCTGGATGGCGGGGGTCGGCAGCGTCCCTGGGCAGACCGCATTGCAAGTGATTCCGGTGCGCGCGGTTTCGAGCGCGACGGCGCGGGTGATACCGAGGATTGCAGTTTTGGTGGTGACGTAGTCGATGCGATCTTCGACCGCGCGGGTCGAATAGATGGAGGCCATGTTGATGATGCGGCCCCAGCCGCGTTGCTTCATGGCGGGTAGCGTAAGGCGGATCAAGTGGAAGGGCGCAGACACGTTCACCGCCAGCGCGTGCTCCCATTGATCCGGTGGAAAGTGCTCGAGATCAGAGAAATGCCGGACCACGGCATTGTTGACGAGGATATCGATCGCGCCGCAGCGGCGAAGCAGGTCGGCCAGCATGGCCTCGATGGCGGAGCGCTGCGACAGGTCGGCTCCCGCAGTGATCACGTCGACGCCGAATTGCGCGCGCAACCGGTCAGCGGATTCGTCCGGCGCGACGAGATCATGCAGGACAATATTGGCCCCCGCGCCAGCAAGGCTTTCCGCCACTGCCAATCCCAGGCCCGCGGTTGCCCCGGTCACGAGTGCCCATTTGTCCTTCATCGCGCGGCGTTTCCCCTATTAGCTTTTCGGCCAGAAGGGCTGCGCCAGTGCAAGCTCCGGCGGGAACACCGTCACCGGCACACCAGACTGCCACTGTACGATGGTCATGCCGGCGCCGACGCGGCGGCCTTTGTCGTCGAACTTGATCTCGCCCAGCGGGTAGTATTTCGAGGGACCGGCATCCATGTTGCGCAGGGCTTCGGCGACGGCGACGCGGTCAGCGCTGCCGGCCTTCTCCAGTGCGTCCTTGATCACCCACATGTCGCCATAGGTGGAGATCGCGTTCTGCGTCATCCATGGCTCCTTGTAGCGGCTCTTCAGCTCGGCGATCAGCGCCTCGTGTCCCTTGGCGCCCCAGCTTGCGACGCAGGTGAGGACGCCTTGAAGCAGCTCCGGGCTGACAGTCTGCAGCATGTCCGGTTCGGCGATCGCGATGCCGAACGAGATGGTCGGCACCTTGCCTTGGCCGAGGCCGAACTCGTTCATCTTTTCCAGCAGCAGTTTCGCGTCCGAAATCACGGTCGGCAGGAAGAATAGAAGATCGGGCTTCGCGGAGCGTATCTTCTGCACCAGCGACGTCGCATCCGCGAGTGGCGGCGTGAACGTCTCGTCGACGATCAGTTGCAACTGGTTTTCCGCCAAAAGGCCCTCGCGCATCGATTTCGCGGATGCGATGGAAGCCGCCGTATTGTCGGTGAGGATCGCAACTGACCTCGGCCGCTTGCCGGAAGCCGTCTCCGCCAGCTTGATGATCTGCGGCAGCGCCTGGCGAGCCTGCGAGCCCGCCGTTGCCGAGGTCTGGAAAACGTATTTGAAGCCGCGATCGGTGATCAGGTCCGAGTAGGAGAGGGTGAGGACGGGCAGATTGGCGCGCTCCGTGACCTCGGTGACCGCGAGCGTGAACGAGGAGAGATAGGCGCCGCTCGCCGCGACCAGATCGGACTCCTGGGCCACCATGCGCTGGGCGGCATTCTTGGCCTTTTCCGTGGTGTCGCCGGAATCCAGCACCACCAGTTTCAGCTTGGCGCCGCCGAGCGCCTTGATGCCGCCTTGGGCATTGATGTGATCGACAGCCATTTCGGCGCCTTCACGCATCACCGTGCCCGGGCGGGCATAGAGCCCAGAGATCGGCACCAGCAAGCCGACCTTCACCTCCGGTGGCTGCTGTGCCCACGCGCGGGATGCGATCAGCGTGCTGGACGCGCCCACAAGCAGCGTTCGCCGCGTCACTGTGGTTCGGTTCCTTCCAGTCATGACGATTCTCTTCCGCGAATGGTCACGAGGCTGCCGTCAGGATTTCTTCGGCCAGAACGGCTGCGATTGCGCGAGTTCGGGCGGATAGACGGTGACCGGCACGCCCGATTGCCACTGCACGATGACGACGCCGGCGCCGACGCGGCGGCCCTTGTCGTCGAATTTGAGCTGGCCGCCCGGATAGTATTTCGACGGGCCGGCATCCAGTGTGCGAAAGGCCTGCGCCACGGCCTGGCGATCAGCCTTGCCGGCCTTCTCCAGCGCTTCCTTCATCAGCCACATATCGCCATATGTCGAGATGACGTTCTGCGTCATCCAGGGCTCCTTGTATTTGGCCTTGAGCTCCGCGATCAGGTCCTCATGACCCTTTGACCCCCAGTTGGCGACGATCGTCATGATGCCTTGCACGACCTCCGGGCTGACGCTTTGCAGCATGTCCGGTTCGGCGATGGTGATGCTGAAGGAGACGGTCGGGATCTTGCCCTGGCCGAGGCCGAATTCGCTGATTTTTTCGAGCCCGAGCTTCGCGTCCGAGACGGCGTTAGGCATGAACAGCAGCAGGTCGGGCTTCGCGGAGCGGACCTTCTGGATCAGGGGAGTGGCATCGGATAATGGTGGCGTCCAGACTTCCTCGACGACGAGCTGCAATCCTTCCTGTGCAAACAACTTCTCCTTGAGCGCCTTGGCTGTGGCGACCGAGGTCGCGGTGTTGTCCATCAACATCGCCACCGTTTTCGGCCGCTTGCCAGAGGCAGCTTCTGCGAGCTTCATCAGCGTCGGCAATCCGAGTTCGGATTGACGGCTCGCCGTTGCGGCGGTCTGGAAGATGTACTTGAACCCGCGGTCGGTCAGCAGATCCGAATAGGATAATGTCAGCACCGGCAACTCGGCGCGTTCGGTTACCTCGGTGACGGCCAGAGTAAAAGAGGAGAGATAGGCGCCGGTGGCGGCGACGAGGTCGGGCTCCTGCGCGACCATGCGCTGCGCCGCGTTCTTGGCCTTCTCGGTGGTATCGCCGCAGTCGATCACCACCAGCTTCAGCTTCGCGCCGCCGAGCGCCTTGATGCCGCCCTGCGCATTGATGTGCTCGATGCCCATCTCGGCGCCCATCTTCATCACCTGGCCTGGCCGGGTATAGATGCCGGACAGCGGCACGATCAGGCCGACCTTGACCTCAGCCGGTTGCTGTGCGCGCGCCACCTGCGTAAGGCCGACAGCGGCGACACCCGACAGCACGGTGCGGCGGGTCAATCCGTTGGTCCTCTTGTTCATCTTGTTTTCTCCCTCCCCATTGTTCGTTGGCTCGTCACATGCCGAGATAGGCCTTGCGCACGCGGTCGTCGGCGCGCAGGGTTTCGTTGTTGCCTTCGAGGACGACGCGTCCGGCCTCGAGGACATAGCCGTGATCTGCGGACTCCAGCGCCTCCGCCACGCGCTGCTCGACCAGCAGCATGGTCAGGCCGGACTGCCGGCGGATCTCGATCAGCCGCTCGAAGACGAAATCCGCGGTCGATGGCGCAAGCCCCATCGAAGGCTCGTCCAGCATCAGCAGTTTCGGCGAGGAGGCGAGGCCGCGTCCAATCGCGAGCATCTGCTGCTGGCCGCCGGACAGGGTGCCTGCGAACTGGCTGCGGCGCTCCGCGAGCACCGGTAGCCACGCGAAGATGCGTTCGATGTTCGCCGCCCAGTCGCGCCGGCCGCTCTCTGTCATCGCGCCCATTTCCAGGTTCTCCATCACGGTGAGCGAAGGAAAAACCTGGCGGCCTTCCGGGACGTGGGCGATGCCAAGGTGGGCGCGCTGCGCAGGTGGTACTGCGAGGAGATCGACACCGTTAAAGAAGATCCCGCCGCCGCTCGGCCTCAAGATGCCGGAAATGGTCTTGAACAGGGTCGTCTTGCCGGCGCCGTTCGGTCCAACGATGGCGACGAACTGGCCTGCATCGACATTGATGGACACACCGTTCAAGACAGGCTTTGCCGAGTAGCCCGCGCTCAATCCCTCAATGCGGAGCATGGGCCATCCATTTCTTGCCGAGATAGGCCTCGATCACGCGGCCATCGCGCGTGACCACCTCCGGCTCGCCCTCCGTGATGACGGCGCCATGGTCGAGCACGAGGAAGCTGTCGACCAGGCGAACCATCGCCTGCATCGTGTGCTCGATGATGGCGATCGTCATGCCGTCGCGCGCAAGCTGCTGGATCACGGCGACGACCTCATCCGCCTCGCCATGGCCGAGGCCCGCGAGCGTCTCGTCGAGCAACAGGATGCGCGGCTGGCCCGCGAGTGCGCGCGCGAGCTCCATCAAGCGCAGTTCCTTGGTCGAGAGCTCGCCGGCGACGCGGTCTGCCACCGCAGAAAGGCCGACGCGCGCGACCGCGTCGGCGGCAAGCTTTCGCGCCTCTTCGTCAGTTCGTGCGCGCACATAGGCGCCGACCACGACACTGTCGAGGATCGACATGCGCAGGAATGGACGCATGACCTGGAAAGTGCGGCCGACGCCGGCCTCGCAGATCGTATGCGGGCGCTCGCCGGACATGTTGCGGCCATCGATCAGCACTTCGCCCTGGTTCGGTCGCAGGAAGCCGTTCAGGAGATTGAAAAGCGTCGTCTTGCCGGCGCCGTTCGGGCCGATGATCCCGAGGATTTCGTTCTTGTGCAGTTTGAAGCTGACGTTCTGGACGGCTTTCAAGCCGCCGAAAGAGCGAGAGAGGTTCCGGACCTCAAGCACAACTTCGCCGGTTGCGGCTCGCTGTCGGGCGGGCCGCGGCGACATCACGGTTGTCGCCGGAGCTTGCGATCCATCCACCATCGCGGCCGCTTTTGGCGCCAGCCGCTTGCGCAGGAGATCTCGCAATTTCCAGAACAGTCCTTCCGGAGCGACCAGGATGACGCAGACGATGGCAAATCCGAAGATCACGCCCTGGATGCCAGGGAAACGTGCTCCGGCCTCGGCATGCAGGATCTCGGCCAGCGGGATCAGGATCACAGAGCCAATGACAGGACCCCAGACGGTGCCGACGCCGCCGAACATCGCAACCGTCAGCGCCTGCGCCGACACCAGCATGCCGAACACCGATTGCGGGGTGACCACCAGCAGCACCTGCGCATAGAACGCACCGATGGCGGCAGCTATCGCGCCGCTGAGCGTGATCGCGCGCAGCTTCCAGGCCAGCGTATTGATGCCGGCGGCCTCGGCTGCGGCCTCGTTCTGCTTGATTGCCAGCAGCGCCATGCCAAAGCGGGAACGTTCGATGACCCGCGTCAGCAGGATCGTGGCAAGCATGATCGCCAGCGCCAGCAAGGTGTAGAGCCGGGGATCGGCAAACTGCATATAGGCGATCGGGGCGTCGCGCTTGATCGGGAGCGTGACTTCCTGGAAGCCGAGCCACTCGAACACGTAGAGAATGGCGAGCGGATAGGCCAGCATCGCCAGCGCGAAGTAGTGGCCCTGCAGACGAAAGGTCGGAAATCCGATCAGCAGCCCGGCAATGCCACCAAGCATTGCGGCGACCGGAATCAGGAGCCAAGGCGACAGGTCGAAGTAGATTTGTCCGAGCGCTGTCGTATAGGCGCCGATCCCGAAAAAGGCGGCGTGCCCGAACGAGATCAGCCCGGTGTATCCGCTCAGCAGATTCCAGGACAAACCGAACACCGCCCATACCGGGACCAGCGTCAGAACCAGTTGATAGTACGAGTTGGTGACGCTGAGCGAGATCGCCGCATAAGTGATCGTGAAGACGAGAGCAGGGACCAGCGAGCGCAATTGGTGCACGGTCATGTCCTCTCGACCATGCGCCCGAAGAAGCCTTGCGGGCGGAAGAAGATGATGAGGAGGAACACGACAAAGATCGCGGCGTTCTGCAACTGCGTCGGCAAAATAAGTGTCGACATCTGCTGGACCAGCCCGATCGTCATGCCGCCCCAGAAGGCGCCGATGATGCTGCCCATGCCGCCGAGAACGACGCCGGCATACATGACGATGACGTATTCGAGCCCGACGAACGGATGGAACGGATAGTTGGTGGCGAGCAGGCCGCCGGCAATGGCCGTGATGCCGGAGCCGAGCGCGAAGGCGGTACGGTGCGCACGATCGACATCAATGCCCATATAGGTCGCGGCGGTCGGATTGTCGGCGGCGGCACGAAGCGATTTTCCGATTCGCGACCGCGTGATCAAGAGCGACAGCAGCGTCATGATCAAAAGCGAAACGACAGCGTCGATGCCGCGCGCCTTGTTGATGAAGATGCTCATATCGAAGACCGGGCCGAGTTCCCACGCCGAGCTCGACAGTGGCGTGCGGATCGAAGCCAGCACCGACCCGAAGATGATGAGGCCGCCATTCTGGAGGATCAGCGCGATGCCAAGCGTCAGGATGAGCTGAGCATAGTGACCTTCACCCTCGAGCGAGGCCGTGCGTGTGCCCGACACATGCGAAATCAGGGTAAGGTGAACGACATAGCCGAACAGCGCGAGCACAGGGCCGGCCAGCAGGATCGCGATGAACGGTCCGACAGCATTGCCGAAGACGGCCTGGACGCCAGCGGCGGTGAACAGGTAGAAGGCGACATACATGCCAAGCATCATGAAATCGCCATGGGCGAAATTGATGACCCGCATGACGCCGAAGATCAGGCCAAGTCCGACGCACATCAGGCCGTAGACGGCACCGATCAGCAGGCCTGCGGCGAGCGCTTGCAGAAATCCTTCCATCAGCAAGATCTCCGCGGCGCAGGGATAAGGCCATTTTGCCGGCCGTCCTTCGCTGTCGTCGCTACAACGCTGGTCTCCCGGTCCGCCATTTCACCTCCGCAATGTCTGGCGTTTCCTATGACGCCGATCGCAAAATCCGCTCCGGCGAGTCCAGCCGGCATTGCGCCGCGATCACGCTGGCATCGCCAAGCTGCTCGCAGCCATCGACGAGTTGTTCGAGGCGTTGCGCGCGGTCTTCGCCGATGACGCGCGTTGCCGCAGTTCGAAAACGTGCGCGAATATCTGTAGGCGTTGCCGGAACGACATCGGCCAGGGCGTGTTTGATCGTTCTTCCGTCACGCAGGAACACAGTCACTTCCGCGCCTTGCTTGCCGGGGAAAGAAGCGGTGAAGCCGGGATCACTCCGCAGGCTGGTTGCTGCAACGAGACGGAGGATTTCGGGATCGTCCAGTTCCGCGTAGTTGTCTTCCTCGATCTCACCCCGCGCAAGCGTCGCTGCGACGCTGAACGGAATGCTCATCTTGGCCTGCAGTGCGTTCCGGTAAGGCCCCTTCGAGTCGCATCCGGGATAGCGAACAGCGGCATCCGGAGCGCGAATGATGATGCGATCGACATCATCCGTGTCGGCGAGTTCGTGCGAGGCTCGAAGCGCGGCCTGCGCCGCGGTTTGGGCGAAGTTACAGGCCGGTGCCGGCTTGTTGTAGACGGCCATGATCTCGCACTCGCCGCCGCCGAAGAGTTCGATGCTGATGGGCGCCGTCTCACGCCGATAGGCCGCGAACAGGCCGGCTTCGCCTTCGAGGATCATCTCCGACCCGAATGCGCCGGCTGCGGCGAGGCCTATTGCCTTGACCGCATTGCTTGTAGCGAAGCCGGGATGAAAATACATGTCTGAGGCGCCAGTGTGTGGCCACTGGTTCAAGCCGCTTGAGGTGTTGGCGGCGATGGCCATGGCGCTGGTCGCGGCGTCCTCGGACAGCCCGAGTGCGAAGCTTCCGGCCAGTGCTGCACCAAGCGGTGCAACCAACCCCGTCGGGCGGTACAAGCGTGCGAGCTCGGACGTAAAGAGCGCCCGGCCAATCCGCGCACCTGTCTCGTAACCGATGATGGCGGCGGCGAGCAGGGTGGTGCCACGCAGCGGAGCCTGCTCCGATAGCGCGAGCAGGGTTGGCCAGATCACGACGCCATGATGCGATATGCTGGCGGCATGCATGTCTTCTCGCACCAGCCCATGCCCCATCACGGCGTTGGCGAAAGCCGCGTCAGCCGGTGAGGCAAGCCGCGAGCTACCGATGATGGTTGCGCCGTCGCTAGCGGCGTGCGCGATCGTGACAGCCTGACGGCTCCAGGGGTGAGTGCCTGCCTCGAAGGCGCAGGACAGGAAATCGAGCAGGCAGGCCTTTGCTTTCGCGATCACGTCGGGCTCGAAATCCGCGAGATCGACGGCAAGCGCGGATCGCGCCATCTGCCGCGCGAGCGATGCCTTGCCGGATCCGGTCGGGCCGATCGTCATCGCAATCGCTGCTCCCTGAAGCGTTGTGATCAGCCGCGCATTTGCACTCCGGCCCACTCCTCGACCACCTTGGCGATCGAGGTGAAATCGGATGCGGCGCCATATTTGGCATTGGTGATCGCGAGCATTTGCCGCACCACGGCGCCGCACACCATGGGCACGCCCATGGCTTCGGCCTCATCGACGCACAGCCGGACGTCCTTGTAGGAGAGGCCGGTGGTGAAGCCGAAATCGAAAGTGCCGGGCAACACCGAACGCGGGAACTTGTCTTCGGATGCGCTGTTGCGGCCGCTGCTGGCATTGATGATATCGATCAGGACCTTGGCGTTGACGCCGCCCTTCACGCCCATCGCCATGGCTTCGGATGTGATGACCAGAGCCGCTGCTGCCATCAGATTGTTGGCGAGCTTGGCTGTCTGCGCCATGCCGGGCTTGTCGCCGGTGTAGAACAGCTTGCCGAAGTTCTTCAGGATTGGCTGGACGGTCTCATAGGTCGTCTGCGGACACGACACCATGACCGCCAGCGTGCCGTTGACAGCACCTTTGATGCCGCCACTCACGGGCGCATCGACCAGTGTCATGCCTTTTGCTTGCAGGCCCTCTGCCACGAGCTTGGCTGCGCCCGGGCCGGTGGTGGACAGATCGATCACGATTCGCGCGCGGCTCCCGCTGCTGATCCCATCCGGACCGAGCGCGACCGCCTTCACAACGTCTGGAGTGGGCAGGCTGGCCAGCACGATATCCGCGCGAGAGGCGACATCGGCAGGCGACTTGGCCAGCTGTGCACCGCGCTTGACCAGCGGCTCTGTCGCTTCGCTCTGTGTATCGTAGACGACCAGCGAATAGCCGGCGTCCATCAATCGCCCCGCCATGGGGCCGCCCATGCGACCCGTGCCAAGGACGCCGAGCGTCTCTCCCGCCATCGTTCACTCCCGTGCCCGCGCGTTTCCAGGACGAACGCGCTCTTGTTGTTGTCGTTTGTCGTCATCGAGGCAGCAGTTCCTGCACCCGCGGTCCTCACTGTTCGGATTGTCAGTCAATCTGTCAAGCAGAACATTTTGTGGTCGACAGTTGGCCGCGGGTCGGCTTATGGTTTTTGAAAACCGAGGAATCCGCTCAGGTGACACAAAACGAGGTTTCAAGCGTCAGCCGGACGCTCGGCGAATTTGTCGCCGCCACATCATGGGCGGATGTCGCGAGGCAAGGTCACGACGCCAAACGGTCCATTCTCAACTTCTTCGCGACCGCACTGGGTTCGGCCCACGATCCGGCGGTGACGACCGCCCTGCAGACATTGTCGCCGTTCAGCGGCTCTCAGACCTCCGCGATCATCGGCCGCTCCGAGCGGCTCGATGCCCTGTGCGCGTCATTCATCAACGCCATCTCCGCCAACCTGCTCGACTTCGACGACACCCATCCCGAAACGATCATTCATCCGGCCGCGCCGGTTGCAGCTCCGGTGCTGGCACTCGGGCAGGCGCGCAAACTGTCGGGACGCGATGTGTTGACGGCCTTCATCCTCGGCGTCGAGGTCGAGTGTCGCATCGGCAATGCGGTCTCGCCGCGCCACTATGCGCGCGGCTGGCATATCACCTCGACCTGCGGGATATTTGGCGCGGCAGCCGCCTGTGCAAAGCTGCTGAGACTACAGGCCGACGGCATTGCCGACGCGATCGGGATTGCCGCAAGCCAGTCGGCAGGCAATGTCGAGAACCTGCCGACCGCCGCCAAGAATGTGAGCGTCGGCAATGCCGCGCGCAACGGGCTTTTTGCCGCACTGCTCGCTCAGCAGGGGTATGCGGCCGCGCCCCGCGCCATCGAAGGGCCTCTCGGATGGGCGCGCACCATGGGCGACGAACCCGATCTCGACCGTCTGCTTGGTGGCCTCGGCAATACCTGGGAGATCGCAAGAAATACCTACAAGCCCTATCCAGCCGGCATCGTGTTCCATGCCGTCATCGACGCTTGCTTCCGCCTTCGCGATCGGATCGGTGGGCGGACCGATCAAATCGATTCTGTGACGGTGCAGGGCTCCGCATTATTACTGGCGCGAGGTAATCGGCCGGTACATAACGAGCGTGACGCGCGCGTGAGTATCCATCATTGCGTGGCATGTGGCCTACTGATCGGCGCGGCCGGCATTGCGGAATTTGCGCACGAGACGGTGTTCCGACCCGACGTCGTGCAGTTGCGACAGAAGGTGAGGGCTGATCGTGACGACACGATGCCCGATGGCGCGGCACGGGTGAATGTGCGCCTGACATCCGGCGAAGTCTTCACCGAAACCGTCATGTCCCCGCGGGGTAGTCTGGCCAATCCGCTCACCGATCGCGACATCGAAGCCAAGCTACGCGACTGCGCGCGGGCCGGTGGTAGCGATTGGGACGCGGACGGCGTCATCGAGGCAGTCCGGCAAATCGATGTGCTCGATGACATCTCCGAACTGATGCAATGCTCTCCAAACCTGAAAGGACGATTATGAGCAAAAGCGAGTTGTTCGAAAAGGGCCTCAAAGTTCGCAAGGAAGTGCTCGGCGAGGACTACGTCAACAAATCGATCGCAGGCGCCGACGAATTCACCCGGACGATGGCGGAATGGTCGACCGAGTTCTGCTGGGGTGCGCTGTGGACAAGGCCCGGGCTCGATCGGCGTACTCGCTCGATCGTCAACCTGGCCATGCTCGGCGCGCTTAATCGGCCGCATGAACTGAAGCTTCACGTCAAGGGCGCCCTGAAGAATGGACTTACCAAGGACGAGATCAAGGAAATATTGCTACAGGTCGCCGTCTATTGCGGCGTGCCCGCCGGCATAGACGCATTCCGCAATGCTCGCGACGCTTTCAACGAAGTTGAGACGAAGTGATCTGCAGGAGGCTCGTCGGCCCGCGTCTTGGCGGCCGCCGACGAGCGATCCTGCGATCGCCAGGCAACGTCAGTTTCTCAGCGTTCAAGAAGACGAGGGTGTGAACCGGCGGTGAGCCGGCCGGGCGATAGTGTGACACGTTGGTCGCTCTCGCGCCGTGGCAAGGCGCCTGACCCGGCGCTGGTGCGCTGGAATGCGCCGGAGACTTTCGATGACGAGGCGATGACGGAGATCAAGGCGTCGCGTTTGACGACCCCCTATCGCGCCCTGGCGATGGCGGTGCGCAATGAAGAGCGTGCGTTTGCCTTCTGGACTTATGTCGCGGCTTCACCGCAGATCCCGAGATCCGGATGGCGGCCGAAGCCATGGCACGCGAGGAACTTGCGCATGTGGCGACCCTGCGCAAGGAACGCCGCGGCGCCTATCACTGCGAGCACAAGGCGCGCGTCCAAGGACGTTCGCACAGCCGCGCTCGCGAGCTTCGCGAAGAGGCCGAACTGATGTCGGCCCGCGCCGCCGGATTCGGATCCTTTTCTCCGGCGCTGCTGCAGGCAACTGATGCCCAGGCCATCGCCGAGGCTCTGACCGACGCCTATCTCGACGGCGCCGAACGCACGGACGATCCGGTCTGTCTTGAGCTTCTGCAGATGCTGGCCGAGCGTGCCATCGCCCGGCTTGCCTGGCTGCGCAGCCTGGAGCCTGCCGTCGAGCCTAAAGCGCGATGATCTTGGGAAACAATCATCGTCGCGCGTGCCTCACACGATCGGTACTCCTTCAGGAAAACGGCCAGATCACGCTGACTCCCGCCGAGCAAGGTGGTCAAACAGATTCATCGGGAGCGGAAAGACCACGGTCGAGGACCGTTCGCCCGCGATGTCGTGCAGCGCCGCGAAATAGCGTAGCTGCATCGCCTGCGGCTCCTGTGCGAGGATCCGGCCGGCCTCGACGAGCTTCTCGGCGGCCTGCTGTTCGCCCATCGCATTGATCACTTTGGCGCGTCGCAGCCGTTCCGCTTCGGCCTGCTTGGCGATTGCGCGCACCATGGTTTCGTTGATATCGACATCCTTGATCTCGATTCCCGTCACCTTGATGCCCCACACATCGGTCTGCTTGTCGAGGATCTCCTGGATGTCAGCGTTTAACCTGTCGCGTTCTGCCAGCATCTCGTCAAGTTCGTGCTTGCCGAGTACCGAGCGCAGCGTGGTTTGTGCGAGCTGGCTGGTCGCGGCCATGTAATCGCCGACCTTGATGATCGCGCGCTCAGGATCGACGATGCGAAAGTAGAGAACGGCATTGACCTTGACCGAGACGTTGTCGCGCGAAATCACGTCCTGGGGCGGCACGACCTGCACCATCACTCTGAGATCCACCTTCACGAGTTGCTGCACGGCCGGAATGAGGATGATGAGGCCCGGGCCCTTCACTCCGGTGAAACGGCCGAGCGTGAAGATGACGCCGCGCTCATATTCCCGCAGGATGCGAATGGCCTGGCTCAAGAAAAGGATGACGACCAGCACAAGCGCTGCATAGGTCAAGTAATCAAGCATCATGATTTCCCTCCTTCGCCGGTCGGGACTGGCGCGCGCCGCACCACCAGCGTCAGATCGACGATGTTGGCGACCTCAACCATCTCACCGGGCCTGAAGGTTTCGGTGCCGCGTGCTTGCCATCGCTCGCCGTGCGTGAAGACATGACCTTCATTCTCGGACCAATCGAGGACCTTGGCGGACAGGCCTCGCATGGCTTGCGCGCCGACCCGCACGGGACCGCTGCGAGCGCGCCGAAGCGAGCCGAGCACGACGAGAACAAAGCCGATGAACGTCGCCGTCACGATGGCGATGAGCCACCACGACAGTCGGTAGCCGGGCGCTTCGACCCTGAAGAGCATGACCGCTCCCAGTACAAAGGCGATGACTCCGCCGAGCCCGATCACCACCGTCGGGTTGAAGGCCTCGAAGGCAAGAAGCGCGATCCCGACCAGCATCAAGGCGAGGCCGGCGTAGCTGATCGGCAGCAAATTGAGGGCGTAGAGGCCCAGCAGCAGGCAGATCGTGCCGACGACTCCGGGGGCGACCGTGCCGGGGGACATGAATTCGAAGATGAGCCCGTAGACGCCAACCATCAGGAGAATGAACGCGACGTTGGGATCAGTGATGACCGCCAGGAACCGGGAGATCCATCCAGGATCGATTATTTCGACGACCGCGTCCTTCGTGGCCAGACGTTGCGTCTTGCCACTTGCAACCTCGACGACGCGACCATCGACCTTCGCGAGCAGTTCGGCCGGATCGCGTGCGATGAGATCGATGACATGTTCCTGCAACGCGCCGTTGGCGGAGAGGGTCGCGGCCTCGCGCACCGCCTTCTCGGCCCAGTCGGCATTGTGGCCGCGCAGTTCTGCGAGGCTGCGGATGAGGGCGACGGCATCATTCGTCACCTTTGCCGTCATCGCATCCTTTGGCTCGGGCTGTTGGTCGCTATCCTTCTTGTCTTTGCCGTCCTTGTCCGGGGTACCGCCCGGCAGGCCCGGTATCGGACCGCCAATCTGCACTGGCGTCGCGGCACCGATATTGGTGCCCGGCGCCATTGCCGCGATATGGGTCGCGTAGAGAATATAGGTCCCGGCGCTTGCGGCATGGGCTCCGGAGGGAGCGACGTAACCTACGACAGGAACAGGCGAAGCGAGCACATCCGAGATGATCTCGCGCATGCTGGTGGTGAGACCGCCCGGTGTATTCAGACGCAGAATGACAATGTCCGCGCGTCGTTCGGCTGCCTTGGCCAGAGCGTCCTTCACGTAACTTGCCGACGCCGGTCCGATCGCTCCGTCGAGCGAAATGGTCAGTGCAAGACTGCGGTTCTCCTCCGCTAAGCCGGGAAGGAGGGAGACAACCAGAGCGACGATTGCAATCGCCGCAACGAGGGCCGCCTTTACGGTCTGCACGGCAAGGACTCCCTTGTCGAAGATATGGGGTTCCGTCCAGGAACCTCAATGGCCGTGGACCACGTACGCGGATGCCGTTGTGCGGTGCGATAGCTACGGTCGACGTATGCGCCGCGCGCGGAGTTCTCATCAGGCGCCTGCTTCCGTTCTTGAAAAGGCTGAACCGATCCGGTGCGGCAGACTGCAGGCGAAGCAGTCCTCAGTTGGTTCTCGCCTGGGTGGTTTCTTTCGACTGGGCTGATGATAGGCTGGTCGCCTGGGTGGAAATTTACCAACTGCTTGGGGCTTCTCTAAATGACGGCCGCATCAGGCCTGCGCCCCATCTATGCATGCGCGGGATGGGAAATCGATCTTGCCAGACGGGAATTGCGCTCTCAGGGAGTGGCCGTGCCGTTGGGTGGACGGGCCTTTGAGATCATTGCGGAATTGGTCCAGGCAGAAGGCGAACTGGTTCCCAAGAGTGATTTGACCAAGCGGGTCTGGCGGGGGGTATTCGTCGAGGAGGGCGCGCTTCGTGTGCACATCGCGGCGATCCGCAAGGCCCTCGGTTCGGATCGCGACATGCTGGCCACGACGGTCGGCCGGGGATATCGCCTTCTGGGATCATGGCAGATCCGGCATGTCGATGCGCCGGCTCAGCCGGCTGCGCCTGAACTGTCGCCGTCGACCAACATTACGGCCGCGACGTTCAATCTCATCGGTCGCGCTACGGCGATCGCTCACCTATGGGAGCTTCTGTCGGCCTATCGAGTCGTGAGTCTCGTCGGGCCTGGCGGGATCGGCAAGACAGCGCTGGCGCTGCAGGCGGCCAGGTCGCCGCCGGCCGGACTGACGGCCGACCGGTTCCTCATCGAACTGGCCTCGCTTTCAAATCCCGAACTCGTGCCTTCAGCGGTTGCCGGCGTGCTCGGCATCAAACTGGAAGGTGAAGATATCTGCGCAGAGGCCATCGCGCGTGCCATCGGAGCGCGAGAGTTGCTGGTCGTTTTCGACAATTGCGAGCATGTCATTGGTGCCGTAGCTAGGCTGACCGAGACGATCGTCAGCCGCTGCCCCGGTACGACCATTGTCGCGACCAGCCGCGAGGCCCTGCGTATCGATGGCGAACATGTCTATCGCGTGCCTCCACTGGAAGTGCCGCCTGAGCCTCTGCTCGCACCGGACGCCATCTTTGAACACACCGCAGTCGAACTGTTCATGACCAGGGCGAAGGCGCAGGGTTCTAGCTTCGAGCGCGACGAGGAGAATCTTGGCGCCATCGCCGCTATTTGCCGCCGGCTCGACGGCATTCCGCTCGCCATTGAGTTTGCCGCGGCACGCGCGGCGATGCTTGGTCCGCCCAAGATCGCGGCGCTTCTGGACGACAGATTTAAATTCCTCACGACGGGCCGGCGCACAGCGCTGCCCCGGCAGCAAACGCTGCGCGCGACGCTCGACTGGAGCTATGACCTGCTGCCGGAGGCGGAGGCGCGGGTCCTGCGGCGGCTCGGCATCTTCGCCGGCGATTTCCTGCTCGACGCAGTGATTGCGGTTGCCGGCGATCACGAGAAGGGCGAAGTCACCGACCACCTCGCCAATCTGGTCGCAAAATCCCTTGCCGTCGCCGACATTCGTGGCGACCGGCCGCACTACCGCCTGCTGGATACGACGCGCGCTTACGCGCTGGAAAAGCTGCATGGCTCAGGGGAATATTTCGATGCAGCGCGCCGTCACGCGCAATATTATCGCGTCTTCTTCGCCAATGCAGAAGCCGAAAGCGAGTTGAAGCCGCAGGCGGAGTGGCTTGCCATTTACGGCCGGCATATCGACAACGTGCGTGCCAGCCTTGATTGGGCATTCTCCCCCAGCGGCGATGCGCAGATTGGTGTGGCATTGACCGCGGCCGCGGTGCCGCTCTGGGTACAACTGTCGCTGCTCGCGGAGTGCCGCGAGCGCACCGAGTTGGCGCTGGCAAGGATCGATGAAGCTTGCCCAGAAGCATTGCGCCTGCGCATGCAGCTTTCGGCCGCACACGCCTGGTCGCTGATGTATGGCGTCGGTAGGGCCCGCGAGGCCGGTCCCGCCTGGGCCTTGGCGTTGCAACTCGCAGAGCAACTCGGCGACGCCGATTATTTGCTGCGCGCGCTGTGGGGACTGTGCATCGATCAGTTCAACAACGGAGAATTTCGCAAGGCGCTGGAGTTTGCGCTCCGCTTCGCCGAAATCGCAGGTGGCTCGAGCAACTCCGTCGACCTGATGATGGCCGATCGGCTGCTGGCTACCACGCTGCACTACCTCGGCGACCAGAACCTCGCGCATCATTACATCACGCGGACCTTGTCGCGCCTTTCGGATCTATCGCCAAAGCCGCAGGTGATCCGCTTTCGCTTCGACCTAAGAGTATCGGCGCACTATTTCCAGGCTCGCATCCTGTGGCTCATGGGGCTAGCCGACCAGGCCTTGCGCGTGGTCGAACACAACATCGAGGAAGGCCGAGCGAGCGGCCACGCGCTGACGTTCTGCAGCGTGCTGGGGCAGGGCGCCTGCCCGATCACTTTCCTTGCCGGCGACCTCGATGCGGCGGAACGCTACTGTGCACTGTTGATCGAGCATACTGAGCGGCACCCGATCCGCCTGTGGAATTTGTGGGCCCGCGCCTTCAGAGGCATGGTGATGGCTAGGCGCGGCGGCGTTGCGACGGGATTGCCGGTGCTGCGGAAAGCGCTCGAGCTGGCGGGCGAGGCGCGGTTTTTGCCGCGCTTCCTGCTTCCTCTTGGCGAATTGGCGATCTGTCTCGGCGAGGCAGGCGACGTCGCGCAGGGGCTTATTGCCGTCAATGAGGCGCTTGCGCGTTGCGAGGCGAGGGAAGAGCAATGGTACCAGGCCGAGCTGTTGCGCATCAAAGGCGAGCTGCTGCTCCACGCCGGTGAACATCGTTCGGTTGTTGCCGCCGAGCAGTCCTTCGACAGATCGCTACAGGTGGCGCGCAGCCAGGGCGCGCTGTTTTGGGAGCTGAGGACGGCAATCAGTTTTGCGCGATTGAGAGCCACTCAGGACCGTCCTGCCAACGCGCACCACATCCTTGCCTCCGTGTACGGAAAGTTCACCGAGGGGTTCGAGATTTCGGACCTGAGAAGCGCAAAAGCAACGATGGCGCAGTTTTCCACCGAGTGAGCCGCCCTGGGTCGTGCCGTCGTCGCCGATCCGGGGCCCGGCCTGTGGATCAGTTACGGCATCGTACGCCAACATGGCGGCGAACTATTCGCTGCCAATGAACCGGAAGGTGGCGCTACCTTTTCCTTCGCGCTGCTCGTGGCATAGTTGGCAGCCGATACGGGAAGCCTCGGTCAGCCGAGCCTGTCGCGAGAACACAGGCCTGCTCCATCTGCGGACCTTGGATCCACAGCGATCGGAAGCGGACGCAGGCTTGGCCTTGCCAGGGCGCGACGTCAGGTGGCGATCCATTACCCCTTCACTGGCTCGCGCTGGTCGCGGCAACAGGCGTTGTGGCGGTCGCCCGCTTGCCGACCGCCAGATATACCGCAGCCGATACGCCGATGCCAAAGAGCCAGCTGAGATCGGCGCCGCCGAGCAGACCCGTCGAGATTGGTCCCTGCAACGCGCTGACGAGGCCGTCTTCGACCGACCAGCCTGCAACGAGACCTGCCAGGAAGGCGATGATTCCGCCCCAATTGATATCGCCATAGGCGCTGGTTTCCGGCGAGCGGTAGAGTTCGGCGACGTCGATCTGGCCCTTTCGCTTGATGTAGAAGTCGGCGAGCACGACACCGGCCCACGGGCTCATCCACAACAACAGGCTGATCATCCAGTTGTCGAATGCCTTCGCAAAGGACGGTGCGAAGATGAAGTAGAGCGTGACCAGATAGCCGGCGATGCCGACGATGATCGCTAGCGCGACGCGCGAGAGCCTGAAGCCTGCGCTAAGCGCGGCGAGCGCAGCCGAATAGACATTGAGGATATTGGTCGCGATCGGTCCGTGCAGCACCATCAGCAGCACCAGGATGCTGGTCGGACCGCCGAACACCGCGCTGACCATCTTGGCCGGATCGGTATCCAGTGTCGTGCTGGCGATCGTCGCGCCCAGGATGGCGAGCCACACGCTCGGGACGAACATGCCGACATAGCTGTACCAGAACACGGAGCTCGAGGGCACGCTCTTCGGCACGAAGCGCGAATAGTCCGAAGCCCAGGTGACCCAGGAGATGCCCCAGCCGACGCCGATCGCTGTCATCAGCAGCGTCAGCATCGCCAGATGCGCGCCACCCGAAAGGGACGTGGTGAGGCCCCAGTTGACGACGCCCGGGCGCGACCACGCCAGCACGCTCATCAGGATCATGATGGCAACCGTCGCTGGCACCGTGTACTTCTCGAAGGTCCGGATCGCGTAGAAGCCGTACACGCCGATCCCGACCTGAAGCACCATCACCAGCGTGATGATGATGATCTCGACCAGCCAGGTGTCGGGAATGCCGAACTGACCAAGGATGGCGACTGCGATCTTCACGGGGAAGTAGGTGTTCACGCCGATCCAGCACAGCGTCATCAGGAACATCAGGATGCTCGGCAGATAGGCGCCGCGAACGCCGAAGGCCGAACGGCTCAAGACCATTTGGTTGACGCCGGTCCTGTGGCCCATCACGGTGAAGGACGCAAAGATCGCGCAGCCGATGATGTTGCCGATCACGATCACCGCGATCGTTTCCATAAGGCCGAGCTTCAGGATGATGCCAAGCGCGCCGAGGGCCCAGTTGACCGGCGCGATATTGGCGCCTGCCCAGATCCACATTTGCTGCGGTCCGGTGGAGTCCCGGTCAGCATCAGGAATAGGCTCGATGCTATGAATATCGGCGCGAAGCTCGGAATCCGTCATGACATCCCCCGTTCAATACGAAGCACGCTTCGTAATCGGCGGACGCAGCAACAATCGTGCCATGGAAGTAGGGTGTAGCCGCGAAGCCTGCTGCTCGCGCGCCGACGCGGCGGGTGGTTCGAAGAATTGACGCTGTCTTTTCAAGGCCGAGACGGCATCGCTCTTGGTCGATGTCGACGTGCAGGCCGGCTGTTGCATCGCTTGGTCATGCTAGTCCGGGCGTCAGCAGAGCCGGGACCGCAATTGCGAGCGTGCGATCACGGATTGTGCAGCCCGCGCCAAAAAGACAGCCAGCGGCTCGTGTTCCATCTAGTCGAAAAGGGCAGTCGCGCTGTCGCGACTGGCGTTGCCTGCAACGATACGTTGCATCATTTCGATGAACAAGCCGCGTTCCTTCTCTGTCAAGCCGGCAAGAGTGGCGCGATGGGCGGCCCGCGCCGACGCCTCGATCCGGGAGAGCAGGGCCGTTCCGGCCGATGTCAACCGGCAGAGCCGAGCGCGTCGGTCGTCCTTGTTGACGGCCCGTTCGACCAGATTGCGGGCAGCGAGCCGCTTCAGCGCGCCGGTCGTCGTGGTCCGATCCAACGCGATATCGCCCGCCAACGTGGTCTGATCGGCGGTTCCTCGCACCGCCAACGCCGAAAGCAGGCTGTATTGCAGTGGCGTTATTTCGAATTCGCCGCACGCTTCCTGGAACAGCGCGACGTGGATCTGATGCAGGCGCCGGATCAGGAACCCAGGTCTTTGTGACAACGGCCAAGGGCGATGTCTGATCTCACCACGACGGATCTTCGCTTGCTGCAACGCACAGTCTCCAGCCTTGGAACGTGGCGCGACTAGCCCGATTCGGATGCACGCGCCATCACCAGATCATGGCATGAAGCTTGCTTTTTGGAAAATACGAAGCATGCTTCGTATTTCCGCGAGAGCGGGACCAACCCGCCGGCGAGAGCTTAAGGAGAACGTTCATGTCCATCAGCGCCAGCTTCGACCTGCTTTTGCGTGGCGGCCGCGTCATCTGTCCGTCCTCCGGCCTTGATAGCATCCGGGATGTTGCCATTCGCAACGGCAAGATCGCGGCGGTGCAGGCGGATATCCTGCCAACCAGCGCGAGGGAAGTGATCGACGTCGCCGGCAAGCTGGTGTTGCCGGGACTGATCGATACGCACGCGCATGTCTATCAATATGTCACCGGACGTTTCGGCATGAATGCCGACATGGTCGGAGTGCAGTCGGGCGTCACAACGCTGGTCGATCAGGGCGGTCCATCCTGCATGACGCTTCCGGGCTTTCGCCACTTCATCGCCGAATCTGCGAAGTCGCGCGTCTATGCGTTCCTGTCGGCCTACCTCGTTGGCGGGCTCGAAGGACATTACTATCCGCAGCTCTATAGCCCCGAGGGTGTCGATATCGGCGCCACGGTGAAGGCGGCGATAGCCAATCGTGACATCGTTCGCGGCATCAAGGCGCATGCCGAGATCGGCGGTTTTGCCCGCTGGGGTATCCGTGTCATCGAAATGTCGGCGGAGATCGGTCGCCGCGCGGATCTGCCGGTCTACGTTCACTTCGGCCAGCTCTGGGGGCTGCCTGAAAGCGGCGCCAACGGCGAGGATGCCGACACGATCCTGACGCGTGTGATCCCGCTGTTGCGCGAAGGGGATATCCTGGCGCATCCGTTCACGCGCCATCCCGGCGGCTTTGTCAACCGCGAGGGCGAGGTGCATCCGGTGATCCAGGCAGCGCTCGACCGCGGCCTCAAGGTCGATGTCGGTCACGGCAGCCATTTCTCCTACCGGCTTGCCAAGAAGGCGATTGCCGCTGGAATCGTTCCGACCACGCTCGGCGCCGACATCCACGGCTACAACACCCATGTGCCCGCGCCGGCCGGTACACCGGAACAGCACGAGGATGAAGAAAATCATCCGTTCGCCGGCCAGGCAAAGTTCAGCCTGGTGCAGGCGATGAGTTCGATGATGGCGCTCGGGCTTTCGCTCGAGCAGGTGGTGCCGATGGTCACCTCCAATCCGGCGAAGATGCTTGGCCGTGATGAGGAGATCGGCGCGCTCAAAGTCGGCAGGGATGCCGATGTCTCGGTGCTCACGGAGCACACCGGGCGATTTGTCCTTCGCGACAACGAGAAGACTGAAGTCATTGCCGAACGGCTACTGCAGCCGACGTTCTGTTTGCGTGCTGGCACGCGCTACGACGCGGTCGCGCCGATCCTGCCGCAAGCGGTCGCGGCATAGGGAGGCCGTAGCAGTCCGATCGGGGACGCCACCATGCGCAACGAGCGTGACTTTTCCTCCGCACCAGGGGCCGGCACCGGGCAGGGCGTTGGCGCTCGGCTGCCGCGCAAGGAGGACGATCGGCTGATGCGTGGCCGCGGCCAGTTCGTGGCCGACATTCGTCTCGCCGGCCTGCAGGATGTTGCGTTCGTGCGCAGCCCGCTGGCCCACGCGCGGATCAGCGGCATCCATGTGCCCGAACGTTATCGTGGAAAAGTCTTCACCGCCGCCAATCTCGTCGGTGTCAAGCCGATCCGCGCGGTGTCGGCGCTGCCGGGCTTCAAGATTTCCGAACAACCGGTGCTCGCCACCGGCAAGGTCCGTCAGGTCGGCGAACTCGTCGCGATGTGCGTGGCGCCGACGCGTGCCGAAGCCGAGGATATCGCGGCTTCTGTCACGCTCGATCTCGAAGAGCTTCCCGCGGTCTACGACATGCTGAAGGCGCGCGAGCCTGGTGCGGCGCTGGTGCACGAGCACTGGGGAGACAACGTCTTCCTCGAGACCAATTATGAGGTCGACATCTCAGCAGCGCTGGATGCACCGATCAAGGTGACGCGCGAGATATCGACCGCACGACAATGCATGTCGCCGCTCGAAGGGCGCGGTGTGGTCGCCACTTTCGATCACCGGCTCGATCAGCTCACGCTCTATTCCGCTGCTCAGATGCCGCATGTCACCCGCAGCGGCCTCGCCGAATGCCTCGGCATGGAGGAGGGAAGGATTCGCCTGATCTCCCCCGACGTCGGCGGCGGCTTCGGCCACAAGGGAATTCTGCTTCCCGAGGAAGTCTGCCTCTCCTGGCTGACCATGCGCTGTGGCCATCCGGTGCGCTGGACGGAGGATCGCCGCGAACATCTCACCGCCAGCTCAAACTGCCGGGAGCACCACTACAAGATCACGGTCTATGCCAACAGTGACGGAACGCTGCGCGGCATCGATTGCGAGGCGACGGTCGATTCCGGTGCCTACTCGTCCTATCCGTTCTCGGCATGCCTCGAGGCAGCGCAGGTCGCAAGCATCCTGCCCGGTCCCTACCTGATGCCGGCCTATCGCTGCCGAACCTTTTCGGTCGCGACCAACAAGTGCCCGATCCTGCCCTATCGTGGCGTCGCGCGCACCGGGGTCTGCTTTGCGCTGGAACTGATGCTCGATCTGGTTGCGGCGGAGGCGAGCCTCGAGCCCGGCGAAGTGCGGCTGCGCAATCTGATCCAACCGGAGCAGATGCCATACGACAACATCACCAAGAAACACTTCGACAGCGGCGATTATCCCGAGGCGATGCGGCGGGCTCTGGCGGCGATCGATATCGATGCGGTGCGCGAACGCCAGCGCGCGGGAGAGCCTGATGGACGGCGGATCGGCATCGGCGTCTCCATCTATTGCGAGCAGGCGGCACACGGCACTTCGGTCTATGCCGGCTGGGGCATTCCGATGGTGCCGGGCCACGAGCAGGCATCGGCACGGCTGACGCCCGACGGTGGTCTCGAACTGCGCGTCGGCGTGCATTCGCACGGGCAGAGCATGGAGACGACGCTTGCCCAGGTCGCCCACGAGATGCTCGGCGTCGATGTCGGAAGCGTGCGCATCATCCTTGGCGACACCGCGATGACGCCCTATTCGACGGGCACCTGGGGCTCGCGTTCGATGGTGATGGCGGGTGGCGCAGTCGCCACCGCGTGCCGCGAACTCGGCGAGCGCGCCAGGCGCATCGGCGCCAAGCTGTTGCAGCACGACCCGGCATCGGTGGTGCTGCAGAACGGCGAGGTGCGCGGCGTCAACGGCAGCGTGACATTGAAGGAGATCGCCTACACCTGGTATCGCCGCCCGCAGGACCTGCCTGCCGATGTCGATCCCGGCGGGCTTGAGGTCACCGCCGGCTACAAGCCGCAGCGTGACAGCGGCACCTTCAGCTATGCAGCGCATGCAGTCGTCGTCGCTGTTGACCCCGATTTGGGCGAAGTCGAAATCCTCGACTATGTCATCGTCGAGGATGGCGGCGTGCTGGTCAATCCGATGGTCGTGGACGGCCAGATCTATGGCGGCCTCGCGCAGGGCGTCGGCACCGCGCTCTACGAGGAGATGCCGTTCGACGGATCCGGCCAGCCGCTCGCGACGACGCTCGCCGACTATCTCCTGCCCGGACCGACCGAAGTGCCCGCGCCGCGTCTCGACCACATGGAGACGCCGTCGCCCTATACGCAATTCGGGGTGAAGGGCATCGGCGAGGGCGGCGCGATCGCACCACCGGCCGCGATCGCCAATGCCGTCAACGATGCGCTGAGACCGCTTGGTGTCGAGATGATGCAATCGCCGATCACGCCTCACCGCATCGTCGAGGCCATCCTCGCCGCTCGCGATGCAGAAAGGACGGCGGCATGAAACCCGCGCCTTTCAGCTATGAGCGTCCACGCGATCTGCCGGCGGCGCTTGCGCTGTTGGCCGAAGCCAACGGGTCGGCGAAGATCATCGCCGGCGGGCAGTCGCTCGGTCCGATGCTGAACCTGCGGCTGGTTCAGCCGGAACTTGTCGTCGACATCACCGGCCTCGCCGAACTCAAGCAGGTGGAGCGACATGGCGACGAGCTTGTGCTCGGGGCCTGCATCACGCACGCCGATATCGAGGATGGACGAACGCCGGATGTGACGCGTGGCGCCATGCAGGGCGTCGCCGCCAACATTGCCTATCGCGCCGTGCGCAACCGCGGCACGATCGGCGGCTCGCTCAGCCATGCCGATCCGGCCGCGGACTGGGTGTCGGCGCTTGCGGCTTTCGGCGCGCGGCTCACGCTGCGCAGCCTCGCGGGTGCGCGTACGGTCGCAATGGAAGATTTCATTCTTGGAGCGCTTGAATCGGCATTGCGTCCCGGCGAGATCGTCGCGACCATCCATGTTCCGGCGCGGGCGCCATCGGCGCATTGGGGCTATGTCAAGAGCTGCCGCAAGACCGGCGAGTTCGCGCATGCGCTTAGCGCGGTGCTGATCGATCCGAGCGCCGCGACGGCGCGCGTGGTGATGGGCGCGATCGACACCGCACCCATCGTGATCACGGATGCCGCGGAACTGTTCGGTGGCCGCGTCGCCGGCGACTACAAGGAACGTTTTGACGTGCGCGTCGCCGACGGTCTTCTCGCCAAGGCTGGCATCGGCAATCCGGCCGACCGACATATCCATGTGAGCGTGCTCAGGCTGGCCGTCCGTGAGGCGGCCGCATGAACATGATTGCGCTTAACGTCAACCGACGTGTGGTACAGGCTGAGGCGGAGCCGCGCACGAGTCTGGCCGATTTCGTTCGCGACAAGCTTGATTTGACCGGTACGCATCTCGGTTGCGAGCATGGCGTCTGCGGCGCCTGCACGGTGCTGCTCGACGGTGTGCCGGCGCGCTCCTGCATCACTTATGCGGTGGCTTGCGAGGGTGCCGATGTCACCACGATCGAGGGCCTCGATGAGGATGACATCACGACCGAGCTCCGCGCCGCCTTTACGCGCGAGCACGCGCTGCAGTGTGGCTATTGCACGCCGGGCATGCTGGTCTCCGCGCGCGACCTTGTCCTGCGCCTGACCGCGGCCGATGAGCGCCAGATTCGCGTCGGCCTGAGCGGCAATCTCTGCCGCTGCACCGGGTACGTCGGCATCGTGCGCGCGGTGCAGTCCGTGATCGAGGCGCGGCGTGCCCGCAGCATCGCACCCGAGCCGGACGGCGGCCGCAAGGTCTTGGGGCCAGCGGGCTCCGGGCGAAGTGGGCGAGACGGTGCGATCCAGGTCCCGCAGCCAATCCAAACTGAACCCACCTATGCATCCGAGACGGTGGCATCGCCGGCCGAGATTCCTGACTTCACCCCGGCCAACCGGCTCGAACGGGACTTCACGCTCCCGTACCCGCCGAAGGATGTCTTTGCGATGTTCGATGACATCGCCGCCGTCGCGGCCTGCCTGCCAGGCGCGTCGTTGACGGCGGTCCCGAGCCCTGAACGGGTTGAAGGCGCCATCCGCGTCAAGCTTGGTCCGATCGCTGCGACATTCCTGGGCTCGGCCCGCATCGAGCGCGAACCGAAAAATCTCTCCGGTCGCATCATCGGCATCGGCAACGATCGGCGCAGCCGATCGGCGACCCAGGGCGAAATCCGGTACCAGCTGGCGCCGATCGAGGAGGGCGCGGCGACGCGCGTCGATCTCTTGATCGGATACACGCTGACGGGAATGCTGGCGCAGGTCGGGCGGCCGGGATTGGTGCGCGACCTCGCCGAGCGGCTGATCGCGGAATTTGCCGCCAATCTCGATCGCCGCATGTCGGGGGCCTCGCCCGAGCAGGCAACCGCGAAGGAGCTGAAGGGATTTTCGATGATTTCAGGTGTTTTTCGCGCGCGCATCGCGCGCTGGTTGGGTCGCTTCGTCAGACGAGACGGAGCGGCATGATGTTTCGGCGTCTCCCCATATCGCGGGGCGGCGAGGTTGGGACTGCGCGGAGATCAACAGAGCAATTGGAGAGCTACATGATTAGGACTTCCTGGATTGTTCCGGCAATTGCGCTGGCGACCGCTTTGCTCGGGGGCGGGGCCGAGGCGCAAACCATTAAGATCGGCGTGAACGAACCGCTCACCGGCGCGTTCGCCGCGTCCGGCACTTATGTTGTCAACGGCGCCAAGATCGCCGCCGACGAGATCAACGCCAAGGGCGGCATTCTCGGCAAGAAGATCGAGCTTGTCATCGAGGACAACAAGAGCAATCCGACCGAAGCTGCCGCCGTCGCCGAGAAGCTGATCACCAGCGATAAGGTGCCGGTGCTCATAGGCGCCTGGGGCTCGAGCCTGACGCTCGCGGTGATGCCGAAGCTGATCGAGTACGAGACGCCGATGGTCGTCGAGACGTCGTCGTCCAGCAAGATCACCACCACCGGAAATCCCTTCATCTTCCGTATCTCGCCGCCCTCGTCGGTCGAAGCGGCCGCCTTCAAGGGCATCGTCGACAAGCTCGCATTGAAGAAGGTCGATTTCCTCGTCATCAACAACGACTGGGGCCGCGGCACGGCGGACGATTTCGCCAAGATGATGAAGGAGAAGGGGATCGGCATCGGTCTGGTCGAGACCATGGACCAAGGCGCGCAGGACATGAGCGCGCAGCTCTCCAAGATCAAAGGCTCGGACTCCGAGACCGTGATCGTCACGACCGCGGTCGACCAACTCACTCTGATCTTCAAACAGGCGGCGGCGCTGGGCCTCAAGAAGCGCATCATCACCACCGGCGGCTCGCAAAATCCGGATCAGATCATCGCGCAGGCGGGCGCCGCGGCCAACGGCACCATGCACCTGACGACTTTCCTGCCCTGGTTCCCTGAGAAGACGCCGAATCCGGAAGCGACCAATTATTTCGTGTCGGAATGGAAGAAGCGCGGCTTCGACTTTGCCGGCTGCACCGAGAGTTTCCGCGGCTATGACGGCATCCGTACTGCGGCAGCTGCGATCGAGAAGGCGGGCAAGGCGGAGCCCGCGGCCATCAAGGCGGCGCTGTGGGACATCAAGGTGAAGGGCTTGAACGGCGATATCGTGTTCCGCAAGTCCGGTCCGGAAGGCAAGGAGAGCGGCCAGAGCCAGCCGAACGTCTACCTGATCGAGATCAGCGACGGCAAGGTCGACATGAAGACTCTCTGATCTCGCGTCATCTATCGACGAGGGCCGCGCTGCGGTCCTCGCCCGCAACAGGATAGCCCGGAGCCGCCTTGAGCGAGTTTCTGCAACATCTGATCAACATGCTCGTCCTCGGCGGCACCTACGCGCTGCTGGGGATCGGGCTGACCTTGATCTTCGGCATCATGAACGTGGTGAACTTTACGCATGGCGTGCTCTACACGTTCGGCGCCTACATCATGTTCATCGTGGTTCAGCAGCTTGGGCTCAACTTCTTCCTCGCGCTGCCCGTCGCCGTCGTGGCGGGGTGGCTCCTGGGTGCGGTGATTGAGCTGACCTTGCTGCGGCCGCTGCGTGGCTCCGATATCGACACCACCATGCTGGTGATGATCGGCGCCTGGATCGCGATGCAGTCGGCCACGCTGTGGATCTGGGGTGGGGTCGCGAAATCGGTCGCGACACCGTTTCCGGAAGCGCCGCTTGTCTTGGGGCCTGTCTCCGTCTCCTGGCTGCGGCTGTTTGTCCTGGCGGCCGCAGCGCTTCTGATCGTGGTGACGTACCTGCTCATCAACCGTACCAAGCTCGGCTGCGCGATGCGCGCGACGTTCCAGGATCAGGACACCGCGTCGCTGATGGGGGTCAATGTCGATCTCATCTATACCTCGACCTTTGCGATCGGCTCGAGCCTGGCCGCTGCGGCCGGCGCGCTACTCGGCCCGGTCTATGTGATCTTTCCGCAGATGGGCGATCTTGCCGCGGTCAAGGCCTTCGCGATCGTGATCCTCGGCGGTCTCGGCAACATCACTGGCGCGGTGATCGGCGGCTTCATCCTGGCATTGGCCGAGGAGCTGGGCGCCGGCTACATATCGTCGGGATATCGGGACGCGATGGGCTTCCTGATCATCATCGCGGTGCTGATCTTCAAGCCCACCGGTTTGTTCGCGCGTTCGGAGCGCGTGGGATGAGGGCAGCGATCACCATCCTTGCGCTCGCGGCCATCGCATCCGTGCCGCTCTGGCTGCGCGATCCTTATCTCCTGAACGCGCTGATCACGACCGGAATCTTCATCATCGCCGCAATGAGCCTCAATCTCCTGCTCGGTTTCACCGGCCAGCTCAGCCTCGGTCACATCGCTTTCTTCGGCATCGGCGCCTATGTCAGCGCGCTGACCTCGCTCGGCTTCGATATCGGCCTGCCCGGCGGCTTCCGCCTGGTTCACGAACCATGGCCGCCGATTGCGGGGCTTGCGCTGGCGATCCTGGTCGCGGGATTGTGCGGCTATTTCGTCGGGTTGCTTTCCTTCCGCGTCCGCGGCGCTTATTTCGTGATCGTCACGATTTCCTTCGCCGAGGTCGTGCGGCTGGTGGCGCTGAACTGGGTCGAGCTGACGCAGGGGCCGCTGGCGCTAACCAATATCCCGTCGATCGCGATTGGCTTGCCGGGTCTCGGTGAACTGACGCTGCGCACCAAGCTGCAGAACTATTATCTCGTGCTCGCGGTCGCAGTCGTCGCCTATCTCCTGATCGCGCGGCTCGTGCACTCCCATTTTGGCCGCGCCATGCGCGGGCTGATGGAAAACGAAACGCTGGCGGTGTCGGTCGGGATCGACGTCACGAAGACGCTTACGCTCGCCGCGGTCATCTCGGCTGCTATCGCGGGCGCGGCCGGTAGCCTTTATGCGCACTACATCCGGATCATCGATCCCGAGGTGTTCGCTTTCATCAACACGGTGACGATGGTGATCATGGTCATCAGCGGCGGCAAGGGCTCACTGGCCGGACCGGTCGTCGGCGGCCTGATCTTCGGATTGCTGCCGGTCGTCCTGCGTCCGATCATGGCGCCGGAAGCTCAATGGATCGCCTATGGGGGCGTGCTGATCGTGATCCTCTTCGTACTGCCGCGCGGCATCGTACCTTCATTGGCGCAGCGGTTCGCGAAACGGAAGCGCCAAGCCGCAACGGTTGCTCCGGTTGCCTTTTCCGAACGTGCCAAGGAGCCTGCGTAGTGACCTCGCGTGCGATCGCCTTGGACGTGGAGCAGGTCGCCGTTCGCTTCGGCGGGCTCGTCGCGCTCTCGGATATGAACTTTACGGTAGGCGAGGGCGAGATCGTCAGCCTGATCGGCCCGAACGGCGCCGGCAAGACCACCGCGTTCAACGTCATGACCGGCTTTCTGGATCCAGCCCACGGCAAGGTGAGTTATCGCGGGGCCACACTGAACGGACTGAAGCCGCATCAGATCGCTGATCTCGGATTGATCCGCACCTTTCAGCGGACCAGTGTTTTCCCGAACGACACGGTTTACGACAATCTTCTGATCGGGCTGCACCGCCAGGGCCGGGTTGGCCTGTTCGAAGCGATTCTTGGGCTGCCGCGCGGACGCGCGTCGGAGCGCCGGCTGCGCGAGCGCGCCGCCGAACTCGTCGAATGGGTCGGGCTCGAGCGTCGCGCCCACGACCCCGCAGGTTCGCTGTCCTATGGCGAGCAGCGCCTCGTCGGCGTGGCGCTGGCGCTGGCCGCGGAGCCGTCGATGCTGCTGCTCGATGAGCCGGTCTCCGGCATGAATGCGTCAGAGACGCACACGTTTGTCGAACTCATCCGCAATATCCGCGACCGCGGCGTCACCATCCTTCTGGTCGAGCATGACATGCCGATGGTGATGAGCGTGTCGGATCGGATCGTGGTGTTGAACTACGGCCGGATCATCGCGGAAGGACCGCCGGATGCGATCCGGAACGATCCTGACGTTATCGAAGCCTATCTCGGGCAGGGAGCCGCGCGTGCTTGAGATCCGCGATATCGTCTGCGGCTATGGCGGCGTTACCGCGCTGCGGGGCATCTCGCTGCAGGTGAAGGCCGGGCAGCTCGTCGCTCTGATCGGCGCCAATGGCGCCGGCAAAAGCACGACGCTGCGCGCGATTTCCGGATTGGTACCGTTGCGTTCCGGACAGATGCTCTTCGACGGCAAGGATATGACCGCGGCGCGACCGCCGCGCGTGCTGGCGAGCGGTATCGCGCATTGCCCGGAGGGAAGGCGCGTGTTTCCGCACATGACTGTCGAGGAAAATCTTGACATGGGCGCCTATCTGCGTAGCGACCCGAGCGGAATCGCCGCGGACCGTGACCGCATCTTCACTGAGTTTCCGCGTCTTGCGGAGCGGAGGCGGCAGGCGGCAGGTACCCTGTCGGGCGGCGAGCAACAGATGCTGGCGATCGGCAGGGCGCTGATGTCGCGGCCTCGCCTCATCATGTTTGACGAGCCGTCGCTTGGGCTCGCGCCGAATATTGTCGAGCGCACGTTCGCCATCATCCGCGGCATCCGCGATGCCGGCACGACAGTCTTATTGGTGGAGCAAAACGCCTTTGCTGCGCTTGAGATGTGCGATCAGGCCTACCTCATCGAGAGCGGTCGCATCGTGCTGTCCGGCGTCGGCGCGGAGCTGATCGCGAACGAGCATGTGCGAAAGGCCTATCTCGGCGGCTGATCCGCCGCGGTCGCTCGGACGGCGATCTGACCTGTGAGTCGGTTGATCGAAAAGACCTTCGACTGCACCAGCATCGGCGGCAATAACGTCGGTATCTATCCTGACATGTGGGGCAATATGGGCAACTTAAGGTCCGCGGCTGCGTTTCGGTGAATGTCGGCAAAGCCGTGACCATCATGCCATATGCGGGTTCTTGCGATGTGGGAGGTGTTCGAGCGCTATCAGCGGAACTTGAGCGCGGTCTACATTGTTGCGCAGAAAGGTTAGACGTGACAGAACCAAACAGGTGCCCCATGGAAGAGCGCTCCGAGTTAGCGGAAAGAATTCTCGATCAAACGGCCGATGCGGTGATCTACGCCGATCGCTCCGGCGCGATTGCCCGCTGGAATCCCGCCGCCGCCGCATTGTTTGGCTATTCGTTGGAGGAGGTGCTCGGCCAAAGCCTCGATCTGATCATCCCCGAGCATCTGCGGGCCGCGCATTGGCGCGGCTTTGAGGCGGCAATGACTGGCGGCGCCATGAAGCTTCAAGGCAAGCCCACGCTGACCCGCGCCTTGCACAAGAGCGGACGCAAGGTCTACGTTGAGATGACATTCGCGATCGTCAAGGACAGCGCCGCTGGCGAAGTGCTTGGCTCGGTTGCCGTGGCGCGAGACGTGACCGAGCGCATTGAACGAGAGCGTGCCGCGACGCGCGCCTCGTGAGATGTTCGCAGGTGCCGCTTTCAACCGGCCCGGCAGGATCGTTGATGCGTCTGTGATAGCCAAGTTTTCTTGGACGTCCGACAATACCGCCATCGACGCAAAACGAGGAAGTCTACGATGCGGTTGTCTAGAGTCGCTGTTTTGATGCTTATCGCTGGAGCTGCAGGCTCCATGTCCGCGTCTCCAGCGATAGCCGCTTCTGACTGTCCCAGATTACTGGAAGTAGCGGATTGGGGCGAGAATTCGACCGGCGACGTTAGCGTCAGCTCAGGAGAAAGTTGCCTATTTCCGATTACGATACGCGGCACGGTGAGCAGCTCGGACATCTTACAAAAGCCGGCACATGGCAGCTTGAAAAAGCTCAACATGACGACTTACGAATACAAAGCGAAGGCTAGGTACAAGGGGAGCGATAACTTTGCCATCAAAGCAGTGGGACAGGGGCCGACGGCTCGGTAATCACTGTGCACGCGACGATCAAATAGCATTGCTCGGGTCCACGGCGCCCGTGCCTGTACCGGGTTGCCGGTGTGACCTCACAATAAGGGTTAGCGCCAACCAAGCGCGGGGGCGATGTGAGTCAAGATCGCCTCGATGACGTGCGCGTTGTAATCCACGCCAAGCTGATTGGGCACGGTCAAAAGCAGCGTATCGGCCTCCGCAATAGCTTCATCCTTGGTCAATTGCGCAATCAGCACGTCCGGCTCGGCGGCATAGCTGCGGCCGAAGATTGCCTTGGTTTTTTCGTCGATGAAGCCGATTTGGTCTGCGTCCTGACCACCGTGTCCGAAGTAGGCGCGGTCCCGGTCGTCGACCAGCGCGAAGATGCTGCGGCTGACTGACACACGAGGCTCGCGCTTGTGACCAGCCGCCTTCCAGGCCTCGCGGAAAGCTCGGATCTGGTTCGCTTGCTGGACGTGGAACGGCTCTCCAGTCTCGTCGTCCTTCAGGGTGGAGCTTTGCAGATTCATGCCCAGCTTGGCCGCCCAGACCGCGGTAGCGTTCGACCCGGCGCCCCACCAGATGCGGTCGCGCAAGCCTTCCGAGTACGGCTCGATGCGCAAGAGGCCGGGAGGGTTCGGAAACATCGGATGCGGATTGGGCTTTGCGAAGCCCTCGCCGCGCAGCAGCTCGAGCAGGATCTCCGTATTGTGCCGGGCCATGTCGGAAGCGGTCTCGCCGTCGCGTGGAACGTAACCGAAGTAGCGCCACCCATCGATGACCTGCTCGGGTGATCCCCGGCTGATGCCGAGTTGCAAGCGCCCACCGGCAATGAGGTCGGCCGCGCCCGCATCCTCGGCCATGTACAGCGGGTTCTCATAGCGCATGTCGATGACTGCCGTGCCGATCTCGATCCGGCGGGTCTTCGCGCCGACGGCTGCCAGCAACGGAAACGGTGAAGCGAGCTGACGAGCGAAATGATGCACACGGAAATACGCACCGTCTGCCCCCAACTCTTCGGCTGCAACGGCAAGTTCGATGGATTGCAGAAGGGCGTCGGATGCCGATCGCGTCTCCGATTGCGGTGAAGGCGTCCAATGCCCGAACGATAGAAAGCCGATCTTTTTCATGGACATTCAGCGTAATCCTTGGGAGGCACATTCGAGGTTGCTGCCCGTTGGCAATCTGCATCAGATGCGCGTAATCGCGTCAACGCCCTGCGCACGATCCACCGCGGCAGGTTGCGAGTGTCGAGTAGCATCATTGACGTATATTTTGGTAGATTCGATGAGGCAATATCCCGGCGTCATGGCCTGCGCTACCGTAGAACGTGTTGAACTTAGTCTGCAGAATGGACAATAGCGATATGAATGAACAGACGACCCCGCATAGCTCGCGGAGCACGCTGCTGGCGGTTGAAGATACCGAATTCTTGCTTCGGGACGAGATGCGATCGATCCGCTTTGCCCTCGAATATGCCAAAGCTGAACTCGCGTTGCGGGATTGGGGAATCCGCTCGACTATCATTGTTTTTGGCAGCGCGCGTGTGCCGTCTCCGGAGCAGGCTGCCGCCGCCGTCGAAGCGGCTCGGACGGAGACCGAGAAGAGGGTGGCTGAGAAATTGCTGCAGCAATCCGAGTTCTACCAGGTCGCGCGCGAATTCGGGCGCATCGCTTCGCAACGCGGCGGCGCCTTCGATCCCAAGAACCGGTGGCGCGACAATGTTGTCGCTACTGGCGGCGGCCCCGGCATCATGGAGGCGGCAAACCGAGGTGCGTCCGATGTCGGTGCTCCAAGCATCGGATTCAACATCACCCTGCCACATGAGCAGATTCCCAATGGCTACATCACGCCGGAGCTCAGCTTCCGATTTCACTACTTCGCAATGCGCAAAATGCATTTGGCCATGCGTGCGAACGCCTTGGCGATTTTTCCCGGCGGTTTCGGAACCATGGACGAGATGTTCGAGGTGCTGACGCTGCAGCAAACGCGGAAGGCCCCTCCAGCGCCCATTGTGCTGTTCGGCGAAAGAGTACTGGCGCAAAATCATCAACTTTGACGCTCTCGTCGAGGAGGGCATGATTTCTGTGGCCGACCCCGGTCTCTTTGAATTTGCGGAGACCGCAGAGGAGGGTTGGGCCTCACTGGTTCGCCGTGGCTTGCGCGCGCACGGTACTAGCCCAGCCGGTTGATCGGCGACGGACGGCGCGGAGCACCGGTATCCGCTTTTTCGGATCATGCCCTAGTCATGCAGGAGCATGTCGCCCGCCACCGGATCGCTGACGTGCAGGCGTTCTGCCTCCGATGCAACTTGCAAGTCGGACCTTCCTGCGAGGGAGGGGACGCAGGCTGAATCGTCACGAGGTTGCCGCGGCAACAGCAGCAAGATCGAACCTGTCAAAACCAGGGCCGCAAGCCGGATCGCGATCACACCCAGCAAGACATCCGATCCGCTTGCGGCAGAATGATTTTTCATCATCGCAGCATGACCGACACGGGCAGGCTGGACAATCTGGAAATGCCGGCGACTGCCTTCGCCGGGAACGAAGGCTTATCGCGATTGTCTGACTGCGACGGTGCTACTTCAGGCTCGACGCGGATCGTCCAGCTCGCGAGATATCGTCAACGCAGTCGGCAATGTGGTTAGACCCAGCCGCCATCGACGATGTAGCTCTGGTTGGTGCAGGCGCTGCTGTCGTCGGCGGCGAAGAACAGGACGGCGCGGGCGATGTCATCAGGCACGAGCTTGCGCTTAAGGCATTGGCGCTGCATGATTTCGGCCTCACCATCGGGCGTCAACCACAGATCCTGCTGCCGCTGGGTCATGATCCATCCGGGCAGGATGGAATTGACCCGCACATTGTTCGGCCCAAGATCGCGGGCGAGCGCACGGGTCAGGCCCTGAACCGCGGATTTGGCGGTGGTGTAGCAGGGCATGTTGCCCTGGCCGATCACCCAGCTCACCGAGCCGATGTTGACGATCGAACCGCCCCCTGCCTGGATCATGTCCGGCGCGATCGCCTGGGCGCTAAAGAACTGATGCTTCAGATTGACCGCGATTCGCTCGTCCCAATATTCCGGCGTGACGTCCTCGATCGCGTGACGGTCGTCGCGGGCCGCGTTATTGACCAGGATGGTGATCGGCCCGAACATCTCGCGGACGCCGGCGACCGCGCGTCTCAGGGCGGCGATGTCGCGCAGATCGGCGTGCTCGAAGTGCACGCTCGCATGCGCCGGCAGGCTGGCCAGGAGATGCTTTGAGGCCTCCAGATCGATGTCGATGAAACCGACCCGCGAGCCTTGGCTGACGAACCGGCGGACGATAGCCTCGCCGATCCCGGAACCGCCGCCGGTCACCAGTACAGTCCGGTCCTTGAGACTTGGATAGATGGCGCCTTGCATTGGCATCCTCTCGATTTTGCGCCTGAAGGGCGTCAGTTGCGTTTGCTGCGGCTCCAACAAGGGCCACGGCTCCCGGTGTTCACTCGGTCGTCTCCATGTGGTTTCGGTCCACGACCCGCAGCGTCCGCCGCACCATGCCGTCGACAATTGCCGCCGACTCGCTAGGACGCACATATATTGCCGTGGACTTGAGCAGCCACGGTAACACCGCCTGGTCGAGCCGCTCCTCATAGGCGCGGCGCATCATGTCAAATGCCTGCAGGCCGGGGCCCGCGAGGATGACATGGTGCGGGCGCAGCACCGATATCGTTGCGGCGACCGCCTCTGCAAGCGCGTGGCCTGCCTGCCGGAATAAGTGCTCGAGACGGGGATCGCCGCCCAGTGCTCGCTGGCGCAGCAGAGCCATCTGCGCCTCGGAAGGCTGCTGCGACACTGCCGGCGGCAGGTCGAGAAAGGTGCGGGCGTCGCGGTAGATCGCGTAGTCGGCGAGATAGGCCTCGATGCAGCCGCGCTGGCCACAGCGGCATTGCGGACCGTTCGGCGCCAACTTGACATGGCCGATCTCGCTGCCGGCGCCGGCGCCCCAGCGCGCTTCGCCGTCGACAACGACGCCCATCCCGACGCCGTGGCCGACCATGATCGTGGCCGAGAGGCCCTGCGCCAGTGCCGGCTCCGCGGCTGCGAGGGCCAGCGCAACTGCGACAGCGTCGTTCGCCATCACGACCTCGACCCCGAATGCCTGACGCATCGGCTTCGCCAGATCGATGTCGGTGACCGACAGCGCCGGACTCCACAGATGCCGTCCGGTGTCGGCGTTCACGATGCCCTGCAGCGCAATCCCGATTCCCAGCAGCCGATGGCGCGGCGTTGCCGTCGCGTCAAGCATAGCATCGATCTGCGCGATCATGAGATCGCACAACGCATCTGCATCGAGAGCGCGCGTCGTGAGTGCAAGTCGCGATTGCGCCAAGCCAGAGCCACTGAAGTCTGCGATCAGTGTCTCAATCAGGTTCATGCGTAGCGAGACCGCGATGATGCGGCCAAACTCCGGGTTCAGGGTCAGCAATACCGCCGGCCGGCCACGGCGACGGCCATTCAGCCCGTCCGTATCCTCTTCGTCGGTATCGTCGGGCCACGACGTCGCCGCCCCGGCGTCGGTCTCGGCCTCGCACAACAGTTCTTCCGCTATCAGTCTCGACGTTATGGCCGAAATGGCCGCGAAGCTCAGCCCCGTACTACGTGCGAGCTCCACGCGCGGCAATGGCCCCTGACGTCGCAAGACTTCGACGAGGCGGCCGCGATTCGATCCGCGGGCCACGCTTGAAGTACGTCTCGGCGGCTCGGGCTGCTCATCCATGCGGGTCTTTTAATTCGTTCAGTGAAGTTAATCAACGTGTGCGGCGCGGGATATGGCCAAAAAGAGCAATGAAGGCTACCTCATCGTACCAATTATACTATTGTTGCGTGAGGAAGCGGATAATAACATCCTTGACTCGATATAGAGTTCCGATAATTTATTCGTATCGTGAATAAAATAAGGCGCACAAAGCGCCGTGCGTGAAGCCCCTCATGGGGTGACGACAGGGAGGTGCACATGAAGAGCTCAATGAAGACATTGATCGTGCCGCTGCTGGTGAGCGCAACGGCGCTCGCGATGGCCACGGGCGCGGCACAAGCGCAGCAGAAAAAGACCATCGCGCTGGTGACCAATGTCGCGGCCGACTTCTGGACCATCGCCGGCCGCGGGCTTGAGAAGGCGCAGAAGGAGCACCCGGAATACAATATCGAGTTGATCGTCACCAACGACGGAACTGCGGCGGGCCAGCGGCGCGAGTTGGATGACTTGCTGGTGCGCGGCGTCGCCGGCATCTCTATCTCTGTAGACGATGCGCCGCACGCAACCGAAGAACTCAACAAGGTTGCGGCCAAGACCGTGTTGATCACGACGGACAGCGACGCGCCGCAGAGCAATCGTCTCGCCTATATCGGCACCGACAACGTCGCGGCTGGGCGGCAGGCGGGCGAGGAGATCAAGAAGGCGCTGCCGAACGGCGGCAAGATCGCGCTGTTTGTCGGAACGATGGACGCTGACAACGCCCGCGAGCGGGTGCAGGGTATCAAGGAAGCGATCGCCGGCACCAAGGTCGAGCTGGTCGACGTGTTCACCGACCAGGTGGACTTCGCCAAGGCCAAGGCGAATATGGAGAACGTGCTCGTCAAATATCCCGACATTGCGCTGTTGTCCGGCCTGTGGAGCTACGAGACACCCTTGATCTATGACGCGGTGAAGGCGGCGGGCAAGGTCGGCAAGGTGAAGATTGTCGGCTTCGACGAGGACCAGCGCACGCTGCGGGGCATTTCCGACGGCACGATCGAATCCACGGTCGTGCAGCAGCCGTACGAGTTCGGCTATCTCTCCGCCAGCAACATCATCAAAACGCTGAACGGCGACAAGTCCTGGATCCCGGCGGATAGCAAGCTGATCGTACCGACCAAGGTGATCGGCAAGTCCAACGTCGCGGAGTTCACCGCATCTCTGAAGGAACTGCTGAAGAAGTGACTTCAGTATGCTTCACCGCCGGGCTGCCGCAGGCGACCGGGCGTTGTGCGGGAGGAAGCGCCAAATGGCGGAAACGCTGCTTGAACTTGCCGGGATCAGCAAGACTTATCCCGGTGTCAGAGCCCTCGACAATGTCAACCTGCGCGTGTACCGCGGCGAGGTATTGGGCCTGATCGGCGAGAACGGCGCCGGCAAGTCGACGCTGATGCGCGTGCTGGGCGGCGTGATCGCGCCGAGCGAAGGCGTGATCCGCATCGGCGGTAACGACCACGCCCGGCTGACGGTGAGCGAGGCGACGCGGGCCGGCATCGCCTTCGTGCACCAGGAACTGAACCTGTTCGAGAATCTCGACGTCGCGGCGAACGTATTCATAGGGCGCGAGAAGCTCACCGGCGGCCCGCTGAAGCTGGTGGACAACGCGGAGATGCGCGCCCGCGTGACGCCGCTGCTGGCGCGGCTGGGCGCCGATTTCACCCCGAGCACGCTGGTCGACGACCTGTCCATCGCGCAGCGTCAGATGGTGGAGATCGCCAAGGCGCTCTCGATTGACGCCCGCGTGATCATCATGGACGAGCCGACCTCCAGCCTGACAATCTCGGAGACCGAACGGCTGCTGGAGGTGATTGCCGACCTGAAGGCGCACGGCATCTCGGTGATCTTTATCTCTCACCGGCTGGGCGAGATCATGACCTGCGCTGATCGCATCGTGGTGCTGCGCGACGGGCGCACGGTGGGGGAGCTGGCGCGCGACGAGCTGAGCCATGCCGCAATGATCCGGCTTATGATCGGCCGCGACCTGAAGGCGCTGTATACGCCGCCCAAACGGCCGCCGCAGCCGGGCGGCTGCGACATTGTCGGCCTCGTGACGTCAGCCTTTCCCGACCGGCAGATCAATCTTTCCGTGCGGAGCGGCGAGATTCTCGGCCTGGCGGGGCTCGTGGGCGCTGGCCGCACCTCGCTCGCCCGCGCGGCCTTCGGCATTGACCCGCTGCTGGGTGGCGAGATCAGGATCGACAACGCGCCGGTCGGTGTCGCGTCGCCGCGGGACGCGATCAGGCAAGGGATTTATCTGGTGCCGGAGGACCGCAAGAAATCCGGGCTAGTGCTTGAACTGCCGATCCGGGAGAACGTGACGCTCGCGAGCTTGCTGAACTATGCGCGGATGTGGCTGGTAAACGGTGCGGCCGAGCGCAAGGTCGCAAAAGAACAGGTTCGGAGCCTGTCCATAAAGGCGCCGAGCATCGATATGGAGGCTGTGACGCTCTCCGGCGGCAACCAGCAAAAAGTAGTGCTGGGCAAGTGGCTCTCCATGCAGCCGCGAGTGATGTTCTTCGACGAGCCGACCCGTGGCATCGATGTCGGTGCCAAGAGCGAGATCTATGTGCTGATGCGCGGCCTCGCCGACCAGGGCGTCGCGATCGTGATGATCTCCTCGGACATGGAGGAGGTCATCGGCGTCTCCGACCGCGTGGCGGTGATGCATGAAGGGAGTGTCAGCGGCGTGCTCGAGCGCGAGCAGTTCAGCGAATATAACGTGTTGCGGCTGGCGGTCGGCCAAGCGCTGGAAACCATGGAAGCCGCTGCGCCATGATGAAGAAAGAACTCGGCCTCTGCCTGCTGCTGGTGGTGATCTCCGCCATCACGGGCGCGATCAATCCGGCCTTTCTATCGTTGGTGAACTTGCTGAATATGGCCAATCTGATCGGCCTGTTCGGCGTGTTCGCGCTCGGCGTGGGGCTTGTGATCATCACCGGAGGCATCGACCTTTCGGTCGGCTCGATGTTCGCGCTGCTTGGTGTCGTATTCGTCGACCTTCTGACGACTTATCAGGTCTATTGGCCCTTCGCGCTGCTGCTCGTCCTGCTCGGCGGACTGGCGCTAGGGGGCATCCAGGGTTTCCTGATCACACGGCTGAAAATGCAGCCTTTCATCGTGACGCTGTGCGGGTTGCTGATCTATCGCGGCGCCGCCCGCTACTATACGAGCGATTCGACACGCGGCTTCGGCTACGGTGACGAGGCCAGCACACTGAGCAACATCGCCTCCGGCAATATCGCGGGCGTCCCGAACACCTTCGTCTTCCTGATCATCCTTGCGCTGATCCTCGGCGTGCTGCTGCACCGCTCGGTCTATGGGCGCTGGCTCTATGCCGTGGGCAAGAACGAGGAAGCGGCGCGCTTCTCCGGTATCCGCACGGATATCGTGATCGCGACCGCCTACATCATCAGCGGCGGGCTCGCCGGCGTTTCAACGGTGTTGTTCGTATTCTACACGAACTCGGTCTCTCCGAGTTCGTTCGGCAATTTCTACGAGCTCTATGCGATCGCGGCTGCGGTTCTCGGTGGGTGCAGCCTACGCGGCGGCGAGGGCTCCATTCTCGGCATCGTGCTGGGGACGGCGCTGCTGCAGGTGCTGCAGAACCTTGTGAACATCCTGGGCATTCCCAATTCCCTGAACTTTGCGGTGATGGGGACCGTGATTCTGCTCGGCGTGCTGGCGGATCAGCAATTGCAGAGCCGTCGGCGGCGCAAGGTGGCGCTGGCCGGCCTGGCCCGCACGGCGCAGAGATCGACACTTGTGCAAGGAAAGCAGAGCGCATCACCGCGCGGCGCGGCTGCGTTGCCAATGAGTACGGGCGATCAGGCATGACAGCTCAGTAAGGAGAATCACGACTTCAACCGCCAGTCGCCATACGGACTGTTTCTTCGGCGGCTGAAATCGGTCTGGGCTGGGGAGGATGCACGTTCCAGGCTCGAGGGCTTTGGGCGGGAACGTGACACAAAATAGACAAAGCCTGGGGACGCTGGGAGTGCCAGAAAATGTTGCATAGATCTGTAAACATCGCGCGCGTGTGCGGGGTGGGGATTGCTTTGTCATCTCTGTTGAGCGGTGGAGCGCATGCGGCCGATTTTTCAACGAAAGCTCCGCCGCTTCCTTATGTTACGGCCGATGATTTCTGGACGAGACCGTATCTGTTTGGCGATCTCGGCAGGACCCAGCTGAAGGAGCAGGGCATCGATATTGGCCTGACGCTGGGCAATGAATCCGTCGGAAACCTGTCGGGCGGAAACAGGAACACCGCGGCCAACGCTGGACAGCTGTGGTTCGGGGCCAAGCTCGATATGGCGAAGCTTGCTGGCATCCCGGGGGGGACGGTCGGCCTCACGCTGGTCCAGCGCTTCGGCGACAATCTGAATACCGAGGCAGGCATTCCGGCCTTGCAGTTGACCAACGAAGTTTTCGGCCGCGGCAATATCTTTCGCCTGACCCAACTCTATTACTCGCAGAAGCTTTTTGATGATCAGCTTGAACTCAAGGCCGGCCGTCTCCCAGTCGGCTCCGACTTCTTCTTCGGTCTGTGCGAGTTCATCAACCTGACCTTCTGCGGCGGCCAGCCCGGCAACATCCAGGGCGGCTACATCTACAACTGGCCGGTGAGCCAATGGGCCGGTGTCGTCCACTACAACTTTGCCAAGGAATGGACGTTTTCGGTCGGCGTCTACGACTCCAATCCGAATTATCTGACGACCTCAGAGCCCAGCATCTACTTCCTGCCAGGCGTCCCCTCCTCAAAACCCGTTTCGGGTGTGTTCGTGCCGATGGAGCTGACCTGGAGCCCGAGCGGTGCCCTGTACGGGACCTGGAGATTGGGCGGCTGGTACGACAGTCAGTCGACGATTGATGGTGGCCTCCCGGGTATCATTGTTACCATCCCGGGCGTCGGTGGTGTTCCGGATCAGAATCTGGGAGATCGAAGAGGCCGCTTCGGAGTTTATGAGTCGATCCTGCAGCGGTTGACCGTTGACGGTCCGGGCGCGCTGGGTTGGTATACCTTCCTCAATACGACCGTCGCCGATCACCGGACGTCGTACCAGGACTACCAGATCGCCTGGGGCGTCAAGCACACCGGAACATTCGCCTGGCGCCCCCAGGACGAAGTCGGCTTCGCTGTGGGCACGACCCACGTGAACTCGGCCGCTCTCAGCCCGAATGCAGGAGGTAACGAAATTCCGATCGAAGCTTGGTACGGTTGGCAGGCGACCGGCTGGATGAACCTCAAATTCGACCTCCAGTATGTGATCAATCCCGGCGGGCGCGGGTATAATGCCGACGGCGTGAAGACCGATAATGCCTGGGTTCTTGGTCTGCGCACCGAGGTCCATTTCTGATGCGACGGTAGCCCGTTCGGGTCAAACATTGAGCTACTCTGACGCGAAAGGTGTGTGCATGCCCGTATGCGGGCATGCCGAGAGGAGAAAAGCCGGCAGATCGCTGCCGCACTGCTCACCGGCGCTGCGACCATTGAAAATGCGGCCGCCACATCGCAGGCGGGTTATGGGCATGCGCCGGATCGTCGAAGCGTTCGAAGACTGAGCCATGACCGAGACAACGCCACGCATTGCAAGGGACGTTTTCGGCGCGCTGCCCGATGGCCGCCCGGTCGATCGGGTGGTGCTCTCGGGCGCGCGCGGCTTCGAAGCGCATGTCATCACCTATGGCGCAGCGCTTCAGGCACTGATCGTGCCCGATGCGGTTGGCCGCTGCGAAGACGTCGTGCTCGGTCACGACGATCTTGCAGGCTATTTGCGCGAGCGGCACTTCTTCGGCGCGACGGTCGGCCGCTACGCCAATCGCATCGCCAATGGCCGTTTCGTGCTCGATGGCGAGGTCGTTCAGCTTGCAGCCAACAACGGCGCGCATGCGCTCCATGGCGGCCCGGAGGGTTTTGACCGAAAGCTCTGGCGGATCGCTGACATCGAGAATGGGGCGGAGCCGATAGTGACCTTGGCCCATGTCAGCGCTCACGGCGAGGAGGGCTATCCCGGCCGGCTCGACATTCGCGTCGGCTATCGGCTGACCGGGCCGACGGAATTATCCGTCAGCTTCGAGGCACGCGTCGATCGTCCGACGATCGTCAACCTGACCAACCACAGCTTTTTCAATCTCGAAGGCGCTGCGTCAGGCGTGGACATCCTCGACCACCGGCTCACGATCGCCGCCGACCGTTTCCTCGCGATCGATCCGAGCGCGATTCCCTTGCCGGAGGCGCCCCGCGCGGTCGCCGATACGCCCTTCGATTTCCGCAAGTCCACGGCAGTCGGTGCCAGGATCCGCTGCTATGATGCGCAGCTTCGAAACGGTAGAGGCTACGACCATAACTTCTGCCTCGATGATGCTGGCGAGCTACGCCTCGCGGCCCGGCTCGAGGCGCCAAGATCGGGGCGGATTCTCGAGCTCCTGACCGATCAGCCTGGATTGCAGATCTATTCCGGAAACTATCTCGATGGCTCGGTTGTCGGAAAGCGAGGCCGGCTCTACCGGCAATCCGACGCTATCTGCCTCGAACCGCAGGTCTGGCCTGATGCGCCAAACCGCGCAGACTTTCCAAGCGCGCGCCTTGCGCCCGGCTCGGTCTATCGGCACCACAGCGTCTATCGGTTTAGTTCCGCGGGCGGGCCGACATGATGGAGCAAGTGCCGACGTCCATTCTGTGCGCCGAGCGCTGCCACCTCGGCGAGGGCCCGACCTATGATGCGGCGACAGATACCGCCTGGTGGTTCGATATCCTCGAGAGCAGGTTGTTCGAGGCTCGCCTCGCGAGCAGACAGGTCCGCGTTCACCGGCTCGGCAGGATGGCGAGCGCGCTAGCGCGCGTTGACGCGGAGCGTCAACTTGTTGTCGCGGAAGACGGTCTTTATGTCCGTTCGATCGCCGATGGCTCGATGACGCTTTATCGTCCGCTCGAGGCCGACAATCTCGTCACCCGATCCAACGATGCGCGGGTGCATCCGTCCGGAACGATCTGGATCAGCACCATGGGACGCAAGGCGGAGGCGGGGGCAGGCAGCGTCTACGCGCTCCATAACGGCGAGCTCTCGCGCCTCTTTGCGAACATCACGATTCCGAACGCCATCTGCTTTTCGGTCGACGGCGCGCTCGGCTATTTCGCCGACACCGCGAAGAACGAACTCTATCGCATCGCGCTCGACCCCGTGACAGGCCTGCCGCGCGGCGCACCCGAAGTTTTGCTGCGACACCGTGGTATTGGCGGCCTTGACGGCGCGGTGGTCGATGCCGACGGCCTGATCTGGAATGCGCGCTGGGCTGGCGGTTGCGTTGATGTCTATAGTCCGCAAGGCGAGCATCTGCGATGCCTGCATGTCCCGGCGCGTCAGCCGAGCTGTCCGGCGTTCGTCGGGCCCGATCTGTCGCGTCTTCTGGTCACCTCGGCCTGGCAAGACATGGATGCGGCGGCGCGTGCTGCCGACCCGGATCATGGGCGCACGTTCGTCCTGGACGTGGCTGCACGCGGCCGACCGGAGCCGGACGTCAGGCTTGCTAATTCCTAGGAGATAGTCCCGCCCAAATCCTCACTGCAACGACAGAAACGTTCCTAACCCAACGGGAGTGAAAATATGGCCAGACTGAAAACCACGTTGCTTATGCTCGCACTGGCGGGCCTTACCGCCGCGGCATCCGGCCGCGTCGCGCTTGCACAGAAAGCGACGATCGGCATCGCGATGCCGACAAAATCCTCCGCGCGGTGGATCGACGACGGCAACAACATGGCCAAGGTGCTGCGCGAGCGCGGCTACGGCACTGACCTGCAATATGCCGAGGACGATATTCCGAACCAGCTCGCGCAGGTCGAGAACATGGTGACCAAGGGAGCCAAGGTGCTGGTGATCGCGGCGATCGACGGCACCACTCTCTCGGACGTGCTCAAGCAGGCCAAGGCCAAGGGCATCACCGTGATCGCCTATGACCGCCTGATCCGCGACACGCCGAATGTCGACTACTATGCGACCTTCGACAACTTCCAGGTCGGCGTCCAGCAGGCGCAGTCGATCGAACAGGGGCTGGGGCTGAAGGAGGGCAAGGGCCCGTTCAACATCGAGCTGTTCGGCGGCTCGCCTGACGACAACAACGCCTACTTCTTCTACAACGGTGCGATGTCAGTGCTGCAGCCCTATATCGACAGCGGCAAGCTGGTCGTCGGCAGCAAGCAGACGGGCATGGACAAGGTCTCGATCTTGCGCTGGGACGGTGCGACCGCGCAGGCGCGCATGGACAATCTGCTCAGCGCCTTCTACGGCAAGAAGCGCGTCGACGCGGTGCTCTCCCCGTATGACGGCCTCTCCATTGGCATCATCTCCTCGCTGAAGAGTGTCGGTTATGGCACGCCCGATCAGCCGATGCCGATCATCAGCGGCCAGGACGCAGAGGTGCCGTCGATCAAGGCAATACTGCGGGGCGATCAATATTCCACCATCTTCAAGGATACCCGCGATCTCGCGCGGGTGACGGCGGATATGGTCGACGCCGTGCTCAACGGCAAGGAAGTACCCGTCAACGACGCCAAGACCTACAACAACGGAGTCAAGACGGTGCCGTCCTATCTGCTCAAGCCGGTGGTGGTGTACAAGAGCAATTGGGACAAGGTGCTGGTTGACAGCGGTTACTACAAGCGCTCGCAATTCGAGTGAGCAAACTGGTCCGGCAAGCGCAGAAGGCCCGCTTGCCGGACGACAGCTCGGTTCCACTGCAGGACATGATACGATGACGGCAATGCTGGAAATGCGCGGCGTCAGCAAGAGCTTTGCAGGCGTGCAGGCGCTACGCGACGTCAATTTCATGGTGGAGGCCGGGCAGATCCACGCCCTCGTCGGCGAGAACGGCGCCGGCAAGTCGACGCTAATGAAAGTGCTGAGCGGCGTCTATCCGCATGGCGACTATGAAGGCACCATCGTCTTCGATGGCGAGGAACAGCGTTTTCGCGACATCAACGATTCCGAGGCGCTCGGGATCATCATCATCCATCAGGAGCTGGCACTGATCCCGCTGATGTCGATTGCCGAGAACATTTTTCTGTCGCATCCGCCGGCGCGGTTCGGCGTGATCGACCGCGACGCAGTATATCGGCGCACAAGGGAACTGTTGGCCCAGGTCGGTCTGCGCGAACCGCCGGATGCGCTCATCACCGACCTCGGTATCGGCAAGCAGCAACTGGTCGAGATTGCGAAAGCGCTCTCCAAGCGGGTGCGTCTCCTGATCCTGGACGAGCCCACCGCGAGTCTCAATGAGACCGACAGCGCGGCACTGCTCGACCGGCTCATGGCGTTCCGCCAGCAGGGCATCGCCTCGATCCTGATTTCGCACAAGCTGAACGAGGTCGCGCGCGTCGCCGACCGCATCACCATCTTGCGCGATGGCCGCACCGTTGACTCGATCGACTGCCGGACCGAGCAGGTCGAGGAAGACCGGATCATACGCAGCATGGTCGATCGCGATCTCGCCCATCGTTTCCCGCCGCGCGACGCCAGGATCGGGGACCCCGTGCTGGTGGTGGAGGACTGGAGCGTCCATCACCCGCTCCATCCCGAGCGCCAGGTGATCAAGAATGTCGGCTTCCACGTGCGGCGCGGCGAGGTGGTCGGCATCGCCGGCCTGATGGGTGCCGGCCGTACCGAATTCGCGACAAGCCTGTTCGGCCGCGCCTGGGGCTACAACATCAGCGGACGGGTGTGGCTGGACGGCAGCGAGGTCGACCTCTCCAGCGTGCCGGCGGCCATTGACGCGGGGCTCGCCTATGTGACCGAAGACCGCAAGCAGCTCGGTTTGATCCTTGCCGACGACGTCCGCAAGAATATCACGCTCGCGAGCCTTTCCCAGGTCGCGCCGCGATGGGTGATCGATGACATCAGAGAGTTGAGGGCAGCCAGCGACTATCGCAACCGGATGCGAATCCGCTGCTCCGATGTCTATCAGGAAACCGGCCAGCTCTCCGGCGGCAACCAGCAGAAGGTCGTGCTGTCAAAATGGCTGATGACGGACCCAAAAGTCCTGATCCTGGACGAGCCGACCCGTGGGATCGACGTCGGCGCCAAATACGAGATGTATTGTATCATCAATGAACTCGCGGAGGCGGGCAGGGGCGTTGTGGTGATTTCCTCGGAAATGCCGGAGTTGCTCGGCATCTGCGACCGGATCTGCGTGATGAACGATGGCGCCTTTGTCGGCGAATTTGCCGCCAGCGAAGCGACGCAGGAGAAGATCATGCGCGCCATCATGCGCAACAAGCCAGTACAAGGCAGCGCGGAGCGGAACAGGATGCAGATGGGTGGAGTGCGGCCATGAGCGACAAGACGGTTTCGCTGCCTGTGCAACGCGGGCATGCGGGGTTCATCAAGAACAGTCTGCGCAACTACGGCATGCTGTTGTCGCTGTTCGCGATCATGCTGTTCTTCCAGATCGTTACCGACGGCACGCTGCTGCAGCCGCTCAATCTTACCAATCTGGTGTTGCAGAACAGCTATATCGTGATCATGGCGCTCGGCATGCTGCTCGTGATCGTCACCGGCCATATCGACCTCTCGGTCGGGTCGGTCGCCGGCTTCATCGGCGCGATCGCCGCCGTGCTCATGGTCCGCTATCACGTCGACTATCCGCTCGCTTTCGTCGCCTGCCTGCTGGTCGGCGCGGCGATCGGTGCGGCGCAGGGATACTGGGTTGCCTATTTCGGGATTCCATCCTTCATCGTCACGCTTGCGGGCATGCTGGTGTTCAAGGGCCTTGCCCTGGCGGTTCTGCAGGGACAATCCGTAGGGCCATTTCCGCCGACCTTCCAGAAGTTGTCTTCAGGCTTCATCCCGGAGCTCTTTCCTGGCGCCGACACGCTGCACCCGACCTCGTTGCTGATCGGCGCTGTCCTGGCGCTGGCGCTGGTCTATGCCAGCGCCAAAACCCGTGCCCGTGAGAAATCGCACGGGATCGAGGTCGAGCCGTATGCGCTGTTCGTCGCAAAAAGTGCTGCGCTTCTGGCTGTTATCCTCTACTTCACCTACCTGATCGCTTCGCATCGCGGGCTGCCGAATGTGCTCGTGATTATGACCGCGCTGATCGCACTCTATGGCTTCGTCACACGCCGGACGATCATCGGGCGCCAAATCTACGCCGTCGGCGGCAATGCCAAAGCCGCCAAGCTGTCCGGTATCAAGACTGAACGGCTCACCTTCCTGACTTTTGTGAACATGGGAGTTCTGGCGGCGCTTGCCGGCCTCATCTTTGCAGCACGTCTCAACACGGCAACCCCCAAGGCTGGCGCCGGTTTCGAGCTGGACGTCATCGCCGCGTGCTTTATTGGCGGCGCTTCCGCCTATGGCGGCGTCGGGCGGGTCGGCGGCGCCGTGGTCGGCGCCATGATCATGGGTGTGATGAACAATGGGATGTCGATCCTTGGCGTCGGCATCGACTACCAGCAGGTGATCAAGGGATTGGTGCTGCTCGCCGCCGTCTGCATCGATGTCTACAACCAGCGCAGGTGACGACGGACCGGTCCCATTCGACGCGAAGATCAGGTGTCAATATCTGGAATCGCTGGTCAACCAGCATGTCTGAGCGAGGCCAACCATGGCAACCCCTCACGCTGCCGGGCAACCGGTTCTGGAGTTGAAGGGCATCGGCAAGGAGTTCGGCGCCATTCGCGCGCTGCACGGCGTCGACATGCGCATCCTCCCCGGCGAAGTGGTTGGCTTGATGGGAGACAACGGCGCCGGCAAGTCGACGCTCGTCAAGATCATCGCCGGCAATTTCCTGCCGAGTCACGGCGAGATTCGCTTTGACGGCAAGGCGGTTCATTTCGCCCGTCCGATCGATGCCCGCGCGGTCGGAATCGAGGTCGTCTACCAGGACCTCGCGCTCGCCGACAATCTCACGGCGGCCGCCAATGTCTTCCTCGGCCGTGAGCTCAAGCGCAAGCTTGGCCCGTTCGCCTTTCTCGATCACAAGGCGATGGCGGCGCGCGCGCTGGAACTGTTCGGAGAACTGCGCTCGGAGACCCGTCCGCATGACCTTGTCAAGCAGATGTCGGGCGGCCAGCGCCAGGCTGTCGCGATCGCCCGGACGCGGCTCTCCAATGCCAAGCTCGTGATGATGGATGAACCGACGGCCGCGATCTCGGTCCGCCAGGTCGAGCAGGTCTTAAGCCTGATCCATCGCCTGAAGGAGCAGGGCGTCGCGGTGATGCTGATCTCGCACCGCATGCCGGACGTATTCGCGGTCTGCGACCGCGTCGTCGTCATGCGCCGCGGTGAGAAGTGCGCCGACAAGGCGATCGATGACACCAGCCCCGAGGAAGTCACCTCCCTCATCACGGGAGCGAAGGAGGCTGCGTGATGGCCACGCCCATGGAATCTCCCATCACCTTCACCAATATCGGCAAGGCCAAATGGTGGCAGAGCGGCTTCTTTGCCTCGCAGACCGGCTACGTCCTGATCGCGCTGGTGGCTCTGTTCGTGGTGATGAACTTCGCGAGCCCGTATTTCTTCACCGAAGGCAATATGCAGAATGTGGCGAAGAACTTTTCCTTCATCGCCATCGCCACGCTCGGCGTGACCCTCGTCATTATCACGGCCGGCATCGATCTTTCGGTCGGCTCGATGATGTGCTTTTCCGCGATGATCACCTCGATGGTCATGACGTACATCTCGACGCCGGGCACGCCTGGCGCAGAGTGGTTCGTGCATCTGGCCGCTGACGGCAAGACTGTGGTCGCCAATGTACCCGGTTTGATCCTGCTCGTCTCGGTCCTGGCGGGGCTCGGCGTCGCGCTGATGGTCGGCCTCGTCAACGGCTTCTGCATCGCGGTGCTTGGGCTGTCGCCTTTTGTCACCACGCTCGGCATGCTCTCGATCGTGCGCGGCCTTGGCTACGTCGTCTCCAACGGCCGCGGCAGTTTTCCCGGTGGCCCCGACGCCGATTATTTCTACGCGCTGACATCGGGCGTTGTGCTCGGCATGCCCGTGTCGTTCATCTATCTCGTGGTTCTCGCGGTGGCGATGGCGGTCGTGCTGCATCACACCAGTTTCGGCCGCCACGTCTTTGCCCTCGGCGGCAATGAGAAGGCGGCCGCGTTGACCGGAATTTCGGTCGTGCGGGTGAAGGTCGAGGTCTATGTGATCTGCGCGCTCGCGGCGGGTCTGCAGGGCATCATCATCTCCGGCTGGCTGGGATCGGCGCCTGCAAACATGGCGACGTCCTACGAGCTCAATGTCATTGCGGCCGCGGTCATCGGCGGTGCCAATCTTGCCGGCGGCGTCGGCGGCCCGCTTGGGGCCATTGTCGGCTGCGTGCTGCTCGAGGTGATCCGCAACGGCCTCGTGCTCGCGCAGGTCAACTCCTATTGGCAGCAGACCCTCGTGGGCGTGATCATCATCGCGGCGGTGCTGGTCGATCGCATCCGATCGCGCATGGCCTAAAGAGCTCCTCCGGGAGGATAACGAAATGATCGTCTATCCGCCTCCCGGAGCCGCTGATTTCAAGGGATAGGCACAAAAAATGTGGAGGGAAGCAATGAGGAAGGTACTTCTTGCTGGCATCGCCGTTGCCATGATGGCGACGCCGGCGTTTGCTCAGAGCTACAAATTCGTGATCGTGCCCAAGGCCATGAACAATCCGTTCTTCGATTTCGCGCGCGACGGCTGCCAGAAACGTGCCAAGGAGCTCGGCAACATCGAATGCATCTATAAAGGTCCCGTCGAGCACGAGCCGGCGACGCAAGCCCAGATCATCCAGGATTTCATCACCCAAAAAGTGGACGGCCTGGCCATCTCGGTCGCCGATGTTGCCGCGATGACGAAGTCGATCGAGGCGGCAACGACAGCCGGCATTCCCGTCATCACGTTTGACTCGGACGCGCCGGGCTCGAAGCGGATCGCCTACATCGGCACCAACAACAAGGAGTTCGGCCTCGCGCTTGGCAAGCAATTGCTGAAGCTCCGGCCCGATGGCGGTAAATACGCAATGATCTCCGGCGGGCCGGGTGCGCAGAATTTGGCCGAACGCGTCAATGGCGTCCGCGAAGCGCTCAAAGGTTCGAAGTGGACCGAAGTCCCGGGCTCGCCGACCTTCTGCAACGACGATCCCGCGCTTGGCGTGCAGCAGATGACGGATCTGCGCACCGCGACACCTGACCTCGCGGCGATCATTCCGATCGGCGGCTGGCCCATGTTCGCGCCGGAAGGCTTCAAGGCGTTCGCCAGCAAGAGCAAGAAGGACATGGACGCCGGCAAGTTCACGCTTGTCGTGGCCGACACCCTCAGGATGCAGCTCGAGCTTCTGAACGAAGGTTATGCCAATGCGCTGGTCGGCCAGCGTCCGTTCGAGATGGGCGAGAAATCGATGGATACTCTGCTTGCAATCAAGAAGGGCCAGAAGGTGCCGGAGATCATCCACACCGGTCTCGACGTTGTGACGAAGGACAACGTCGCAAAGATGTTGAAGTAGGAACGTCTGGACCGGATTTCTTCGGCGCAATGGACTAGCGTCGAATCGCAAATTCGTTCGACGCTCGCCGATATTCCCAGTCGGCCCGCTCAAGTTCTGGTCGATCGAACTCTGCCTCGGGGTACCCGACGCAGAAGTAGCCGATGAATTTCCAGGACTCCGGCACTTCAAGAATCTCGTGGATACTGGCTGGGTTCAGGATCGATACCCAGCCAACCCCGATGCCCTCTGCACGCGCGGCGAGCCACATCGAGCAGACCGCCGCGACGACGGAATATTCGACCGTTTCCGGCATGGTTGCACGCCCGAGGCCGTGACCCACGTTGCCTGTCGTTTCCGCGAACACGGCCAGGTGTCCCGGCGCCTCTTCTAAGCCTGAGAGCTTGAGGGCTGCATATCGGGCCGCGCGTTCGCCCGAATAGGACTGCAAGGCATCAGCATTGCAGGTCTTGAAGTTTTCGATCACGGCCCGGCGTCTCGCCTTGTCCTCGACAATGACGAACCGCCAAGGCTGGCTCAGGCCGACCGAAGGGGAAAGGCAGGCGATCTCGATGAGCCGCTCGATGGCGTCACTTGGGAGCGGATCAGGACGAAACCGCCGGACGTCGCGACGCCACACGAACAGCTCGCGCAGTTGCCGGCGAAAGGGTTCGTCGAAGGAAACCATCAGGGCTCACGGTTCTGAATGATGCGGGACCAGCAGCACGGCGATTTCGCCGATCTGTTCGAACGCGCCCAATCTGTCCCCCAATTTGTCGCGTTGCAAGCCGCGCCGTCATCACCGTGACCAGCGAAGCGGGATCAGGCAAGCACGGCCTTGGCCGGCCCAAGACCAAGACAAAGTTCTTAGGCAACACCGGCGGCGCTGGCGATAAGTTCGAAGGAGCGCAGCCGAGCTGCGTGATCGTAGACATCGGACACGATCATGAGTTCGTCGGCGCCTGTTTCCCCAACGAGCGCATCGATGCCCGAACGAACCGTATCGGGCGAGCCAACGATGGAGCGCGCGAGCATGCTCATCGCCTGCGCTTTTTCCGCAGGCGACCAGTAGCTCTCAATATCGTCGATCGGCGGCTGGCTGAGGCCCCGCGCGCCGCGGAAGATGTTCGTGAAGGACATCTGCTGGGTCGTCGCCAGCCTGCGCGCTTCGTCATCGCTGCCGGCGGCGATGATGTTGACGCCCACCATCGCGTAGGGACGGTCAAGTTGCTCGGACGGTTTGAAGCGGCTGCGGTAGATCTGCAGCGCGGGGATCAGCAGGTCAGGAGCGAAATGCGAGGCGAAGGCATAGGGAAGCCCGAGCTCAGCTGCCAGCATCGCGCCAAAATTGCTCGATCCGAGAATCCACAACGGCACTTCCGTTCCCGCCGCCGGCACCGCCTGGATGCGCTGATTGGGACCGGCAGGAGCCAGAAAGGCCTGCACTTCGAGAACGTCCTGCGGGAAGTTTTCGGCCGCTTCGGGCGCACGGCGCAACGCGCGCAGCGTCAGCTGGTCGGTCCCCGGTGCACGGCCCAGCCCGAGATCAATGCGGCCTGGAAACAGGCGCGCCAGCGTCCCGAACTGCTCGGCGATGACGTAGGGGGCATGGTTGGGGAGCATGATGCCGCCCGCGCCGACGCGGATCGTTTTTGTTCCCGCTGCGATATGAGCGATCACAACCGACGTCGCGGCGCTCGCGATGCCCGGCATGTTGTGATGCTCCGCCACCCAAATGCGGCGATAGCCCCAAGCCTCGGCATGGACCGCGATGTCGCGGGCGTTATCGAGCGCGCCGCGGGCATCGGTGTCTTGAGTGACGCGGACGAGATCGAGGATAGACAGTGTCGTCATAGGACCTCCCGAACGAAACCCTCTGTGTGGAATGACGCTGCCAGAGATACTTGGCCGCGTCCAAGCTTGTCCGAAACGGCAGGCTTCATTCGATTCTTGTACCCCATATGGGCACTGTCTCTGTGTGGGTCAATCCGCTGAATCCGGTACGCGATTGACCGACAGTGCCGACCTGCTCCTTGCGTTTTGGGCCTTGATAGGTTTTAAGGCCGGAGACTTCACGATCACAGGTACGAACGAGAAGCGAACCGCGTGGCTTGTCGCCTCCGATCAGGGTGACGTACCCCGGGTAGCGCATGCGCTTCAAAACTGTTCTGAGCCTCCACAAAGGAATCCATCATGGCCAAGATGACCAAGAATCAGTTGATTGATGCAATTGCAGAAGGAACGCAGGTTTCCAAGGCAGACGTAAAGGCCGTCATCGAGCAGATGGCGACTGTAGGCTACAAGGAGCTGAATGAGTGCGGCGAGTTCGTCATTCCCGGCTTCGTCAAAATGTCGGTCGTAAACAAGCCTGCTACTGAAGCCCGCAGCGGTATAAATCCTTTCACGAAAGAGCCTATGGAGTTCGCGGCCAAGCCAGCCAGCAGGTCGGTCAAGGCGTCACCTCTGAAGGTGGCTAAAGATGCTGTTTGAAGCGGACGGGTTGGTGGTCGAAAAGATCGGTCCTGGCCAGACGACAACGGGCGCCGTCGGTCTCGTGCGGTGTCCGCAAGATGCCAAGCGCTAGACCTGCACGACTGTATTGATGGTTGCTCTCTCGCGGCAACACAACGATAGGGATATAACACTATTGCACATCGACATCCGGCCGCGTCGCGTGCTATCTCGGCGAGTGCCGGTTAGTCGAGAATCGCAGAAGTGACGTTTTCCATCTTGAGGCATTGAACCAGGTTGCCGCGCTCTCGGCGCGGACTCTTGGCCATGCTCGTGATGACCGTGTATGTGAACGTTGCGCGCGAGGCGAATCTGTCGCGCGACATCCAGCGTCACGGTTTATTGCCCGGACTCGATCCGCCTCCGCCAAAATCCCTGATCTGAACGTGACCGCTGGGCGCACTGCGCCCGAAATCCGTCGTTCGTCAGATTCTCATCATGTTGTTCAAGGCCGCCACGCGTCTTGCGTGTGCGACGGCATTGCTGCTCAGCCCTTGGCTGACGGCCGTGTCTCATTCGCAGACCCTCACGTTGGGGGCGGCACTGGAGCGCGCGCTCGCAATCAGTCCTCGCTTTACCGCTGCGGAGCGCGATGTCGGCATTGCGACCGATCAGCGCATCCAGGCGGGTGCACTTCTCAACCCCGAGCTCTCCTACGAACAGGATAATTCGTTCGGTTCCAGCATCTATCGCGGCACGAAGTCGGCTGAAACGACGCTGCAGATCAGCCAGCTCTTCGAGCTTTTCGGCAAGCGCGAAGCGCGGATTGCCGCCGGTCAAGCCGGCGTTCAGGGGGCCGCGATCGACCGCCAAGCCGTGCGGCTGCAGATATTGTCCGAGGCCGCTATTGCCTTCCTCAGCGTGCTCGGGCTGCAGCGGAGAATTCACATTCTCGATGAGCAGGTCGCCGCTATCGACCGGCTCTCACCGTTGCTTCAACATCGCGTGGATGCTGGCGCGTCCTCTCCCGCAGAAATCGGCCGTGCCGAGGTTGCATCCGCGCCGAAGCAATCCGAGCCAGAGGGGAAGGGGCACGGAGCCGACGACAAGGGGCACGGGACCGAAGCGCGTCGGTGACACCGTCGAGAGGGGCGAACTGCTCGCCAGGATCGAAAGCAACCAAAGCCTGACGGTCTATGAGATGCGATCGCCCATCGCCGGTACGGTGATAGATCGCCAGATCGCGCTCGGCGAGCGAATAAGCCGTGTCGAGCAAGGGTCTCTCTGGCTCGGCGCTGGTCTCTTCCGGCGCTGGCCGGGAGACGCTGACGCTTGTGGTGGCCGACAATGCCCTGACGGCCGAGGCCAAGCAGGACATCGCACCCGGCTCGACGATCAGCATCACCCTCAAGGGAGCGGACGGAAAGACCGGGCAGGCGAAGTTCAAGAAATGAGCTTTCGCAATTGACTCTTCCGATCGGAGCGTCGCGATTGCGGCGCTCCGATCGTGGATGACAGGAACGCAACGTTGGCAGCGAACGGGACAGGCAGAGATCTGAGGTTGGATCTCTTTCGCCGGATTGGCTTACGGCTGACGGAGCAAAAAAATGTGTCCGAAGGCACGGGGTCGAACTTTGGCCAGCATTCGGCACTTCGATAGAGCAAACGGCCGATAAGGAGGCTCCGATGGATGACGATGAGTTTCGCGTTTGGAGCCATAAGGCCGCTGATTGGGGCGTGAATTATCGCCAAGGTCTGCGCAATCGCCCCGTCCGGGCTCAGACAATGCCCGGAGCTACCTTCAATGCCATTCCTCCAAGCGCGCCCGAATCGCCGGAATCGATGGACGCCATTTTTGCAGACTTTGAAAGCATCGTGATGCCCGGTATCACCCATTGGCAGCATCCGCGGTTCTTTGCCTATTTCCCGGCCAACGCTGCCCCCGCTTCGGTGATCGCCGAGCAATTTGTGTCGGCGATCGCCGCCCAATGCATGCTTTGGCAAACCTCGCCATCTGCAACCGAGTTGGAGACTCGTGTTCTGGACTGGCTGCGCCGGGCGCTCGGTCTGCCTGAAGGCTTCAAGGGCGTCATCCAGGACTCCGCATCATCGGCAACGTTGGCGGCAGTTCTCGTCATGCGCGAGCGCGCACTGAAATGGTACGGCAACAAGCAGGGGCTGTCGGGTCAACCGCGATTGCGGATCTACAGTTCGGATCAGGTGCACACCTCGATCGATCGCGCCATCTGGATTTCGGGAATTGGCGAAGACAATCTCGTGCGCATTCCGGTCCTTGGCGAAATGCGCGGCCTCGATGTCGCAGCATTGGACGCCGCGATCGTCTCGGACCAACAAGCTGGTTTTCTACCCGCGGGCATTGTCGCCAGTGTCGGAGGTACCAGCGTAGGCGGAACTGACAATGTCGCAGGAATCTGTGAAGTCGCGAGACGACACGATCTCTACGTTCACGTCGATGCGGCGTGGGCCGGGTCCGCGATGATTTGCCCTGAGTTTCGCCATCTGTGGGAAGGAGTCGCGCTGGCAGACTCTCTGGTTCTCAATCCCCATAAATGGCTTGGCGCGCAATTCGATTGTTCCGCGCATTTTCTGCGCGATCCCGAAAGCCTGGTGCGAACTCTGGCCATTCACCCAGAATTCCTCAAGACGCACGGCCATGACGGCATCATCAATTACTCGGAATGGAGCATACCACTTGGCCGCCGCTTCCGTGCCTTGAAGATCTGGTTCTTGCTGCGGGCCTATGGGCTAGATGGGTTGCGCAACATGATCCGCAATCACGTGCGCTGGTCGGAGGCGCTGGCCGCGCGGCTGACACGGACAGCCGATTTTCGCGTGACAACCAGGCCCATACTCTCATTGTTCTCGTTTCGCCATGAGCCGAAGAACGTTGCCGACCTTGATGAACACAACCTTCGACTGATCAATGCGATCAACAACGACGGACGGATCTATCTCACGCAGACCAAAGTCGATGGGCAGTTCGTGATCCGATTTCAGGCAGGTTCATTCGATATGACAGAAGCCGATGCGGATGCCGCATTCGAGGTGATCGTCGAAATTGGTCGACGACTGACTGCGCCAGCAGCATCAGCTTAAGTTCCACGCAGGCAGGGTTCGGCATCGCTTCCCGGCCGCCATGACAGATTTCGCTTTCTATCCGGAACGCGCCTGTTAACATCTTCTCGCGTAGTCGAGTTCTTATTCTTAGAGCGTTTTCGAGCGAAGTGGATACCGGTTCGCGTGAAGAAAACGCGTCAACACAAGAATNTAGCGCTTCNGTTCTGATTGAATCAGAACCGAAGCTCTAGAGCGTTTTCGAGCGAAGTGGATACCGGTTCGCGTGAAGAAAACGCGTCAACACAAGAATTTAGAGCTTCGGTTCTGATTGAATCAGAACCGAAGCTCTGGTGATGAATTTCGGATTATGACAGGACGCACGAGGGAAAGCCCGTCATGCTCGCTAGGTTCATCGGCACCGTCCTGGCTGTCATAACTGCCTGTGTGACCACATGGCATGGAAATGCATATGCAGAGATATTGATCACGACTGCCACCATATCGCGAGGCGAGTTGGTCGTCGTAGGAAGGGTTAGGCGGCCTCGCGAGCCCGGCGTGGAGATCAAGATTAGCCCAAATAAAACAGTGCAGGTCGAGAGCACTTCAACTGGAGGGTTTAGGTGGATTGGACCAGAGTTTCCCTCCACCTGCATTGTCAAGATCACCTCCGGGCCGGATACGAGAGACGTGGTGATACAAAACTGCGGCCTTCCCGGTCCTGCCGGACCGCCCGGGCCGGCGGGTCCTCCAGGCCCCGCAGGACCGATGGGCCCGCCCGGGCCTAAGGGAGATTAACGGGTAACCGGGGCGGCCTTAATTCCGGCCGTCGGCAGCAAAGCGTAGGAACTGGCGCTTCATCGCATTGACCTTGGCGAGATAGGCCGCGACGAGGTGATCGCCGCAGCGCTCGCCAGCCATCGTTTGAAAACCCCGCCGTACGAAAGCCCCCGCCGGACCGGCGCCGCAGAGATGAATGAATGCGGCCAGATCCTGCTTCTGCTGCGGGTTTGCCGTCGCATTCGTCGCGCGGGCGAGAACCGCCGTGACATTGCGGTCCAAATACACGGCCGCCAGTTCGACGGCATGGCTTGGAAGCGTGCGAAGATACAGGCGGGTGAATCCGCAGTCGGCATCGACGACCGCGTTCTTGCGGATGCAAGACCGGGCGGCCTCGGCGTAAGCTGCATCGGTCATCTGATATAGGCCGACGGCGCTCGAGGCCGGTTGGTAGACTGCGAGAGGATTCCAGTTGAGTTGCCAACGCCAGTAGGTGCGCGCCACCGGGTTGCCGGTGCTCTCGACTTGCGCCAACGCGGCCAGCAATTCGGGCGTAATCGTGCTGGTCGAGTAGGCGCGAAAGAGCGGTCCGTACTGCCGCCACGTTTCACTCGGCTTCTTGTCGAGTGCGCCGCCAACGAGGAAGAACAACTCGGTCGGCTTACGGACCACGTGGTAGACGAGGTTCATCAGAGGGAATGCCGCCAGGAGGATCGCGACAACGCCAACGACCGCAACCGCCCGCGGTGCTGTCGTGAGTTTTTCTCGCACCCAACGCGCGCCATGCCAGTGGCGAAGGCGAGGGAGGAACCTGTTCCAGCCTCTCCTGACGCGCATCCTGCGAGAAGAGGGCTTGGTAGTGCGCGGCGAGGACACAGGAATCGTCGGTCCGTCATTCTGTTCTGAATCAACAAGCGACAGTTGATACGGCGGATTGATCGCGAGCAAAACCCATCACGGAGGGTTGGGTAGACGCGACCATTCGGTCGGCGAAAGCCGGCTCAGGCCGGGGCGGCCGGGTGCGACAAAACAACCCGACGGGCAAATCAGCAAAAGTCTGTCCACCCCTCTTACAAAAAACATTCCGCTTCCGTCGTCGGGCAAATCAGTGATTTAACTCCGCGCGTCTCACGGCGAATGAGGGGCGGATCGCGATCGTCACGAACGTTGCGGTGAGATGCGGTGGACGCGGGTGTCACGACTGACGAGCGTGGCATTAGCGGACGGCGAAGTCGTGTGGTCCTGGCGCCCCGACGCTGGCGCTAAGTTTTGTGGATCAAGCATCCGCAGAGTGACGGTGGCAAAAGAGCCCGGTCACCGGGGAGAGCACGAAGGAAACCGTAACACCATCGCGCAGGGAAAGCCGGAATGCTTCGGTTGAACCTGTGGTCCTACCCCCGTGCTTTTTGTTGCACGGGACCCACGGGTGCAACCAGCACCCGGCTTTCCCTGCGCCCTCTGATGATTGAGAGGGTGAAACGAGACGCAAAGCTCGGGCAATCCATGCCGCGAGAACGCGGACTCACATCCTCTCCGCACACTCCACCGTCATGCCCGCCAACGGGTCGGCGCGTACGCCGCCCGATGACAGGCTCCGGCGGGCATCCAGTATCCCCGCGGCGTCTCGGCTCAAGCACGACCGCCTCTGGAATACTGGATCGTCCGGTAAAGCCGGACGATGACAGCGGAGAGCTGTTTGACATTCAAATCAGACCTCTCTCCCGTCGTCCGGGGCTTGCGTGCCACGGCGAAGCCCCTTGGCGTAGCCGGGACCCGGGACCCATAACCACAGGCCGTTGTGATGTGCTCCGCTACCACCGCTTGCTCGCGCCACAACACCTCCCTGTGGTTATGGGTCCCGCCTTCGCGGGGACGACGGCGGTGTGAGGCTCTACGGAATCGTAGGATGGGTAGAGCGCAGCGAAACCCATCATTCGCGCGGCTTGCTCCATCGCGATGGGTTTCACTGCGCTCTACCCATCCTACGGGAGAGAGTCGCAAGTCATCTCGCAGGACAAGCTGCGCCGCTCTTCGCCCATGCTTCGACGAGCGCGCCCGCCTGTTTTTGCGTGCCGGGCGCGGGGGAACGGCCGAAGCCAGGCTGCCATGCCCAGCCGACCAGCGTATCTTCGCCGATGTGGTGGATCAGCTCTTCGACCTTGCGGCCGCCATTGCGGGCGGGGTCCTTGATCTGGGCACAGATCTCGGCGAGCGACTTGCCTTCCCAACCCATCTCCCGCGGCGCGAGGTGCCATTCCGGGTGGCCCGGTATACGGCCAGGCTCGAAATTGGCGTTGCCGTGACACGCCGAGCACCGTAGCGCCGCCACCCCGTGGCCGTCGGCGCCGCGTGTGACCGGCGGCTGATGCAGCCGGCCCTCGTCGCCCTGGCGCGGCCGGTCGCCGGCGGGATGGCAGTTGACGCAGCGCGGATGCGTCAGCACCTTGCCGAGTTCGGTGAACATCGCCGCCGATCGCGCATCGCTGTCAGCGATGCCGGCAAAGCTCTCAGGCGAAGCCACGCCGTGTGATGCGGTCTGCGAGGCTGCGTAGCCCGTGACCATGCTCAGGCCGAGCGCCGCAACCACAACGACAATCCGAAAGCGCGTTTCTGAGATCATGGTCAGGCCAGATAACGCTGGGGATCGGCGAGGATCACGTCGCGGACGGCCTCGTGATATTTGATGTAGCCGGTGCAGCGGCAGATATGTCCGTCGAGCGCGTCTTCGATGGTCTTCTCGAGTTCGGTGCGCGCGACCGGCTTCTTCGCGAGACGTTCCAGGAGGACCTGGGCTTCGTTCAGGAAGCCGGCGGTGCAGTAGCCACACTGGAAGGCGAAGTGATCGATGAACGCTTTCTGAAGCGCGGTAAGCTGGCCATTTCTCGCATGGCCCTCGACGGTCCGGATCGCCTTGCCGTTGAAGTTTGCGGCCGGCACAATGCAGGTCGGACTGGTTTCGCTGGTGCCATCGGGGTTGTCGACGATGATCGTGCAGCTCAGGCACTGTGCGGCGCCGCAGCCGAACTTGGTGCCGGTCATGCCCAGATATTCGCGCAGGAAGTCGTTCATCGAGAGATCGTCGCGCACCTCAATCGGATCGATCGCGCGGCCGTTGATCGTGATGGCAAGCCTTGTCACGCGAGCGCTCCCTTGAGCATGGCCTGGGTGACCGGCAACGAATTGAAGCGGTGGCCGGTGGCGTCGAAGATGGCGTTGAGAAGGGCAGGGACGACGGGGACCATCACGACTTCGGCCATGCCTTTCGGCGGCTCGTCCGGCGACAGTGGCGGCAGCATCTCGATCTCGAGATCGCGCAGCGGCAGATCCGATCCCCGCGCTACCAGATATTGCCCGAGGTTCCATTGCCCGTTGCCGGGACCGCCTTCGTGAGGCGGCAGCGATTCCAGCAAGGCGTAACCGACGCCCATGGCAAAGCCGCCCTGGGACTGGCCGAGCACGACTTCCGGTACCAGCGGCTGTCCGCATTCGAGCACGCTGTAGGCCTTGGCGATGCGCAGCGCGCCGGTCGTGCGCTCGATCTCGACGCGAACCAGCGTGCCGCACATCGAGGCGTAGGCCGTGCCGATCCTGTTGTTGTCGGTTGGCGGAAACCACACGCTGACGCGATTGAGCGCGGCGAATTTTCCGCCGCCTTTGCGCACCGCGAGCGCGTCGATCTCCGCCTGGTGCAGCTCGCGGCCAAACCGGAAACCCGCGCGCGACCAGGCCCAGCGCGAGAAGCTGTGTGTGATCGCGCCGGTCACGAGGTTGCGCGCATGCGCGGCTGCGGCGAGCGCCGGCAGTGCGAGCGGCGCAAGGCCGGGCAGGATGAGCTGCCCATCCTTCCAGCGTGCTTTGGCGAAATCCTTCGCCCGCGGATCGGAGGGCGGGATGCGCCAGAGTTCGAGCGCCGCCGGCCACAGGCCGTAGCGGAAGATGACGCGCGCGGCCTCGGCAGCCGCATGTGTCCCGACATGCGCGCCGATCGAGGCGCTGGTGGCCGAACTGATCGCAGGCACCCAGCGCGGATTCCTCGCAGCCGCGTCCTGGGTCTTCTGATCCATCGTGTAGGGATCGCCAGAGGTGACGAGACCGAGCGCATCATAGGTATCGATCCGGGCCACCGACACTTCGTCGGCCACCGCGCCAAGATGGATCGCGACGCGGCTCGCGAGTGCGGTTCCGATGCCATTGCCCATCTCGACATGATCGCAATGGATCGAGATCCTGCCGTCGGCTGCGATCTCGACGCGTCCGAGCGAGCAGTCCGCGCCGGTGCCGTAGTCCTTGGTGACGCAGGCGACGCCGGTGCCGACCAAGACGCCGCTGCTTGCAAGCCGCGCCTTCTCCTCGGCGCGTTGCCGCCAGATCGGATGTGTCTCGAGCTTGTCCAGGATCTCGGGCGTGCGGACCGACACGATGTACGGATTTCCCGTCATGGTCCGGCCGTTCTGCTTGAGCGCATTGCGCCGCCGGAACTCGATCGGATCGAGCAGCAAGGCGTCTGCGGCCTCGTCGATCAGCACTTCGAGCGCGGTCATGGTTTGTATGGTCCCGTAGCCGCGCATCGAGCCCGCGGTCACGCCGCGCGAATGCACGGCCACCGTAGTGACGTCGACCTTCGGCACGTCATAGATGCCGATCGCCGCCGTGGCGCCGACAACCGCCACGCTCGACGAGAAGTTCGCAAGGCCGCCGCCGTCGAGCACGTGATCGGCCGCGAAAGCCTGGATCTTGCCGGTTGCGCGGTCGATCCCGATCCGGGATCGTATCTTGAACGGATGGCGTTTGATGCCGCCCTGAAACTGCTGATAACGGTCATGCGCAAGCCGGACCGGCCGCCCCGGAAAGAACATTGCGGCCAGCGCGACATAGAGCACGAAGGGCGTGTGGTCGCGGCCGCCGAAGCCGCCGCCGATATAGGTGAACTGCGTGTTGATCTGCGCGGGCTTGAAGGGAGCGCGCGTCTGTCCGAGCAGGTACGCGATCGATTCGGTGGCTTCATAGGGCGACTGGACGCCAAGCACGAGTTCGAGATTGCCGCCCCTGTTGTCGTACCAGCCGAGGCCGCATTCCGGCTCGAGGAACATTGGATCGACCGACTGGGTCTCGAAGCTGCGGTCGAGCACCACCATTGCGGGGTTCTTCGCATCCAGCTCGGCGCGGATCTGCTCGCCGTACCGCGCCGCCTTGCCGTAGGGTGCCTGCGTCTCCTTCGCGAAGGAGGACCAGACCGGAAGCGTGGTGTCCTGCAGCCGCCCCGGCGTCACCCAGCCGGCCTGGATCGGCGAGTACACATCGGGCGACTCGGGCGTTGGGCCGGCCACGCGCGTGAAGCGGAAGGCGGCGTGATTGGGCAGGGAGACCGGGCCGGTCTCTTCGCCTGACTTCACGAAGGTGCCGTCGCGCAGCGCCAGCCGCGCACGATCGAAGGCGTCGAACTGCTCGAAGATCAATAGCGCGACCGGCTGTCCCATATAAAGCGGCGTCTTGCCGACGGGGCAGAACAGATCGCCCGCATAGAATTCAGGGACGCGGGCGCCGATCTTCGCAAGCTCCTCGGCCGTTACCACGACCGACGGTTTCAGCGCGCCGCTCAGGCGTGCGAGGTCCATGCCGAGATAGACGCGCGTCGCATCGCTCGCGCGGACGAGGATCGCGTGCGACGTCGTGGCCGGCCATCCCGGCAGGTCGGCAGCGCGAAAATCGGAGGCGTAGAGCTTGGCGCCGGTGACCTTGGCGACGCCGTCGATGCGACCGCGGCCATCGGCCGCCGGATTCCAGTTTTGCCGTCCCGGCAACACCGCGCGCGCCGGAAAGCCCGCCGGCTCGGCCGCTCCCAATCGTGACAGGCTGAGCGCTATCCCGCTCGCCGTGACCCACTTCACGAACTCCCTTCGCGAAGGCCGCATGCCCCTTACCCCCCTCGGTCAACGCTGTCAGGCGTGCCCGATCTCAAATTATCGTTGCGCCCGGATCACGCACCGATACGAAAAACACTATCGCAAGTCCGCGATCGATGCGGGGCCGGGACCGGGCGTGACCAAGGTCGGCCATTGCTTCGAACCGAATGGCACGGCCGGCGGCAGAAACGTCGTCATGCCGCGCTTCTTGGTCTCGGCAGCAATCGCGACACGCGCATCGCCGCCCATCAATTCATAGTCCATGAGATGATAGTTGCCGAAGAACAGCGAACCGACCGAGCGATCCGCGATGATCCGCGTCAGCGATTCCAGCATGTCCGCGGGCGTCGTTGTGAACGAGATGGTTTCGATCAGGAGCAGGCGGTCATTGATGGCATCGGGACCAAAGAACTGCGCGAGCACGCTGAACAGCACGTTGTTCTGGCGCGCCACATAGATGGTGTTGCTCGCGGCATAGGTCTTGTCCCAGTCGGCGCCGAGCTGGGCTTTCCAGTCCGCCAGCACGCCCATCCAGTGCGCAACCTGGGTCTCTGCCGCCCATGCAACGTTCTTGGCGAGGTGTGGCGCCTGCTTCTTGCCGAAAGCCTCAAGCGTTGCAAATGGGATGACGTCCTTGGCGAGGCATTCGTCCATGAAGGCGAGGTTGTTCTGCAGGATGGCGCGGTTGTTGTCGCGCCGGCCGGCTTCCATCGGCGTGCGGTCCAGCCCATCGAGCGCCGACTGCATGCGGCTGCGATAGGCGAGCATCGAGCCGCGCCAGGATTTGTCGTCGAGATTGTCGACATAGGGGCCGGCCACTTCGGCCAAGGCCATCGTGCTGTGACCCACCGACTTCAGGAGCTGATAGACGATCGGCACCTGCGGCGCCTCTGTCGGCGCCATTCCCGGACGGTAAAGGATCATCCTGCCGCCGGCGCCGGAAAACAGCGCAAGGATGACCGGATGCTTGCTCAGGATGTTCTTCTGGAAGATCTTTGCCGCGTCGCCATACAGCTCAAACATCGCGGTGTTGAGCGCGAGCACGTCCTTGGTCGCGGTGTCGGCGGGTGTGGTGCTCGTCTTGCCGGAGATCGGCGCCATGTAGGATGGAAGGCCCTGCGCCCTCGCGCCCGCACCGCTACCGCACAACAATAAAGCCGCCACCGCCAAGCCGACGTAGCGCTGCATGCCGATTCCCCCGCCCGTGATTCGCACCGATTCCTCGCCGGGCGGCAGTATTCGGCCATTCGCGTGACGCGCAAGCGACACTTGCCGTGATCAACAGCGTTGGTTGTGGGATGATTGATGCGGTCCGTAAAATAGTGCGTTCATCGAGGAGCGGCGGACCAGTCGCTTGGTCGTCCCGGGTCAGGCCCGGAACGACTCGCTTGTCAGGTCGTGAACCACAACTTCCTTACGCGAAGCTGATGTTCTGCTGCCGTAGCGGTACCGAGCGGATGCGTTTTCCGGTCGCCGCGAAGTAGGCATTCAGCACCGCGGGCGCGGCGACGCCGATGGTGGGCTCGCCGACGCCGCCCCAGAAGCCGCCGCTCGGCATCAGGATCGTCTCCACCTTCGGCATCTCGCTGATGCGCATCGAGTTGTAGGTGTCGAAGTTGGTCTGCTCGATGCGGCCGTCCTTCACGGTGCAGCCGCCATAGAACAAAGCGGAGAGGCCGTAGACGAAGGAACCCGCGACCTGCCGTTCCACCTGCGCCGGATTGACGACGTAGCCAGGATCGGTGGCAGCGACGATGCGATGCACCTTGATCTTGCTGCCGTCGGTCACCGAGATCTCGGCGGCGCCGGCGACATAGCTGCCATAGCCCATCACCTGTGCGAGCCCGCGATAGACGCCCTGCGGCGCCGGCTTGTCCCAGCCGATCCGTTCGGCGACCGCGTTCAGCACCGCCAGATGCTTCGGATGACCCGCCATCAATTTGCGACGGAACGCGAGCGGATCCTGGCCGACCGCATGCGCGAGTTCGTCCATGAAGCTCTCGAGATAGATCGTGTTCGGATTGATGTTGACGCCACGCCAGAAGCCCGGCGGCACATGCGGATTGCGCATCGAATGTTCGATCAACAGGTTCGGGATCGAATAGCCGATCGCCGCTTCGCCGCTGGGCGCGAGCCCCTGGAATGTCGCGGGATCCATGCCGTTGATCATCGCTTCGGGCCGCAGCCGCGCCAGGATCGACTGGCCGGAAATCCGCATGCGCAGCGCGGTCAGGTTGTTGTCGGCATCGAAGGCGCCGACCATCCGGCACTGGGTGACCGGATGATAGAAGCCGTGCTGCATGTCCTCTTCGCGCGACCACAACAGCTTGATCGGCGTGCCCTGCATCTCCTTGGCGATCAACACCGCCTGCCGCACGTAATCGCTCTGGCCGCGACGGCCGAAGCCGCCGCCGAGGATCAGCTTGTGGACGTCGCATTTCTCAGGCGGAAGGCCTGAGGCTTGCACCGCGGTGGCGAAGGCAGCTTCGCCGTTCTGCGTGCCGCACCAGACATCGAGCTTGTCGCCGGTATGAAGCGCGGTCGCGTTCATCGGCTCCATCGTGGCCTGGTTCTGGTAAGGATAGTTGTAGACGGCCTCGACCACCTTTGCGGCACGCGCGATCTCCGCCGTCGCATTGCCGTTCTGGTTGCCGACGAACGCCGCCTGCGACGGCTCAAGGCCTTCGGCCAGCCATTTGCTGATCGTCTCGCTCGAGGTCTTTGCGTTCGGGCCTTCGTCCCACTCGATCGGCAGCGCATCGAGTGCAGTCTTGGCGTGCCACCAGGTGTCGGCGACGACGGCAACCCCGCTGTCGCCGACGCGCACCACCTTCTTGACGCCTTTCATATTGGCGATCTTGGCCTCGTCAAAGCTCTTCAGCTTGCCGCCGAACACCGGGCAATCCTTGATCGCGGCGTTCAACATGCCTGGCAATTTGAAGTCGATGCCATAGACCATCGCGCCGGTGGTCTTGTCGGCGGTGTCGAGGCGCTTCAGGCCCTTGCCCGCGATCTTCCAGTCCTTCGAGTCTTTCAGCTTCACATCGGACGGCGGAGAGAGCTTGCTAGCTGCTTCCGCCACCTTGCCGTAGGTCGTGGTTCGGCCCGTCGGCAGATGGGTGATGACGCTGCTCGTGGCCGAGCATTCGGACGCAGGCACCTTCCATTCGTTCGCGGCGGCCTGGATCAGCATCAGCCGTGCGGTGGCGCCGCCCTTGCGGACGTATTCATGCGAGCCGCGGATGCCACGGCTGCCACCGGTCGAGAAATCGCCCCAGGGCCGGCCGCGCGCGGCGCTCTGGCCCGGTGTCGGATATTCGGTCGTGACCTTCGACCAGTCGCATTCGAGTTCTTCGGCAACGAGCTGCGCGAGACCGGTGAGCGAACCCTGGCCCATCTCCGAACGCGCGATGCGGATCACCACCGTATCATCCGGACGGATCACCACCCAGGCGTTGACTTCGGGCGAGCCATCGGCGGCGCGCGCCACCGCCCCGCCAAACGGAAGATTGAAGCCGAGTGCAAGGCCGGCACCTGCTGCGGCGGTGCCAATCACAAATGCGCGGCGGTTGAGCTTGACGTGCTGATTCATGACGGCACCTCACGCGTTCGCGACGGCGTGAATCGCTTCGCGCACCTGCGCGAAGGTGCCGCAGCGGCAGATATTGGTGATGGCCTCGTCGATGTCCTGGTCGGTCGGTTTCGGGTTGTCTTTCAGGAGCGCCGCCACCGCCATGATCATGCCGGTCTGGCAATAGCCGCATTGCGGCACGTCGTGCTCGATCCAGGCCTGCTGCACCTTGTGCAGCTTGCCCTCGGCGGCAAGGCCCTCGATCGTCGTGATTTCCTTGCCATCAACTTCGCTGACGAGCACGCCGCAGGATCGCATCGCCACGCCGTCGACATGAACGGTGCAGGCGCCGCATTGTGCGATGCCGCAGCCATATTTGGTGCCGGTCAGTCCAATGTTTTCGCGAATCGCCCAGAGCAGCGGCGTATCCGGCTCGACATCGACCTCGATTTTCTTGCCGTTAATTGTGAGGTTAGCCATCGCAATCCCCTTTTGATCCAGTTCCATCAACTAGACCTCGGGGCGAGTGTGACCCGGCCACTAGAACGATTCAAATCAAGAAAATGCGTATGCGAGGAAGCAGGAACAAACCCGAGGGCGCGGTGTTCTTGATCTCTCGCGCCTCGCGCAGATCATGCGCCCTTGCGTGCGACAGCCAGCCGCAGGAAACTCATCGCGCTTCCGAGCACCGCAAATCCGGCGCCTAGCGCGAGTGCGTAGGTGGCGCCTTCGTGGCCAGCGATGGCAAAGCAGAAAGCGGCGAGCGCGGCGCCGATGGTTTGCCCGGTCAGGCGCGCGGTCGCTACGATGCCGCTGGCGCTACCGCTGCGATGCGGCGGCGCACTGCTCATCAGTGCCTTCATATTGGGCGTCTGGAAGAAGCCGAATCCGATCCCGCAGATCACCATGCGCCAGACGATATCGGGGATGCTGGGGGAGGCGGGTAGTGTTGCCAAGAGCGTCATGCCGAGGCCGAGCAGGATCAACCCGATACCGCCAAGGATGCCGACCGGGTAACGGTCGGACAGGCGGCCGCCGATCGGCGCCATGATGGCGACCACCAGCGGCCAGGGCGTCATGAAGAATCCGGTCTCGACTTGCGAGCGCATCAGCACGGCTTCGAAATAGAACGGCAGCGAAACGAAGGCGAGGCCCTGGATTGCGAACGAGCAGACCGCGGTCGCGGCGGACAAGGCGAACATCGGCCGGCGGAACAGGTCGATCGGCAGCATCGGCGCCGGATGATCCCGATGCCGATGCGTCAGCAGCCAGCCCAGCACCACCGCTCCCGCAACCTCGACCAGCACCAGTCCCGGCGAGGTCTTGTGCGCGGCGCTGCCGATGCCGATGATGAAGAGACCGAGGCAGCCTGAGGCCAGCATTGCGCCGGGGAGGTCGAAGGCATGCACGGCGCGCGGCGTCTGCGGCAAGGTCTTCATGCCGATGACCAGTGCGATCAGGCCGAACGGGATGTTGATCGCAAACAGCCACGGCCAGGTTCCGAACGCCAGGATGGCGGAGGCGATCGTCGGCCCGAGGGTGAAGGCGGTCGCGACCACCAGCGCGTTGTGGCCGAAGCCGCGACCATGCATCCTGCTCGGGTAGACGTAGCGGACCAGCGCGGTGTTGACGCTCATCAGCCCGCTGGCGCCGAGCCCTTGCAGCGTTCGTGCAATGAGAAGGCTGTCCAGCGACCATGCGAGCGCGCAGCCGAGCGAGGCGAGCGTGAACAAGAGGAGGCCGCCGAGATAGATGCGCTCATGGCCGACGATTTCCCCGAGCGCGCCAAGTGGCAACAGCGTTGCGACCAGCGCGATCTGGTAGACGTTGACGACCCAGACCACATCCGCCGGGCTGACCTTAAGATCGGTCGCGATCGCGGGCAGGGCGATATTGGCAATCGCGGTGTCAAGCGAAGCCATCGCGAGCGCGGTGAAGATGGCGGCCACGGCCCAGCGCCGCCGCTCCGGCGGCAAGCCGTCCATGACGGGCGCGACTGGCGCCTTCGCCGCGAGCATGTCCATTGTGGTCAGATTCTCCGGAAGGACAGGATCCCGTCCTCTCAGTCATCTACTACGCGCGCGCGGGTTGCCACAGGTATGTGGTTGCATGATGCGTATGCGCAATTCTGCGTTCCGGCTTGGCGTCAGCCGTCCACGCGCGGCGGTCAGGCGTTGGTGCTGAGGCCGAGCCGGGCATAGATGCGCCGGGCGTAAGCACCGAATTCGTCCGTGGTCTTGATCGGCAGCGCGCGGGGGAGGGGCAGTTCGATTGGGAAATATTCCGCCATCCGAGCGGGACCGGCGGTGAGCACGGCGCAATGCGAGCCCAGGAACACGGCTTCCTGGATGCTGTGGGTGACGAATATGATGGTCTTGCCGCTTTCGCGCCAGATCCGCAGCATTTCCAGATTCATCTGCTCGCGCGTCAGCGCATCCAGCGCGCCGAACGGCTCGTCCATCAGGATCAGTTTCGGATCGTGGATGAAAGCGCGGGCGATCGCGGTACGCTGCTGCATGCCGCCCGAGAGCTGCTGCGGATATTTGTCCTCGTAGCCGGCGAGGCCGACCATCTTGAGCAGATCGCGGGCACGCTCCCGCGCCGCCTTCCGCGGCAGGCCGACGATCTCCGCGGGCAGCAGCACGTTGTCGAGGATGGTGCGCCATTTGAGCAGCAGCGCCTGCTGGAATACCATGCCGATATCGCGCTCGGGATCGAACGGCGTCCTCGCGTTGCCGATCTTGATCGTGCCGCCATCGGCGCTGTGCAGGCCGGCAAGGATCTTCAGCACGGTGGTCTTGCCGCAACCGGATGGCCCGACCAGCGCCACCAGCTCGCCCTCGGCGATGTCCATTGTGACGTTGGAGACGGCAAGGAACTCGGTTCCCTTGGACCGATAGACCTTGCGGACGTTGCGCAGGCTGATGAAAGGCTCGGCCGTCATGCCAACCATTTCTGCAGGTTCGCGGCGACGAAGGCGTCGTCCGAGAGATCGGCATGCTCGCGGCAGACGCGGTCGATCTCCTGCATCTGGCCCGGGCTGAGACCTTCGTTTGGATCGAGGCACCAGATGCCTTCCAGCAAGCCCTGGCGGCGGAGGATCTCGTGACAGCCTGCGATGCAGCCGTGGAAATTGTTGGCAACGTCGAAGAATGCGCTGTTGCAATCGGTGACGCGGGCATCGAGCGCCAGCAGATCGGCAGGCACCGTATTTTTGTGGCGCGCCGCCTTGCACATCTCGAATTGCCTGATCGCCGTTTGCGTCCACACCGACCAGTGACCGAGCAGGCCGCCTTTGAAGTAGGTGCGAGTGGTAACGCCATTCTCGCGCAGATCGAACGGCAAGGTGAGGTCGAGCAGGATATGGTCGTCATTGCCCGTATAGAGTGCGACGCGGTCGAGGGCACCAGCCGCGGCGACGCCGCGCAGCACGTCGAGGGTGCGATAGCGGTTGAATGGTGCGGTCTTGATCGCGATCACATTGTCGATCGCCGCAAAGCGCCGCCAGAAGTCCGCGCTCAGGATGATGCCGCCGACCGCGGGCTGCAGGTAGAAGCCGACCAGCGGGATCTCGCGCGCCACTGCCTGGCAATGCGCGATGATGTCGTCTTCCGACGCGGCCTTCATCGCCGCGAGGCTGAGCAGGCCGGCGTGATAGCCGATATCGCGTGCGGTGCGTGCTTCCGAGATCGCCTGCTGCGTCGGGCCGGCGAGGCCTGCGACCATCGCCAGTGGCCGCTTGGTCCAGTTCGCTGCCGTCTCGGCGGCAAGCTCCAGCACCGGCCGATAGAGGCCGACCTCGCGGATTGCGAATTGCGTGGTGTGGACCCCAACTGCGAGGCCGCCGGCGCCGGCGTCGATATAATAGCGCGTCAGCGCGCGCTGATGCGTCCTGTCGAGCGCGCGATTGGCGTCAAGCGCGAGCGGATGCGCGGGCAGCACGGTGCCGTCGGCGATCAGCTTGCGTATCTCGGATTTGATCTCGCTGTGGTGCATGGCCAATCCTATCCAAATTCCGGGCCGGCGACGGCGAAGGGAAGCTCTTCGCCTTGCGTGGTGGCGCGGCCGAACCGCATGCGCTGGAACGGCCGTTCGATGTTCCAGCCGGCGCTGGTCAATCCGGCAATGAACGACTCCTGGGACGCGATCGCGTCGATCAGGAGCGGGCTGGTTTCGGTTCGGCTGATCGCATGGACGAGCGCCATCGCATCAGCCGCATTGTCCGCGAACAATGGTCCGACGTGGCGCGCGGCGCGGCCATCGCGCACCAGCGCCATCGCGTTGCCGTGAGATAGAATGCGCGAGTTCGTGCGCGCGCCGAATTCGGCGAGCAGGGCGTTGCGCTCAAATCCCATGGCGCGCCGGTCGCGTGCGGTGAACGTGTCGATATCGGAGGCCGCGAGCGTCACGGGCGCCTCTTGCGCCGGATGTTCGAGCCGCAAGCGCCGGAGCTGCAATGTCGGCGTGAAGCCAAGTGGGCCGTACACGGTGGCGCCCGCCGGCGTCGCATCGAGCCAGGTGGTGAGGCCGCGCTGTCTTGCCGCGTCGAGACAGGCATCGACCAGCCGGGTCGCGATGCCGCGGCGGCGCCAGCGTTCGGTCACCAGCACCATGCTGATCCAGGCATTGCCGCCTGAATAGGGCAGCAGCGCCGCGGTCGCGACCAGATGCGTTCCGTCGCGGACGCCGAACACGAGGCCATTCGCGAGAAAGAAGCGCCAGTCGGCCTCGTTCTGGTTCCAGTGTGCTTCGGTCGACAGCGCAAGCCCGGCCACTGCGTCGTTGACGCCGAGTTCGACGATGGCGACGGGCTCAGTATCGGCCATCGCGCACCTCATATTTGGTCGGCTTGCCGAGGCTCGGCATCGCGCGCGCCACCCAGTCCGCGGTCCAGGCGATCAACTGCTCGGTGTCGACGACCGGAAGACCGAACAGCTTGATCGCCTGCGAGGTGTCGGTCAGCCATGCCGTGGGCTCTTCCTTGCCGACGATCACCGGCTCGCGGCCGAAGCGCGCACCGAACTTGGCGGCCAGATCGCGCACCGCGAGGATCTCGTGGCCGCTGACATTGATCGGCGAGGTCGGCGTCGTGCAATGCGCCAGGCTCCGCAGTGCCTGCGAGGCGGCATCGCCCTGCCAGATGAAATTGACATGGCCGAGACTGACGTCGATCGGTGTCCCCGAAGCCACCTTGGTCGCTATGTCGTGCAGCACGCCATAGCGCATGTCGATCGCATAGTTCAGGCGGAACAGCCGGCCGGGCGTCGAGAACTTCCTTGAGAAATACTCGAACATGCGCTCGCGCCCAACGCAGGATTGCGCGTATTCGCCGGGCGGGTTCGGTGCCATGTCTTCGTCGGAGCCTTTGCCGTCGACCGGCACGAAGGGATAGACGCAGCCGGTCGAGAACGCCACGATCCGCGACGTGGGGAAGGCCTGCGCGACCAGCGCTGGGACATGCGCATTCATCGCCCAGGTCAGCGAAAGGTCGCCCTCGGCGCCGAATTTGCGGCCAGCCATGAAGATGATGTTCGGCGCCTTCGGCAGCGCCCTGATTGCGGCCTCATCCAACAGGTCGCAATTGATTGTCTCGATGCCGCGCTCTTCCAGCCAGTCCTTCACCGCGGGATCGCTGAAGCGGGCGACGCCGATGACGCGGCGGTCCGGTGCGGCGGCCTTGGCAAGGCCGGCCAGCGTCGGTCCCATCTTGCCGGCGACGCCGAGGATCATGATGTCGCCGTCGACCTTGCTGATATCGTCGATCAAGGCCTGGCTCTGACGGCACAGCAGGTCGTCGAGCGCTGCAATATCCGGGATCGTCTTCGGCAAAGTGTCGCGCGTGAGCAGCATGGTTCTTCCCCTGGTTTCTTATTGCAGCCGGATGTCGGAGACCACGAACAGCCGTTCAAGGCCGAGCACCAAACCGTAAAGCGCAACGCCGAGCAGAGTCAGCAGAACGACCGCCATCACCATGGCCGGGGTGTCGAGCGAGGACTGCACCTGGATCATGAGATAGCCGAGCCCGCGCTCGGAGGCGATGAACTCGCCGACGATCGCGCCGGCAACCGCGAGGATAGCGCCGACTTTCATGCCGGAAAACACGTAAGGCAGCGATCCCGGCAATTGGATCTTGCGGAACAGCGTCCAGCGCGAGCCGCGCAGCGATTTGACGAGGTCGAGCAGGTCGGGCTCGACCTCGCGCAGGCCGCGTGCGGTCGTCAGCAGGATCGGAAAGAAGCAGATGCTGAAGGCGATCAGGATGTTCGGAATGATGCCGTAGGAAAACCACACGATGATCAGCGGGCCCAACGCCACTTTCGGGATCATGTTCAGGGTCACGAACAATGGTAGCAACACGAGGCCCACCAGCGGCGACCAGCTGAAGATGACGGCAAGCGCGACGCCCACCAGCGCGCCAAGGCAGAAGCCGCCGAGGATTTCAGCGGCGGTGACGAGCAGGTTCGACAGCCAGGCATATTTGGCGGAGCTGAGCGTCGCGACGGTCGCGAGCGGCGAGGGCAGGATGAACTTCGGCACCTGGAACGCGTCGACCAGGACTTGCCAGAGCACAATCACGGCAAGATGCACGATCAGGATGATCGCGATGGACCGCGTCGACCGCCCGCCGTCACTGAACACCAATTGCTCCTTCGAAACGCCGGCCGCCCCGGCCCCTCGCTCTCAGCCTAGCCCGGTCGTATCCATCTTTCAACCACCTGGTTGATTATATCGCGCCGTCATTGCGAGCGCAGCGAGGCAATCCATAGCGCCGCCCGTGGAGACGTGGATTGCTTCGCTGCGCTCGCAATGACGGCGGTGGCAGGGTCTACGGCCGGAGCGACTGCAGCACCAGGTCGGTTACGTGCCGCCGCCGGGCCCGGCGCGCGGCCGTGCTCGACAGGTCCTTGCCGAAGATCGCCGACAGCGTCGGCGTATTGGAGAAGAAGAAGTAGCTGAGTGCCGCGATCGAGATATAGAGGTGTACCGGATCGACGCCGCGTCGGAACACGCCGGCGCGCACGCCTTCATTGAGGATCTTCGAGACCATGCTGACGAGCGGCGAGTGCATGGCCTCCAGCCGGCGGGAGCCGCGGACGTGCCGGGCACCGCCGCGGTTCTCGTCGTTCAGGAGCACGATGAAGTCGGGATGGGCGGCGAGGTGATCGAACGAGGCTTCGATCAGCTTCTTGATCGCCTGTTCGGGCGGCAGTCCCTCCAGGTTGAGCTCGCGCTCCTGCTCGCGGATCTCCTCGTAGACCCATTCGAGCACGGCGAGGTAGAGCGCGTCCTTGTCGCCGAAATAATGGTAGACGAGCTGCTTGTTGACGCCGGCTCTGGCCGCGATCTCGTCGATCCTGGCGCCGGCAAGCCCGTTTTGCGCGAATTCGCGCCGCGCCGCGGTCAGGAGCTTCCGTTGCGTGGCGACGGGATCGCGTCGCTGCGGCTTTGTGTCGTCGGATCGTCTCTTCAGCATTTCCAACCAAACAGTTGACAATTACGCCTGTCCCTTGTTGCATTGGTAACGTCACAAACAAGGTGCGACAAGGCCGGGTTGCGCACGGGGAGAGTTGCGATGAAGGGTTTGAGGCTTGCAGCCTTGACGCTGGGGTTTGCGCCGGCCTTGGCGTTTGCGCTGGCGGCGTGGGTTGCGCCGGCGCGCGCCGCCGAATCCGTCAATCTGATCCTGAACTGGACGCCCACGGCGGATCATTCGCCGTTCTATTACGCCAAAGCGCAGGGCTGGTACGAGAAGGCCGGCATCGATCTCACGATCGAGACCGGCAAGGGCTCCGGTGTCTCATCGCTGAAGGTCGGCTCCGGCGGCTCGCCATTCGGCATCGCCGATCTCGCGACCATGCTGGTGGCCAAGAGCAAGGGCGCCGACGTGGTGGCGCTGATGAGCATCTACGCCAATACCGGGCAGACCTTCTATTGGCTGAAGAGCTACGGCGTGAACGGGATGAAGGATTTTCCCGGCCACAAGATCGGCAACCCGCCGGGCGATGCCTCGCGCGTGATGTGGCCGGCCTTCGCCAAGGCAGCCGGGATCGCGCCTGACTCCGTCACTTTCGTCAATGTCGGCCCGACCGCGAAGATCGCGGCGCTGAAGAGCCACACGGTCGACATCATCAGCGATTTCTACAACGAGCACGATCTGAAGGCGATCGAGTTCGGTGCCGATCTCGGCTACGTCAACTGGAAGGACATCGGGCTCAATCCTTACGGCAATTCGCTGATCGTCAACGGCGCATTCCTCCAGAAGAATCCGAAACTGGTCGAGGAATTCGTGCGGGTCACGCAGAAGGCCTATGCCGCCTGCGTTGCCGACGTCGCGCCCTGCCTGAAGGCGCTGCTCGACCAGGTCTCCGGCCTCGACCGGGAGAACCAGGAACGGCAATGGGAACGCATCAAGTTCCTGATGACGGACGAGTTCACCACGACCAAGGCGCTCGGTTGGATCGACGCCGAGCGGATGAAGAAGGACTACGAGTTGGTGCACACCTATCTCGGGATGGAAAAGCCGTTCGACGTGAACACGGCGTTTTCGACCAAGATGCTGGATGAGAGCATCAAGATGGACGCGAGCAAGGTGAAGAAGTAGCGCGGCCGTGATTCGACCGGTTTTCGTCATGCCCGGGTTTGTCCCGGGCATCCACGTCCTTGGGGCGGAAAAGAACGTGGATGGCCGGGACAAGCCCGGCCATGACGGTGCATTTGACGACTGGAGCTGTGCTCTCATAATCCCTCTTCATTGCCGCGGCCGGATGGCCGGGCGGGGAGGGACCAGACATGACCGAGACAATCGCCGGCGAAGCTCCCAAGGACGCTTCACCCTCTGTGGTCGCACAGCACGCGGCGATGCTGGATGCATTGCCATTCCATGACACTGCCGATTTCGACGACGCCGCGCGCGGCTTCATCGGCACCGTCGAGAATGCGCACATCGCCACCGCCCAGGGCCGGGTGGTCTGGAGCCTCGAACCCTATAGCTTCCTTGCCGCGGAAGACGCTCCGCCCACCGTCAATCCCAGCCTGTGGCGGCAATCGCGATTGAACATGCAACACGGCCTGTTCGAGGTGGTGCCCCGGGTCTACCAGGTGCGCGGGCTCGACATCGCCAACATGACGCTGATCGAGGGCGACAGCGGCGTGATCGTGGTTGATACCCTCACCTCGATCGAGGGCGCCCGGGCCGCCATCGAGCTCTACTTCAGGCACCGCGGCAGGCGTTCGGTTGTGGCAGTGATCTTCACCCATACCCACACCGATCATTGGGGCGGCGCCCGCGGGGTGCTCGATGACGAGACATTGTCGAGCGGGCAGGTGCCGATCATCGTGCCTGACATGTTCATGGAGCATGCGGTCTCCGAGAACATCATCGCCGGCCCCGCGATGTTGCGGCGTGCGCAATATCAATTCGGGCCATTCCTGGCGAAGGGCGCGCGGGGGCAGGTCGATTGCGGGCTCGGCAAGTCGATGGCGGCCGGATCGGTGGCACTGTTGCGGCCGACCGATCTGATCCTCACCACCGGCGACAGGCGGGTGATCGACGGCGTCGAATTCGAATTCCAGATGGCGCCGAACAGCGAGGCGCCGGCGGAGATGCATTTCTACCTGCCGCGCTACAAGCTGCTGAACCTCGCGGAAAACTGCACCCACAATTTCCACAATCTGCTGCCGTTTCGTGGCGCCGATGTGCGCGATGCCTTGGCGTGGTCGAAATATCTCGGCGAGGCGCTCAAGCTGTGGGGCGGCAAAGCGGAGGCGATGTGCGGCCAGCATCATTGGCCGGTGTGGGGTCGAGAGCGGATCGACACCATGATCCGCCAGCAGCGCGATCTCTACAAGTTCGCGCATGACCAGACCATTCGCCTGATGAACCATGGGCTGACCGCGAGCGAAATCGCGGAGACCATTCGGCTGCCGAAAAGCCTGGAGGGCGCCTGGCACGGCCGCGGTTATTACGGCCACATCCGGCACAATGTGAAGGCGATCTATCAGAAATATCTCGGCTGGTATGACGCCAACCCCGTCAATCTCGATCCGCTGCGGCCGGTCGAGTCGGGCAAAAAATACGTTGAGTATATGGGCGGCGCGGATGCGATCCTGGAACGGGCGCGGAAGGATTTCGCCAACGGCGAATTCCGCTTCGTCGCGCAGGCGGTGAGCCATCTGGTGTTCGCCGAGCCGGGCAATGCCGCGGCCCGCGCGCTGCTCGCCGACACGTTCGAGCAGCTCGGCTATGCTGCGGAAAGCGCGACCTGGCGCAACAGCTATCTGTTCGGCGCGCAGGAGTTACGGCAGGGCATGCCGAAGGCGCCGGCGCGGCCGGCGATGCCACGCGAAACGCTCGCCGCGCTCCGCACCGGACAGCTCTGGGACGTGCTCGGCATTCGCCTCAACGGCCCCAAGGCCGAGGGCATGCGTATCGTCCTGAACTGGAAGTTCACCGATACCAACGAGACCTTCATCCTCAATTTGGAGAATTGCGCGCTGACCTATATCGCCGATACGCAAGCTGAGGACGCCGATGCCAGCTTCACGCTGGCGCGCAGCACGCTCGACGAGGTCATTGCGAAGTTGACCACCTTTCCAGAAGCGGTCGGCAGCGGCAAGATCGGCGTCAGCGGCGACGCGACGCGGCTCACTGAGCTGATGACGCTGATGGATGAGTTTCCGCGAATGTTCGAGATCGTCGAGCCGAAGCGAACGACGGTGAGTTGACTGGCACGTAGCGCGTAGAGCCTGAGAACCAATTCGGTTTTCGGGTAGACGGCATCCGAAGTAGCGGATGTTGAAGACCTCGACGGTGGAGCGGGGCGGGATTTGCGCGCCGCTATGGTTTGGCGCAGCTATGGGTTGGCGAGGCGATGTCCCTGCAGGATGTTGTTGGTGAGGGCGTACCAGAGCACGACGGCTCGGACCTTTTCGATGCCGCGCACCGTCAATTGCCTGAGGTCCCAGTTGCGCCAGCGGGCATGGATGCATTCGCAGATCGAGCGGGCCTGGTA